>NZ_JBMSEE010000002.1:0-771694 GCF_049446155.1 Caldimonas sp. KR1-144
TCGACGCGTCTGTTCGAGCGCAGCGCCCGCAGGGCGCGTAGCGAGTTACGCGGCGCGCCCGCTTCGCGAGCACCGCAGGGCACCCGGCGCAGCCGGGCGCCTGAGCGGGGGTCGCCTTTCTTTTGCCTACTTTTCTTTGGTGAAGCAAAGAAAAGTAGGTGCGCCGCCGGGCGCACATCCCGGCTCTGCCCCGCAGGGGCAGCTTCAGCCCCCCGCAGGGGCGGCAACCCGACGACGCGCCGCCATGACGACGGAACAGCCATGAACGCCCCCACCGACCTCTCCACCGTCGAGTTCACCCTTGACGGCCAGTCCGTCAAAGCTCCCACCGGCGCCACGATCTGGACCGTGGCCCTCGAACACGGCATCGAGATCCCCCACCTGTGCCACAAGCCCGGCCTGCGCCCCGACGGCAACTGCCGCGCCTGCATGGTCGAGGTCAAGGGCGAGCGCACGCTGGCGGCGTCGTGCTGCCGCACGGTGAGTGCCGGCATGCAGGTCGAGACGCAAAGCGATCGCGCGAAGAAGTCGCGCGCGCTGGTGCTCGAGCTGCTGATGAGCGACGCCGGCGCCGCGAGCGAGGGCTACACCAAGACATCCGAACTCACGCATTGGGCGCACGAGTGCGGCGTCGAGTCGGTGCGCTTCCCGCAGCGCGAAGCCGACTACGCCGCGCCCGACCTCACGCATCCGGCGATTGCCGTCAAGCTCGACGCCTGCATCCAGTGCACGCGCTGCCTGCGCGCCTGCCGCGAGGAGCAGGGCAATGATGTGATCGGCCTGGCCCTGCGCGGCTCGCACGCGAAGATCGTCTTCGATGCCGACGCCACGCTCGGCGCCTCGAGCTGCGTGGCCTGCGGCGAGTGCGTGCAGGCCTGCCCGACCGGCGCGCTGATGCCGGCGCGCGATGCGGGGCTCGCGCAGATCACCAAGTCGGTCGACTCGGTGTGTCCGTATTGCGGCGTCGGCTGCCAGCTCACCTGGCATGTCGGTCCCGACGCGAAGGGCGAGGAGGTGATCCAGTTCGTCACCGGCCGCGACGGCCCGGCCAACCACGGACGCCTGTGCGTCAAGGGTCGCTACGGCTTCGACTACGTGCGCAACCCCAAGCGCCTGACGACGCCGCTGATCCGCCGTGAGGGGGCCAAGAAGGACCCCGCCGACATCGAGCGCGTCAAGCGCGGCGAGCTCGCGCTCGACGCGTTGTTCCGCCCCGCCCGCTGGGACGAGGCGCTCGACCTCGCGGCCTCGGGCCTCAAGCGCCTGCGCGACGACGCGGTGGCCAAGGGCCTGCGCGGCAACGACATCCCGCTCGCCGGCTTCGGCTCGGCCAAGGGCAGCAACGAGGAGGCCTATCTCTTCCAGAAGCTGGTGCGGCAGGGCTTCGAGACGAACAACGTCGACCACTGCACACGGCTGTGCCATGCGAGCTCGGTCGCCGCGCTGCTGGAGGGCATCGGCTCGGGCGCGGTCAGCAACCCGGTGGCCGATGTCGCGCAGGCCGAGTTCATCTTCCTGATCGGCGCGAACCCGGTGGTCAACCATCCGGTCGCGGCCACCTGGATCAAGAACGCGGTCGACCGCGGCGCGACGCTGTGCATCGCCGATCCGCGCAGCAACGCGCTGGCGCGCCGCGCGAAGTGGCACCTCGCGTTCCGGCCCGACACCGATGTTGCGCTGCTCAACGCGATGCTGCACGTGATCATCGGCGAGGGCCTGGTCGACGAGGACTTCGTCGCCGCGCGCGTCAACGGCTACGAGCAGCTCAAGGCCTCGGTGGCCGAGGCCACGCCCGAGCGCATGAGCGAGATCTGCGGCATCGACCCGGACACGCTGCGCGCCGTGGCGCGGGCGTATGCGACCAGCCGCGCCTCGATGATCCTGTGGGGCATGGGCATCAGCCAGCACGTGCACGGCACCGACAACGCGCGCGGCCTGATCGCGCTGGCCATGGTGACCGGCCAGATCGCGCGCCCGGGCACCGGCTTGCACCCGCTGCGCGGCCAGAACAACGTTCAAGGCGCGAGCGACGCGGGCCTGATCCCGATGATGCTGCCCAACTACCAGCGCGTGGCCGAAACCTCGGTGCGCGCGCGCTTCGAGCAGCTGTGGGGCACGCCGTTGGCCAATCACCTCGACGCGACGCCGGGGCTCACGGTCGTCGAGATCATGCATGCGGCCAGCGAGGGCCGCATCCGCGGCATGTACGTCGAGGGCGAGAACCCCGCGATGAGCGATCCGGACCTCACCCATGCGCGCGCTGCGCTGGCGAGCCTGGAACACCTGGTCGTGCAGGACATCTTCGCGACCGAGACCGCGATCCTGGCCGACGTGATCCTGCCGGCCTCGGCTCATGCCGAGAAGTGGGGCAGCTACACCAATACCGACCGCCTGATCCAGGTCGGCCGTCCCGCGCTCGCGCCGCCGGGCGACGCGCGCCAGGACCTGTGGGCGATCGAGCAGATCGCGCGCCGCCTCGACCTGCCGTGGAACTACTGGCACGCCAGCGACGGCGACGGCCGCCTCGGCGCCGAGGCGCCGGTCGCGCGCGTGTATGAAGAGATGCGCGCCGGCATGAGCCCGCTGGCGGGCGTGCCGTGGTCGCGACTCGCGCGCGAGGAGGCGGTGGTCACGCCGGCCGCGCGCGAGGACGCGCCGGGCGAGGCGGTGGTCTTCATCGACCGCTTCCCGACCGCCGACGGCCGCGCCAACCTCGTGCCCACGCGTTTCGTGCCGGGTCCCGAGACGCGCGACGCGGAGTACCCCTTCGTGCTCACCACGGGCCGCGTGCTCGAGCACTGGCACACCGGCGCGATGACGCGCCACGCCAGCATGCTCGAGGCGATCGCGCCGTCGCCGCTGGTCTCGATGCATCCCGACGATGCGCAGGCGCTGGGCATCTCCAACGGTGCGGGGATCGAGCTGGTCACGCGCCACGGCAGCGTGCGCGGCGTCGCGAGCCTGAGCCCGGAGGTACAGCGCAGCCAGGTCTTCATGGCCTTCGCGTACTGGGAGGCGGCGGCCAACCGGCTGACCGGCGACGCGATCGATCCGTTCGGCAAGATCCCGGGCTTCAAGGTCACGGCGGTGCGGGTGCGCGCCGTCGCCTGATCGGGTTCGCTACTTCGCCGGCGGCGCGAGCAGGAAGGGCGCCGGCGCCTCGGCCGCGGCCGGCAGCGCCGGCGCGCTCTCGTCCTTCAGCCCGACGCCGGTGAGCCGGCGCGAGCGCGCTTCGCGCAGCAGCCACGCCAGCCGATCGGCCGCCGCGGCGATCGGCTGGCCTTCGGGGCGCACGTTGGAGATGCAGTTGCGCTGCGCGTCGACGCAGCCGGGCCGCGGCGACCACGTGATGTAGATGCCCATGCTGTCGGGTGAGCTGAGCCCGGGGCGCTCGCCGATCAGCACGACCACGAGGTCGGCGCGCAGCGCCTCGCCGATCGCGTCGCCGATCGCAACGCGGCCCTGACGCACCAGCGCCACCGGCGCCCAGCGCCAATCGGCCCCGAGCACGCCGCGCAGCGCGGCGACGAAGGGCACGGCATGGCGCTCGATCGCCAGCGCCGAGAGGCCGTCGGCGACGACGAGCGCGAGATCGGCGCGCTCGTGGCCGGCGCTGCCGGCCAGGCGCTGCAACGAGGCCTCGTCGAGGCGGCGGCCAAGGTCCGGGCGCTGCAGATAGATGTGGCGATCGGCCGCGGCGCTGTGCAGCGACAGCGTGGCCAGGCCCAGGTCGCGCAGACGCTGCTCGACCGCGGCGTGGTCGAACGGCCGGTGCACGGCGTCGCGCGCCTGCGCGTGGGCGAGCTGGAAGTCCAGCTGAGGCACGGTCGGCTGGCTGATGCCGCTGCGCCCGAGCGCGATGCGCGCCGGCGTGTGCCGGCGCAGCAGGCTCCAGGGATTGGGCGTGACGGCCTTGCCCATCACCGCGACGGCAGCAGCCGCTCGAACGCGGGCGGCAGCGCGGCCGCCAGCCGGTCCGGCGCGCCGGGCTGCGTGATGCGCATCGCCTCGAGCCAGCGCTCGAACTCCGGCGCGGGCTTGAGGCCCAGCACGCGGCGCGCATAGAGCGCGTCGTGGAACGAGGTGGTCTGGTAGTTCAGCATCACGTCGTCGGAGCCGGGGATGCCCATGATGAAGCTGCAGCCGGCCACGCCCAGCAGCGTCAGCAGCACGTCCATGTCGTTCTGGTCGGCCTCGGCGTGGTTGGTGTAGCAGATGTCGCAGCCCATCGGCAGGCCCAGCAGCTTGGCGCAGAAGTGGTCCTCGAGCCCGGCGCGGATGATCTGCTTGCCGTCGTAGAGGTACTCGGGGCCGATGAAGCCGACCACGCTGTTGACCAGCAGCGGCTCGAAACGGCGCGCCACCGCGTAGGCGCGCGCCTCGATGGTCTGCTGGTCGCAGCCGTGATGGGCCTGCGCCGACAGCGCGCTGCCCTGGCCGGTCTCGAAGTACATGACGTTGCGCCCGCGCTGGCCATCGTCGAACAGCGCGCCGCGCGCCAGCGACAGCGCCGCCGACTGCGCCTCGGCGAGCAGCGCGAGGTCGATGCCGAAACTGCGGTTGGTCGCTTCGGTGCCGCCGATCGACTGGAACACCAGGTCCACCGGCGCGCCGCGCTCGATGCACTGCAAGGTGTTGCTGACGTGGGTCAGCACGCAGCTTTGCGTCGGGATGTCGTAGCGCTGGATCACCGCGTCGAGCATCTGCAAGAGCCGCGTCACCTGGGCCACGTTGTCGGTCGCCGGGTTGATGCCGATCACCGCGTCGCCGCTGCCGTAGAGCAGGCCGTCGAGCACGCTCGCGGCGATGCCGGCGGCGTCGTCGGTCGGGTGGTTGGGCTGCAGCCGCGTCGACAGGCGACCGGGCAGGCCGATGGTGTCGCGAAAGCGCGTTTGCACGCGGCACTTGCGCGCGACCACGATCAGGTCCTGGTTGCGCATGATCTTGCTGACCGCGGCCGCCATCTCCGGCATCAGGCCGGGCGCCAGGGCGGCGAGCGTCGCGCCGTCGACCTCGTCGGACAGCAGCCAGTCGCGCCAGTCGCCGACCGTGAGCTGCGCGATCGGCGCGAAGGCCTGCGCGTCGTGGCCGTCGACGATCAGCCGCGTGACCTCGTCGTCCTCGTAGGGCACCACCGACTCGTTCAGAAAGTGCTTGAGCGGCAGCGCCGCCAGCGCCATCTGCGCCGCGGCGCGCTCCTCGGCGCTGCGCGCCGCGACGCCGGCCAGCTCGTCGCCCGAGCGCGCCGGCGAGGCGCGCGCCATCAGCGTGCGCAGGTCCTCGAAGGCGTAGCGCCGCGCACCGACTGCGTGTGCGAATGCCATGCCCGCATCATGCGCCGATGGCGGCCAGCACGCGCGCGCGGCGCTTGTGGGTGAGCAGGAAGTAGCCGTAGCCGAGCGCGCCGAGCGCGACGAAGAGCAGCGCGATCAGCGGGTTGTAGTAGGCCATCGTGCCCAGGCACACGAGCGCCGCCAGCAGCGCGAAGCCGGGGAACCACGGGTAGAGCGGCGCGAGGAAGGGCCGCGCCAGCGCGGGCTCGGCGCGGCGCAGCTTGAACAGGCTCGCCATGCTGACGATGTACATCACGATCGCGCCGAACACGCTCATCGTCACGATGTTGGCCGTCAGCGTCTGGCCGCCGAACGAGATCCACTCATCGCTGAAGATCGCCAGCAGGCCGACGACGCCGCCGGCGATCACCGCGATGTGCGGCGTGTGAAAGCGCGGGTGGACGCGGCCGAGCAGTTCGGGCAGGTAGCCCGCGCGCGACAGTGCGAAGATCTGCCGCGAGTAGCCGAGGATGATGCCGTGGAAGGACGCGATCAGCCCGAACAGGCCCAGCCACACCAGCATGTGCAGCCAGCCGCTCGAGTCGCCCACGATCATGCGCATGGCCTGCGGCAGCGGGTCGTTGATGTTGGCGAGCTTGGTCCAGTCGCCGGCCGCGCCGGCGAACACCATCACGCCGGCGGCCAGCACCAGCAGGGTCAGGATGCCGGCGATGTAGGCGATCGGGATCGAGCGCTTCGGATCCTTGGCCTCCTCGGCCGCCATCGCGACGCCCTCGATCGCGAGGAAGAACCAGATCGCGAACGGGATCGCCGCGAACATGCCGGGAATGGCCGCCAGGCTGAACGTGTCCTGCCCCGACCAGCCGCCCTTGGCGAAGTTCGCCAGCGAGAAGCCCGGCGAGACCACGCCCATGAACACCAGCAGCTCGAAGATCGCGATCAGCGTGACCACCAGCTCGAAGGTCGCCGCGATCTGCACGCCCAGGATGTTGAGCGTCATGAAGACGAGGTAGGCGCCGACCGCGGCGGTCTTCGGGTCCAGCCCGGGGAACTGCACGTTCAGGTAGGAGCCGATCGCCAGCGCGATGGCCGGCGGCGCGAACACGAATTCGATCAACGTCGCGTAGCCGGCGATGTAGCCGCCGGTCGGCCCGAAGGCGCGGCGGCCGTACTCGAACGGGCCGCCGGCGTGCGGGATCGAGGTCGTCAGCTCGGTGAAGCTGAAGATGAAGGTCGCGTACATCAGCGCGATGAACGCGGCCGTGACCAGGAAGCCCAGCGTGCCGGCGCCGGCCCAGCCGTAGCTCCAGCCGAAATACTCGCCGGAGATCACCAGGCCGACCGCGATGCCCCACAGCTGAAGCGTCGACAAAGACTTGTTCAGTCCTGGTTGCGAACCCGTACCCATGCGCGATCCCTCCGGACGATGTGCCGCGTTCCGCGCCGCCGATGGCGCGGTCTTTGCATCAGCGTAGGCAGGCCCCGCGGGGAGCGTTAGCGGAATTCGGCAATGTTGGTGGTCGGCTCGGAAGGCACGGATGCAGTGCCGCGCGCACCGTTGGAGCGCGCGGCCTGGCAGGTGCGCTCGCGGCTTTCGGCCGACGTCGACGAGCACGCCGCCCACCTGAGCGGCTGGCGTCAGTCCTACGACCAGCTCGGCAGCGGCCGCTTCAGCGGCCGGCTCGACGAGGCGGTGGGCGAGGGCGTGCAGCTGTTTCGCGAGCGCACCAGCCGCCAGCTGCGCCAGCGCTGCGAGGTCTGGCGCGACGCGATCTGGTGCGGCATCACCCTCGCCGACGACGGCTCGCGCCTCGACGGCCGCCAGGTCGGCGCCGGCGCGGTGATGGCCAGCGGCAGCGATGGCGGCTTCGAGCTGGTGAGCCCGGCGGGGCACGACATCGTCGGCTTCGTCGTCGCGCGCGAGGCGCTGGCCGCGCATGCGCCCGAACTGGCGTGGCCGCGCGAAGCGGCGGCGGCCTGGTGGCCGATCGATCCGGCCCGCCGCCAGCGCGCGCTGGCGCACGCGCGCGCCATCCTGGCGCTGGCCGCGGCCGGCGCCGACGCCGAGCTGCGCGGCGCGATGCTCGAGGTCGTCGCCGGCCTGCTCGATGCGCGCGTGCCGCGGCGGCGCGAACGCGGCAACGCCAGTGCGAGGCGGCGCCTGGTGGCGCAAGTGCACGAGCGCCTGGAGGCCGCGCCCGAGCGCGTGCCCAGCGTGCCCGAGCTGTGCGAGGCCCTGCACGTGAGCCGGCGCACCCTGCAGTACGCCTTCGAGGACGAGGTGGGCCTCGGGCCCCTGGCCTACCTGCGCAGCGTGCGGCTCAACGGCGTGCGCCGGCTGCTGCGCGCCGCGGCGCCAGGCATGACGGTCCAGCGCGCGGCGGCCCAGTGGGGCTTCTGGAACCTGAGCGCCTTTGCGCTCGACTACCGGCGCCAGTTCGGCGAGCGGGCCTCGCAGACCCTGGCGCGCGCGGGCGCTTCGATCGGCCGATAAGCGGCCCCGCGCGGGGTTTCATCGGCTCAAGCCCGTCGCGCTTGCGGCCGATAGTCACGTGACCGGCAGTGCCAGGGCGCGGCAGTCGTGCGCTTCGCCTGCCGGCGAGGAGACAAAAGATGTCGTTGCTGAACTTTCGCCTGACCACGCGCATCGCGGCAGGCTTCGCGGCGCTGATGCTGCTGACCGTGGTCGCCGGCGCCGTGAGCCTGTGGACGCTGTACCGGGTGCCGGGGCATGGCACCGCCTTCGCCGTCGTGGCCGCAGTCGTGGCGACGACGCTGCTGCTGGGCGGTTTCTTCGCGGTCTTGTTGCATCGCAGCGTCAAGGGGCCGGTCGAGGCCTTCGTCGGCGCGCTGACGCGCATCGCGGCGGGCGATCTCGCCACCAAGGTCAGCTCCCAGGGGCGCGACGAGTTCGCCTGGCTCAACCACGAGCTCAACCAGATGCGCAAGAAGCTCGCCGCGACGATCGCCGAGGTACGCGCGTCGGCCGAGCA
The DNA here is from genome assembly GCF_049446155.1 of Caldimonas sp. KR1-144. Lineage (NCBI taxonomy): Bacteria > Pseudomonadati > Pseudomonadota > Betaproteobacteria > Burkholderiales > Sphaerotilaceae > Caldimonas > Caldimonas sp. KR1-144. The sequence goes on from NZ_JBMSEE010000002.1 coordinate 8,288, forward strand.
GGTCGAGGCCGCCGCCGGCGAGATCGCGGCCGGCAACAGCGACCTGAGCGTGCGCACCGAAGCCCAGGCGGCGCGGCTGCAGGAAACCGCCAGCTCGGTCGACCAGCTCACCGGCGCGGTGCGCAGCAACGCCGACGGCGCGCGCAACGCCAACGAGCTGGCCCAGGTGGCCAGCGGCGTGGCCGGCCGCGGTGCCCAGGCGATGGACCGCGTCGTCGAGACGATGCAGGCGATCGATGGCTCGTCGCGCAAGATCGCCGACATCATCGGCGTGATCGACGGCATCGCGTTCCAGACCAACATCCTCGCGCTCAACGCCGCGGTCGAGGCGGCGCGCGCCGGCGAACAGGGGCGCGGCTTCGCGGTCGTGGCCGGCGAGGTGCGCAGCCTCGCGCAGCGCTCGGCCAACGCGGCCAAGGAGATCAAGGCGCTGATCGGCGAATCGGTCGAGCAGGTCGCCGCCGGCTCGCGCCTGGTGGGCGACGCCGGCGGCACGATCGGCGAGCTGCGTGGCAGCGTCGCCGAGGTCGCGCGGCTGATCGAGTCGATCCGCCACGCCGGCGACGCGCAGCGCGAAGGCATCGAGCAGGTCAACGCCGCGGTGGTGCAGATCGACGGCATGACGCAGCAGAACGCCGCGCTGGTCGAGCAGGCGAGCGCGGCGGCGTCCTCGCTGCGCGAGCAGTCGCAGCGGCTGACGCAGGCCGTGGGCTTCTTCCGCCTGGCGGCTTGACGCGCGTTACGTTTCGTTTCCACCCGGAGTTTAAATGTGCAAGATGCACATTTAAACTCCGGGCATGCGTTCACCCCGATCCGCTCCCGGGCTGTCCCTTCCCGCCACCGCGGCATCGGGTGAGGCCGACGCGCTCGAGCGCGCGATCAGCGATGTCCTGCAGCCGCTGGCCCGGCTGGCCGTCGCCAAGGGCATGCCGTTCGCGGTGGTCGAGGACTTGCTCAAGCGCGCCTTCGTGCGCGCCGCGCTGGAGGCTCATGCGCCGCTGGCGCCGCATCGTGCGGTCAGCCGCATTGCCACCGCGACGGGCCTGAACCGGCGCGAGGTCACGCGGCTCACCCAGACGGAGCCTGCGCCGCCGGCGCGCAGGCCCGTCGCCGCCGAACTGTTTGCCCGGTGGGCCAGCGACCCGCTCTACCGCGACGGTCGCGGCCGCCCGCGCAGTCTGCCGCGCCAGGGCGTGGCGCCGAGCTTCGAGTCGCTGGCCCAGTCGGTCACGCGCGACGTCCATCCGCGCAGCCTGCTCGACGAACTCCAGCGGCTCGGCCTGGCCGTCCACGATCCCGACAGCGACACCGTTGCGCTGGTGCGCGACGCCTTCGTGCCGCGCGGCGACGCGCAGCGCATGCTCGGCTTTCTGGGCGACAACGTCGGCGACCACCTCGGCGCCGCAGTCGCCAACGTGCTGGGCGACGGACGCGCGCATTTCGAGCAGGCCATCTTTGCCGATGAGCTGTCCGAGGCTTCGCTGGCCGTGCTGCGAGAGCTGATCAGCGGCCAGTGGCGTGCGATCAGCTCGGCGCTGGTTCCGGCCATCGAGCAGCGCATCGAGCACGACCGCGCGGCGGGCTCGCCGAGCGACCGCCGGATGCGCATCGGCCTGTACACCTTCACCGATCGCATGGACGGCGCCAGCGCGCCGTCTGCATCGCTTTCATCCCCGGGCGCCGTGGGCGGGCCCAAGACGAACTGAGGAGCACTGTCATGCCTGACACCGACCGACACGAGCGCGCCCCGTCGATTCCGCCGCGCTGGCGCGCCCGCGCAGCCGCCTGGCTTGCCGCGGTTGCGGCTTGCGCGCTGGTCGCCTGCGGCGGCGGGGGCGGCAGTTCGGCCGGCGTGGGCACCGGCGGCACCGGCTCGTTCGCGATGGGGCCGATCACCGGCTTCGGCTCGGTGGTCGTCAACGGTGTCCACTACGACGACAGCCAGGCCAGCGTCCGCGACGACGAGGGCGACAGCGGCAGCCGGGACGACCTCGAGATCGGCATGGTGGTCGAGGTGCGCGGCAGCGTCAGTGACGACGGGCTGACGGGTCGGGCCACGAGCTTCGTGCGCGTGGCCGAGATCAAGGGCCCGGTCACCGTGGTCGACGCCGCGGGCCAGACCTTCAGCGTCTTCGGCCAGTCCATCCGCGTGACCGCAACGACCGTGTTCGCCGACATCGCCGGCGGCCTGGCCGGCCTGTCGCCAGGCAACGTGGTCGAGGTCTACGCGCTGCGCGATGCCGATGGGCAGCTGGCCGCCACGCGCATCGAGCGCAAGGCGCTGACGGTCGCGGCCTACGACGGCGACTTCCGCGTGCGTGGCCGGATCGAGGGCCTGAGCGGGACCGCGCCGACCCTTCGCTTCACGGTGGCGAGCGTGACGGTGACCACCGATGCGACGACGCTCGTCGACGGCCCGCTCGCCAACGACGTCTTCGTCGGCGTGCGCCTGGCCAAGACGCCTGCCGGCGACGGCAGCTATGCGGCGCTGCGCGTGCAGGTCAAGGACCGTGCGTTCGACGACGACGTCGACGAGGCCGAACTCGAGGGCTATGTCAGCGGCTTCGTTGGCCTGGACCAGCCGTTCACGGTCGCGGGCTATCCGGTGCGGCTGGACGCCGCGGCGAGCTTCGAGGGCGGTCTGCCGGGCGACCTGGCGAATGGCGTTCGCGTCGAGGTCGAGGGCACGGTGGTCTCCGGCACGCTGATCGCTCGCAAGGTCGAGTTCGAGGACGAGAACGACGACAGCGGCGGCGACGACGGCAGCGAGGCACCCTTCGAGTTCGACGGCGTGGCCACCTGCGTGAACTGCGGCGCGACCGAGGGCAGCTTCAGCGTGCAGGGCGTGAGCCTGTACTACGACGCGACGACGCGCTTCGACAACGGAGTGACGCCGGCCAATCTCAACGGCCGCAATGTCGAGGTCAAGGCGGTGGCGCAAAGCGGCCCGGACGGCACGACCTTCCTCGCCACCCGCATCGAGCCCCACCTCTGAGGCTCGCGCGCAGGCGCCGCGCCGGGGCCTAGGCAGCCGCGGCGCGCATTTCCTGGCGCTGCTCGCCCAGCCCGGCGATGCCCAGCGTCACCACGTCGCCGGCGCGCAGGAACTGCGGCGCGGGCTTCATGCCCATGCCCACGCCTGGCGGCGTGCCGGTGGCGATCACGTCGCCGGGCAGCAGCGTCATGCAGCGGCTCACGTAGCTGACCAGCTCGGCCACGCCGAACACCATCGTGCCGGTGTGGCCGCGCTGGCGCGGCTGGCCGTTGACGTCCAGCCACAGCGACAGCGCCTGCGGGTCGGGCACCTCGTCACGCGTCACGAGCCAGGGGCCGATCGGCCCGAAGCCGTCGAAGCCCTTGCCCTTGTCCCAGGTGCCGCCGCGCTCGAGCTGCCACTCGCGTTCGCTGAGGTCGTTGACGACGCAGTAGCCCGCCACGTACTCGAGTGCCTCGCGCTCGGACACGCGCTTCGCGGTGCGCCCGATCACGACGCCGAGCTCGACTTCCCAGTCGGTCTTCAGCGATCCGGGCGGCAGTTCGACCGGGTCGTTCGGGCCGCTGATGCAGGTGGTGGCCTTCATGAAGACGATCGGCTCGCTGGGCACCGCCATGCCGGCCTCGGCCGCGTGGTCGCGGTAGTTCAGGCCGATGCCGACGAACTTGCTGATGCCGGCGAAGGGCACGCCCAGTCGCGTGCCCGCGGGCACGCTCGGCAACTCGCGCGGCTTGAGCCGTGCCAGCGGCGCGAGCTCCGCCGGGCCCAGCGTTTGCCCGTGGATGTCGTCGATGACGCAGGAAAGGTCTCGCGCGACGCCGTCGGCGTCGATCAGCCCGGGCCGTTCGCGCCCGGGGGCGCCGTGGCGTATCAGCTTCATAGAGACTCCCAAAGATGCGGGCCCACCAGGGATGCACGGATTCGCTAGAGTTGGCCGCGCAGCATAGCCAGGGTCGGTTGACCTAGGGAGCATGAACCACATGACTTCGCTGGAACCCGGATCTTCTGCCGCGCGGCCGCTGCCGGCCGCGCCGGTGAGCGAGCGCTGGCACGCGGCGATCGCGCAGCGTGTCGAAGCCCTGCCGGTGCGCACCGCGATCGTGCTGCCGGGCGGGCAGCAGTTGGGCGCCGACCATGCCGAGGTGACGCTGCGGCTGACCGACCATCGCCAGCTCGCCCTGCTGGCGGCCGGCCAGATGGGTCGCCTGGCCGAGGAGTACGTCGAGGGCCGCATGGGCATCGACGGTCCGCTGCGCGCGCTGATGGAGCTGTCCGCGGCGCTGATCCCCGAAGACCCGACGCAGCCCTCGCGGCTTTCGGCCGTGGCGCGCTGGTGGGCCGACCTGGTGATGTCGCGCTGGTCGCTGCGCCACCACACGCGCGAGAAGGACCGCGCGCAGATCCAGTTCCACTACGACGTCTCCGATGACTTCTACGCGTTGTGGCTCGACCCGAAGCGCGTCTACTCCTGCGCCTATTTCCCGAGCGACGACGCGACGCTTGCGCAGGCCCAGGAGGCCAAGCTCGACCTGATCTGCCGCAAGCTGATGCTCAAGGCCGGCGAGCGCTTCCTCGACATCGGCGCCGGCTGGGGCGGCCTGCTGCTGTGGGCCGCGCAGCACTACGGCGTGCGTGCGCACGGCGTCACGCTGTCGCAGCATCAGCATGCGCACGTCAACCGCCTGATCGACGAGCTCGGCCTGCGCGCTCGGGTGCGCATGGAGCTGCTCGACTACCGCGACATCCCCGAGCGAGGCAGCGATCACGACGGCAGCGCGCTGGGCGGCCCCTACGACAAGATCGCCTCGATCGGCATGTTCGAGCACGTGGGGCGCGTGAACCTGGTGCCCTATTTCGAGAAGATCCGCCGCCTGCTCGCGCCCGGCGGCATGATCCTCAACCACGGCATCACCAAGGGCGGTCGCCCCGAAGGCCACTTCGGCGGCGGCATCGGCGACTTCATGGACCGCTACATCTTCCCCGGCGGCGAACTGGTGCATGCGGCCCACGTCGCGGCCTACATCGCCGACGCCGGGCTCGAGCTGGTCGATACCGAGAACCTGCGCCCGCACTATGCGAAGACGCTGTGGGCCTGGAGCGACGGCCTCGAGGCCCAGCTGACCGAGGCGCGGCGCATCGTCGACGAGAAGATCGTGCGCGCCTACCGGCTCTACCTGGCGGGCTGCGCCATGGCCTTCGAGCGCGGCTGGATGAGCCTGCACCAGTTCGTCGCGACGCGGCCGGACGGCGTGGTCGGCCCGGGCGCCGGCCTGCGCGGCGCACAATCGGTCTATCCCTTCCGGCGCGACCACATCCATCGGTGAGCGCGCACCCGCACGCCCCTCGCACGAGCGCACACCGATGCTTTACAAGTTCAAGTCGAAAGCCGCCAGCGACCTCATCATGACCGGCGCGCACGGCGACGCCGTGCTGCGCGGCATGGGCCGCGAGCCCGCGCCCAAGGGCATCGTCCAGCCCGAGCAGATGCCCGCCGCACTCGCCGCGCTCGAAGCCGCGGTCGAGGCCGACGAGGCCGAGCGCAAGCGCCAGGACGAGGAGGCCGATGCCGAGGGCCGGCCGCGGCCCTCGCGCGAGGGCGTGTCGTTCAAGCAGCGCGCCTGGCCGATGATCGAGATGCTCAGACGCGCGCACGCGGCGGGCAAGGACATCGTCTGGGGCGTTTGATGTCGGCCCCCACGCTCGCTTCGCTCGCTGCCCCCCGAGGGGGCTGGCCGGGCTTGGGGCGGCCCAGCGCCCGGCCGGCCCCCACGCTCGCTGCGCTTGCTGCCTTCGGAGGGGGCTGGCGGACCTTGGGGCGGCCCGGCGCCCGGCCTCCTGCCCCCACGCTCGCCTCGCTCGCTGCCCCCCGAGGGGGCTGGCCGGGCTTGGGGCGGCCCGGCGCCCGGCCGTCGACCATCTGAATCGAGGAGACCCCATGAAGCTCACCAGCAAGAGCTGGCCCGACGGCGCTCGCATCCCCGCGCGCTTCGCCGCCGGCAAGCCGGATCCGCAATCCACCGTCACCTTCTCCGACAACGTCTCGCCCCACCTCGCCTGGAGCGACGTGCCGGCCGGCACCAAGAGCTTCGCGCTGATCTGCCACGACCCCGACGTGCCCAGCCGCGGCGACGACGTCAACCAGCCGGGCCGCGAGGTGCCGGCCGACCTGCCGCGCGTCGACTTCTTCCACTGGGTGATGGTCGACCTGCCGTCGTCGCTCGCCGAGATCGCCGAGGGCGAGTTCAGCCGCGGCTTCACCGCGCGCGGCAAGCCCGGCCCGGCCACGCTGCACGGCGCGCGCCACGGCCTGAACGATTACACCGGCTGGTTCGCCGGCGACGCGCATATGGGCGGGCAGTACCACGGCTGGGACGGCCCGTTCCCGCCGTTCAACGACGCACGGCTGCACCATTACGTCTTCACGCTCTACGCGCTCGACGTGGCGCGCCTGCCGGTCGAGGGGAGCTTCACCGGCGCGCAGGTGCGCGAGGCGCTGCGCGGCCACGTGCTGGCCGAGGCCTCGTTCAGCGGGACCTACACGCTGAACAGCCGGCTCGCATGACGATGGCGTCGATGGGAGAAGCGACGCGGGTCTTCGCGATCCGCCACGGCGAGACCGACTGGAACGTCGACACGCGCATCCAGGGCCAGCTCGACATCGGCCTCAACGACACCGGCCGCTGGCAGGCGCGCCGCATGGCGCGCGCGCTCGGCGGCGAGAGCTTCGACGCGATCTACGCCAGCGACCTCGAGCGCGCCTTCCACACCGCGCTCGCCTTGTCGGGCGAGACCGGGGTCGAGGTGCAGCCCGAGATCGGCCTGCGCGAGCGCCACTTCGGCGTCTTCCAGGGCCTGACCTGGGCCGAGATCGAGGAGCGCCATCCCGAGGAAAGCCGGCGCTGGCGCAGCCGCGACACCGGCTTCGGCCCCGACGGCGGCGAGACGCTGCAAGGCTTCTACGACCGCGTGGTCGGCGCGGCCGAGCGGCTGGCCGCGCGCCATCCGGGCCAGACCATCGCCCTGGTCGCGCACGGCGGCGTGATGGACTGCCTGTACCGCGCGGCCGCGCGCGTCGCGCTGAACGCGCCGCGCACCTGGCAGCTCGGCAACGCCAGCATCAACCGATTGCTGTTCACCGACGCCGGCTTCACGCTGGTGGGCTGGAGCGACACCTCGCACCTCGACGGCGCCGAGCACGACGAGGTGTCGGATGGCGGGCAGGGCGTCGTGATTCCGGGCGACCGGGTCGGTCACGCCGCGTGAAAGCAGCCCCCACGCTCGCTTTCGCTCGCTGCCCCCCGAGGGGGCCCTTGCCGCGGACTGGCAGAGCCGGATACGCGCAAGCTCTCGGCCCCCCGGCGTAGCACGCGTCGCTTATGCCGGCTGCGCGGCCGCGCGGCCTTCGGCCGCCGGCTCCACCACCTTCAGCACGCCCCACGCCAAGCGCGCCTGCGCGGCCAGCGCGACGGCGCCGACCACCGGGATCGCGAGCCACAGCCATTCGAACTGCGGCCACCAGCGGCGCGCGTACATCGCCAGCAGCAGCGGTGCGATCATCAGGCCGATGCGGCCCAGCGAGCGCGCGCTGTGGCCCAGCACCGCGCAGCCGGCCGCCAGGAAGACCGCCGAGGCGACGAACACCAGCGTGAACAGCGTCTCGAAGATCGGCGCCACCGCCCCGGTGCTCCAGCTGCCGAGCCGGTAGGGCAGGTAGACCAGGCACATCACCGCCAGCACGATGGCCAGCACGCGGGTGCGCAAGGCGCCACCGCCGTCGCCTTCGGGCGTGAGGCTGGGCTTGATCATCGGCAGCACGATCAGGCACAGCAGGCCGGTGATGCCGTCGATCAACAGCGTCCTCGGGTAGCCGATCGCCTCGATCGCGATGCCCTGCCAGGTGGCCGAATACGAGATCGCGAGGTTCATCATCGCCATGTAGGCGGTGAACTGCGTGGCCGCGACCGCGGGGTTGGTCACGTCCATGAAGATCGCCGAGCGCGTGCCGTACATCAGGCCCTGCGCCACCGCGTAGAGCAAGGTCGCGACCCACATCGCGGTGATCAGCGCCGGCGGCGCGATGCGCTCGCCCTTGGCCGCCGGCATCACCCACTGGTGCTCGGTCAGCACGCCCATCAGATAGAACACCGGCACGCTCATCAGCGCGAGGTAGACGAACAGCGTGCGGCGGCGGCCGAGCTTGTCGGACAGCAGGCCGCCGATGACCATCGAGATGGCCGAGATCACCTGCGACCACAGGCTCAGCCAGGCGATGCTGTCGTCGCTCATGCCGATCTCGACCGCGAGGTTGGACTGCAGCGCCAGCCCCAGGCTCATCGCGCCGGCCGGCAGCAGCGCGAAGCCGAGCCCCGCAAACGCGCCGCGCGTGCCGACGAAGCTGCGAAAGGCTTGCGCGGAGAAGCGCGCCACTTCGGCGCCCGCGGCGGCCCAGCCGGCGGCGCGCCTGGCGATCTCCTGGCGCGGCTCCTTCAGCGGCAGCACGATGAAGACGGTGACCGCGGCGATGCACCCGGCCACGAACATGAAGCCGCCCTTGATGCCGATCAGCGGCATCAGGAACAGCACGCCGCTGCCGCCCAGCGCCATGCCGATCGCCGCGCCGCCGAACATCACGCCGTTGGCCAGGCCGCGCTCGTCCTCGTGCAGCGTGTTGACTGCCAGCGCGTCGATCGCGACGTCCTGCATCGCGCCGAAGCTGTTGTGGATCAGCAGCACGCCGGTCAGCGCGCCGAGCTGTGCCGGCAGCTCCAGGCCCATGCAGGCCAGCAGCGTGACGACGAGCATGATCTGCGTGCCCAGGATCCAGCCGCGCCGGCGCCCCAGCCGCTCGGACGCGAACACGTCGATGAACGGGCCGAAGGCCCACTTGAAGGCCCAGGGCAGGTAGAACGAACCGACGAAGGCGCCGATCTCGGCCGGCCCGACGTCCTGCCGGCGCAGCTGCGTGGCGATCGCGGTGGCGGCAAAGCCGAGCGGAATGCCCTCGGTGATGTAGAGAAAGAAGAAGGCCGTCAGGCGGCCGAAGCGGGTGGCAAGCAGGTTGGGCAGGCGCATCAACGGATTGTCCCGGATGCGCCCGGTCGCGACTTTCAGCGCGCCGACAGCCGTCGGCGCAGCCAGCGCAAGGCTGCCCCCAGCAGCGGCACCATGTCGTAGACCGGCTGCGGATCCCAATGATCGCGGTGCAGCAGGAGGCGGCCGTCGGCGCCGAACCGCAGTTCGCTGGTTCCGTCGATCCGCTCGGTCTGCGCGCGCCCTCGACGGCGGAAGCTGAACGTCCACAGCACCAGGGCCGCGTCTTGCTCGAGCGCCGCCAGCTGGATGCGAAAGCGCGGCTGCTCGAGCTGCTCATACATGTGGGCGTAGACGCGCCGGATGGCATCAAGGCCGTTCGCGTCGTTGAACGGATCGATGAAGCGGGCCTCGGCAGCGTAGATCTCGTGCAATGCATCGAGCCGCGGCAAGCTGAGGTTCTCGAAGAACTGCACGACGCGCTGAACGCGCGCGTCGTCGCTGACCGGTCGATCGCCTGCCATGGTTCAGATTCCGGTGCTGCGGCGCACGGCCGCGACGTAGAGGCGGTGCGGCAGCAGCCCAAGCAGCTTGAGCGGCACCGTGAAGCGCCATGGGAAATGGATCTCGAAGCGACCGCGCGCCCAGCCCCGAAGAATGTGCCGCGCCGCCTCCTCGGGCGTGATCAACGCCGGCATCGCAAAATCGTTCTGCGCCGTCAGCGGCGTGTCGACGAAGCCCGGATTGATCACCGAGACGCCGAGGCCTTGAGGCGCGAGGTCGATGTACAGCGTCTGCGCCAGGTGCAGCAGCGCCGCCTTGCTCGGCCCGTAGGCCAGCGCCTGGGGCAGCCCGCGGTAGCCTGCCACGCTGGCGACCAGGCTGAGATGGCCGTCGCCTTGCGCGATCAGCGTGGGCAGCAGGGCATCGAGCCAGCGCACGGCACCGAGGTAGTTGACGTCGAGATGGCGGCTCATTTCCGCCGCGTCAAAGTGTTGCGCACGCATCGGCCGATAGTGGCCGGCGCAGTACATCGCGAGGTCGATGCGGCCATGCCGCGCGAGCAGCTGCCGTGCCGCGCTGCGCAGCGCGGTCGCGTCGCACACGTCGAGCGGCAATGAGCAGCTGCCCGGATGGTCCCGCACGAAGGCCTCCAGCGCCCCCGCCTGGCGCGCCGAGACCGCCACCTTGGCGCCTTGCGCGTGCAGCATCGAGGCGGTGGCGCGCCCGATGCCTGACGATGCGCCGACGACCCAGGCGACGCGGCCGGCCCATTGCTTCAGGCGAGGATTGGCGGCCATGGCGAGACGAGCCGCGGTTCAGGGTTTCGTGAAGGCCAGCGTGACCTCGCCGACGCGCACGCCCCACTTGCTCATCGCGGCGCGGTTGAGCACCGTGCGCTCGTCGACGGCGAACATCCAGTCGTCGAAGTCGATCTCCCAGGTGCGGCCGTCCACCGGCACGCGCAGCGTGTAGCGCCAGCGAAAGGCCGCGCCGGACTGCGCGCCCTCGGCCTGGCCGACCACGTCGTCGGCGGTGCCGCTGAAGCGGCCGTCGGGACCACGCACGAGCCGCCAGACGCGACGCTGGCGTTCGCCGTCGCTGAAGACGAACTGCTCGTCCAGCGTGCCGACATCACCCTCCCAGCGAGCGTCCATCGTCACGGTGAAGCGGCGCAGCACCTTGCCCGAGCGGTCGCTGACCAGGCCGTGGGCGAGCACGCGGCCGTCGAAGTAGCTGCGCAGGTCGAAGGCCGGCTTCTCGTGGCGGTAGACGTCCAGTCCCGGGCCTGCGCAGCCCGCCAGCAGAAAGGCAGCGGCGCCAACGGCCGCTGTGCGGCGAATCAGGTTCATGCGCGAACTCCTTGCTGAAGATCGTGGTGTCGCCAGCGCCACAGCAAGGCGGCCGCGGCGAGCTTGAGCGCACACGGCACGGCAACGTAGGCGGCGGCGAGCGCCTGCAGCGCCTGCGCGTCGCGCGTGCCGGGCGCATAGCCGGCCAGCGCGAGCGCGGGCAGCGCGACGCCGGCCGCGAGGCCGAGGTTGAGCTTGGTCGCCGCGGTCCACCAGCCGGCGTAGGCACCCTCCGCGCGCAGCGCATGGCCGCTGCGCTGCACGACGCCGGTGAGCAGCGCACCGGGCAAGACGAGGTCGGCACCGAGTGCCATGCCGCTGGCGACGCACACCGCGAGGAAGCCGACGCCGTCGCCGGCGCCGAGCGCCAGCGTGCCGGCGAAGCTCGCCGCCGCGAGGAGCATGGCGGCGAGCCAGCAGGCCGCGAGGCCGTGACGGCGTACCGCTCGAAGCCAGGGCCACACGGCCAGCACGGCCGCGGCGAAGTAGGCGCCCAGGAACAGCGGCAGCGATCCGGGCAGCTGGAGGCGGTCACGCACGAAGAACACCAGCAGCGTTGCCGGGACGGCGGCCGCAATGCCATTGAGCATGAACACCGCGAGCAGGCCGCGAAAGCGCGCGTCGGACAGCGGCAGGCGCCAATCGCTGCCGCCGTGCGCCGTCCCACGGGCGTCGGCGCTCGGTCCTCGTGCCAGGCCCCACAGGCCCAGCAGCATCGCGATCGCCAGCAGCGCGCTGGTAGCATCCAGGCCGGCGCGCGCCGGCAGCACGCTGGCCAGCAGCACGCCGATCACGCCCAGGCCTTCGCGCCAGGCCGTGACGCGGGCGCGCTGCAGCGCATCGCCGCCCAGGCGTGTTCCCCAGGCCTGGTGCACGATGCTCAGCACGCTGTAGCTGACATAGGCGGCGACCAGTCCCACGGCCAGCATCGCGAGGGAAGCGCCGGCCGGCACGAGGAACAGGGCGGCGAACGCGCCCGCGGCGACTGTCGCGGCCGCTGCGGCGGCGAACCAGGCGCTGCGTACCGAACGCGCGAACAGCCGGTCGACCGCCGGGCCGATGAAGGGGTCGAGGCCCGCATCGACGAACCGCGTGGCGAGCAGCACCGCCCCCAGCGTCGCAAGCGGCACGTCGTGCGTGCGCGCGTAGTGGTCGGGCAGGTTCACGTACAGCGGCAGCGCCAGAAAGGCCAGCGGCAGGCCGAGCGCGCCGTAGCGCAGTCCTGCCCAGGTACCGATCGGCCGCGCACCGGTGCTCATGGCGCGTGACCCAGCAGCTGCAGGCGAAGCTGCGGCTCGGTCGTGGTCTCGGCCAGCCAGATGCCGAAGAAGCGGCGCGCGAAGTCGGCGTCTTCGATGGTCGCGGTGGGCCGGCCGTTGTGCCAGAAGGCCGCGAGTCCGCTCGGCCGGTACAGGCCGCAAAGCCGGTCGCCGGCCGCCACGTCGGGAAAGGCGCGTTCCATCGCAGCGCGCCACGCGGCGGCCTGCGTCTGCTCGATGGGGCCGAGGCGGCGCATCAGCTCGATCGAGCGCTGCGCGATGTCGCGGCCGTCGAGCCGGCGCGCGTAGACGAGCTCGAGCACGAACGGCTCGCGCTCGAACTGCGCGCCACGGAAGCCGGCCTGTGCCCACAGGCGCGCGTCGTAGACCGTGAAGCCGAGATAGCGCATCCGGCCGCGACCGATGGGCCGTGCCATCGGCAGCGCGGCGGCGATCTCCGGTGCCGGCGCGTCGGCCTGGGCACGCGCCGCAAGACAAGGCCACGCCGCCAGCGCGGCGAGCATGCGGCGGCGCGTGCCATCAGGTCGTGCGCCGCAGCGTGAACTGGACGACGTCGGTGCTGCCATGGTCGAAGGCCGCCTCGCAGTAGGCGAGATAGAAGTTCCAGATGCGCAGGAATCGATCGTCGAAGCCCTGTCGACGCACCTCGGCCTCGCGCGCCAGGAAGGCGTGCCGCCAGCGGCGCAGCGTCTCGGCGTAATCGCGGCCGAATGCGAAGCGCTGCTCCACCGCGAATCCGCGGCGCCGTGCCTCGGCCTCGAAGGCCGCGACGCTGGGCAGCAGGCCGCCGGGAAAGATGTACTGCTGGATGAAGTCGGTCGAGTGCAGGTAGCGCTCGAACAGGTCGTCGCGGATCGTGATGCTCTGGATGCAGGCCCGTCCACCCGGCACAAGGCTGCGGCTCAGCGTGTCGAACCAGCTGCCCCAGTATGCGTGCCCCACGGCTTCGAACATCTCGATCGAGACCACCGCATCGAACGGCTGCCGCGCCAACTCGGCGGGCAGGTCGCGGTAGTCCGCGAGTCGCAGGTCCACGCGGTCGCCCAGCCCGGCAGCGGCGATGCGCTCGCGTCCCCAGGCCAGCTGCTCGCGCGACAGGGTCACGCCGGCGACCCGGGCGCCGAACTCGGTCGCCGCCGTCTGGGCAAGGCTGCCCCAGCCGCAGCCGATCTCGAGCAGCCGCGAACCTTCGCGGACGCCGGCCTGATCGAGCGCGCGCCGCTGCTTGGCGCGCTGGGCTTCGGCCAGCGGCCGGGTGAGGTCGCCTTCGAACCAGGCGCTCGAGTAGCTCATGCTCTCGTCCAGCCACAGCGCATAGAACGGGTTGCCCAGGTCGTAGTGCGCATGGACGTTGCGGGCACTGCCGCGGCGCGAGTTGCGGTTGAGCGCGTGGCGCAGCCGGTGCAGCGCCGAACCCCACCACGAGCCGTACATCACCCGCTCGAGCACCTCGCGGTTGGCGAGCATCAGGCCGATCAGCGCCGGCAGGTCGGCGGTGTCCCATTCGCCTTCAAGGTAGCCTTCGGCGAAGCCGATGTCGCCGGCGCGCAGGGCGCGATCGAAGCAGCGCGCATCGCGCACGCGCAAGGCGGCGTGCGGCGCGCCGCGGCCGAAGCGCAGTTGCGAGCCGTCGGGCATCGAGAGCTCGAGCTGCCCCACGGCCAGTCGTTCGAGCAGGCGCATCACGGTTCGCGCCGCGCGCGGTGGCCGCCACGCAGCCGCGGGGGACGCCAGGTGCGCCTGGCCGGCAAGGGGTTGGTTCATCGCGTCACGAAGCGCTCGGGCGCCGCTGGTTGACGATGGAAGGGCACGCGCTTGGCCGCCAGGCGCAGCGCCTGCCAGTGGATGCGTGCGACGATGCCAAGCGACAGCAGCGGCATGCGCAGCAGCGCGCGGCGTGCGCTGAGGGCGGTCAGCGGCTCGAGCGCACCGTGCGCGCCGGTGAGCAGCAGCGGGCCTTGCGCATCGTGGTGGTCGATGCGCACCGAGGTGCGGCGCATCGCCTCGTCGCGTTCGAAGCGGAACCGGTAGTGGCCTTCGACGGCGCAGAACGGCGAGACGTGGAAGACCTTGGCCGCCTGCACCTCGCGGCCCCAGTCCAGCTGCGGTCCGCTCATCAGGTAGGCGTGGCGTTCGCCGAACGTGTTGTTGACCTCCGCCAGCGCCGCGGCGAGCGAGCCGTCGGCGCGGTGCGCATACCAGAAGCTCACCGGCTTGAAGGTGTGGCCGAGCACGCGCGGATAGGTGTGCAGCCACACCTCGCCGTCGGCTTCGTGGCGCAGGCCTTCGGCTTGGAGCAGTTCGTCGAACCACGCGAGTGCGTCGGCACGTCCGTCGCCGTGGTCGGCATCGTGGAACGAGAGCGCCGCGAAGCGGTTGCGCTGCAGTGCGGGTGCCGGGTGCTCGCGCAAGGCGCGCATCGGCAGCATCAGGAAATAGTGGCTGTAGCGAAAGGCGTGCTCGCGCGGACGCAGCCGGTGGTGCCACACCTCGCCGAAGCCGATCAGCGCAGAGGCATCCATCAGGCGGCCCCCTGCCATGGCCGCTCGCTGTGGGCCAGCAGGGCTTCGGCGGCGGCGAGGCCGGACGCCAATCCGTCCTCGTGGAAGCCGTAGCCGGTCCAGGCCCCGCAGAACCAGATGCGCTGCTGCCCCTGGACCTCGGGCAGGCGCCGCTGCGCCTCGATCGCCGCCTGGTCGAACACCGGGTGCGCGTAGACGAGGCGACGCAGCACGCTTTCGGGCCGCGGCTCGCGCAGCGGGTTGAGCGTGACGATCACCGGCGTGCGCCAGGGCAGCGGCTGCAGGCGCTGCAGCAGGTAGTGGAGGCACACGGCGCGCTCGCCGCGGTTCGTGTCAGAGGCCTCGTAGTTCCAGGCTGCCCAGGCGCCGTGGCGCCTGGGCAGCAGGCTCGCGTCGGTGTGCAGCAGGGCCCGATTGGACTGGTAGCGGATCGCGCCGAGGATGTGACGCTCGACCGGCGTCGCGCCGTCGCCGAGCAGCGCGAGCGCCTCGTCGCTGTGGCAGGCCATCACGACCTGGTCGAAGTGCTCGAAGGCGTCCAGCGTACGCACGCCGACGCCGGCATCGCGCCGCACGATCTCGAGCACCGGTGTCGACAGCCGTGCATCGGGCAGCTGCTCCACGATGCGCCGCACGTAGTGGCGCGAGCCGCCGCGCACCGTGTGCCACTGCGGCCGGTCGTCGATCTGCAGCAGGCCATGGTTGTGGCAGAAGCGCACCAGCGTCTCGATGGGAAAGCGCAGCATCTGCTCGGTCGGGCACGACCAGATGCACGCGATCATCGGCAGCAGGTACCACTGCCGGAACGGCCGGCCGAAGCCATGCCGGTCCAGGAAGTCGGCCACCGGCTCGCGCCGTTCGCCATCGCCGCCGCGCTGCGCCAGTTCGGTTGCCAGCCGATTGAAGCGGGCAATGTCCGCGAGCATTCGCCAGAACGAGGGGCGCAACAGGTTGCGGCGCTGCGCGAAGACCGCGCCCAGGCTGCTGCCCGCCCATTCGACGCCGGCCGACTGCACCGAGAACGACATGTCCGATGGCGCTGTGGCCACGCCGAGCTCGCCGAACAGGCTCACCAGCTTGGGATAGGTGCGGTGGTTGAAGACCAGGAAGCCGGTATCGACGCCATGCTCGATGCCGTCGATGGCGATGTCGACCGTGTTCGCGTGGCCGCCGAAATGGCTGCCTGCTTCGAACAAGGTGATGCGCCGCCCGGCCGCGTGCAGCCGCCGCGCGGCAGCGAGGCCCGAGATGCCGGAGCCGATGACGGCGATGCGTTCCACGTTGCTTGAACTCATTGGTATGTGACGAATACTAATCGGTTCACGAAATGACCGTCAAGTTCAAATAACGTACTCATCGGTTCAATCGGCATAGAATGCGGGCATGGCCACCACCCTCTCTTACCGCGATCAAGTGCTGCGCCTGCGCGAGGACGCGATCGTCAGCGCGGTCAACCGCCTGCTGGCCACCAAGGGCTACGACCTGATGACGGTCGACGAGGTCGCGGCCGAAGCGGGGCTGGCCAAGGCCAGCCTGTACAAGCACTTCACCTCCAAGGAGGAGCTGGCCGCCGCGGCGATGGTGCGCGTGCTCGAGCGGGCGATCGAGCAGGTGGATGCCCTCGATGCGCAGCCGCAACTGGCGGTGACGCAGCGGCTCGAAGCCATCGTGCGCTGGACGCTGGAGGTGCAGCTCGCCGGCGAGATGCCGAGCCTGCCGTCGCAGAACTCGCGGCTGACCGAGGCGCTGCGCGGCCACGCGGCCTACATGGACCGGCTGCTCGTGCTCAGCGACAAGCTGGGCGACTGGATCTTGCGTGCACAGGCCGCCGGGGGGCTGAATCCCTCGCTACCTGCCGAGCTGGTGCTGTTCACCTTGTTCGCGCGCGCCTGCGATCCGGTGCTGGGGCTGCTCAAGGCGGGCGGGCAGTACAGCGACGAGCAGATCATCGACTGGCTCGTGACGAGCACCTTCGATGGACTCGGCGCCGGCGAGCGGCGCATCGCCAACGTGCCGCAGCCGGCGAGCCGGCCGGCCAGGTCGGCCCGTGCGCGTTGAGTCGCCCTCGGGCTTCACCGGCTGTGCAGTCGGGCGCCGTTGCGTGAACATCGCGCGATGCTGCAAGGTGCCCAAGTCATCGTCCTCGCAACGCCCGTCTTCCTCGGCCTGATCGCGCTCGAGTGCCTCGTCGGCTGGCGGCGCGGACGCAATACCTATCGGGTCAACGATGCGCTGAACAGCATCGGCCTGGGCATCCTGAGCCAGCTGACCGGCGTGTTCGGGCAGCTGGTGATGCTCGGCATCTACACGCTGGCATGGCAGCACCTGGCGCTGTTCGAGCTCTCTGCCTCGGCGTGGTGGGTGTGGCTCGCGGGCCTGGTGCTCTACGACTTCCTCTACTACTGGAACCACCGCCTCGGCCACACGGTGGCGGTGCTGTGGGCCGCGCACGTGGTGCACCACCAGAGCGAGGACTACAACCTCAGCACCGCGCTGCGCCAGCCCAGCAGCTACTTCCTGCTGAGCTGGA
Organism: Caldimonas sp. KR1-144; assembly: GCF_049446155.1. Classification (NCBI taxonomy): domain Bacteria; kingdom Pseudomonadati; phylum Pseudomonadota; class Betaproteobacteria; order Burkholderiales; family Sphaerotilaceae; genus Caldimonas; species Caldimonas sp. KR1-144. The sequence continues at coordinate 25,498 of NZ_JBMSEE010000002.1, forward strand.
TCTTCTACCTGCCGATGGCGGTGCTGGGCTTTCCGCCGCTGGTCTATGCGGTGGTCGGCCTGGTCGATCTGCTCTACCAGTACTGGGTGCACACGCAGCAGATCGGCCGGCTCGGCTGGTTCGACCGCTGGTTCTGCGCGCCCAGCAACCACCGCGTGCACCACGCGGTGAACGACCGCTACCTGGACCGCAACTACGGCGGCATCCTGCTCGTCTGGGACCGGCTGTTCGGCAGCTGGGAGCCCGAGCACGACGACGAGCCCTGCGTCTACGGCACGCGCAGTCCACTGCGCAGCTGGAACCCGCTGTGGGCCAACCTCGAGGTCTACGCGGCGCTGGCGCACGACAGCTGGCATGCGCGCTCGTGGGCCGACAAGCTGCGCGTGTGGCTCAAGCCGCCCGGCTGGCGACCGGCGGACGTGGTCGAGCGCTTTCCCAAGCCGCCGTTCGACATCGAGCGCGTGCGCCACGGTCGCTACGACCCGCCGCTCACGCCGGCGCGGCAGTGGGCCGCGATCGCGCTGTTCGTGCTGCTGCTGTCCGGCGCGCTGGGCTTCCTGTGGGTTGCTCACACGCTCGCGTGGACGGCGCAGCTGGCTTGCGTGGCGGCCTTGGCCGCGGGTCTGTGGATCGTGGGCCGGCTGTGCACACCACGCGGGCCGAGCGAGACGCGCCCCTTGCCGCTTGCGGCCCTCTCCCCGAGCAAGAGGGACTGAGCCGGGACTAGGCGCCGAACAGATCCCCGCCGCTCGCCTTGGGCGGCACCACGCCCAGGTGCCGATAGGCCGCCATCGTCGCGATGCGGCCGCGCGGCGTGCGCTGCAGGTAGCCCTGCTGGATGAGGTAGGGCTCGATCACGTCCTCGATGGTGCCCGGCTCCTCGCCGATCGCCGCGGCCACGTTGTCCAGGCCGACCGGGCCGCCGTCGAAGCGGTGGATCACCGCCTCGAGCAGCTTGCGGTCCATCACGTCGAAGCCCTGTGGATCGACGTCGAGCATCGCCAGCGCCTTGTCGGCGATCGCGCGGCCGATGTGGCCCTCGGCCTTCACGTCGGCGTAGTCGCGCACGCGGCGCAGCAGCCGGTTGGCGATGCGCGGCGTGCCGCGCGAGCGGCGCGCGATCTCGATCGCGCCCTCGGGGTCGATCGGCGCGTGCAGCAGCCCGGCCGAGCGCGTGACGATGCGAGCGAGCTCCTCGGTCGAGTAGAACTCCAGCCGCGCGACGATGCCGAAGCGGTCGCGCAGCGGGTTGGTCAGCATGCCGGCGCGCGTGGTCGCGCCGACCAGCGTGAAGGGCTGCAGCTCGAGCTTGATCGAGCGCGCCGCGGGCCCCTCGCCGATCATGATGTCGATCTGGTAGTCCTCCAGCGCGGGATAGAGGATCTCCTCGACGACCGGCGAGAGCCGGTGGATCTCGTCGATGAAGAGCACGTCGTTGCGCTCGAGGTTGGTGAGGATGGCCGCCAGGTCCTTGGGCTTCTCGAGCACCGGCCCCGAGGTCTGGCGCAGGTTCACGCCCAGCTCGGCGGCGATGATGTGGCTGAGCGTCGTCTTGCCCAGCCCCGGCGGGCCGAACAGCAGCACGTGGTCCAGCGCCTCGGCGCGCTTCTTTGCCGCGCCGATGAAGATCTCGAGCTGCTCGCGCGCCTTGGCCTGGCCGACGTACTCGTGCAGGTCCTTGGGCCGCAGCGCGCGCTCGACGGCCTCTTCGTTGGGCGAGCTGCTGGCAGCGCTGACCACGCGCGGCAGCGGCGTCCCTGCGGAAAAGTCGTCGGTCTGGATGCTCATGCCGCGATTGTGCGCGAGTGCCCGCGCAGGCAAGAATCGCCGCACACCAACGACCGGAGAGGGCGTCCATGTTCAAGAGCCTGCGGGTTCCCGAGCGGCTGTTCGCGATCGTCATGTGGCTGGTGAGCTTCGTGTTCGCCGGCTTCCTGATCGGCCTGGGCGCGAAGATCGTCGCCGATCTGCCCAAGGTCGAGGACCGCGTGTCGATCGACCGCTTCGCCGAGCCGATCGCACTGGCCAATGCGCGTGCCGAGGCCGAGAAGCAGGACAAGCGCCAAAGCGAGCTGCATGCGCGCCGCCAGCAGGCCCAGCTGGCGCAGAACGCGGCCGGCAACGCCTACAGCGCCGCGCGCGCGGCCTACCAGAACTGGCTCGCGACGCGCACCGCGACCACCGATCCCGCGCAGGACCCCGAGGTCATCAAGCGCACGCGTGAGCTCGACGGCCTCAAGGCGCGCGAGCGCGAGGCGCAGGCGGCGGTCGAGCAGATCGATCAGGCGCTGCTCGACGCGTCGCAGGCCGGCATGCGCGCGCGCCAGGCCGAGGCCGACCTGCTCGCCGCCGCGCAGCCGGCTTACGAGAAAGCCTTGTTCCGCCAGGAGCTGCGCGTGTTCGGCGCGCGACTCGCGCTGACGCTGCCGCTGCTGGCGATCGCGGCCTGGCTGGTCGCGCGCAAGCGCAAGAGCGACTACTGGCCGCTGGCGCGCGGCTTCGTGCTGTTCGCGGCCTTCACCTTCTTCTTCGAGCTCGTGCCCTACCTGCCGAGCTACGGCGGCTACGTGCGCTACGCGGTCGGCATCCTGCTCACCGCGGTGGCCGGTCACTACGTGATCCAGGCGATGCGCCGCTACCTCGCCAAGCGCCAGGAAGCGGCGCAGCAGACCGAGGCCCAGCGGCGCGCATCGCTGGGCTACGAGCAGGCGCTCAAGCAGATGTCGATCAACGTCTGCCCGGGTTGCGAGCGTGCGATCGCCAGCCCGGGCGATGCCGCGAGCAACTTCTGCGTGCACTGCGGCCTGAAGCTGTTCGACCGCTGCGGCCAGTGCGCGACGCGCAAGAACGCCTTCTTCCACTACTGCCCGAGCTGCGGCAGCGCGGCAGCGCAGGCCGAGCCTGCATGAACCCGCGTGCCTGGGGCCTGCGCCCTAGGTGTCCGGGCGCACGCCGCTTGCGCGCTCCAGAGGGTGCGCCGGCGTGTCCGGCGTGATGCCGCCGGCCGGCGGATCGTCGTCGTAGCTGTCGTAGCGCGCGATGTCGACGATGCCGTCCAGCGCGGCGAAGGCGACGCGGTTGCGGCCGTGCCGCTTGGCGTGATAGAGCGCGCGGTCGGCGCGCTGGCACAGCGTGTCGGGCGTCAGGTCCTCGGGCGTCGAGACCGCGACGCCGATGCTCACCGTGGTGGTCATTCGATCACGCGTGGCCAGCGGCACCACCAGCTCGGCGATGATCTGGCGCAGCCGCTCGGCGTTGTGGATCGCCTCCTCGCGCGGACAGTGCGGCAGCAGCACGACGAACTCCTCGCCGCCGTAGCGCGCGACCACGTCGCCGAGCCGAAAGCTCACCCGCGCGCGTGCCGCCACCGCCTTGAGCACCTCGTCGCCGGCGGCATGGCCGTAGGTGTCGTTGATGCGCTTGAAGTGATCGAGGTCGAGCATCATCAGCGACAGCGAGTGCAGGTGGCGCCGGGCCTGCGCCAGCTCGCGCGTGGCGGCTTCGAAGAAGGCGCGCCGGTTCGGCAGGCCGGTCAGGAAGTCGGTGTTGGACTGCTCGCGCAACTGCGCGATCAGGCCGTCGCGCTCCAGGGCGAGTACGTGGCGCTCGAGGCTGCGCTGCTTGAGCGCCTGCGTCGCGCGCAGGATGTCGGCGATCTCGTCGTCGGCCACCGGTTCGGGAACCTCGCGCTCGAGGTCGCCGTCGGCCAGCGCGGCGATCAGCGCGCTCGACTCGGCCAGCGGCTGCACGATGCGCTGTCGGATCACGATCAGCAGCGTCGCCAGCGCGGCGAGCACCGTCAGCAGCAAGGCGATGACGGCGGCCAGCGCGATGCCGGCGGCGTCGCGGTCGGCATTGGCGCGGCGCATCGCGTCGTCGAGCAGCGCGTCGCGCAGCTCGACGATCGGGTTCATGTCCGGCACATAGCGGGCGGCGAACTCGGCGGTGTCCAGGCCGTAGCGGCCGTCGTCGGCGCCGGCGCGCATCACCTCTTCCAGCAGGCGCTGCGCGCGGCCGAAGTAGCGCTCCTCCAGCCGCGCGGCCGCCGCGGCCGCTGGTTCCGGCAGCGGCTCGGCCGCCAGCCGCGTGCGCAGCAGCGCGTGGAGCTGGTCGATGCGCCCGCGCGTGTGGTCGATGCGTGCCTGTTCGGCGCGCGTGAACGGCTGCTCGGCAGTCAGCGCGGCGGTGAAGTGCGAGCCGAGCTGGCCGGCGTACTCCCGCAGGTCGGCGGCCAGGCGCGCGCCGATGATCGCGTCCGACAGCTCGGGATGAACGGCCTGCGCGCCGCCGGCGTACCAGTTGGTGGTGGGGCCGAGCATGGGGATCACCGCGAACATGCGCTCCACCGCGGCCTGGATGTCGGCCGGCGCGCGGTGCGCGCGCGCCTGCACGGCCAGGCCGTCGATCGTGCGACGTGCCTCGCGCAAGGCCCGGCGCGCCGCGGCGATGCGCTCGGCCTCGCGGGCATGGGCGCCGTCGGCGCCGTCCTCGCCGAGACGGCGCTCGAGGTCGTCGAAGGCGCGGTCGGTGCGCTCGCGCGCCTCGGCCAGCCGCCGCTGCTTGGCCCGGTCGGCCGGCTCGCCGTCGCCGAGCACGCCGTTGGCCGGTCCGCGCTCGCGCGAGGCCATCTCGGCCGCCGTCAGCGCGCTGCGCAGGCCCTCGAGCTGTTCCACCCCTGCCTGTGCGGCGCGATGGGCCTTCCACTCGGCCACCCCGATGTAGGCCAGCGTGGCCGCGACCGGCAGCAGCAGCAGGCCGGTCAGCAGGCGAAAAAGCCGCGTCAGGCGCATGGACGTCCTGCCGGCAGGCGCTGGCGGGCATCGCGCTTGCCCGCATCCAGCACGGGGACACGGTGCCGCCCGCCCGTGAGGGGGCGGCATGGGGTTTCGCTTGTGATGCAGGAGGTCCGCAATGAAACGACTCAACCGAATACGAACCGGCGCCGCGTGCGCCACGATGGCTGCGTTCCTGGCTGGCCTGGGTGGCTGTGCCAGCATGTCCGAACGCGACAAGGCTACGGCCATCGGTGCCGGCGTGGGTGCCGTGGGCGGTGCCGTGCTGACGGACGGTAGCGCACTGGGCACGGTCGGCGGGGCTGCGGTCGGCGGCGTGATCGGCAATCGCGTCGGCAAGAAGAGATGAGGCGCCTCACGCTCGGCCTGTCGCTGCTGGCCTGTGCCGCCGCGATGGCCCAGGCGCCGGCGAAGCCCGGTGCCTCGTCACCCCCTGGCGAGGCCCGTTCGCGATACGAGCAGGAGCGAGCCGCCTGCCTCAGCGGGCGCAGCAGCCAGGACCGCGAGGCCTGCCTGCGCGAGGCGGGCGCCGCGCGCGCCGAGGCGGCACGCCTCGCGGCCGGCGAGGATCCAGCGGTGTACGCGCGCAACGCGCGGCTGCGCTGCGAGCGCCTGCCGCCCGAGGACCGCGAGGCCTGCCTGGCGCGCATGGACGGCCGTGGCACGACGAGCGGCAGCGTCGCCGGTGGCGGCATCCTGCGCGAGCTGGTGACGGTCGAGATCGGTCCGCGCCCACCGGCGCAGCCGGCCAGCGAAGCGGCGTCGGCCCCGGCGCGCTAGCTGCCGACGGGTGCGCGCGGGAACAGCACCATCTGCGTGCAGCGAAACAGCGCGATCGTCTTGCCGCTCTCGCGGTGCGTGACCACCGAGTCCCACACCTGGGTCTGCCGACCCAGGTGCACGGGCGTGGCGATGCACTCGATGGTGCCCTCGCGCGCGGTGCCGAGGTGGTTGCTCTTGAGCTCGATGGTCGTGAAGCCGCTCGCGCCCTCGGGCAGGTTGGCGACGCAGCCGTAGCCGGCGCAGGTGTCGGCCAGCGTCACGACGCTGCCGGCATGCAGGAAGCCGTTGGGCGCCATCAGCTCCTGGCGCACCAGCAGTTCGGCATGCACCGCGTCGCGGTCGACGCGGCGCACGACGATGCCCAGGTGGCCCGGCAGGTGACCGGCGCCGCGGCGGTTGAAGTCGTCTGCATTCACTTCAGTTGCTCCACTGCGCGTCGCGCAAGCTGAAACCAGCGGACGCGGTGGATCCGGCTTCGCTGGTCCACTCGCGTCGCCCCCTTGAGGGGGAGGCGCCGAAGGCGCTTCGGGGGTGGTTCACCTAATCCACGAAGAAGTCGGGGATGAAGTCCTTGTTGCCCGGCGTGACGCTGTACTTCTCCAGGTCGGTGACGCCGTGCTGCGCGAGCAGCGCGTCGTCGATGAAGAAGTTGCCGGTCGTCGTCTTGGCGTCGCTGGTGAGGATCAGATAGGCCGCATCCGCCAGGATCTCCGGCGTGCGGCACTTGGCCACGTCGACGCCCGGAATCATCTGCAACGCCGCCGTCGCGATGGCCGTGCGCGGCCACAGGCTGTTCACGCCGATGCCATAGGCCTTGAACTCGGCCGCATGGCCCAGCGTGCACTCGCTCATGCCGTACTTGGCCATCGTGTAGGCCACGTGGTGCTGGAACCAGTGCGGCTTCATCGACAGCGGCGGGCTCATGTTGAGCACGTGCGGGTTGCGCCCCCGCTCGGCGGCCCGGATCAGGTGCGGCAGGCAGGCCTGGGTGCACAGGTAGGTGCCGCGCACGTTGACGCCGAACATCAGGTCGAAGCGCTTCATCGGCGTCGCGTGCGTCGGCGTCAGGCTGATCGCGCTGGCGTTGTTGACCAGGATGTCGATGCCGCCGAAGCGCTCGACCGCCTGCGCCACCGCGGCCAGCACGCTGGCCTCGTCGCGGATGTCGCCGGCGATCGGCAGCGCCTGGCCGCCGGCCGCCGCGATCTCCTCGGCCGCGCTGTAGATCGTGCCCGGCAGCTTGGGATTCGCTTCGGTGGTCTTGGCGATCAGCGCGACGTTGGCGCCGTCGGCTGCCGCGCGCTTGGCGATGGCCAGGCCGATGCCGCGGCTCGCGCCGGTGATGAAGAGGGTCTTGCCCTTGAGCGTGTTCATGCGCGGGTCTCCTGTTGGATCTTGTTAAAGCAGCCGCGTTGCGATGTGGCGCGCGACGGCCTCGCCGCAGACGCGGTAGACCGGCTCGCCGGGGTGGAATCCGTCGGCCGCCATCGACTCGGGCCCGAGGCGCAGGCCGTCGATCGGCACGAGGCTGGCGTCGTCGCGCCGCCGCGCCCAGGCGGCCAGCGCGGCGTTGAGCCGCTGCGCGTCGCGGCCGACCACCGCGCGCAGCGGATGCGGCAGCAGCGGGAACTCGTGCATCGGCGGCAGCGGCGTGAACGCCGTGTGGCGCACGCCGTGACGATCGCGCAGCCGCGCGGCCAGCGCCTCGCGCGCGATCAGCACGCGGTGCGGCGGCAGCTGGTCGATCACGTCGTTGACGCCCAGGACCACGACCGCGATCTCGGCGCGCCAGCCGTCGAGCGGGTCGAGCAGCGCCAGCGCGGCCTCGGAGTTGACCCCGCTCTTCGCCGCCAGCCGCCAGTGGATCGCGCGGTCGCTTTGCGCGCGCAGCGCGCGCAGCAAGAAGCCGGTGAAGGCGCGGTCCTGCGTCGCCACGCCGACGCCGGCGGCGGACGAATCGCCGACGATCAGCAGCGACAGGGGCACGCCCGTGCCGGCAATGCGGCCCTCGCGCTCGCCGTCGGCCTCCGGCAGCACCGGTGCCCTGCGCCGCGCCAGCCGCGCCTGGGCCAGCAGCAGCGGGCCGAGGGCGATCTTGGCGAGGGTGGTCATGGCCTCAGGGTCATTGCGCAAACCTTCCCGGCCGCGTCAGAACTTCGAGTAGTCCGGCTTGCGCTTCTCGAAGAAGGCCTGGAAGGCTTCGCGCGCCTCGGGGCTGCGCAGCTGGCGTGCGAACACCTCGCCCTCGGCGGCGATCTGCTCCTTGATCAACGCGGCGCTCGCGCGTGTCATCAGCTTCTTGGTCTCGCGCACGGCGGTCGGCGGCAGGCCGTTGAAGCGCTCGGCGACGCGGCGCGCATGCGCGACCACCTCGCTGGTGGGCAACACGGCATTGGCGATGCCCAGTTCCACCGCCTCGGCGCCGGTCATCGGGTCGCCGAGCAGGATCTTCTCGGCCGCGCGCGCGCGGCCCATCAGCTGCGGCACCAGCAGGCTGGAGCTGAACTCGGCCACCAGGCCCAGGCTGGTGAAGGGCATCGCCAGGCGCGCCTCGTCGGCCACGTAGACCAGGTCGCAGTGCAGCAGCATGGTGGTGCCGATGCCGATCGCCGCGCCCGTCACCGCGGCGATCACCGGCTTGTCGCAGCCCAGCAGCGCCTCCATGAACTTGAACACCGGCGAGTCGGCGCCCTGCGGCGGGCGCTGCATGAAGTCCTCGAGGTCGTTGCCCGAGGTGAAGATGCCGGGCTGGCCGGTGATCAGGATGGCGCGCACGCTCGAGTCGAGCTGCGCGTCGAGGATGGCGTCGGCCATCTGCTGGTACATCGCCATCGTGATCGCGTTCTTCTTCTCGGGGCGCGCGATCTCGATGGTGGCCACGCCGGAAAGCGTCGCGGTCTTGATGCTCATGGGTGTGTCTCCTGGGCGTGAAAGAGGGTCAGGCGCTGCGCGCGAGCCATTGGCCGACCTGCGGCCACAGCGTCGCCTCGAAGCGCTTGCGGAAAAAGCCGAAGTGTCCGATCTGCCGCGCGCCGATGTCGGCCGGCGCGATGCGCTTCATGGTCTTCTCGCTGCCGCTGTAGAAGCCGTGGATCGAGGCCGTGTTCGCGGCGGACATGTATTCGTCGTCGGTGAACGAGAGGCTCAGCAGCGGCGCGCGGATCGCCGCATAGCGCTCGCGCCATCGTGCGCCGCCTTCGCTCATCAGGTAGTCGCGGTGGAGACACCAGCGCCGCCACTGCCGCATCACGCCATAGGGCAGGTCGCCGATCTTCTTGAGCCGCCGGCCGGGGAAGTAGCCCGCCAGCGGCATCACGATCGGGCAGATCACGAACCACAGCCACCAGACGTAGACGCGCAGCTTCCAGGCGTTTTGCAGCCAGTAGCCGCTGCCGCAGCCGACGGTCACGATGCTGGCCACGCGCTCGTGGCCCGGCACCAGGCCGACGATCTGGCCGCCGAGGCTGTGGCCGATCCAGTGCAGGGGTGCGCCGTCGGCCGCCTGCGATTCGAGGAAGCGCAGCGCCGCGGCAGTGTCGCGCTCGGCCCAGGTGCTGACGTCGGCTTCGAAGCCGCGCAGCGTCCTGTGCGATGGCGGACGAGAGGCGCCGATGCCGCGGTAGTCGAAGCACAGCACCAGATGACCTTGCCGCGCCAGCCACTGCGCGAAGTCGGCATAGAAGCGCTGCGGCACGCCCATCGCGGGCGCGAGCAGCACGGCGGTCTGCGCCTGCGCGGCATCGCCGTGCAACGTGCCGTGGAGTTCGAAGCCGTCGTCGGCGAGGAAGCGAACGGGTTGCGTCATCGATGGGACTCCCGATGCAGCGAGGGCCGCCGTTGCGTTGTGCGCAGCGGCGGCCCTCTCGTGTCCTGGCAGGTCGTGCCTCAGACGCGTTCGAAGATGCCCGCGGCACCCTGGCCGGTGCCGACGCACATCGTCACCATGCCGTACTTCAGGTTGCGACGGCGCAGCGCGTGCACCACGGTCGCCGCGCGGATCGCGCCGGTGGCGCCCAGCGGGTGACCGAGCGCGATCGCGCCGCCCATCGGGTTGACCTTGGCGGGGTCGAGACCCACGCTGTTGATCACCGCGAGCGACTGCGCCGCGAAGGCTTCGTTGAGCTCGATCCAGTCGATCTGGTCCTGCGTGAGGCCCGCGTACTTGAGCGCGGCCGGGATCGCCTCGATCGGACCGATGCCCATGATCTCCGGCGGCACGCCGCGCGCCGCAAAGCTGACGAAGCGCGCCAGCGGCTTGAGGTCGTACTGCTTGATGGCGCGCTCGGAGGCCAGGATCAGCGCGCCGGCGCCGTCGCTGGTCTGCGAGCTGTTGCCGGCGGTGACGCTGCCCTTGGCGGCGAACACCGGCTTGAGCTTGGCCAAGCCCTCGAGCGAGGTGTCGGGACGCGGGCCTTCGTCGATGTCGACGGTGCGGCGCTTGACGATCTGCTCGCCGGTGGCGAGGTCGGGCATGCGCGCGAGCACCTCGATCGGCGTGATCTCGTCCTTGAACTCGCCGGCCGCGATGGCCTTCAGCGCGCGCTGGTGCGACTCGAGCGAGAAGGCGTCCTGCGCCTCGCGCGAGACCTTCCACTGCGCCGCGACCTTCTCGGCCGTGATGCCCATGCCGTAGGCGATGCCGATGTCTTCGTCGCGCTCGAAGATGGCCGGGTTGAACGAGGGCTTGTTGCCGCCCATCGGCACCAGGCTCATCGACTCGGCGCCGCCGGCGATCATCACGTCGGCCTCGCCGACGCGGATGCGGTCGGCCGCCATCTGGATGGCCGTGAGGCCCGAGGCGCAGAAGCGGTTTACCGTGACGCCGCCGACCGGCTTGGTGAAGCCGGCCAGCTGCACCGCGATGCGCGCCATGTTCATGCCCTGCTCGCCCTCGGGGAAGGAGCAGCCGATGATCGCGTCCTCGACCGCGCCGCGGTCCAGCGTGGGCACCTGCGTCAGCGCGCTCTTGATCGCGGCGACCAGCAGGTCGTCGGGGCGCGTGTTCTTGAAGTAGCCGCGGCCGGACTTGCCGATCGGGGTGCGGGTGGCAGCGACGATGTAGGCGTCTTGCACTTGCTTAGCCATGAGAAGGCTCCTTGGTGTTCACTCCCTCTCCAATTGCCGGAGAGAGCGCAGGGTGTTTTGCTCCCTCTCCCGCTTGCGGGAGAGGGCTGGGGTGAGGGTGACGAGTGGCCTCGGCAATGATCTGCAGCACGCCCTCGATGTTGTTCAGAACGTCGTTGTTCCAGAAGCGGATCACGCGCAAGCCTTCGTCGGCGATAGCCTGTGAACGTTGGTCATCGCGGAGAACCGCTGCAGGCTCGGCGTGGTGACCGCCGTCGAGTTCGACCGCGATGCCGGCCTCCATGCACGCGAAGTCGACGACGAAACCTGCAACCGGGTGCTGGCGGCGGAACTTGAGGCCGTCGAGCTGGCGCGAACGCAGGCGGTTCCAGAGCATTGCTTCCGCATCGGTCGAGCGCTGGCGCAGGCCGCGCGCAGCCCTCACCCCCGCCCTCTCCCGCGAGCGGGAGAGGGAGTCAGGCGGTGCGGGTGCGTGAGACATGCGCGGCCCGCGTGGCTCAGTTGCGAACCGGCTTGCCGGTCTGCAGCATGCCCATGATCCGTTCCTGGCTCTTCGGGTGCTCGAGCAGGCCGCAGAAGTGCTTGCGCTCGAGGGCCATCAGGTACTCCTCGGTCACGAGCGAACCCGCGTCGACATCGCCGCCGCAGACCACGTCGGCGATCAGGGCCGAGATGTGGAAGTCGTGCGCGCTGATGAAGCCGCCGTCGCGCATGTTGGCGAGCTGTGCCTTGATGGTGGCGATGCCGTTGCGGCCCGCGACCGGGAAAGGCTTGCGCACCGGCGCGCGGTAGCCGCTCGCGTACAGCGCCTTGGCCTGCGAAAGCGCCACGTACAGCAGCTCGTCCTTGTGCGCAACGATCACGTCGCTGTCGAGCAGGTAGCCGAGCTTGCGGCTTTCGATCGCGCTGGTGCCCACCTTGGCCATCGCGGCGCTGGTGAAGCCGTCGGTCACGAACTTCAGGATGTCGGCGTTCGCGTTGCCGGCCGTGGCCATCTCGGCCGCGCGGCGCGCGATGTAGGCCAGGCCGCCGCCGCCGGGGATCAGGCCGACGCCGACCTCGACCAGGCCCATGTAGCTTTCCATCGCCGCGACGCGCTTGGCGCAATGGACCGCCAGTTCGCAGCCGCCGCCCAGTGCGATGCCGCGGATCGCGCTGACCACCGGCACCTGCGCATAGCGGATGCGCAGCATCGCGTCCTGCAGCTTCTTCTCCTCCGGCGCGATGCCCTTGGCGCCCAGCTTCATGAACACCGGCATCAGCGACTCGAGGTTGGCGCCGGCCGAGAACACGTCGTCGGGCGACCAGATCACCAGGCCCTGGTAGCCGCCCTCGGCAATCTCCACGGCCTTGAGCAGCCCTTCGGTCACGGCCGGGCTGATCAGGTGCAGCTTGGCGGTGATCGAGGCGATGACCACCTCGCCGTCGAGCGTCCAGACGCGCACTTCCTCGTTCTTGAAGAGTTCGGTGCCGCTCTTGAGCGCATCGGTCGCGCCCGAACCCAGCACGGTCTCGGGGAACAGTTGGCGCGCGTAGACAGGCAGCTTGCTCGCGGGCACATAGGCCTTCTTCGCGGGCGACCACGAGCCTTCGGGCGTGTGCACACCGGTGCGGCCGTCGAAGACCCATGCGGGAAGCGGCGCCTTGCTCAGCGCCTTGCCGGCGTCGATGTCTTCCTTGACCCAGGCGGCAACCTGCTGCCAGCCGGCGTCTTGCCACAGCTCGAACGGGCCTTGCTTCATGCCGAAGCCCCAGCGCATCGCGAAGTCGACGTCGCGCGCGGTGTCGGCGATCGCTTCCAGGTGCACGGCGGCGTAGTGGAAGCTGTTGCGCATGATCGCCCACAGGAACTGCGCCTGCGGGTTGCTCGATTCGCGCAGCAGCTTCAGGCGCTCGGCGGCGGGCTTCTTCAGGATGCGCTCGACGATGGCGTCGGCCTTGCCGCCGGCCGGCACGTAGTCCTGCTTGGCAGGATCGAGGCGCAGGATGTCCTTGCCGACCTTCTTGTAGAAGCCCGCGCCGGTCTTCTGGCCCAGCGCGCCGGCCTTGATCAGGCCCTCGAGCACCGCGGGCGTCGCATAGCTCGGGAAGAACGGATCGTCGGCGAGGTTGTCCTGCAGCGTCTTGATGACGTGGGCCATCGTGTCGAGGCCGACCACGTCCGCGGTGCGGAAGGTGCCCGAGCTGGCGCGGCCGAGCTTCTTGCCGGTCAGGTCGTCGACCACGTCATACGACAGGCCGTAGTTCTCGGCCTCCTTGATCGTGCCCAGCATCCCGGCGATGCCGACGCGGTTGGCAATGAAGTTCGGCGTGTCGTTCGCGCGCACGACGCTCTTGCCGAGGAAGGTGGTGACGAAGCCTTCCAGCTGGTCGAGCACCTCGGCTTGCGTGGTCGGCGTCGCGATCAGCTCGACCAGCGCCATGTAGCGCGGCGGGTTGAAGAAGTGGATGCCGCAAAAGCGCGGCTTGATCGATTCGGGCAGCACAGCGCTCAGCTTGGTGATCGACAGGCCGGAGGTGTTCGACGCCACGATCGCGTGCGCGGCGATGTGCGGCGCGATCTTGGTGTAGAGGTCGAGCTTCCAGTCCATGCGCTCGGCGATCGCCTCGATCACCAGGTCGCATTCGCCGAGCAGCGCGAGATGCTCCTCGTAGTTGGCCGGTGTGATCAGGCCAGCGTCCTCGGCCACGCCCAGCGGCGCGGGCTTGAGCTTCTTGAGGTTCTCGATCGCCTTGAGCGCGATGGCGCTCTTGGGGCCCTCTTTGGCGGGCAGGTCGAACAGCACGACCGGCACCTTGGTGTTGACCAGGTGGGCCGCGATCTGCGCGCCCATCACGCCGGCGCCGAGCACGGCGACCTTGCGGACGTTGAATCGACTCATCGTCTTCTCTCCAGTGAATTCGTGTTCGTCGGGCCGCGTCACTCGACGCGCACCCAGGTCTGCGTGCGGCCCAGCAGCGGCGCGCCGATGTAGCCGCGCACCTCGAGCTTCTTGCCGCCGTCGATGGGCTTGAGCCGGACCTTGTAGACCTTGCCGTTGTTCGGGTCGAGGATGTCGCCGCCGTCCCACAGCGCCGCGTCGTCGGCGTTCTTCTTCACGTTGCGGATGATCAACAGGCCGGCCACCGGCTGGTCCTTGCGCTCGTCGCTGCACTTGTCGCACTTGGCGTCGGGCAGGGCCTTCGGGTCGAGCAGCTTCTCGATGCGGCCGTTCAAGGCGCCGCCGGACTCGGCAATGCGCACCAGCGACTTCTCCTGCTTGGTCTCGTCGTCGATCGTCTTCCACAGGCCGGCGGGGGTGGTCTGGGCCTGGGCCGCGAACGCGGCGGTGGCGAGCAGCAGGGTGGTCGCGAAGTGCTTCATCGCTTGTCTCCGTTGTCGTGGTGGCTCAAAGGCTCAGAACAGCGCTTCTTCCATTTCCATCAGCGGCGCCAGACCGGCGCGCGCGCTGCGGATCAGGCCCGCGGTCTCGGGCAGCAGCTTGGCGAAGTAGAAGCGCGCGGTCGCGAGCTTGGCCTTGTAGAACGCATCGCCCGAGCCCTGCTTCTCGAGCGCGACCTTGGCCATGCGGGCCCAGAAGTAGGCGAACACGAGATGGCCGCACACGCGCAGGTAGTCGACCGCCGCGGCGCCCACCTCGTCGGCGTTGCCGAAGGCCTTCATGCCCAGCTCAGTGGTCAGCTTGGTGACCTTGTCGCCGAGGTCGGCGAGCGGGTTCACGAACTCCTGCATCGCCTCGTTGACGCCTTCTTCCTCGACGAAGGCAGCGACCAGCTTGCCGAACTTCTTGAGCTTGGCGCCGTTGTCGGCCAGCACCTTGCGGCCCAGCAGGTCCAGCGACTGCACGGTGTTCGTGCCCTCGTAGATCATGTTGATGCGGGCATCGCGCACGTACTGCTCCATGCCCCACTCGCGGATGTAGCCGTGGCCGCCGAACACCTGCATGCAGTGCGAGGTCGCGATCCAGGCGTTGTCGGTGATGAAGGCCTTGATGATCGGCGTGAGCAGGGCGACGAGGTCGGCCGCGTCCTTGCGCTCGTCCGCGTCGTCGCTGGAGAGCTCCTTGTCGATCTGCAGCGCGGTCCAGATCGCGAACGCGCGGCCGCCCTCGGCATAGGCGCGCGCGGTCAGCAGCATCTTGCGCACGTCGGGGTGCACGATGATCTTGTCGGCCGGCAGCTCCGGGTTCTTGGGGCCTGAGAGCGCGCGCATCTGCATGCGGTCCTTCGCGTAGGCGACCGCGTTCTGGTAAGCCACCTCGGTCAGGCCCAGCGACTGGTTGCCCACGCCCAGGCGCGCGGCGTTCATCATCACGAACATCGCCTGCAGGCCCTTGTTGGGCTCGCCGACCAGGGTGCCGACGGCGCCTTCGAGGCTGAGCTGGCAGGTCGCGTTGCCGTGGATGCCCATCTTGTGCTCGAGGCCGGTGCAGAAGATCGGGTTGCGATCGCCCAGCGAGCCGTCGGCGTTGACATTGAACTTGGGCACGACGAACAGCGAGATGCCCTTGGAGCCGGCCGGCGCGTCAGGCAGGCGCGCGAGCACCAGGTGAACGATGTTCTCGGCCATGTCGTGCTCGCCGGCCGAGATGAAGATCTTCTGGCCGGTGATCTTGTACGTGCCGTCGGCCTGCGGTTCGGCCTTGGTGCGCAGCAGGCCCAGGTCGGTGCCGCAGTGCGGCTCGGTCAGGCACATCGTGCCGGTCCATTCGCCGCTGGTGAGCTTGGGCAGGTAGGTCTTCTTCTGCGCGTCGGTGCCGTGCGCGTGCAGCGCTTCATAGGCGCCGTGCGACAGGCCCGGATACATCGTCCAGGCCTGGTTGGCTGAGTTCAGCATCTCGTAGAAGCACTGGTTCAGCACGATTGGCAGGCCCTGGCCGCCGAAGGCCGGGTCGCACGACAGCGCGGGCCAGCCGCCTTCCACGTACTGCTGGTAGGCCTGCTTGAAGCCCTTGGGCGGCGTGACCTCGTGGGTGTTCTTGTCGAGTGTGCAGCCCTCTTCGTCGCCGCTGCGGTTGAGCGGGAACACCACGCCGGCGGCGAACTTGCCGCCTTCTTCGAGCACGGCGTTGATGGTGTCGGCGTCGACCTCGGCGTGCGGCGGCAGCAGCTTGAGCTCGTCGGTGACGTTGAGCAGCTCGTGCAGCACGAACTGCATGTCACGCAACGGGGGGGTGTAGGTCGCCATCTCGAGAAACTCCGAAGGACAGGTGAAACGAACGAAGGGAACGGATCGCGTCAGCGCGCGCGAGCGCGCGCTGCGGTCTTGGCGGGCGCCGGCCTGGTCGTGCCGGGGACAGCGAGGTAGTCGGACACGATGCGCTCGAAGCCGCGGTGGGCGCGCTCGAGCGCGCCGGCATTGCGCATGAAGCGCGCGTCGTGGTGCAGCGCGAGGATCAGTCCGTGGATCTCGAACAGCATCTGCATCGGGTCGGCGTCGGCCTTCAGGTGGCCTTCGTCGATCGCCATGCGGATCGCCTTCTCGAGCGCCTGGTGCCAGGCCCGCACCATGCCGACCAGCGCGTCGCGCACCGGGCCGGGCCGGTCGTCGAACTCGACCGCGCCGCTGATGTAGATGCAGCCCGAGTCGACCTCGACCGACACGCGCTTGACCCAGCGCTCGAACATCGCGCGCAGCCGCGGCAGCCCGCGCGGCTCGCGGATCGCCGGCATGAAGATCTCTTCCTCGAACTTGTTGTGGTACTCGCGCACCACCGAGATCTGCAGCTCCTCGCGCGAGCCGAAGTGGGCGAACACGCCCGACTTGCTCATCTGCATGACCTCGGCCAGCGCGCCGATCGACAGGCCTTCGAGCCCGATCTGCGACGCCAGCCCAAGGGCCGCCTCCAGAATGGCGGCGCGCGTCTGCTGGCCTTTTTGCAGCGTGCCACGGCTGCCCGTACTGCTGCGGCGGGGCGCGGCGAGGGATGCGGAGGTGGACATGGCGGTCTGCAAAAAGAAACGAACGATCGTTCTATTTTGCAGCTTTCCGTGACCCCGGTGTGATGCGGGCTTCACGATTTGTAGAGCCTGTCGCCTAGCTGCACCTAGGGTTTACGCGGGTGCCTGGGGGTCGCGGGCCGGCGAACCGCGCCGCGCCGTGATGGCGACTTCGTGCGCTTTGCTCGGCTTCCTGGGGCGTCGCTTGAGTGCCGCGAGCGGTTCGCCGTATGCTCGACACGAGGAGTCACGCATGTTGGACGTGCTACAGCTCGACGTGTCCGGTCGCCCGCAAGCCTGGATCTCGGCTCGCGAGGCGGCGGTGATCTATGCCTGCGATGGCGTCGCGTGGACGCTCGGCCCGGCGCGCGCGGTGCTGCGCGGCGGCATCCAGCGCGTGACCGGGCGCCAGTCGCGCATCGAGGTGCACTCCATCATCGCGGTGCGCGGCGCGAT
The DNA here is from genome assembly GCF_049446155.1 of Caldimonas sp. KR1-144. NCBI lineage: Bacteria > Pseudomonadati > Pseudomonadota > Betaproteobacteria > Burkholderiales > Sphaerotilaceae > Caldimonas > Caldimonas sp. KR1-144. The sequence continues at coordinate 42,555 of NZ_JBMSEE010000002.1, forward strand.
CCCCAGCCGCGCCTGGCGGACCACGCCGGCGATGTCGAACCCCAAGCTGTTCGCCCGCGATCGCTACGTCTGCGCCTACTGCGGCCACCGGCTCCATCCCGAGCAGCTCACGCGCGAGCACATCGTGCCGGTCTCGCGCGGTGGCAAGGACACGTGGATGAATTGCATCACCTCGTGCCGCGCCTGCAACGGCCGCAAGGGCAATCGCCTGCCCGAGGAGGCGCGCATGAGCCTTCTCTACCTGCCCTACGTGCCCAGCCTGCACGAAGACATGATTCTTCGCGGGCGGCGCATCCTGGCCGACCAGATGGAGTTCCTGCTCGCGAGCGTGCCGCGCACGAGCCGGCTCCACGGCTGAGCTCGGTCGCCGGGCCGGAACCCGGCGCTCGCGCCGCAGGTCACACTCGCAGCTTTGGTCAACGTCGCGTGCATCGCGCTCGTTGCTTCGGCTGAACTTTCAAGGAATTCCCAATGAAGACCCAATGGACCGCCGGCCCCGCGCTGGCCATCGCGCTCGCCATGGCGGCGTGCTCGACGACCAGCCCTGACGTGATCAAGCGCGAGGACGCGCAGCGCCTGTCGACGGTGCAAGACGCCACGGTGGTCAGCATCCGGCCGGTCACGGTCGAAGGCTCGCAGTCGGGCATCGGCGGCGCGGCCGGGGCGGTGGCCGGCGGCGTCGCGGGCAGCACGGTCGGCGGGCGCAACGAGGCCATCGTGGTCGGCGTGCTCGGTGCCGTGGCCGGCGCGGTGATCGGCAACCAGGTCGAGCGTCACTCGACGCGCGAGCAGGCCTACGAGATCATCGTCCAGCTGCGCAACGGCGAGCGCCGCGCGATCGTGCAGGCCCAAGGCAGCGAGGCCTTCCAGCCCGGCGACCCGGTGATCCTGGTCTCCAGCGGCGGCACGACGCGCGTGGCTAGGGCGCCGGCGCGCTGAGCAACACGCTCGGCTGATCGGACGCGCCGGGCTGGTCGGCGCATTCGAAGAACACGCGCACACGGCAGCGCGCGCAGATCGCCGCATCGAGCCGCGGCACGATGGTCGCGATCGCGCTGCGCTTGTCGGCGTGAACGTGTCCGGGGCCCAGCGCCTCGAGGAATCCGGTGCGCCGCCATAGGTCGACCACCGGCGGGCGCGGGCGATGGAAGTGCAGGTCGCCGCCCATCGCGCGTCGGCGCTGCAGCTCCTCGTCCCACATCTGCGCCGCGGCGAGGTCGATGAAGTTCATGCTCTTGCTCATCACGAGCAGGTGCTTGGGCGCGTCGGGCGCGGCGCGCAGCGCGGCAAGATGGTCCGAGACGTGGGCCACAGCGCCGAAGTAGACCGCGCCTTCCATGCGCAGCAGCTTGAGCTGCGGGCATTCGGGCAGCGCGCCGTCCGCAGGGCTGCGGCCGTCGACCACGACGAAGGGCCGGTTGGGGTCGGACGAATCGAAGCCCATCGTGCGCATCGCCGGCTTCGACGTGCGCAGAAGATAAGTGCCCAGCGACAGGATGCTGCCCAGCAGGATTGCGATCTCGATGCGCAGCGTGATCGTGGCCAGCGCGGTGGCCGCGGCGATCGCCAGGTCCGAGCGCTCGAGCCTCGCGAGCCTGCGCCACTGCGGCAGCTCGAGCAGGTTGAAGGCCACCAGCAGCAGCAGCGCGGCGATCGACGCCAGCGGAATCAGCGCCAGCAGCGGCGCGCTCGCCAGCGCCAGCGCCAGCAGCAGCACGGCCGCGAACACCGAGGCCAGCGGCGTGCGCGCACCGGCTTCATAGTTCGGCAGCGAGCGGTTCATCGAGCCGCAGGCGATATACGACGAGGTCAGGCCGCCGACGAGGTTGGCCAGGCCCTGGCCGAGGAACTCGCGGTTCGCGTCGATGCGCTGGCCCGATCGCGCGCCGATCACCTTGGCGATCGAGATCGACTGCGCCAGCGCGACCAGCGCCAGCGGCAGCGCCAGGCCCATCAGCTCGAACCAGCGCGAGGCATCGACCGCCGGCCAGTGCAGCATCGGCAGCGGCGCCGGCACCTGGCCGACCTGCGCAACGCGCCACGCCTCGCCGGGCGGCAGCGCGCTCGCCAGCAGCGTGCCGGCGGCCAGCGCGATCAGCATCGCCGGCCAGCGCGGCTGCAGCCGGCGCACGGCGACGGCCGCCGCCAGCGTCACGCCACCGACCAGCAGCGGGCCCGGCTTCGCAAGCTCGAGCTGCTGAGCGAGCGCGGCGAGGAAGGCGGCGCTGCCGTGCGCGTCCACCGTGACGCCGAGCAGGTCGGGCAGCGCATGCAGCGCAATCAGCAGCGCGGCGCCGGTGGTGAAGCCCAGCAGCGCGGCGGGCGAGATGAAGTTGGCGATGCCGCCCAGCCGCAGCGCGCCGACGGCCGTCTGCAGCACGCCCACCAGCAAGGTGACCGCGAACGCGAGTTCGATGTAGCTCGCGCTGCCGGCCACCGCGAGCGGCGCGAGCATGGCCGCCAACGCCAGCGAGGTCGCGTTGCTCGGGCCCGTGGCCACGTGCCGGCTCGAGCCGAACAGCGCCGCGATGACGGCCGGCAGCACCGCGGTGGTCAGGCCGATCTGCGGCGGCAGGCCGGCGAGCGACGCGAACGCAATGCCTTGCGGCAGCACCAGCAGCGCGCCGAGCAGGCCGGCCATCAGGTCGGCGCGCAGGGTCTCGCGCGAGAGCTCGCCCACCCAGCCGCCGAACAGGCGAGCGGCACGGCGGCTCATTGGGAATCCTCCGTGCTGCGCACTCCGGAATTCGCCTTGGGAGCGGCCCGGCGGCTCATGCGCCGCAGGTGCCGCCCGGTCGCCCTTGCGGTGTGCCACCGGCCAGTGGAGCCGCGGGCGAACGGGGGTGCCTGTTGACGGTCATGGGTATGCGGTGGACAGGTTCACGGGACGCGAGGCACGGCATGGGTCATGACGATGCTGATGCCGAGTCCTGCCGGGCGCGCGACTGACGCAAATCAATCCGGACCGCGTGCGGCAGCGATTCAATGCCAGACAGCAATTCCCCCGGGGGTGCGTCGATGGGTTGGCCTCGCTCGATTGTCACTGCGCGGGCGCGAAGGCGGCAAAGCCATGGCGCGGCATCAGGCGCCCCGCGATCGCGCGCGAGAGGCGGCGGGCCGTGCGCGCGCAAAGGCCTTGCGATCCTGGGCGCTGCGGTCGAGGCGGCGCGCGATGCTGCCGCAGACGAGGTCGCACAACGCGTAGACCGAGTCATCGGCCATGCGGTAGTAGACGGCGTTGCCGCGACTCTCGCGCTCGACCAGGCCGTGCTGCATCAACAGGGACAGGTGGCGAGAGATGTTGGCCGAGGTGTAGCCGCAGGCCTGGGCCAGCTCGCCGACGTTGCGCTCGCCGCCGCGAAGCAGGTTGAGGATCTGCAGGCGCGTCGGCTCCGACAGCGCCTGGAAATACGACGCCACCTGGGACAACGCCTCGGGGGGCAAGCCTTCCATGCCGGGACACGAGGTGGATGTGGAGTGCGAATGATGCCTCATTGGCCGCTTCCGGAAGATGTTCGTTAACGTAGCCACTTGACTATTTAGCTGAATAGCTAAATACTACACAACAAGAAGCCGAATGCCAGCCGAATTTCAGGCGCGAAACCAACGACATGAATCACAAACGCAAGCTCGCAATGCTGTCGCTGGCCGCTCTCGTGGCGGCGCAGGCAGCGGTGGCCGCCGACGCGCCGGGGGCGCTGGCCAGCGTGGTGGTGGCGCCGAGCGCCACCGCGCGAGAAGCCGGCTATGACGGCGTGGTCGAGGCGGTGCGCCAGACGGTGGTTGCGGCCCAGGTGTCGGGCGCGGTCGTGGCGCTGCAGGTGAAGGCGGGCGAGCGCGTCGCGGCAGGCCAAGTGCTGCTGCGCCTGGACGCGCGCGCGGCCGAGCAGCAAGCCGGCGCGGCGGCCGCGCAGGTGCAGGCGGCGCGCGCCGCCCAGGACGCCGCGACCAGGGAGTTCGAGCGCCAGCAACAGCTGTTCGACAAGAGCTACATCAGCCAGGCGGCGCTCGACCGTGCCGAGGCGCAGTTCAAGGCAGCGCAGGCGCAGGCCGCCGCGCAGCTGGCTGCAGCCGGCGCAGCGCGCACCGAGTCGGGCTTCTACGTGGTGAGGGCCCCCTACGGCGGCATCGTGTCCGACGTGGCCGTCGTGCTGGGCGACATGGCCATGCCCGGCCGCGCGCTGCTCACGCTCTACGACCCGGCGGCGCTTCGCGTGAGCGCGCCGGTGCCGCAGGGGGCCGCGCAGGCCCTGGCCGCCGCGCCGCAGGCCGAGCCGCTCGTCGAGCTGCCGGGCCGCACGCCCGATCGCCTCAAGCCGGCAGGCTGGCAGGTGCTGCCGGCGGCCGATCCGCAGACGCATACCGTGGAGCTGCGCCTGGACCTGCCCGCCGCCACGCGGGCCGCGCCCGGCATGTTTGCGCGCGTCTGGCTGCCCGGCAGCGACGGTGCGCCCCGCGTCACGGTGCCGCTGCGGGCGGTGGTGCGGCGCGCCGAGCTCACCGGCGTCTACGTGATCGGCGCCGACGGCAGGCCGCTGCTGCGCCAGGTGCGCCTTGGGCCGGCCAGCGGGGAGTCGGTCGAGTTGCTGTCCGGCGTGACCGCCGGCGAGCGCGTCGCGCTGGACCCGCAGGCTGCGGCACGGGTGCGCTGATGGGAATCTCCGGGCGCATTGCGCGCTACTTCCAGTCGGCGCAGATCACGCCACTGCTGGCGCTGGTGGCGCTGCTGCTCGGCGCGTTCGCGGTGCTCGTGACACCGCGCGAGGAAGAGCCGCAGATCAACGTGACCATGGCCAACGTGCTGGTGCCTTTCCCCGGCGCGTCGGTCGCGGACGTCGAGCAGATGGTGGCGGTGCCGGCCGAGCAGGTGCTGTCGCAGATCGCCGGCACCGAGCACGTGATGAGCGTCTCGCGTCCGGGCCTGGCCATCGTCACCGTGCAGTTCAAGGTCGGCGTGCCGCGCACGGATGCGCTGGTGCGCCTCTACGACACCGTCCATTCCAATGCCGACTGGCTGCCGCGCCACCTCGGCGTCGGCGAGCCCCTCATCAAGCCCAAGGGCATCGACGACGTGCCCATCGTCACGCTGACGCTGCACTCGCGCGACGCCGGCGTCGGTGCCTTCGACCTGGAGCGCGTCGCGCACACGCTGGAGGCCGAGCTCAAGCGCGTGCCCGGCACGCGCGAAGTCGCGACCGTCGGCGGCCCGGGCCGCGCGGTGCGCGTCGAGATCGACCCGGCACGCATGGCCGGCGCCGGCGTCACAGTGGCCGAGCTGCGCCGGGCGCTGCAGTCGGCCAACCTCGGTGCGCCGGTGGGCGAACTGCTGGGCGCCGACCGCGCGGTCGCGCTCGAAGCCGGCCCTTATCTGCGCGATGCGCGCGACGTCGGCGAGCTGGTGGTCGGCGCGCGCAACGGCCGGCCGGTGTTCATGCAGGACGTGGCGCGCGTCGTCGACGGCCCGCTGGCGCCCCAGCGCTACGTCTGGCATGCCACGAAGGAAGGCGAGTCGCCCGCGGTGACGATCGCCATCACCAAGAAGCCGGGCGAGAACGCGATCTCGGTGGCCGACGCGGTGATGCGGCGCGTCGACGCCGTGCGCAACACGCTGATCCCGCAGGGCGTGAGCGTGGCCGAGACGCGCAACTACGGCGCGACGGCCAACGACAAGGCCATGAAGCTGATTCAGAAGCTGCTGTTCGCCACGGCGTCGGTGGTCGCGCTGGTCTTCTTCGCCCTGGGCCGGCGCGAGGCCGCGATCGTCGGCAGCGCCGTCATCCTCACGCTGACCGTCACGCTGTTCGCGTCGTGGGCGTGGGGGTTCACGCTGAACCGCGTCTCGCTGTTCGCCCTGATCTTCTCGATCGGCATCCTCGTCGACGACGCGATCGTCGTGGTGGAGAACATCCACCGCCACATGGCGTTGCACCCGGACAAGACGCTCGCGCAGCTGATTCCCGGCGCGGTCGACGAGGTCGGCGGCCCCACCATCCTGGCCACGCTCACCGTGATCGCGGCACTCCTGCCGATGGCCTTCGTCTCGGGCCTGATGGGGCCGTACATGAGCCCGATCCCCATCAACGCCAGCATGGGCATGCTGTTGTCGCTGGCGATCGCCTTCGTCGTGACGCCGTGGCTTGCCCGCCTGTGGATGAAGCACGCGAGCGGGCATGCGCAGGACGAGTCTCGGGGCCTGGGCGCGAGGCTCGGCCCGCTGTTCGAGCGCGTCTTCCGCCCGCTGCTGGACGAGCGCCGCGGACCGCGCAACCGCGCATGGCTCGGCGCCGGCGTCGCGGGCCTGATCGGGCTGTCGCTCGCGCTGCCGGCGCTGGGGCTGGTGGTGCTGAAGATGCTGCCCTTCGACAACAAGTCGGAGTTCCAGGTGGTGGTCGACATGCCGGCCGGCACGACGGTCGAGCGCACGGCCGCGGTGTTGCGCGAGCTCGGCGACCACCTCGTCCGACAGCCGGAGGTGACCGACGTGCAGGCCTATGCGGGCACGGCCGCGCCGATCAGCTTCAACGGCCTGGTGAGGCAGTACTACCTGCGCGCCGGCGGCGAGGTCGGCGATCTGCAGGTCAACCTCGTCGACAAGCACCATCGCGACGAGCAAAGCCACGCGATCGTGACGCGGCTTCGTCCCGAGCTGCAGAAGATCGGCCGGCGTCACGGCGCCAACGTCAAGGTGGTCGAGGTGCCGCCCGGCCCGCCGGTGCTCTCGCCGATCGTCGCCGAGGTCTACGGCCCTGAAGCCGCGGGCCGGCGCGACGTGGCCAAGGCCGTGCGCGCGGTGTTCGAAAGCACGCCGGGCGTGGTCGACGTCGACGACTCCGGCATCGCCGACGCTGCACGCAAGCTGCTGCTCGTCGACCGGCGCAAGGCCGCGCTGCTCGGCGTCGCGCAGTCGGAGATCGTGAGCACGCTGCGCGCGGGCCTGGCCGGCGAGGCCGCCGCCTACCTGCACGACCAGAGCAAGTACCCGGCCGCCGCGACGATCCAGTTGCCGCCCGAACGGCACGGCGACATCGACGCGCTGCTGCAACTGGGCGTGCACGGCGCCGCCGGCCAGCTGGTGCCGATCCGCGAACTGGTGATGGTGAGCGACACGCTGCGCGAGCAGCCGGTCTTCCGCAAGGACGGCCTGCCGGTGCACTACGTGGTCGGCGACATGGCCGGCAAGGTCGACAGCCCGCTGTACGCCATGTTCCAGATGCGCCCGGCCCTGGCCGCGATCCGCACGCCAGGCGGCGGCAGCCTGGGCGAAACCTTCATCCGGCAGCCCGACGACACCTGGCGCGACTACGCGATCAAGTGGGACGGCGAGTGGCAGATCACGTACGAGACCTTCCGCGACATGGGCGCCGCCTACGCGGTCGGGCTGATCCTGATCTACCTGCTGGTCGTCGCCCAGTTCGCGAGCTACCTGACGCCGCTGATCATCATGGCGCCGATCCCGCTGACCATCGTCGGCGTGATGCCGGGCCATGCGCTGCTGGGCGCGCCGTTCACGGCCACCAGCATGATCGGCATGATCGCGCTGGCGGGCATCATCGTGCGCAACTCCATCTTGCTGGTGGACTTCATCGGCCTGCAGGTCGCGCAGGGCATGCCGCTGAAGGAGGCGGTCGTGCGCTCGGCCGCGACGCGCGCTCAGCCCATCTTGCTGACCGGCCTGGCCGCGATGCTGGGCGCGTTCTTCATCCTCGACGACCCCATCTTCAACGGCCTCGCGATCTCGCTGATCTTCGGCATCTTCGTCAGCACGCTGCTGACGCTGGTCGTGATCCCGCTTCTGTACTACGTCGCGTACCGGCACCGGCCGGTGCCGGTTTCGCCGTCCCCCTCAACCTCCGAAGGAGCACACGCATGACCTCGTGGCGCGTCGTCCGCATGTTCGCGGGCCTGTTCATCCTGTTGTCCCTGGCGTTGGGCGTGCCCGGCAGCCCGCTTTACCTGAGCGCGTGGTGGCTTGCCTTCACGGCCTTCGTTGGCGCGAACCTGCTGCAAAGCGCGTTCACCCAGTGGTGTCCGCTGGAAATCATCCTGCGCAGGCTGGGCGTGAAGCCCGGCTGCTGATCTCGCAACGTGTGAGGCTGCCATGCAAGTCGTCTGCCCTTCGTGCGGCACCAGGAACCGCGTGCCCGACGACCGCCTCGCCGACGCTGCGCAATGCGGGCGCTGCGGCGAGCCGCTGATGGCGCCGCAACCCGTGGCGCTGGACGACGGCGGCTTCGACGCCTTCGTCGCAGGCACCGAGCTGCCGGTGCTGGTGGACTTCTGGGCCGACTGGTGCGGCCCCTGCAAGCTGATGGCGCCCCAGTTCGCCGCTGCGGCTGCCCAGCTGCCGCTGGTGCGCTTCGTCAAGGTCGACACCGAAGCCGCGCCGCGCGCCAGCCTTCGCCATCGCGTGCGCAGCATTCCGACGATGGTGCTGTTCCTCGGCGGTCGAGAGATCGCGCGCCGCAGCGGCGCGATGCCCGCTGGCGAGATCGTGAACTGGCTGCGCCAGCAGCTCGGCGCGAGATGGGCCTGACGATGAAACCCCCGCTGCGCGTCCTCGCGCTGCTGGCGGCCGCTGCGCTGGCGCCGGGAGCGCACGCGCTCGACCTCGTGCAGGCCTGGGCAGCTGCCCAGCAGCACGCGCCCGACGCCGCCGCTGCGCTGGCCGCGCGCGCGGCAGGCAGCGCGCGTGGCGAGCAGGCCCAGACGCTGTGGCGGCCCAGCGTGGTGCTCGAAGGCGGCGTGTCCTACGCCGCCAGCGAGACCGCGGCCCGCGGCGCGCAGTTCTCGGCCCCGGGCTTCGGCCAGACGAACGGCGTGAACTTCGACACCTCGGTGACCGGTGGCACGGGCACGCGCTATGCGCTCGCGCTACGCCAGCCGGTCTACAGCCGCGAACGCAGCGCGCGCAGCGAGGCCCTGGAAACGAGCGCACGGGCGGCCGAGTTCGAATGGACGCAGGCACGCCAGGCGCTGATGCTGAGCACGACCGAGGCGTACTTCGGCGCCGCGCTGGCGGCCGAGCGGCTGCGCCTGCTGCAGCGCCAGCAGCAGGCCGTGGACCAGGCGGCCACCGAGGCGCGCGATCGTTTTCGCATCGGCGACCGTCCGGTGACGGACGTGCACGAGGCCGGTGCCCGCGCGGCGGCGCTGCAGGCGGAGCGACTGGCCGCGCAAACGCAGCTGCAGCTGCAGCGCAATGCGCTGGCCGACGTCACCGGGCTGGCCTTGAACGACGAGCCGCTGGCGCTGCCGGGCGAACGGCTCCTCGAGGGCGTCGGCACGCTGGACGACTGGCTCGACCGCGCCGCGCGGCGCAACCCCGGCCTGATGATGGCCGAAGCGCATGTGCACGTGGCCCGGGCCCAGGCACGCGCCACCTCGGCGGCCCTGTCGCCAACGCTCGACGTGGTCGCGCAGCTGGGCTACGACCGCATCTCCGGCGACGGCGACTTCGGACGTGCGAGCCACACCGGGCGCAACGGCGCGATCGGTGTGCAGCTGTCCGTGCCGCTGTACACCGGTGGCACGCGAAGCGCTGTGCATGCCGAGGATCGCGCGCTGGCCGACAAGGCGCAGGCCGAGCTCGAGCGTGCGCGCCAGCGGGTGGCCCAGCAGACCCGCGCCGCCTGGCTGGACCTGGCGGTCGGCGCGAGCCAGACGGGCGCGCTCGCCGCTGCGCTTGAGGCCACCCGCGCGCGACTCGACGCCACGCGCGTGGGGTTGAAAGCCGGCGACCGCACGACGCTCGACCTGCTCAACGCGGAGAACGACGCCACCGCCGCCGAACTCGCGCTGACAGAGGCGCGCGTGCGCCTTGTCACGCGCCACCTGCAGCTGGCCGCGCTGGCCGGCGAGCTCGACGACATCGCGCTGCAGCGCGCCAACGCGCGGCTCCAGGCGCCGCAGCGTCCGTGACCATTGAGGAGACGACGCCGCAGGATGACCGGCCAATTCCAGCCTCAAGCGCTTGGGATTCGTGCCGATACTGGATCGAAGTAGTCCACGATCCAGCTCCCCATGAAGTTCTTCGACCGCTTGACGGTGGGCGGCAAGCTCGCCGTCGCCTTTGGTGCCGTGCTGGCTGCGATGGCCTTGCTCGGCGGTTTCTCGCTGTGGCAGATGTCACGCCTGGGCGACCAGCTCGACCTGATCTCCGAAGTGCGCCTGGCCGGCGTGCGCGACAGCCTGCGCATGGCCGAGAGCGCGACGCGCTACCGCACCCGCGAGTACCGGCTCGCGATCGCCCAGCCCAACGAGGTCGAAACGTTGATCCCGCTCGTCGCGCAGGCGCGCGAGGTGTTCGAGCAGGCCGCCAAGAGCTACGAGGCCGCCATCCACGACGCCGACGAGCGCGCGATCTTCGACAAGGCCATGGCCGCGTGGAAGCACTACGTCGAGCTGACGCCGCCGCTGGTCGACGCGATGCGCCAGGGCCGCATCGACGAGGCCACCGACCTCGTCACGGTGCAGGGCGTGCAGCGCTTCGACGCGGCGCTCGCGCTGTTCAAGCAGCTCGAGAAATACAACGACGACCATGCCGTCGCCGACGGTGACCGCGCCGACGAGATCTACGCCAACAGCCGCCTGCTGGTGGTGGCGGTGCTGCTGGCGGCGATTGCCGGTGGCGTCGCGATGGCGTTCGCGATCGCGCGCGCCATCACGCGCCCGCTGGGCGAGGCGGTGCAGCTGGCCGAAGCGGTGTCGCAAGGCGACCTGACGCGCTCGCTGCACGCCAGCGGCCGCGACGAGGTGGCGCAGCTCACGCGCGCGCTGGGCGCAATGAACCAGCGCCTGCGCGAACTCGTCTCGCAGGTGCGCATGGGCGTCGAGTCGGTGGGTACCGCGTCGGCGCAGATCGCCACCGGCAACCAGGACCTTTCCGCGCGCACCGAGCAGACCGCCTCCAACCTGCAGCAGACCGCGGCATCGATGGAGGAGATCACCGGCACCGTCGCGCAGTCGGCCGACACCGCGCGCCAGGCCAACCAGCTGGCCGCGGGCGCGGCCGGCGCCGCCGAGCGCGGCGGCGCCGTGGTCGAGCGCGTGGTCGACAGCATGCACTCGATCAGCGAGGCGTCGAAGAAGATCGCCGACATCATCGGCGTGATCGACGGCATCGCGTTCCAGACCAACATCCTCGCGCTCAACGCGGCCGTGGAAGCCGCGCGCGCCGGCGAGCAGGGCCGCGGCTTCGCCGTGGTGGCCGGCGAGGTGCGCGGCCTCGCGCAGCGCAGCGCCTCCGCCGCCAAGGAGATCAAGACGCTGATCGGCAGCTCGGTCGAGAGGGTCGAGGCCGGTGCGCAGCTGGCCGGCGAGGCCGGCGCGAGCATGGGAGAGATCGTCTCCTCGGTGAAGCGCGTGAGCGACCTGATCACCGAGATCGCCGCGGCCGCGCAGGAACAGCGCGACGGCATCGGCCAGGTCAACCAGGCGATCGGCAACCTCGACCAGCTGACGCAGCAGAACGCCGCGCTGGTCGAGGAGTCGGCCGCCGCGGCGGCGTCGATGAGCGAGCAGGCGCGCAAGCTCGCCGAGGCGGTGTCGGTGTTCAGGACCGGCGAGCCGGCCGGATCGGCCGCGTCGGCCGCGCACGTCGCCCGGTCGCAGCCGCGCCCGGCGAGTGCGACAGCGCTCCCGAAGGCGGCCAAGCCGGCCGCACCGAAGGCCGCGCCGGTTGCGCCGCGCGCAACCCCGCCACTGGCCGCGGCACCGGCTGGCGACGACGACTGGACCAGCTTCTGACGACGTGAGGCGATCGCCAGGTCAGAACTCGGCCCGGTAGACCAGCCTCAGGCCGCCGCGGCCCGGCCGCAGCGAGATGCTTTCGCCGCGGTCGAGCTCGAAGCGCAGCAGGTGCTGGAAGTGGCGCTGCCGCAGCGCCTCGTCGCGCGCGCCCGGGCCCTGGTGCGGGTCGCCCCGCCAGCGCATCTCGAGCACGTCGTCCGCGGGGCGGCGCTCGATCTGCACGCGCCACACCAGCGGCGGCTCCGGCTCGCCCTGGGCCGCGGCCGCGAACGGCGCCAGCGCGAGCGGCACGACCAGCACGCGCCGCAGCCAGCGAGGTGCGGTGGATGGCGAGTGCCCTTGCGCGTTCATGCGATCAGCCGTGGAAGCCGAGGAAACGAAGGCCTCCAGCATGGTGGATTCGCGCCGCGTGCGTAGGTGCCGCTGCCATGGATGAGCGCGCGCATCCGGGGGATGCGCGCGGGCGGTCCCGCCGCTGACTGCTTGGTCAGGCTTGACGCGCGTCAAGTCTGGCGCGGTATGCCTTCAGTCGAGGCCTCGACAGTCGATTCCTGCCTCGGAACCCCTGCGCCCGGCCGTTAGGCTGCGAAGCCTGTCAATCAAGCCCCGCCATGCTTGCTCCGAACCTCTTAAGAATGGCGCCCGAATCGGCCCGCGGCGAGGCGCTGTCCACGCTGTCGACCGACGACCTCGCCCGCGTGCTGTCGCGCCTGGCCGTGCCGGTGCTGGTGACCGACGCGCGCGGCATCGTGCGCTATGCCAATGCGGCGATGTTCGCGACCACCGGCTACGCCCGCGACGAGCTGGTCGGCGCACGGCCGCGGCTGATGAAGTCGGGCCTGCAGGACGCGGCCTTCTACCAGCAGATGTGGCGCAGCCTTCGCGAGCGCCGAAGCTGGGGCGGCGAGGTCTGGAATCGCCGCAAGGACGGCAGCCTGTTTCGCGTCTGGCTCGACGTTCAGGCGCTCGCCGCGCATGACGGCGAGCTGCGCTGGTTCGTCGGCTCCTACCGCCGCCCGCTCGACGGCTTCGATCCCGAGCAGGTCTCGACCGACGCGCTGACCGGCGTGCTGTCGCGCGCGCGCTTCACGGCCGCGGTCGACGCGCTGCGCGAAGCCGGCGCGCCGGTGCGGCTGACGAGCACCGACATCCGCGACTTCACCCGGCTCAACGAAAGCCTGGGCATCGAGGTCGGCGACCGGCTACTGCGCCAGGTCGCGCTGCGCTGCACCGCCGTCGCCGCCGCGACGCGCTGCGCGCATGCGGTCGGCCGCGTCGGCGCCGACCAGTTCGCCGTCGCGGTGGCCGGCGCCGTGGAGGCCACTGCATCGCTCGGCGAGCAGCTGCGCGCCAGCCTCGCCGAGCCCTTCGACCTCGGGTTTGCGCAAGGGCACGCGGCGCAGTTCTCGTTCGGCGAGACCTTGCTCCGCTGCGATGAAGACAGCGCCGCCGAGGCGCTGGTGCGCGCCGACGCGGCGCGGCTGGACGCCGCGCTCGAGCCTCACCTGGCCGGCGATGCCGACGCGCTCGGTCGCGAGCGCGACATGTTCGCCGACCTGCAGCGTGCCATCCTCGACGGCAGCAGCATCCGCGCGGCCTACCAGCCGCAGGTCGATCTCGAAAGCGGCGGGCTCGTCGGCGTCGAGGCGCTCGCGCGCTGGCGTCGCCGCCATGTCGAGGACGTGCCGCCCGGCGTGTTCGTCTCGCTGGCCGAGCGCCGCCATCTCATCCTGCCGCTGGGCGAGCGCATGCTCGACGCGGCGCTGGCCGACTTTGCGCGCTGGCGTGCGCAGGGCGTGCCGGTGCCGCGGGTGGCGGTCAACTTCTCGGCCGAGCAGTTCCACCGCCCGGGCGCCGCGCGGCGCGTGCGCGAGGCGCTCGAGCGCCACGGGCTCGGCCCCGACTGCCTCGAGCTCGAGCTCACCGAGTCGATGCTGATCGGCGACATCGACGAGGTGCTGCGCAACCTGCACGAGCTGCGCGCGGCCGGCGTGATGCTGTCGATCGACGACTTCGGCACCGGCTATTCCTCGCTCGCCTACCTGCGGCGTTTCCCGATCCATCGGCTCAAGATCGACCGCGCCTTCGTCGCCGACCTCGGCAGCGGCGCCGACGCGGCGCGCGAAGTCGTTTCGATGATCGTCAAGCTCGCGCACCAGTTCGGCCTGCGCTGCCTGGCCGAAGGCGTCGAGACCCAGGCCCAGTGCGACGAGCTGCGCGCGCTGGGCTGCGACGAGGCGCAAGGCTTTCTGTTCGCGCGACCGATGGTGGCCGACGCGCTCGCAAGCTTCGCCGCCGAACGAGCCTGACGGCGAGGACACCCCGAGGCCGCGCCGGGCCGCTCCCAAGCGGCCGAGCGCCCCCTCGGGGGGCAGCGAACGAAGTGAGCGTGGGGGCTCGACTCAGGCCGGCCGCCAGTTCATGTCGATGCGGCCGTCGACGATGCCGATGCGGCGGTCGGCGGCCGACGCGAAGCTGCCGTCGTGGGTGACGGCGATCACGGTCGTGCCGAGGTCGCGCGTGAGTTCGCGCAGGATGTCGCGCACGTTGGTGCTGGAGGCCGAATCAAGATTGCCGGTCGGCTCGTCGGCCAGCACCACGAGCGGCTCGTTGCCCAGCGCGCGCGCGATCGCCACGCGCTGGCGCTGGCCGCCCGAGAGCTGGCTGGGCCGCTTGTGGTGCTGGCCCGCGAGGCCGAGGCGGTCGAGCAACTGGGCCGCGCGGGCGCGCGCCTCCTCGTCGCTCAGGCGGCCGAGCTTGCGGATCGGCAGCGCAACGTTGTCGAGCGCGCTGAACTCGGCCAGCAGGAAGTGGAACTGGAACACGTAGGCCAGGCGCGCGAGCCGGAAGTCCGTCAGCCGGTCATCGTCGAAGTCGCTGGTGTCTTCGCCGTCGATCCAGATGCGCCCCTGCGTCGGCAGGTCGAGCAGTCCCAGCAGGTACAGCAGCGACGACTTGCCCGAGCCGGACGGGCCCATGATGCAGACGAACTCGCCGCGCCGGATCTCGAGGCTCACGTCGTCGACCAGCGTCACCGGCACCTCGCCCTCGAGGATGCGGCTCACGTGGTCGACGCGGATCACCACGCCGTCGTCGCCCGGCCGCGCGCTCACGTGGCACCTCGCAGGATCGCCACCGGCCGCAGCCGGCCCGCGCGGCGCGCCGGCAGCCACGATGCCCCGACGCAGGCCAGCATCGCGAAGCCGATGGCCATGGCGTACTGCTCGGGGCCCCACCACACCGGCAGGTGGACCACGTCGGCGACACCGGGCGGGCGGATCTCCACGCTGCCGAGCAGGGCCATGAGGCCAATGCCCAGCAGCACGCCGGCGGCACTGCCGATCAGGCCCACGATCAGGCCCTCGACGAGGAAGATGCGCCGCAGGTCGCGCGCATGGAAGCCGATCGACTTCATGATCGCGATGTCGCGCGTCTTCTCCATCACGATGGTCGAGATCGTGTTGTAGATGCCGAACGCGGCCACCAGCAGGATCGCCGAGACCACGCTGTACATGATGATGTTGCGCACCAGCAGCAGGCTGAGGATGTCTTCCGAGGCCTCGATCCACGAGACCGACTTGTAGCCGGTGGCCGCCTCGATGGTCTGCGCGATGTCCTGTGCGCGGTAGGGATCGTCGAGCTGGATGATCACGCGGTTGACGCGGTTCTCGCGGCCGAGCAGGGCTTGCGCGCGCTTGAGCAGCACGAAGGCCTGGCCCTCGTCGTAGGCCGCGGTGCCGGTGCGGAAGATGCCCACCACGCGCAGCGAGCGCGTCGAGCCGTCGGCCGCGAGCACGTTGACCGAGCCGCCCATGCGCAGGCTGAACTTCTCGACCAGGCCCTGGCCGACGATGATGCCGTTGGCATCGGAGGCGAGATCGTCGAGCGAGCCGGCGGTCATCTTCTCCTCGATCGTCGTGACCTGCTTCATCTTCTCGGGCAGCGCGCCCGACAGCGTGACGCCTTGCTCGCGCCCGGCGAAGGTCAGCACGGCCGCGCCGGTCAGCACCGGTGCGGCGCGCAGGCCGGGCAGCGCCTCGATCGTCGCCAGCCGCTGCGCCCAGCCGCGGATGCCGCGCCGGTCGGGCAGCGGGCGCACGTTCGACACCGCCACCGCGGCCTGCGGCCAGCGCCGCTCGGCCGGCTGCAGGCGCCCCTGGCGCACCTCGTCGTAGACGGTGATGTGCGGGCTGTTGTCGACCAGGCGCTTGATGAAGTCGCGCTCCGAGCCGCGCATCAGTGCCGACACGGCGAGGAAGAAGGCCACGCCGAGCACCACGCCGGTCAGCGAGACCAGGGTCTGGCGCTTGCGGCTCGTCAGGTGCGCGAGCGCGACGTCGAGCGTGATCGACATGGCCCGGGCCGCGTCAGCGCGAGGCCGCCGGCGAGGCCGCCGAGGCCTCCGCGATGGGCGGCTTGACGTGCGCGCGCCGGCCTTCGCGCAGGCCCTCGGCCGGCGAGAGCACGACCGACTCGTCGTCGCGCAGGCCGGCCAGGACCTCTGTGCGCTCGGTGCCGGTGGCGCCCTTGCGGACCTCACGCCGCTGCAGTCGGTCGTCGGCATCGACCAGCCACAGCACGTTGCCCTTGAGCGCGCTGTTGGGCACCAGCAGCGCGTTGTCGCGGCGCGCGACGATCAGGTTGGTGTCCATCGTCATGCCGGTGCGCAGCGGACCGGCGCCCACTTCGACCGGCTCGCGAAAGCGGATGCGCACGCGGTAGCTGCGCGAGACCGTGTCGCCCTTGGGCGTGATCTCGGCGACATTGCCGTCGAACACGCGCCCGGGCAGCGCGTCGGTGTGCATCACGACCGCCTGGCCCACGGTGACGCGCGGGATGTCTTCCTCGTCGACGTCGGCCGTCACGCGCAGCGGCGCGCAGCAGGCGAGCGTGAGCACCGGCTGGCCGGCCGGGATGTACTGGCCCAGCTCGCCGTCGCGGCGCAGCACCAGGCCGTCGGCCGGTGCGACGAGCTGGTTGTAGTTGCGCTGCGCCTGCGCGCGGCGCAGCGCCGCCTCCGCGGCCTGCAGTTCGCTGCGCGTGCGGTCCAGCTCGGCCGGCGACACGAACTTCTGCGACACGAGTTCGCGCGTGCGCTCGTGCTGCGCGCGCGCGAGCTGCTCGCGCGCCTGCATTTCCTGCACGGTCTGGTCGAGGTCGGCCGCTTCGATGCGCGCGAGCACCTGGCCGCGCCGCACGCTGGCGCCCTCGTCGGCCTCGAGCGCGACCAGGCGCCCGCCGCTGCGCGGTGCGATCGGCACCATCACGGTCGGCTCGACCACCCCGGTCGCATACACCGCCTCGATCGCCGGCCCGCGCGAAGGCCGTGCGGTCTCGACCCGCACAGGCCCCCACAGCCATGCCGCGCCGGCGCCTGCCAGCACGGCGGCGACCACGGCGACGGCAATGATCTTGGTTCTTCGCTGCAAAGCCCGCTCCTGCGGCGTGGATGGCCGGGACACTGTTGCACGCCGGCCCTGCGCGCCGATTGATCGGCCTCAGATGCCGGTGAACTCAGCCCACCGCGTCGGCCGGTGCCTTCCATTTCGCGAGGTAGCGCGCCACGGCCGGGGCGTGGAAGCGCGCCGCGCACCAGCCGATGTGGCCGTCGGGGCGCAGCAGGAAGCACGACGTCCGCGGGATGCGCGCGCGCGCCAGCGCCGCGTCGTTGGCTGGCGCATCGGGCAAGGCGATCACCTGCCATTCGGGCGCCGCCTCGGCCGGCGCGCTCTGGCCGGCGAGGATCAGCGTCCAGCGCGTGTCGTCGCGCCGCGCATACAGGTCTTCGACCTCGCCGCCGGGGCGCAGTACCAGCTTCAGCCACGGGAAGCGGTCGCCGGCGCGCGGCGCCTGCGCGGGCCAGCGCTCGGCCGTTTCGCTCAGGGGGCTCGAGCGGTAGTGGATGCCGATCTGCGAGACGGTGCGAAAGGCCAGCGACTGCACGCGCGGGCGGCGCATCGCGAACGCGGCCAGCCGCGCGATGACCTCGGTGCGCAGCAGGCCGGCGACGCGGTTGTCGGTGACGGCGACGCGAAACGCCTGGTCGGTGGTCGCGAGCAGTCGCTGCGCGATCGGCAGGCGCTCGGCCTCGTAGGTGTCGAGCAGGCCTTCGTCGGCGCCGTCGCGCAGCACCGCGGCGAGCTTCCAGGCGAGGTTGTAGGCGTCCTGCAGGCCGGTGTTCATGCCCTGCGCGCCGACCGGACTGTGGATGTGCGCGGCGTCGCCGAGCAGGAAGCTGCGGCCGGCGCGAAAGCGCGCCGCGTGGCGGTGGTGGATGCGGTAGGTCGAGAACCAGCGGCACTCGCTGACCGAAAGCGCGGTGCCGGCCTCGTCGCGCACCGAGGGCGCGACGTCCTCGAACGCGACGTCGTCGCGCCCGCGCAGCGCGGCCGGCAGGATGCCGACGAGGCGCCAGTGATCCTCGCCGCGCATCGGAAAGAACAGGTGAAAGCCGTCCTGCCAGAGGTAGACGTTGACCTCGTCGGGCACCATCGGACCGCGCGCGGTCAGGTCGGCGACGAAGAACACGTGCTCGTAGGGCGCGCCGGGGAAGTCGATGCCGTTGAGCGCGCGCACGGCGCTGCGCGCGCCGTCGCAGCCGGCGATCCATTGGGCGGCCACCAGCCGTCGCTCGCCGTGCGGGTCGCGCAGCGTCGCGATCGCATCGCGCGGGCCCTGCTCGATCTTCTCCAGCTCGGTGTTCCACTGCACCGAGACGCCGAGCTCGGCGAGCCGCTCGCCCAGCAGGCGCTCGTTGTCGTCCTGGCCGAGGATCAGGATGAAGGGAAAGGCGCTCAGGTCCGCGCCGGCCTCGCCGAGCGGAATGCGCGCGGTGCGCCGGCCCTCGGCCCACAGGTTCGCGCCGGTGCCGCGCTTGCCCAGCGCGACCGCGCGCTCGGCGATGCCGAGGTGGCGATAGATCTCCAGCGTGCGCGCCTGCACGCCCAAGGCGCGCGTCTGCTGCGCCGGGCCGGCGTGGCGGTCGATGATCAGAGGGCGTATGCCGCGGCGCGCGAGCTGGCAGGCCAGCATCAGCCCGGTGGGGCCGGCACCGACGATCAGGACGTCTGTCTCCACGCAAGCTCCCCGCGGGGCCGCGGTGGGGGCGCGGCCTGCGGGTGCATCCTAGGGCATGTCCGGGGCGCATTCACCGCGATCGAGTGCTGCCGCGCAGCCCCCTCACCCCCGCCCTCTCCCCCTGGCGGGGGAGAGGGAGTGGCTCCCTCTCCCGCGCGCGGGGGAAGGCCGGGGCGAGGGTTCGCCGCCAGGCGCCGACGCCCGCTGCATCCGGCCCGCGACCCAGTCGACGAACACCCGCACGCGCGGCGACAGCTGGCGATGGTGCGGGTACAGCACCGACACCGGCATCGGCGGCGGCTGCAGCGACGGGAACACCGCACGCAGCGTGCCGGCGGCCAACTGCGGCTCGACGTGGTAGCGCGGCAGCTGCACGAAGCCCAGGCCGGCCTCGCAGCAAAGCGTGTAGGCGTCGGCACTGGCGACGGTGACGCTGCCCGGCAGCAGCATGGTCTTGCGCTCGCCGTCGACGACGAACTCGAAGGGCAGCAGCTTGCCGCTGCTGCCGGCGTAGTTCACTGCGCGATGCGTGCGGAACTCCTCCAGCGTGCGCGGCGTGCCGTGGTGCGCCAGGTAGGCGGCGCTGGCGCAGGTCACCTGATCGAGCAGCGCGACGCGGCGCCCGACCATGCTCGAGTCGCGCGGCTCGCCGGCACGCAGCACGCAGTCGACGCTTTCGCGCACCAGGTCGACCAGGCGGTCGCCGAGGCCGATCTCGAGCTCGATCTCGGGATAGGCCTCGAAGAACTCGCCCAGGTGCGGCAGCAGGAAGTGCGTGGCCAGCGTGCCCTGCAGGTCGACGCGCAGCTTGCCGCGCGGGCGTTGCGCGGCGCTGCCGAAGGCCGACTCGGTCTCCTCGATGTCGGCCAGCAGCCGCAGGCAGCGCTGGTAGTAGGCCTCGCCGTCGAGCGTGGCGCTGACCTGGCGCGTCGTGCGGTGCAACAGGCGCACGCCGAGCCGGCGTTCGAGCTGCTGCACCGCGTGGGTCACCGTGGCGCGCGGCAGCCGCAACTCGTCGGCCGCCTTGGTGAAGCTCTTGCGCTCGACGATGCGCACGAAGATGTTCATCGCGTCGAAGCGGTCCATGGCGCGGCTCCTGGATTGTTTGCGGCTTCTGGATAGTCATGGCGAATCTAGCGCCTTTATCGATAGAAGCGCAAACACAAGAATGAGCTCACCGATTCACCACTTCGCTGGAGCAAGCCATGAAGAACCCCGCCCCCGTTGCCATCGTCACCGGCGCCTCGCGCGGCATTGGCGCTGCCATCGCCGAGCGCCTGGCCCGCGACGGCCATGCCGTCGTCGTCAACTACGCCGGCCGCGCCGGCGAGGCCGCCGAGGTCGTTCAGGCCATCGAATCGACCGGTGGCCGCGCCGTCGCCGTGCAGGCCGACGTGGCCGATCCCGCCGCGGTGCGCCGCCTGTTCGACGAAGCCGAGCGCGCCTTCGGCCGCGTCGACGTGCTGGTCAACAACGCCGGCGTGATGCCGCCTTCGCTGCCGGCGCTGGCCGACACCGACGACGCCACCTTCGACCGCCTGGTCGCGATCAACCTCAAGGGCAGCTTCAACACGATGCGCGAGGCCGCCAAGCGCCTGCAAGGCGGCGGGCGCATCGTCAACCTCTCGAGCAGCCTGGTCGGCACCGCGCTGCCCGGCTACTCGGTCTACGCCGCCACCAAGGCGGCGATCGAAACGATGACGAACATCTTCGCCAAGGAGCTGCGCGGCAGGAGCATCACCGTCAACGCGGTCGCGCCGGGGCCTACGGCCACCGCGCTGTTCCTCGACGGCAAGACGCCCGAGGCGATCGAGCGCCTCGCCAAGGCGGCGCCGCTGGAGCGCCTGGGCGAGCCCGAGGACATTGCCTCGGCCATCTCGATCCTTGTCGGGTCTGACGCGGCGTGGATCAACGGCCAGACGCTGCGAGCCAACGGTGGCCTGGTCTGAGCAGGCGTGCGCTCAGATGCGCGCCAGCGCCTGCGCCAGGTCGGCCCGCAGGTCTTCCACGTCCTCGATGCCGACCGACAGGCGCACCAGCGCATCGCCGATGCCGAGCTGCGCGCGGGTTTCGGGCGGAATCGTCGCGTGGGTCATGATCGCCGGGTGCTCGATCAGGCTCTCGACGCCGCCCAGGCTTTCGGCCAGCGCGAAGATGCGCACCGCTTCGAGAAAGCGCTTCGCGCCGGCGAGGTCGCAGCGCAAGGTCGCCGAGATCATGCCGCCGAAGCCCTTCATCTGGCGCTTCGCCAGCGCATGCTGCGGATGCGATTCGAGCCCCGGGTAGTGCACGCGCTCGACCTGCGGCTGGCGCTCCAGCCACTGCGCGAGTTCGAGCGCACTCTCGCAGTGGCGCTGCATGCGCAGCGCCAGCGTCTTGACGCCGCGCAGCGCGAGGAAGCTGTCGAACGGCCCGGCGATCGCGCCGACCGCGTTCTGCAAGAAGCCCAGCCGCTCGCGCAAGGCCGCATGGCGCGGCTCGCCGCCGACGATCGCGACGCCGCCAATCACATCGGAGTGGCCGTTGAGGTACTTGGTGGTCGAGTGCACGACGACATCGAAGCCGAGCTCGAGCGGGCGCTGCACGTAGGGGCTGGCGAATGTGTTGTCGGCCACCGCGAGCACGCCGCGCTCGCGGCACAGCCGGGCGATCGCGGCGAGGTCCGCGAGCTTGAGCAGCGGATTGGTCGGTGTCTCGACCCAGACCATGCGCGTTTGCGGCGTGATGGCCGCGGCCAGCGCGGCGGGGTCGGCGAGATCGACGAAGCTGAAGCGGTGGCCGGCGCTGCGCGTGCGCACGCGCTCGAAGAGGCGAAAGCTGCCGCCGTAGATGTCGTCGCCGCTGACGATGTGCGAGCCGGCATCGAGCACTTCGAGCACGGTCGAGATCGCTGCCAGGCCCGAGGCGAAGGCGAAGGCCTGCGCGCCGCCTTCCAGATCCGCGACGCAGCGCTCGAAGGCCCATCGCGTCGGGTTGTGCGAGCGGCCGTAGTCCAGGCCCTTGTGCACGCCGGGGCTGCTTTGCACATAGGTCGAGGTCGCATAGATCGGCGGCATGATCGCGCCGGTGCTCGGGTCGGGCGACTGGCCGGCGTGGATCACGCGGGTGGCAAAGCCGAGGCGGCGTTCCTGTTCGCTCATGAGGTCTCCTAGGCGAGCGTCTTGCGAAGGTGGATCAGCAGGTCGTAGCGCGTGATCAGGCCGTGAAAGCCCTTCGCGTCGGCGACGATGGCGGTCAGCCCGCGATCGAGCAGCGCTTCGAGCTCGGCCAGGCTCGCGGTCGGCGCGATCGTCTCGGGCGCGGGCGTCATGGCCTGCGAGACCGGCGAGCGAAAGCGCGAGGCGTCGGCATGCACCGCCATCAGCAGGTCGGACTCGTCGACGATGCCGACCACGCGCCCCTCGTCGAGCACCGGCAGCTGCGAGACGTCGGCCAGGCGCATGCGCTGGAACGCGGTCAGCAGCGTGTCGTTCGGCCCCGCGCTGACCACGCTGCCGTCGCTCGCGCGGCGCGAGATCAGGTCGCGCAGGTCGCCGAACTTCGGGCGCTCGAGCAAGCCCTGGTCGAGCATCCAGGCGTCGTTGTAGACCTTGGAGAGGTAGCGCGTGCCGGTGTCGCAGACGAAGCTCACCACGCGCTGCGGCGCGGTCTGCTCGCGACAGTAGCGCAGCGCGGCGGCCAGCAGCGTGCCGGTCGACGAGCCGGCCAGGATGCCCTCGCGGCGCAGCAGCTCGCGCGCGGTCTCGAAGCTCTCGTGGTCGTCGATCGTGTAGGCGTGGGTGACGCCGGAAAGATCGGCGATGCCGGGCACGAAATCCTCGCCGATGCCTTCCACGGCCCACGATCCGGCCTCGCCGACGCGCCCGGAGCGCGTGTACTCGGCCAGCACCGAGCCGAGCGGGTCGGCCAGCACGAAGCGCAGCTTGGGCTGCACGCGGCGGAAGTAGCGCGTCAGGCCGGTGATGGTGCCGCTGGAGCCGACGCCGACGACGATGGCGTCGAGGTCGTGGCCGGTCTGCTCCCAGAGCTCGGGGCCGGTGGTGGTCTCGTGCGCGCGCGGGTTGGCGGGGTTGTTGAACTGGTCGGCGAAGAAGGCGCCGGGGATGCCGGCGGCAAGGCGCGCGGCCATGTCCTGGTAGTACTCGGGGTGGCCCTTGCCGACGTCCGAGCGTGTGATGTGCACCTCGGCGCCGAGCGCGCGCAGGTGCAGCACCTTCTCGGTCGCCATCTTGTCGGGCACCACCAGCACCACGCGGTAGCCCTTGGCGCGCGCCACCAGCGCGAGCCCGAGGCCGGTGTTGCCGGCGGTGGCCTCGACGACCGTGCCGCCGGGCCTGAGCCGGCCGCCGGCCTCGGCGGCCTCGATCATCGCGACGCCGATGCGGTCCTTGATCGAGCCGCCGGGGTTCTGCGACTCGAGCTTGAGGAAGAGGGTGCAAGGTCCCGTGTCGAAGCGCGTGACGCGCACGAGCGGCGTGTGGCCGATCAGGTCGAGGACGGCGGGGCGGTCGGGTGTGACCATGGGCTTGTCTCCTGGGCTTTGCCTCGGCGGCGCCGCTTCGTGGGCAGCGTCAGGGCGAGCCTAGCGCAGCCCGGCCGGATCTCGCCTGCGCAAATCGGGGATGCTCATGAGGGCAACGCATGATGCGGCGCCCAGCGCCGCGAGCGGCACGACGGCCTGCCACGAGCCCATCGTCGCCAGCGTCGCCGCGCTGACCGCGAGCCACAGCGCCGCCAGCCACCCTGCGATGCGCAGCGCCGCGCGCAGGCGCCCGCTGGCCTGAACGAGCAGCAGCCAGCCCAGCGTCGCGATCGCGGTCGGATCGGGCGCGAAGCCGAAGACCTCGGCCTGCGTCCACGGCCGCCCGAAGGCCGGCGCCAGCAGCGGGTGACCCAGCAGCGCCCACAGCAGCAAGGCCACGCCGACGCGCCGGCGCCACGGCGAGGCCGACGCATGAAGCTCTAACGCGCAGAGCGCGGCCAGCAGCGCCGCCTGCAGCGCGAACGCGAACGCGCAAGCTTCGGCCGCCCAGTTGATGGCCGCGAAGCGCTGCCAGTGAAACGCCCACGCGACGAAGGCCCAGGCCGCGGCCAGGGCGGCGGCCGCGATCCGATGCGCGCGGCCCGCACGCAGCAGCCAGCCGAGCGCCAGCGCAACGACGGCGAGCTGCGTCGGCCACCACGCCTCGTTGATCGACGCGAACAGCCGCCAGTAGATGCGCGGCGAGAACATCAGGAGATCCGAGGGGCGGTAGGTCCACCACTCGCTCATGCCGTGGTCCTCAGACGGCCGCAATCGCGCGCGCGATGCGCTCGCGCAGCGCCGCGTCGGGCAGGCGCCCGCGCGCCGCGGCCATGTTCTGGCGCAGGTGCTCGACCTGGCTGGTCGCGGGGATCGCGCAGGTCACCGCCGGATGCGAGACGATGAACTTCAGCACCAGCTGTGCCCAGTGCGCGCAGTCGATCTCGCCGGCCCAGGCCGGCAGCGGCTGGCGCGCGAGCGCGTCGAGCAAGGCGCCTTCGCGGAACGGCCGGTTGACGATCACCGCGATGCCGCGCTCGTGCGCCAGCGGCAGCAGGCGCTGCTCGGCCTCGCGGTCGAGCGGGTTGTAGGTGAGCTGCACGAAGTCGATCGGATGCGCGCGCATCACCTCCTCGATCTCGGCATGGCGGCGGCCTTCGGAGGTGGTGATGCCGACGTAGCGCAGCGTTCCTGCGGCCTTCATCTCGAACAGGCGCGGCAGGTGCTGCTGCCAGGCGAGCAGGTTGTGAACCTGCACCAGGTCGAAGCGCGCCACGCCCCACAAGGCGCGCGAGGCCTCGATCTGCGCTGCGGTGCGCGTGCCGTCGCCGGTCCAGACCTTCTCGGCCGAGAACAGTGCGGCCGGCCGGCCCAGGCGCGCGAGCGCGTGGCCGATCGTGGGCTGCGACGAGCCGTACATCGGCGACGAGTCGATCATGCGCCCGCCCGCATCGAAGAAGGCGCGCACGACCTCGACGCAGGCCTCGCGCGCGGCGTCGTCGCGGCCGACGTTGAAGGTGATCCAGCTGCCCAGGCCCACGACCGGCAGCGCCTCGCCGCTCGACGGAATGCGGCGCGAGATCGGCGCCGACGCCGGCGCCTGCGCCGCGCCGCGTGCCGCCGTCAGGGCGAGCGCCGCCGCGAGCCAGCGTCGCCGCGTCAGGCCCCCACGCTCACTTCGTTCGCTGCCCCCCGAGGGGGCGCGGTCGCCTTGGGGCGGCCCGGCGGTGGTCGTCGGGCCCCCACGCTCACTTCGTTCGCTGCCCCCCGAGGGGGCGCGGTCGCCTTGGGGCGGCCCGGCGGTGATCGTCGGGCCCCCACGCTCACTTCGTTCGCTGCCCCCCGAGGGGGCGCGGTCGCCTTGGGACGGCCCGGCGGCGGCCGGGCTATGCGGGCACGCGCGCGGCTGCATCCCGCTCGGCCATCCCCCGATGGCGCCGCCAGGCGTCGGGCGGCACGCCGTACTCGCGCCGGAACGCGCGGCTGAACGCGGTGTCGGTCTGGTAGCCCACGTCTTCGGCGATTTGTGCCAGCGGTGCCTTGCTGCGGCACAGCAGGTTGGCCGCCATCGTCATGCGCCACTGCGTGAGGTACTGCATCGGCGCGGTGCCGACGATCTGCTGGAAGCGCTGCGCGAGCACCGAGCGCGAGGTGTGCGCCACCTGGGCCAGCTCGTCGAGCGTCCAGGCGTGGGCGGGGCGCGCATGCATCGCGTTGAGCGCCACGCCGACGATGCGGTCGCCCAGCCCCGCGAGCCAGCCGGTGCGGCCCTCGGCGCCCTCGTTGACGTACATGCGCAGCACCTCGATGAACAGCACCTCGGCCAGCTTGGCCAGCACGCCGGCGCCGCCGGGGCGCGGCGAGCGCGCCTCGGCCAGGGCGTAGCGCACCGAGGCCTCCAGCCACATGCCGGCGTTCGAGCCGCGCACGTTCACCTTGACCAGCGGCGGCAGGCCGGCGAACAGCATGCGCGCGAGCCGCGCGTCGCAGGCAAGGTAGCCGCAGACGATGCGCGTGGACGCTCCGCCGCCGCCATAGACCAGCTGCCGAGGCCGCCTCGACAGCACCTCCTGCAACTGTGCGCCGGGGCGCGCCGGCGGCACGCCGGGCTCGCTCGTCATGCGATGCGCGTCGCCTTGCGGGAACACGATCACGTCGCCGGCGACGAGGTGGACCGGCGCGGCCTCGCCGACCTCGGCGTAGCACTCGCCTTCGGTGATCAGGTGGAAGATGACCACGTTCTCGGCGCCCGGCTCGAGCAGCGGCGCGGCCGATGCCGCCGGCGGCGACTGGTAGCACCACGGCGCGGTGAAGCGCGCGTTGATGAAGATCGCGCCGACCAGGCGCACCACGCGCAGGGTTTCGGAGAGGGCGTCCATCGTCGTCAGGCCGGTGCCGTTTCGATGCGCAGATCGACACGGATCGCGCGGCGCACCAGCGAGGGGATCGGCGAGCGCTCGAGCGCGCTGTCGACCAGCGCGCGTAGCGCGACCGCGGCAGTGTTGGGCGCGGCGATCTCGACGATCAGCCGCATCTCGACGGGCGCCGCGTCGGCCAGATCGCCTTGCGCATTGGGCAGGCCGAACATGCCGCAGGCGTCGGAGCGGCTCTCGGCGCGCACCGCCAGGCGCGACAGCGCGACGCCGCGCATCGCCGCGACCATCGCGATCGAGGTGGTGGCGCAGCCCGCCAGCCCGGCGCGAAACAGCCAGCCCGGCGTCGGCAGCGTGCTGCTGCCGCCGAACTCGTCGGGCATGTCGGTTTCGACCTCGGTGCCGTTGGGATGGCGGATCAGCACGCGCGTGCCGCGCGACAGCGTCGCCTGCGCCGGCGCGTCATCGTGCAGGCCGACATCGGGCCGGCGTATCAGCGCCTGCTCGACGCGCCGCAAGGCGCTGGCGGTCTCGGAGCTGCTCATGACCTTGGCCTCCGGCTGCGAGCTGGGATGGCCCCCATTGTCGGCAGGCACGCGCGCGAGGCAAGTGCGCCGAGGGGCCGCTCGGACGATCGGACAGGCCTTGCGGACGCAAAGTCAGCCCGGCGCGCGTGCAGCGGCATCCACGGACGAATGGGTAGCCATGCGCGACGCACGAGCAGGACGCGCGCGGCCTCGCGGGCTTCCACTGCGCACCAGGGCTCGACGCCCTGCGCATTCACGCTCCATCGGCAACCGACACGAGGCAACTCCATGAACGCTCCCATCGACTTCAGCGCCGTCAAGACCCGCCAGCAGGCCGCCTGGGCCAGCGGCGACTACGCCGTCATCGGCACCACCTTGCAGATCGTCGGCGAATCGCTGGCCGAGGCCTGCGACCTCCACTGGGACGAGCGCGTGCTCGACATCGCCGCCGGCAACGGCAATGCCACGCTGGCGGCGGCGCGCCGCGGCGCGCGCGTGGTCTCCACCGACTACGTGCCCGGCCTGCTCGAGCGCGCCGCCGAGCGCGCCCGCGCCGAGGGCCTGGAGGTCACGTTCCAGGCCGCCGACGCCGAGGCACTGCCGTTCGAGGACGCCAGCTTCGACGCGGTGGTCTCGACCTTCGGCGTGATGTTCGCGCCCGACCAGGCGCGCGCGGCGGCCGAGATGGCGCGCGTGTGCCGCCCGGGCGGGCGCATCGGCCTGGCCAACTGGACGCCCGACAGCCTGGTCGGAAAGATGTTCAAGGTGCTCGGCCGCCACGTCCCGCCGCCGGCCGGCCTGCAGCCGCCCGCGCTGTGGGGCACCGAGGCGCACCTGCACACACTGTTCGGCGCGCAGGCTTCGGCGATCGCCGCGACGCAGCGCGTCTTCAACTTCCGCTACCGCTCGGCGGCGCACTTCGTCGACGTGTTCCGCCGCTGGTACGGCCCGGTGCACAAGGCTTTTGCCGCGCTGCCGGCCGAGGGCGCGGCGCAGCTCGAGCGCGAGCTGGTCGAACTGCTCGACGGCCTGAACCGCGGCGGTCCGAAGACGCTGCTGGTGCCGAGCGAATACCTCGAGATTGTCGTGACGCGACGCTGATCCTCTCCATCCAAGCGATTCCCATAGGGAGTTCCCATGAAAACCTACCCCCGCACCCAGGCCATCGGTTGCGTCTTCGCCGCGTTGGTGATGACCGCCTTCATGCCCGACGCGCAGGCCGACGCGATCACCGACTGGAACGTCGTCTCGGCCGGCATCGTCAGCGAGGCCAAGATCGGCACGCCGCCGGCGATCCGCGTGATGGCGATCGTGCAGACCGCCGCGCACGAGGCCGTGCTGGCCGCCGGCAGCGCGCCGGCGCGCGCCACCGCCGACGCGGCCGTGGCCGCTGCGCACCGTGCCGCGTTCGCCGCGCTGCTGCCGGCACAGGCGGCGTCGGTCGACGCCGCCTACCGCGCGGCGCTCGAGCCCATCGTCGACGGCGCCGACAAGCGCGCCGGCATCGCGCTCGGCGAGCGCGCGGCCGCCGCGGTGCTGGCGCGGCGCGCGGCGGACCTGAAGATGCCCGCCGAGGCCTATCGCCCGCACGCCGCGCCCGGCGTCTACGTGCCGACCGCGTTGCCGGCCGTGCCGCAGTGGCCCGCCCGCCAGCCCTGGCTGATGCGCGACCCCGCGCAGTTCCGCCCGGCGCCGCCGCCGGCGCTGGACAGCGCGGCCTGGGCACGTGACTTCAACGAGGTCAAGGCCATGGGCGGCAAGCAGAGCGCCAGGCGCAGTGCCGAGCAGACCGAGGTGGCGCGCTTCTGGGAGTACTCGCTGCCGGCGATCTACCACGGCGTGGTGCGCTCGGTCGCGGCGCAGCCGGGGCGCGATCTGGCCGGCAATGCGCGCCTGTTCGCCGCGGTCGCGCAGGCGATGGACGACGCGATGATCGCGGTCGCCGACGCCAAGTACCACTACCACTTCTGGCGCCCCGTCACGGCGATCCGCAACGGCGACGCCGACGGCAACGACGCCACCGAGCGCGACGCGACCTGGGTCTCGTTCATCGACGCGCCGATGCACCCCGAGTACCCGAGCGCGCACAGCGTGCTGGCCGGCGCGGTCGGCAGCGTGCTCGCGGCCGAGGTCGGCGCCGGCCCGATGCCCGAGCTGTCGACCAGCAGCCCGACGGCGCAAGGCGCGACGCGGCGCTGGACGCGGCTCGAGGATTTCTTGCAGGAGGTGGCCAACGCGCGCGTCTGGGAAGGCATTCACTACCGCAGCTCGACCGAGGTCGGCACCGCCCTCGGGCGCCAAGTGGGCGAGTTGGCGGTGCAGCGGCTGCAGCTCGCCTCGAACCGCTGAGTTCGCGAGACCCCGATGGAGGCCCGCGTCCAGCAACGCATCCAGCGCTACGGCTGGGACCTGGCGGCGGGTGACTACGAGCCCACCTGGGAGGCCCAGCTCGCCGCGCCGCGCGACGCGCTGCTCGAGCTGGCGGCGCTCGCGCCCGGCGAGCGCGTGCTCGACGTGGCTTGCGGCACCGGCCTGGTCAGCTTCGCGGCCGCGCGGGCCGTGGGCGGGTCGGGCCGCGTGGTCGGCGTCGACCTGTCGGGCCGCATGGTCGAGGCGGCGATGCGGCGCGCGCGGCAGCGCGAGGTCTGGACCGCGAGCTTCGCGCGCATGGACGCGCAGTCGCTCGCGCTGCCGTCGGCGAGCTTCGACGTCGTGCTGTGCGCGCTGGGCCTGATGTACCTGCCCGATCCCGAGGCGGCGCTGCGCGAGATGCGCCGCGTGCTGCGCCCGGGCGGACGGCTGGTCGCGGCGGTGTGGGGCGAGCGCGCGCGCTGCGGCTTCGCGCCGGTGTTCGAGATCGTCGACGCCGAGGTGGCCAGCGAGGTCTGTCCGCTGTTCTTCCGGCTCGGCCGAGGCGATGCGCTCGCCGTGGCCTGCGCGTCGGCGGGCCTGGCGCCGCGCGCCCAGCGGCGCATCGCCTCGACGCTCGACTATGCGGACGGCGACGCGGCCTGCCGCGCGGCCTTCGTCGGCGGGCCGGTCGCGCTGGCCTGGTCGCGTTTTGCGCCGGCCGTGCGCGAGCGCGCCTGCCGGCACTACCTGGAAGCGCTGGCGCCGTGGCGAAGCGGCGCGGGCTTTCGCGTGCCGGCCGAGTTCGTCGTCGTGCAGGCCGAGGCCGCCTAGCAGCGGCACATCATCCCTAAGACGGACGCCGCCCACCGCCCCCTGGGGCGTCGCGGACACGGCCGACCTGGCGATGCGCCGGCGCGCGCCGTGGACCACAGTGATGATCGGCGCAAGGCGTTGGACGAACGGGCCCCAAAGTTGCCGTCGCGGCAACACAGTGTTCCATCACGAGGACCTTTTCTCTGCGCTTTCGCGTCACCAGATCCAGCTGAAAACACGCTGTGGTGAACGATCATGAGTCCAGGAGTCCGAGCCGCGTCGACCGCCGCGATCGCGAGCGTCGCCTTTGTCTTGCTGTTGTCGCAGCCTGCTTTCGCGCAGGCCGGCGCGGCGCCCGAAGCGGCGCCGGCATCGCCCGCCGTGTCGCGCTGGCTTGTGCCCGACCGCTGGTATCTGCAGGCCGGCGCCGGCGATGACGTCGACAGCCTCAACGCCGGACTGCTGTGGGAGCTCGACCGCGGCTGGACGGCCTTCGGCGACGCGCGCCTGAGCGCCTACACCGAGCTGTCGATCGGCCACTGGCACGTCAAGGACAGCGGCGGCTCGGCCAGCAGCACCAACACCCAGCTCGGCTTCACCCCGACGCTGCGCCTGACCTCCAGCGGGCCGCTGGGCGTGTTCGGCGAGATCGGCATCGGCGTCAACGTGATCGCGCCGATCTACCGCACCGTCGACAAGCGCTTCAGCACCGCGTTCAACTTCGGCGACCACATCGGCGTCGGCATGCGGCCCTGGGGGCCCAAGGGCGCGGAGATCAGCCTGCGCTTCCAGCACTTCTCGAACGCCGGCATCAAGCAGCCCAACCCGGGCGAGAACTTCCTGCAGCTGCGCTGGAGCCAGCCGCTGTAGGGTCGCGGCCACCGGCCATGCCGAAGGCGGCGTGAACATCTCACGCCGCGCGGCGCGGCGCGGGCGCCGTCACGCGGCTGTCACCGGCGGGCGCGAACCTCGTTCGCCCCCCTGACCGCTCACGATGGCCCCGCCGACTTCCGCTCTTGCCGCGCTGCCGGCGTACCACGGCGACGCCTCGGTCTACGCGCCGCTGGCCTCGCGCAGCGTGCTGCAGCTGATCGAGCAGCGCGCGCTGAGGATCCACTTCCAGCCCATCGTCGAGCTGGCCGGCGGCGCCGTCTTCGGCCACGAGGCGCTGGTGCGCCCGCCCGCCGGCTGCCTGTGGCCGACGCCGGACCAGCTGTTCGCCGCCGCGCGCGAGCAGCAGGTCTCGCACCGGCTCGAGGCCGAGTGCGTGCACGAGGCCTTCGCGGCCTGGGACCGGCATGCGACGCCGGGCAAGCTGTTCGTCAACCTCTCGGCCGGCGCGCTGATCGACGTGCTGCAGACGCAGGACTTCCGCGACCTCGTGTGGGCCGCCACCGGCTCGGGCGTCGCGGCGGCCAGCCTGGTGATCGAGCTCACCGAGCACGAGCACGTGCGCGACACGCAGGCGCTGCTGGCGGCGGTGCAGCCGCTGCGCGAGCAAGGCGTCGCGCTGGCGCTCGACGACTTCGGCGACGGCCGCTCGTCGCTGCGGCTGTGGTCCGAGCTCAAGCCCGAGCTGGTGAAGATCGACAAGTTCTTCACCCGCGACCTGGCGCGCAAGGGCGAGAAGCTGCAGACCTGGCGCGCGCTGCTGCAGATCGCCGAGACCTTTGGCACGCGCATCGTCGCCGAGGGCATCGAGAGCGACGACGAGCTGCGCCTGCTGCGCGACCTCGGCGTGCCGCTGGGCCAGGGCTTCGCGCTCGGCCGCCCGGCCCTGCAGCCGGTGGACGAGCCGCTGCCGGCGGCGCGCCGCGTGCTCGAAAGCCCGGACATCGCGGTCTTTCCGCAGCAGCGGCGCGCCAGCAACCGCGGCATCACGGCGGCGCGGCTGCGCATCCCGGCGCCCACCGTGGCGCCGCAGACGCCGCACGACGAGGTGTTCGAGCTGCTGCGCCTGCACGAGTCGCTGCACGCGGTGGCGATCGTCGACGCCGACCAGCGCGTCAAGGGGCTGCTCAACCGCCAGGCCTTCGTCGCGCACTACGCCAAGCCCTATTTCCGCGAGCTGTACGGCCGCAAGCCCTGCACCACCTTCGCCAACCTTTCACCGCTGCTGATCGACGTGCACACCGGCATCGAGGAGCTGACCACGGTGCTGACCTCGTCGGACCAGCGCTACCTGACCGAGGGCTTCGTGCTCATCGAGGGCGGTCGCTACCGCGGGCTGGGCACCGGCGAGTCGCTGGTGCGCGCGGTGACCGAGGCGCGCATCGAGGCCGCGCGGCATGCCAACCCGCTGACCTTCCTGCCCGGCAACATCCCGATCACCGACCACATCGAGCGCCTGCTCGAAAGCGGGCGCGACTTCGTCGCCGCGTATGCGGACCTGAACCACTTCAAGCCGTTCAACGACCACTACGGTTACTGGCGCGGCGACGAGATGATCCGCCTGGTGGCGCGCGCGCTGGTGGCCCACTGCGATGCGCGGCGCGACTTCGTGGGCCACGTCGGCGGCGACGATTTCGTCGTGCTGTTCCAGAGCGACGACTGGCTCGAGCGCTGCGAGCGCATCGTCGCGGCCTTCAACGCCGCGGCGCGCGAGCTGTTCGATGCCGAGGCGCTCGCCGCCGGCGGCATCTGGGCCGAAGACCGCCATGGCGTGCCGCGCTTCCATCCGGTGACGACGCTGACGATCGGCGCGGTGCCGGTCGCACCGCAGCGCTACCGGCAGGCGGCCGATGTCGCCAACGCCGCGGCCTGGGCCAAGCGCCATGCCAAGCACGCCAACCGCGGCGTGCTGGTGCGCAACGACGAGGCGCCGGTGCCTGCCGAAGCGCCGCGCTGACGGCGCGAGAAGCAGGTCACGCAAAGCCCGTTCGCGTGCGGCTCGGCGGCGCGCGTCATCGTCGTTTCGCACGGGGCTGCCACGCTGTCGCGCGCCATGCAGTCCCCAACTCCTTCGATCGCGCTCGCGGCCTCGACCGTGCTCGCCAAGACCGTGCGGGCGCGCAACGCCTTGCGCGACGGCAGCTTTCCCGGCACGCGCTCGCAGCGCCTGTTCCTGATCATCGTCGACGGCCGCAAGCCGCTGCGCGAACTGGCGGCGCCGCTGCGCTCGCTCGGCCTGGACGAGCCGGGGCTGCGCCGCATGCTGGCCGAGGGCTGGCTCGCGCCGGTGGCGGCCGCCCCGAGCGCGCCTGCCGCGCCGAGCGAACCGGCGCGCGCGGGTCTGCCGCTCGGTGCGGTCAAGCTGTACGCGCTCGACCTCGTTGCGCTGATGCTGCCGGGCCGCGACGGCGCGCTGCGCGAGGCCTCGCGCGAGGTGCAGGACGAGGCCGAGCTGCGCGCATGGATCGAACGGGCCGCGGAGGCGGTGGCCGAGCATGCCGGCGCCGACCGCGCGGCGGTGTTTCGCGAGCGCGTCGGCCGCCAGCTGCCCGAGCCCGCGGCGCTCGACGTCTCCCTATAGAAGGCGTCCTGGTCGCCGATATCGCTCGATGCCATTGACCGCGGTCCCCACGGGCGACCGCCGCGAACATGAAACTCTCCGACCTGAAGATCCGTACCCGCCTAATGCTGTTGCTGGCGCTGACCTGCCTGGTTGCCGTGGCGCTGGGCGTCTACGCCGGCTTGCAGCTTTCACGCGAAGCCGAGCGTGCCGACGCGACCTTGCGCACCAACATGGCCGCAATGCGTGCGCTGGGCGACGTGCGCACCGGCGTGGCCAATGCGCGGCGTTACGAGAAGGACCAGTTCCTCAACCTCGGCAACGAGGAACAGACCGAGCACTACCGCAAGCTCTGGCAGGCCGAGATCGACGCGCTGCTGGCGCGCATCGGCGAGGCGAGCGCCGGCCTGCCCGAGGCGCAGCACGCCGTCGTCGAGCGACTGGCCGAGGGCATCTCGAACTACCGCCAGGGTCTGCTCGGCCTGAACCAGCGCATCGACCGCGGCGAGCTCAACGACCCTTGGGCGGCCAATGCCGCGATGGAAAGTCTCAAGGGCGAGGTGCGCGCCGCCGACACGGCGCTGGCCGCGCTGGTCGAGGCGATCGACGCGCGCGCGCAGGCAGCGCAGGCCGAACTCGTGCAGCGCACGCGCCAGGCGCACGCGATGATGCTGGGCGCGACCGCGCTGGCCGTGGCGCTGGGCGCCTGGCTCACGCTGGCCATCAGCCGTTCGATCACGCGCCCGCTGCACGAGCTGCAGGACGCGGTGGCCGCATGGGCGACCGGTGACCTCGGATCGGCGCTCGGCGCGCACGGCCGCGACGAACTGTCGCAGGCGCAGCGCGGCCTCAATGCCATGCGCGCCTCGCTGGTGACGCTGCTGGGTCAGGTGCGCCGCTCGGCCGACGGCGTCACGACCGCCAGCACCGAGATCGCGACCGGCAACCAGGATCTCTCGGCGCGCACCGAGCAGACGGCGTCGAACCTGCAGGAAACCGCGGCGTCGATGGAGCAGCTGACCGGCACCGTCAAGCAGACGGCCGATTCGGCGCGCACCGCCAATCAGCTGGCGTCTTCCGCTTCGACCTCGGCCGCCAAGGGCGGCGAGGTGGTCGCGCAGGTGGTTGCGACGATGGACGAGATCAACGCCAGCTCGAAGAAGATCGTCGACATCATCGGCGTGATCGACGGCATCGCGTTCCAGACCAACATCCTCGCTTTGAACGCCGCGGTCGAGGCCGCGCGTGCCGGCGAACAAGGCCGCGGCTTCGCGGTCGTGGCCTCCGAGGTGCGCAGCCTCGCGCAGCGCAGCGCCGACGCGGCCAAGGAGATCAAGACGCTGATCGGCGCTTCGGTCGAGAAGGTCGACTCGGGCGCCAAGCTGGTGCAAGACGCGGGCGGTGCGATGAACGAGATCGTCGCCTCGGTGCGACGCGTCAGCGACATCATCGGCGAGATCACCGCGGCCGCCGCCGAGCAATCGGACGGCATCGGCCAGGTCAACTCGGCCGTCACCAACCTCGACCGGATGACGCAGCAGAACGCCGCGCTGGTCGAACAAGGCGCCGCCGCGGCCGAGAGTCTCAAGGAGCAGGCGCAGCGCCTGCAGCAGGCCGTGGCGGTGTTCCGTTTCGAGGCGGCGCCAGGCGCTTGAACGCACCGGCGCCATTGAAAGGAAAGCAGCTCGAGCGCGGTTTCGCCCTTTTCTGCGGGAGCAAGGGAACCTATGCCGCGAGCTCGCGCGCCGCGATCGTGTAGCGGAAGCTGTCGGGCGAGAGCTCGTCGAAGCGGCCGCTCGCGTTCTCGCCGATCGGATACATCAGGAACGGCAGCGTGCCCTTGGCCGCACTGTTCAGC
The DNA here is from genome assembly GCF_049446155.1 of Caldimonas sp. KR1-144. Taxonomy (NCBI): domain Bacteria; kingdom Pseudomonadati; phylum Pseudomonadota; class Betaproteobacteria; order Burkholderiales; family Sphaerotilaceae; genus Caldimonas; species Caldimonas sp. KR1-144. The sequence goes on from NZ_JBMSEE010000002.1 coordinate 77,776, forward strand.
AGGCGCAAGTCGTGCGCGGTGTTCCAGCCGACCCAGTTGCCTTCCCAACGGCCGAACAGGCCGGCCTTGACCGGCGCGACCACCGGGTGCGCCGGGTCCTTGAGCCACTCGGGCGTTTCCTGGCGGGCGACCTTGAGCACGTCGGCCGGGTCCATCGCGACCCAGCCGAAGCCGGCGATCCAGGCCTCGGCGCGGCAATGCTGCGCGCCCTTGAGGCTGGCCGGGTTGGCGCCCAGCTCCTTGTAGCCGAACGCCGAGGGCGCGAGCCGCAGGCCGTAGACATCGCGCGCCGGCACGCCGCTGGCGCGGCACAGGCCGACGAACACTGCGTTGAGATCGGCGCACTTGCCGCCGAGGTTGCCGGTCTCGAGCATGGCCTTGATGTCGCCGGTGCCGCAGCCGCGCGTCTTCGGCTCGCGCCAGGCGTTGGCGATGACCCAGTCGTAGATCGCGCGCACCTTGTCGAGATCGGTCTTCGCGCCGCGCGTGGCATCGCGGGCCGTCTCGCGCACGATGCCGTCGAGCGGCAGCAGTTCGGTGGGGGCGAGTGCGGCGCGCAGCACGGCCGGGTCTTCGCGAACATCGCTGCGCTGCGACCAGTCGACCGCGCGGCTGCGCGTGCGCACGCGGCTGGTCAGCGCGATCACCGGGCGCTCGACGTTCGGTGCGAACTCGGCGTGGAGCATGCGCGTGCCGCGTGCCGCGTCGGAGACAAGGCGCGCACTCGTCGCATTGCTGCTCCACTGATGGTCCAGCGTGGTCTGCCAGCCGGTGTCGATGTCGGGCACCGGCAGCCACAGGCGCGTCGTGCCCTGCGGCTCGGCGACCTCGACGGTGGTGGTGACGTCGAAGCTGCGCCAGGCGCCGGGCTGCGGCTCGAAGCGGCGCGCGGCGGCGGCGTGCGCCAGCGCGGGCAGCGAGCAAGCGGCGCCCAGGGTCTTCAGCAAGCGGCGGCGGGAGAGGGAGGCGTTCATGGTCGGCGGGATTGAAGAAGCGGGCGCAGCCATCCAAGGGCTTCGTCGGAGATCCAGTCGACTTCGCCGGTGACGACGAAGGCGGCGCGGCCGTCGCGCGCGACGACGGCGGTGGTCGGGAACACGCGCACCTGCCAGGCGCGCGCGGCGGCGCCGTCGGCGTCGCGCACGATCGGCAGCGACAACGGCCATTGCGAGAGAAAGCGCTTGAGCGTGCCGTCGGTCTCGCGGTAGTTGACCGCGATCACGCGCAGGCCGTCGCGGCCGTGGCGCTCGTCGAGCAGCTCGAGCGAGGGCAGCTCGCTGCGGCAGGGCTCGCACCAGCTGGCCCAGAAGTTCAGCACCACCACCTGGCCGCGCAGCTCGGCCAGGCGCAGCGGCGCGCCGCCGTCCCAGCCGGGGAGTTCGGTGGCGGGCGTCGGCTGGTTGGCGGGCCAGCGGCGAAAGCGCGCGATGCGGCGCTCGGCCTGCGCCGCCGCCGCGCCGGTGCCGAGCGTGCACAAGGCGGCGAGGACATCACGGCGGCGGGGCATGGCGAAGCGGCAAACGAGGACGGGCGCGCATTGTCGTACCAGCGGGCGCGCGCTTCGGGCCGCCGCGCGGCCGTACCGTGCATTGGCAACGCCGGGTTGCCAATCAAACGCCGATTGGCGATCTACCGGATGCCGGTGTCCTTGCCTAGATTTCGTTCCGTGACTTCTGCCTCCACTTCTCATCGAAAGGACATCGACATGGCTACGCAGCAACCCAAGGTCTGGTTCATCACCGGCGCGTCGCGCGGCTTCGGCCTCGACACCGCGCGCGCCGCGCTGGCGCGCGGCGACAGCGTCGTTGCCACGGCACGCCGGCCCGAGGCGATCCAGGCCGCGCTCGGCGCCCACGAGCGGCTGCTCGCCGTCGCGCTCGACGTGACCGACGAGCTGCAGGCGCAAGCGGCCGCGGAGCTGGCGATCGCGCGCTTCGGCCGCATCGACGTGCTGCTCAACAACGCCGGCTACGGCCTGCTCGGCGCGGTCGAGGAGGCGAGCGCGAAGGAGACCGAGCGTCAGTTCGCGACCAACGTGTTCGGCCTGCTCAACGTGACGCGCGCGGTACTGCCGCACATGCGCCGCGCCGGCGCGGGCCACGTGATCAACATCTCGTCGGTCGGCGGCTTTTCCGCCTATGCGGGCTGGGGCGTCTACGGCGCGACCAAGTTCGCCGTCGAGGGCCTGACCGCGGCCTTGGCGCTCGAACTGGCGCCGCTGGGCATCCGCGCGACGACGGTGCAGCCCGGCTTCTTCCGCACTGACTTCCTCGACGCCAGCTCGATGGTCAAGACCGCGCGCGAGATCGCCGACTACGCGCCCACGGTCGGCGCGATGCGCACGCTGATGCGCGGCGCCAACCACCAGCAGCCGGGCGACCCGAAGAAGCTGGCGCAGGCGCTGCTGAAGCTGGTCGACGCACCCGAGCCGCCGGTGCACCTGCCGTTGGGCAGCGACACGGTTGCGCGGCTTGGCGAGAAGCACCGCGTGGTCGAGGCTGAGCTGGCCGCCTGGCGCGAACTCGCGGTCTCGACCGACCATGACGACGTCGCGAGCTGACCCCTCGTTCGGCCGCCGCGCCCTCAGCGCGGGGGGCGCAGCTGCGCGACCGCGAAGTCGATGAAGCGGCGCGCGCGCGTTGCCAGGTGGGCGCGCTGCGGGTAGTAGAGATAAAGGCCGATGCGCTCGCTGGTGTGGCGTGCGAGCACCTGCACCAGCCGGCCCTCGCGGATCAGCGGCGCGGCGATGTAGCTCGGCAGCTGGCCGATGCCGAGGCCGGCGACGACCGCGTGCACCTCGGCGTCGACATCGTTGGTCGTGAAACTGGCGGGCACGTCGCGGTAGGTGGTCTCGCCGTTCTCGCCGTACTCCCACGGCATCAGCTTGCCGGTGTTGACGTGCCGAAAGCCCGTGCAGCGGTGCCGCGCGAGATCGGCCCACTGGCGCGGCCGGCCGTGGCGCTCCAGGTACTGAGGCGACGCGCAGATCCAGTGCTGGATGTCCAACAGCCGCCGCGCGACGACGTTGCGGTCCATGCCGCCGCCGGTGCGAAAGCCGACGTCGATCTTGTCGGCCACGGTGTCGGAGATCCGGTCCTCCAGCTCGAGCTCCACCTGGACCTCGGGATGCTGCTCGACGAAGGACGCGATCAGCGGCAGCACCAGGTGCTGCCCGAGCGAGCGCGGCGCGGTGATGCGCAGCATGCCGCCGAGCTCGGCGCGTGACACGCGCGACTGCGCCATCGCGTCGCGGATCGTCGACAGTGCCGGACGCACCTGGGCCAGCAGCCGCTCGCCTTCGTCGGTGAGATTGAGCCGCCGCGTCGTGCGGTGCAGCAGCCGCACGCCCAGCTGCGCCTCCAGCTGGCGCACGGTCTTGCTCGTCGCCTGCGGCGCGACGCCCAGCTCGACCGCGGCGCGCCGGAAGCTGCCGGTTTCCACCACCAGCGCGAGCGTCGACAAGGCCTTGAGGTCGTCCATGGCTGGCGGCGATTCTTGCCGAAGCCGGCCCGCCGACGCGCGGGCCCGACGAACTCAGGCGCGGATGCTGAGCAGGCTGCCGGCCATCGCGTCCGCGGTGCGGAACACGGCCAGGTTGGCGAGGAAGGCGTTCTTGGCCGCGAGCTGGCCGACAACGTCGCGCTCGAGTTCGTTGCCGGGCTGCGAGGCCTGGTATCGAGAGGTCGCAACGCCGCCTTCGGCCTGCTCGACCTGCAAGACCTGCTCGCGCCGGAAGCCATTGGTGCCCAGGTTGGCGATGTTGTGCGCCGACGAGCCGAGGCTCGACTGGGCGGCGCTCATGCCGGTGCGGGCGATGGCCAAGACGGATTGCATCGAGAACATTGTCCCGGTGACGATGGCATCGTGCGCGTCGGGGGCTGACGCCCATGGAGCGGGCGTCGAATGCTTCACGCCGACGTTGCATGGCCGGCAACAGGGTCTCGCGCGTGCCGTCGCGTCGCCTGTCGAGATCGGACGGTCTCGATCGTCGTGGAGCTGACACCGCTTCGTCCGTCGCCACCCAACACCGAGGAACCGCCATGCCAAGACCTTCCGCCCCCGCCTCGTCCGCTTCGAAGCCGTCTGCCTCGCGCGAGCGCGGCGCGCCGCCGGCACGCCTGGTCCTGCTCGTCGCCACGCGCAAGGGCGCATGGCTGTTCCACGGCGATGCGCGGCGCAAGACCTGGACGGCCGACGGGCCGCATTTCCTCGGCCACAACATCAGCCACCTGCAACTCGACCCCCGCGACGGCCGCACGCTGCTGGCCGCGGCCAAGACCGGCCACCTGGGGCCGACGATCTTTCGCTCGACCGACCTCGGCCGCAGGTGGAAAGAGGCCGAGCGGCCGCCGGCCTTCGCGCAGCCTGCGGCCGGCGGCCTGCCGGCGCGCTCGGTCGACCACAGCTTCTGGCTCACGCCGGGGCATGCCAGCGAGCGCGGCACCTGGTACGTGGGCACCTCGCCGCAAGGCCTGTTTCGCTCGGAAGACGGCGGCGCGAGCTGGGCGCCGCTGGCGTCGGTCAATGACGACCCGCGGTTTCGCGAGTGGATGGGCTCGGCGCAGGACGGCACGCCCGACGGGCCCAAGCTGCATTCGGTGATCGTCGATCCGCGCGACCCGATGCACCTGCTGTTCGCGATGTCGGGCGGCGGCGTGCACGAGTCGCGCGACGGCGGGCGCAGCTGGGCCACGCTGATCAAGGGCCTGGAGGTGGTCGAGGGATTCGATCCCGCCGTCGTCACCTTTCACGACCCGCACTGCGTGCGGCTGTGCCCGAGCCGCCCCGACCGGCTGTACCAGCAGAACCACTGCGGCATCTACCGCCTCGACCGGCCGGGCGATACCTGGGAGCGCATCGGCCGGAAGATGCCCAAGCGCGTCGGCGACATCGGCTTTCCGATGGTGGTGCACCCGCACGACGCCGACACCGCCTGGGTGTTCCCGATGGACGGCACCTCGGTGTGGCCGCGCACCAGCCCCGATGGTTGCCCCGCGGCCTACGTGACGCGCAACGGCGGGCGCACCTGGCAGCGTCAGGACCAGGGCCTGCCCGCGAGCCAGGCCTGGTGGACCGTCAAGCGCCAGGCGATGACGGTGGATGCGCAGGCCAACCCGGCGCTGTACCTGGGCACGACCAGCGGCGAGCTGTGGATCGGGCACGACGAGGGCGCGCGCTGGTCGAATATCGCGCGCCACCTGCCGGAGATCTACGCGGTGGAAGCGGCTGAAGTCGCATGAGCACGGGAGATGGACCGGTGAAGGTGCTGCTGCCCGAAGCGCTGCGCAGCTACACGCATGCGGCGCGGGTCGAGGCCGCCGGCGCGACGCTCGATGCGCTGTTCGACGATCTCGATCGGCGCTACCCGGGGCTGCGCTTTCGGGTGGTCGATGAGCAGAACCGGCTGCGCCCGAACATGCGCATCTTCGTCAACGGCCTGGGGGTGCGCGACCTCGGGCATGGGCTGCAGGCCGAGGATTTCGTGGCGGTCGTTCTGGCGCTCAGCGGCGGCTGAGCCGCTCGGGGCGCGGCGCGCCCGGATCCGAAACGAAGCAGTGTGGCGGATCGATGCGTCGTGTCGAACCCGCTGTCGAGATTCACTCAGCGTTGAACAGGAAACTGTTGTCCGACAAAGACTTACGCGGGTTTAGGTCAACAACGTTTGAACGCGTTAGTCACTGAAGTCTGAACTTTCGGCAGCCTTGCTCACTGAGTTCTGAACTCTCGTTTGCGGGCTGGGGCGCTGATTCCGAACAGCCCTGACCTGGGCGTGCCAAACTTGGCTGATGCGTGCCATCGAGCAAGGGCAAGACCGGCGGCCGGCTGAAAGCGCGGCCCGCGCTGGCCTAGCGGCCGCGGAGACGCCATACCTGGGCTTTGCGGAGCGTGAGGCTCGTCTCCTAAGGGTGTCGAGCGAGCTTTTGGGCGCTGGGAAGCTCTTCAAGCGTCCCCTAACCTGCCGACTGGATGTGCACTTGGCCATCCTCGAAGGTGTGTTCCAGTTCCGGTCCTTGTTCTTCCTCATGACGAGCCTTGGGTCGATCCCCCACGGTGATGTCGTCAAGGTCCTAGGGATTAACGCGCGCACGCTGCATCGACAGAAGGCGTCGCCTCGGAATCCCATGGCGCCCAACTTGGCTAGCCAGGCATGGGTCATTGCGGAGACGGTGGCTACTGCTTCCGAAGTCCTTGGCAGTCTGGCGCGGGCTGAACAATGGTTGTCCGACCCGGCAATTGGACTTGGCTGCCAACGCCCGATTGAGCTGTTGCGAACCACCGAGGGCGCGAAGGTGGTCAACGATCTTCTGACTCGCCTCGAGTTCGGCGTCTACAGCTAACGTCGAAAGCTGGTCGCGGCGGAATCTCGACTTGGCCTTCCACGCCTAGACCAGCCGGCGGCTAACCCAAGAGCGCAGTTCCTCATCGGTCGCCAGAAGGCGTAGGTTCTCGGTGAGCCGGCGCCCAGCCTCATTCGACACGAGGGACGCTATCGACTGCCGTGTCGCCGAGTCGCAGTTTGGCGGCACCGTACCGAGCCTTGTGCCAGTGTCGATGGCCCGCTGGGCTCCCGGCGGTTGGATCTTGGTCACCATCTAGCCAGCATAGCGGCTGCAACGTCGTCATTGAACTGGGACCGGATCCGAGCGCCCAGCTCGCACTCAGGGCATGGGTGAGGGAATGGTGTTGCATCTCAACATAGAGAATGTCTTCACAAGTTTGTGAATTCCTATACAATCTCGCGAACGACCTAGAGCACCCCCCCGTCACTGCAGGAGCAACCATGAAACTTACCCCGTTTGGCGAGAAGGTCCGCCACCTGCGAATGCGGTACGAGACGTCTCTGAAGGCGATGGCCGACGCCATGAAGATCAGTTCTTCTTACCTGAGCGGCATCGAATATGGGGAACGACGGTTGACCGATCAGCACATCAAGTCGGCGCTGGACTTTTTCCGTCCCCATGCGACCCATCCGGAGCTCGACCAGTTGCTCGAAGCCGGCGAGGCGTCGAAGGACCTGATCGTGATGGACACGCTGAGCCCGGACGCGCGCGGCTTGGTGGCCGCGTTTGCTCGGCGCCTCCAGGAAGGTGACTCGCCCACCCCGGAGATCCGCGAGTGGATCAAGAAGAAGGGCCGCAGCAAATGACCACCCTGGGAACCGCCGCCCGCGGCGCGCGCACGCCTTCTGGCATGAAGGTCGCGGGCATGAGCTACGACAAGCTCGAAGTCGTTGCCCGTGACTTACGCCCGCTGTTGCCGACGATCTCGCGCCGCGGACGCTCGGATACGGCGATCGACTGCTTGCGTGTGTTGGAGCAGACCCTACCCAAGGCCGGCTACAACTACGTCTATGAAGCAGTCGCCGAGCTGCAGGACTGCGCTGCGTTCGCGATGCCCGAACGCAAGATCGTCGTGGTCCGCGAGGATGTCTACGAGGGTCTGTTTGACGACGACGTGTTCTCGCGGAGCACCGTTGTCCATGAACTCGCGCACATCGTGCTCAACCATGCGGTCACGCTGCATCGTGGTGCGACCCTGGGCAAGCATGAGTTCTATGAAGACTCCGAGTGGCAAGCCAAGGCGCTGACCGCTGCAGTCATGATGCCGATCGAGGCATGTGTGCAGGCGCGATCCGCCCACGAACTTGCCCAGCTTTGCGGCACGAGCGCGCAAGCGGCGGGTTATCGAATCGACAACTTGGTCAAGCGCGGCGTCATCCCGGCCAAGAACGAGAGGGGGTTGTTCGACGACCTGCGCTAAAGAGAAAGCCCACGAATCGCTTCCAACGATTCGCGGGCGTTCAGGGTGGGGTGAATCAGGGTCTACCTCATCCACCGGGTCCACTTGTCAATGTCTTGGGGAAGACGCCGGCGAGTTTAGTCGCACTGCGAGCCCGGGTACAAGCCAAAACCCTGCCACCTTCTTCACAGGAGGTAAGCATGGCTTACGCACGCGTGAAGAGCGTCTTCGTGATGGCCTATCGCCGCTTTCGCTTCGGGAAGTGGGAGTGGGTGTCGCAGCACTGGCGCTCACATCCGGGTCAGCTGGCGTTGTTCAGCTGATTCTTCCAGGGTAAGAGGCGGCCGCCTTCGAGCGGCTGCCCTCTGTGGCTTCGGCTGGTTGTCCGAAGCGCCTTCTCGCACGAACTTCGACTAGATCATCATGCCGATCATCACCAAGTCCGATCTGATCTACAAGGACTACAGCTGGTCCACCTTTCGAGGCGACGACCCTCGCCTCACCGGCGAGCCCGATGCCACGCTCCTCAATCGCCACGAAGGCTACGAGGTGCTCCACTTCATCAGTCGCTTCTGTGATCGTCATACCTGGAATCCGCCGCCGGCTACCAAGGCGAGTGCCCAGAAGGCAGAGCGACTGATCCGGCAGCACGTGCCCAGCAACGTCCGCTCACGTCAAGGAATCGACCAATGGTTGATTCAGAACTGGGGCCAGTACGCGTGATCACCCGCCGGGCTCGACTGTCGCTGGAGTGAGTTCGTACGAGAGCGCCAGCGAGTTCGAGCTTCGGATCCCTCCACCGTGCCCGCAGGGCGCCACAAGGAGCATGCAATGACCAAGAAGGACATCCACGTCGTGCCGCATAAGGATGGCTGGGCGACGCGAACGGAAGGTGCGAGCCGCATCGGTCGCACTGCCGACACGCAACGGGAGGCCATCGAGAAGGCGCGCGAGCAAGCCAAGCGCGAAAAGGTTGAGGTCGTTATCCACCGGCCCGATGGAACGATCCGAAACAGCAATAGCTACGGCAACGACCCTAACCCGCCCAAGGACGACAAGCACTAGGAGTTCCTATGGATCGCGTCATCGAGTACTTCTTAACTGAACCTCGTCGCCTAACGAGCCTTGGCCGCGCCCTGATCCGCTTTGGCGGCGGCGTCTTGACCATAGGTGCGATCGGCAACGTTGCGAATGCGGCCGTGGGCATTGTTCAGACGATGGGAAAGAAATTGGCGACCGAGCAGACCCTTGCCACGCTCTATCCAAGTCTTCCAACTTGGTGGATCCCAGAGTCGATCGTCGGATGCCTGCCCGCTGTGGTTGCCGTGATCACGGGGATAGTGCTAACGCAGATGGGCGAGCGTCTGCGCGCCTACCTTTAGTCACGCGAGGAGCGTTATGCCTCGATTCAAGTACCTTGGACCCTTGTAGCCGCTGCTGTTCCCGATGAAAACTGAGCTGATTACTGAGTCGCAGGACTCATTGACTCAAGACCAATTCCTGAAGCACATCCTCCATATCGAGCCCAAGGATGTGAACCTTAAGTTCATCTTTGACCACATCCGAAACTACGGGATCTGTGGCGCGATGCTTTGGGCGGCCGTCAAGGTGCTGACTGAAGCCGGATCGGAGCCTGGCATCCTTGAGAGGACGCTCACGCTTGCAGCAGGTGCGCTGCTCTTTGCTCTGCCGTGGATACTCTTCGCGGCGAACTTTGCTCACGGTCTTGTGGCGGCAGGTAAGCTGCAGAAGACCAATAGAGTAAATATTGTTCTCTACTCCGTGCTGTGTCTTGTCGTGTTCGCCGCAGCGGGCAAGCTCATGTTGCTTGCGCGGGTTTGACGGAGATCACTTGGTACGCCCGGAGTGCTTAGTCTGTCCACTCGCCGCTTCCACTGTTGTCTGGCTCAAGTTGGTACCTGTGGTCACTCCATCCGACGTTGAAGCTCACCTGGTGGTGTTCGAGCCCGAGCGGTTCCTCCCGGCTCTTGCCTCGAGTGTTCGGCTCATGCACGCAAATCGGCGTGCCCTAAGGCTCGCGCCAGGGACGGACTTTGTCGTCAAGTGGCTGGCTTCGCTCCTTGTCGAGGCCATCGAAGGCAAGAAGCGCTTCCGCACGCTCGATTGCCTTCGAACCGTTCGTTCGACGATCCGCAACGCGCCGCCTGGTCAAACGCTCGAGCCGAGCACAGTCGGGTTGCTGTTTCGGCTCTATCAGCACTTCGTCGGCTCCAGCAATCCGGACATTCAATGGTGCGTGGGTGCCTTCATCAGGGACCGTGAGCTCAGCGAGGATCAGCTCGCCTGGCTGATAGCGGCCGCACCTGACTCGACACACGCGCTGAATCGTCTGCTCCGCTATCCCAAGCGCAACAGGCAGATCGTGGCCTGGGCTCGCGCCGCGTACGAAGGGCGGGAGCATCCGGACCGAACCGCCGAGATCCTTGGGCTATTGATCGACAGCAAAGTGCCTCCGCAGGCAAGGGAGGAGCCGACCGACACTGTCTTGTGGGCGATCTTTTACTCACACACAGACCTGCGGACGAAAGAGCGCCTGCTCTTGAGGCATGTAAAGCGCAGCTCTGCAGAATCAGCGATCAAGCTTGCCCTGCGGCTCGGCCTTCCAAGCCTGCTGCATCGGCTGAGCAAGATTTTGAGTCGAGAAGGCGGCGACATCCTTGAGTGATCATTGACAGATGAACACCTCTTCGCCGGCTCTGCCAGTTCTCCTCTCCGCATCACAAAGTGCCCTTCTGGCTCAACTGCTTGAGCTGATGCTTGCTCTGCAAGGAGGGGTGCCCGCGCTGAAGTTCCGGGCTGACCACTATTCACAGGTCGGAGCTCTGGACCAACTTGAGTCTGAGGGGTGGCTAAAGCGGGAAGACGACCACTATGTCGTCCAGTCCGCCGTCCTTCCGTTTTTGAGCGCAGAGCCTGCTCGACGTCTGCTGGCGACTGTCGAGCGTGTATATGCCGCGCTCAGGACCCAGTATCGGAAGGCGCAGCAAGCCCCGGTCCCGTTGTCCATGTTGGTCGCAGAAGCGCAGTTGTCACGTACCGACGTCACTACAGCCCTTCGGCTAATGCTGGATACGTCGATCTGGTGTATGGGCAGGTCGGCTGATTTGAACAAGGAGGACGCATTCGTTTGTCCTTCGGAGGTGGTCTTGAAGCACGAGACCTTTGCAAACCTCGTCGAAGAGGTACGAAGCTGGAGTGAGAACTCCTCTGGCAGGAGTATGGATCTTCCCTCGGTGCTGCGCGCCGGAGAAGCGGATCTGACTCGGTTCGATGTGGAGCGCGAGCTTCCGGCAGCGCAAGCCAGTGCGGTGCTGTCCGTCGCGGAAGATCTTGAGGGCATGACCTTCAGTCTCAACGATTACTACGACGACCTTGAACCGCGAGGCGTCATTGACAGTGTCCTTACCGGCAAGATCAACACTCTGCGCGTCTACTGCCAAACCATTGGCTGGCAAGGCCTAGCTGGCCAGCTTAAGAAGCTCATACCGCTTCGCGGTGACGCCGTAGAGGCGATGGAACTCGTCAAGAGCTTCATCGTTCCGGAAGTGCGACGACTCGCTGTCGTCAAGACAGCGCCCAAAGCCATTGCCAAAGCCGAGGAGCCTACTCACATGGACAACTTGCTTAGGGCTTGGCCAGCTGTCAGAGCGTGCTTGCAAGAGTTCAGCTTCTACGACATCAAGGCGGTTGCCGGACTTGCGGGCTTTGACGTCACCGCCGCCGCCCAACTCGTGCAAAAGGCGCAAGGCGGTGCCACCAAGGGGCAGCTAATGTCCACCGTTGATGAACAGGTGGCCAAAATGGATCCGGCTGCCATAAGGCGCTTCCTCACGATCCTCATTGAGGAGGTTCTCCGCCGACGACCGGACGCGGCCGAGACGCTCAATGAGTATCTAAGCCGGCTTGGGTGGACCTTCGTTAACCAGACGCTGATTCCTTTGGATGTGTTTGATGTCGACATCCTGTCAGACACGCCTCGGGAGTCCCACCACGACTTGGTGAAGGCCGCGCAGCGACTGCGCGACGGGGATCTCGGGGGCGCTATCTCAGCCGCCTGCGGAGCCGTTGATGCTGTCACTTCCAAGATCTATGAGGACATGGACCTTGGTGACCCGACGAAGGCGTCGTTTCAGGAGCGCTGCAGAAAGGCAGCCCTGGCCAAGGGCGTTCTGACCGAACTCGATCGCCAGCTACATGCGCTCGGATGGCTTGACGCTGATGCGACGCCCTTTAAGAAGAACCTTGAGGGCGCGCTGAACCAAGGTGCATACGTGATGCAGACGCTTCGATCGCACATGGGAGATGTCCACGGTACCAAGCCGATCCTGCGATCGCTGGTGTTCGATTGCCTGCGTTGGGCAGAGCTCCTCGTTGGGTCGTTGGTCGATAGGTCCGACAGCGTTGGACCGACCTCGCAGTCAAGCTGATCCTGCGTCGCGTTAAGTAGGGTCTGTTCCTGGGCCGAAAGCGGACTTCAGTGGTTGCCGCTTCCGACCCAAAGCGGGCGTAGATATGTCGAGGTTGGGCGCCCGGAACTGGACTCTGGTAGCCCCTCCATTCATTGGACGACAGTACCATCGCAAGCAAGAATATCTCGGGGAATCACTATGGATGGCTTAGGTTTTGTTCGAGGCGATCACCTCTCAATTGCCGACGGCTGTTTTCTCCCGTACGCCGATCTCCTGGGGCTGGTTCAAGCGCGGCTTCACGAATTGGTCTTCAAGCATCCCGAGCTGAAGAACTACGTCCCGGACATGATGGACGTCGACCTGTTCTTCACCTGGGACGGCAACAAGTTCATGCTCTTAATCTCTCCGGAGAAGCGCGGGCATCTTCCCGCTAGAGGCATGGAAACGAAGCACCTGCCGAAGCTTCGCGAGGAAGGCCGTGACGTACTTGGCCCGCTGAAGGACTTCGTGGACATCAGTGAGCTTCAGTCAACGAAGGAGATGTTTCAGGCAATGCAGTTCACCGAGGGCTTCGGTGCGGCTGGCATCTTCCCTGCGGGAACATACGATGACACGTCGAAGGCACAGAAGGAGGCTGCCGGCCTCGCCGTTGCCCGACTCATGATTGCCTGGGCGCAGAAGCGGAGACACGCCATGGAGAACTCGCGAATTTTCTTGAGCCACAAGGGGGCGAACAAACCTCTCATCGACAAGGTCGATCAGGCGCTCAGACTCGTCGGCCTCAAGACTTGGTTTGACCGCGATGACCTCACTGCGGGCGACCCGCTGGTGCGCGGCGTCGACAACGCCTTCGCAGAGTGCTCCGCAGCGGTGTTCTTCCTGTCAGGTCAGTTCGCTGACGCAGGCGTGATTCAACGCGAGATCGACCGCGCGATTCACGAGCAGGCGATGCGTCCCGATGGGTTCAGGATCATCCCCATCGTGCTGGCTCAGCACGGCGGCTCCGACGATAGAGTCCCCGCCCCATTGAAGACGCTGGTGTGGAAGACGGTCGATGACATCGAAGTCGTGCCTACGATCCTGAAGGCGCTGCCTGAGTCCGTGAAGGCGCAGATCAAGTACACACCGCATAAATGACGAAGGGACCACAGGGTCCTTCGCACCTTCGACCTCCCGAAAGCCGTCGCCGAAATGAGTCGGCCGATGGCCGGTCTGCGACTTTATGGCTGCTCGCTGATGCGGGGATGGAAACCTGGAAGCTGGCGCTGAGCTCAGCTTGAGCCCTACTCGTTCGCCTCGACCGCCCGATGCCTCGTAGTGCGATCGGAGAGCCAATCAAATCGGTGGGAAAGCAATCCGAGGCGGCGCAGGTGAATCAGCTCCGCGACGCCAATCGGCTCTTCGCTGAACGTGTCTGCGACGCGACCCAAGTACAGCGCAGACAGTACAGCGCAAGCGTTCTTGAGAAGGATCGTTTCCATCGCATCCAACCCAACACGGTCCGGCCCGCCCACCAGTCCTGGCCTCGCGCTGTGTAGTCGTTCTCCGCAGTGACTGCAGCGACTGAGCAAGCCATCGCCACATGAACTGGTGGCCACCAGGTCAATCGGTCCCTCAAGTGCGGCTTTGCACTTCGGGCACTGGTCCTCAAGACGGCAGTCATGGGTCGGACACCAACGCCAAGCGATGAAACGCCAAAGGAGCGACAAGTAGGGCGTCGGCTGTTCGCGCAGACAGCTTGGACAGTAGCGAAACTGTGCGCGACCGCGCGTGCGTGCAAGAAAAGGCTCGCCGTTGCTGGTGATCGATCTTAGCGATCCGAAGAACCGATGAAGATCGGCGAACGATGTCGCAGGCAGCCCACATGTGTCGAGTGCGCGGTCGATCGTGTCGTTAGGCAGCCAAAAGTCGGGATCCCGTTTCAAACTGATCCCAAGGAACTTTGCGAACTCCCATAGACCGGCCCCCTGGGATAACGCGGCGCGGCTGAGCCAACTGGTGAAAGCCTCCAGCGGCAATGGCGCCGGCACCCCCGCAAGGCATGCCTTGCCATGCGGCCTTGCGACATGGTTCATGGGGCCTCCGAGTCGAAGAGCGAGAGTTGGCCTCGTTGCCGGCGACCTCCTTTGCGCATCGATTTCGGTCTTCGCAGGCCGCCAGCTCTAAGAAGTGCACGCCCCGTCAACCGGTCTGTTTCGGTGATGCCGTACTTGGCCAGACGCTCCAACGTTGGTAGATCGACCAAGTCGACCAACTGTCGTTGTTCGGCGCTGGAAACCTCGAGCATGTTGAGGCGGTTCAAACCGCGATCGAGCATCTGTGCCATCGATCGGGCCGAAATTAGAGCCTGACTCCGATGCTCCACCGGGCGTGCGTCCTGCTCGATGCAACCAAACGCCTCAACGACTCGAAACGCGCCGTCGATCGACAGGCCATCCAACCATCGTGGCATGCCCAGCGCGCAGGCCGCTGCATACGGTGGATCGCCGAGCCGCTGCGTGATCCACGTGCTCCAACGTATCGCACCGGCTGGCACTTCTGCTGATTCCGATGAAGGGGCGAACGGCCACTGACAATGGTGGCACACGTCGAGTGCCTGACGGTTCCATCGGATCACGGCCCGGCATCGTTGGCACCGATCGAGCAGCAACGAGTTGTGCAGAGGACAGGCGCAGACGCATGCGAGCTCCCAGGGGAGGAGGCAACACCCTCCCGCATGCACGCACTTGGCGCAAAGTTGAGGACAAGCGCCACGAACGAGCAATCGGCCGTGAACCCTATGCCCAGCCAAAACAAAGAAGCGATCGCCAGCTTCGGTGTGACGTTGCACCGTGCGTTGTTGCAACCAGTCCGAGTCGATGCCAGCGGTCCAAGCCACGGTGCGCAACCGAGACCCTGCGAGGTATATCGAGCGGCCGATCCCCAGGTGTTCGAGAAGGACGTCCATACCGATGCGGTTGGCCGCCAGCGTCCGCAGCAGCAGGCTCATTCCAGCCTCGTGTGGCCTCGCGGCCATGGTCACCGGCAAAGGGTCAAGGCTGCGGCGCATAAGGGTTCGTCATTGGGCTGTCGATGCCAAATAGACGGTCGAACGCAGTGCGCAGAGTGCGCATGTCGAGGCTGTGCCGGCCGGCGTCGACCGCCACTAGGACTGCCTCAGTGACAAGCAACTTGAACTGTCGCTTGTTGCCTTCGGTTGCGACGAGCAAGAGCTTTGCGGGCTCAGCGTCGCATAGCCACGTGAGGTCGAAGCTCTTGCACTGCTTGCACGCCGCTTGGAGAAACCCAAGCCAAGCCCGGACGTCGACGTAGTCTTCGAACTTCACGCTTGTTGAGATCCGTCCATCGAGCGCCGGGTCGACCTCGTGCAGCGACGTCAAGGTCGAGTCCGACAGGATGACGAGCCCTACCTTGGTGTCGTCCATCAGTTCGCGCAACAACTCTGAGGCATAGGTGTACTTGCCGGTCGACGTGCCATCCTTGACCAAGACGCGCCGTTGTTTCGCAAGGTGCTGGCCCTCGTCGACAAAGATCAACTTCGTGCCTTTGAGGTTCAAGATCTCGATCGCTAGATCGCGCTTGATGTAGTGCGTGGTGTTGGTGACGTTCGGGAATGGGTGTCGCAAGCGCCGTAGGATGGCCGAGATGATTTCCCCCGGGGACGGTCGACCTGAAAGACGGATTGCCAAGGCGCCGTAGTCCGCCTCGAAGAGACTCGAGGGCGGCAGCGACCACTTGAAGTACTGCGCCAGCGTGGACTTGCCGGTGCCGGTTGGCCCATGGACGTGTGCGCCTTGCGGCGTGGACAGCACTCTGGAGAGCTGAAAGGCCCGGTCACACGCCTGCAAAGCCAACTTGAACTGAACGTCGATGACGAAGGTTCGGTCGACCTCCTGGGCGACGATCAAGGCTTCCACTGAGTAGGTCGCCATTCGGCGGCGAACTCGTGACGCATCCTCAGGAATCTCGACCTCGACCTCCGTGGCGCACTCGAACAGTTCGGTGCTCATGACATCTCGAAGGATTCGAAGGAAGGAATCTCTGACGAGTCGCTTGCGATCTCGACGTCCGCGATGGGAGCTGCAGGCGCCGCCAAATCAACGGCAACGGGCCGAGACTGCACGCGAGCGGAGGTCACGCCAGAGAAGCGCGCGGCCGTCATTGCGTCGCGGCCGTTCTTGAACGTCGTCGAGCCGAGCCAGTGGTCGTACAGACGAAGCCGAGCGCGACGCAGCGTGCCCTCGGCATCCTTAGCGTCTAGATCCTCTCGGGCGAACTTGCTAATGAGCAAGTGTTGGTTCCAGCTCAGGCCGTCGGCGTAGTCCGTCCAACGGCATGGCGAAGTGACCCAGGTTTTGTCTCGCGGGTCCTGGACGTAGGCCTGCGCCATGTCGTCCGGGTCCCACTTGACCAGCGTTCTGAAGGAGCTGCCAATGCGCTTGTGCATCGCCAGCAGTTCGCCGCCTCCGTACGGCAAGCCACGCAGTTGCACGCCGCCTGGCCCCACCGACAATGACGCGGACAGAGCCGACGTCAGGCGCAGTTGCTCCCAGCTGCCCGGGTAAGTCACTGCTGGCGCCCGCTCGAGGCCTTCGACATAGAGGTCATAGGGCCGCGCCAGCTTGCGCTCATTGATCTGGAAGGGATGCACGTCGGCGGCGAACATGGTCAATCCCTTGACCAGATTCGAGAAGGAGATCGCTGCGTCCTTCGCTGGGTCGATGTTCATCACGTTGGCCACGCGCTTGTGAACCCGGCCGCGTACCAGCGTCAGATGGTTGAGCGTCGCGAAGAATCGTTCAACATGCGGCTTGAGCCAAGGCGTGCGCACCTTGCAGTACGTCATGTCGACCCCGAGGTCCCACCCCATGAGCTGGAACGTCCTCGCGTGGAACTCGAGACCGTTGTCCATGATGAGATCGTCCATCAGGCCATGGGCCAGCCACGGGTGCTCCAACTGCACGCCAGCACAGAATTCGTCTTTCGGCTTCACGGCGTTCTGGATCACGCCTGAAACGCTGGTGAGGCCGGGTCCATAGAAGCTGACATAGAAGCCCAGCAAGTAGCCCGAGTACGCGTCGATCATCACGGTCAGCCAAGGCCGGCCAAGCGGTAAGCCGGTGGTGTCGCAGATGACGACCCAGTTGAGGACCGTGTGATCCACCTCGACGCGTTCGAGCGGATAGCTGGCGCCCGCGCCTCCAAAGGTCGTACGGCAGACCATCCTCGCTCGCGCAGGTCCCTCGCGGGCCGCGATTCGCTGGAAGAGGTCGACCTCGCGGAGCCGACGCTGCAGCGTCGAATAGCTGACCTTCGAGTCCTTAGCTTCCAGCTCGCCCAGTTCGACGGCCCTCTCTGCTTCCTGGCGGACTCGGTCGAGCGCGTGTCTCAGCGTGTGGCGCGCTCGGGTGAGGTAGACCTCACGTAGAACGCGTGAGATCAGCTTGTCCAGGAGCGGGCACTTTCGGCGAGGCGACCGTCGCCGGTGGTTTCCGCTCAGGAGCGCCGCCTGTGCATGACCGCTCTGCTGGTGCCGGCGCAGCCAGGTCATTACGGCTGATGCTGACGGTGGTCTCGGGTCGTTCGACGCTTTGGCCACCTTCTGCACGACGGCCTTGATTCGTTCACGCTGTCCGCGTCTGACGTGCGCCTTCTCAACGGCTTTGACATAGCGCAGCCGGCGCTCGAAAAGGGCGCGCTGCGACTCAGGCAGTGATCCAAGATGAACGCGGGCGAATGCCAGTGGAGCACGCTTGCCCTTAGGCTTGGTCTCGTCGGCGTCGCCCTGCGTCACGAGTACGTACTCCCCCTTCCAGATGCGGTTAAGGAGGTTTGAGCGACTGATGATGGATGGGCGGCGCGTCAGGCGATCTTCGAGTTGGAACTGGTCGTTCTCTAGTTCGCGCACGATCTCGAGCGTCCTATGACCACAGCGCAGCACCAATCCAGATTGCAAACTGAACTGCATTGGTCGTCTCCTTGGTTTGGGTGGTTGTCTTCACCACGACGGCGTCGTCGAGCAGCAGCCGGCGACCCGTGGTGAGATGGCGGTGGGCGATCAGGTGGAAGATCGTCTCCCTGGTTACGCGAGCGCGCTTGGTTAGCGTGCCGAGCGGAAGGCCGGTGGGCTGTTCGACGAACATCTGCAGCACACGCTCGAGATCGCTAGGAGCCGGCTGACCTTTGGCGTAACGCAGCAGCAAGCGCGCCCTGTCATTGACTCGCTCGCGCCGTAGCTCGCGCTCGGTCGCCACGAGGAACGAGAGGCCTCGCTCAGCCAAGGTGTCGGCAGCCTCGGCGAACAACTGCTGATGCTGCTCGACCTTTGCCTGTGGCTTGACTTCCACGACGACCTTCGAGCCGTCGGCAAACGTCACGAGGAAGTCGGGCGTGTAATTGCCGGCTGCGAGGCTCAGCCTGAACGGCTGATGGGCGATGGCACGCGTGCCGACGTACAGCGCTGCCAGACGGATGAAGTCGCGCTCATACGAGGATTCGGCTTCGACCGGATGGGGTAGCAGCGCTGGAAGATTGACGAGCATGACCGTCCGCGCAGGCGAACGCGTCACCACCCGTCGTGCGGAGGCGTTCATACGTTTCTCCAGGGTGAGTTGGACTCGCCGAAGGAACCCAAATGGGCTCCCTCGGCTTGACAGGCGTCACCGCGAGGGAGAAACTCAGATCGCCAGATCTAAAGCGAGCCTCTCGCCGAAGCGGCAGCGCCGAGTCATCCGAAAGGGTACTCGGCGTTTGTCGTTACATGGCAGCCTCCTCATGGTCCGATTCCAGCCATGACTCGAGCAGCCGCGCGACGGCTCTCGTGCTGTAAAGCTGACCTCGTCGGCCTTTGATCTTGATCGGAGTGAGCGGCAATCGGCTCGTCGCACAGGCGAGCCGTAACGCCGGCACAGTCATCTTGAGAGTCGTCGCGACCTCTTCCGTAGACATTACGGCGCCGTACTGGGCCCGAAGCTCGGGCTCAACAATCGAAGTTTCCTGCTGAGCTTTGCTGTCGTGTGCCACAGATGGGACTCGAAGCCTGTCAATATCGGAACGCTAATCGCAAACTCTATGAACGTAAAGGGTTTTCTGTTGGTGGGGAAAATGAATTTAAGTACTAATATATTCAAATCACTTTGAGAGGGTGCGAGAGAATAGAGTGTTCGCGACTTTTAACGTTGGAAATGCCTGGTCCGAACAATGGTGGTTGACCGGGCAAGGCCGGGAGCAGACTCTGCGCCGACAGGCATCTGCCACACGCCCTTGGCCCGCCCCTCTAGCGAGGCTGTCGCCGCGGCCGGAAGCGGCCAGACCCAGCGCACGGCGGCCACTTCCTGCTAGACATCCAATCCAACGCGCGGTAAAAGCACGGCGCCCTTGCGCGAGCGTCGCCTTGGCACGCGTCTAGTTGCGCTCTCTGGTCTATCCGCAGAGCCAGACATGTGTCGATGACTATGACTCCTGCATCGGCACGATCCTGAAGACCCAGGACATGGGCATCAGGTGCCCGTGATTGATTGCGGGCAAGCAAGGGAGGACAAGTGGCAACACATACAGACAAGTACGCCGCTGGCGAGCAGGGGCTCGGCTACGTCTATCAGATTCGCTTCGCGCTTGCGCACCTGATGAAGCAGGATGAGAACCAAGCGCTGCTCATCGAGGCCGACGATGACGTCGAACTGCGTGACGTTGATGGTAAGAAGACGCTGATTTCGCTGAAGCACAAACAGGTCGGCGAGACCGTTGGCACGCTGTCGACCGACTTCTGGAAGTCCGTCCGCATCTGGCTCGACCGGTACATCCGCGATGGCAATCTCGCCTGCGACCACTCGTATTGCATGGCGACGACGGCGCGCGTCGGTCCCACCTCGCTGCTTCAGTATTTCCTCGATGGTGCCGGTGCCAAGCCAGCGGACTTTGCAAAGCAGCTCGTCAACGAGCTCAAGGGCTCGAAGGCGGCGCTGAGTGCGCAGATTGAAACCACGTTCAGCTCGCTGAACGCGACCCAACAGGACGACTTTCTGGCTCGCATCGTGATTGCCGACAGTTCGCTACGCATTAAGGAGCTCGACACGGCCTTCGCGCCGCTGCTGCGGTCGGTGGCGGCGAAATTTCGCATTGATGTCCGCGAACGTATGGAAGGTTGGTGGCTCAGGGAAGCCATCGAGCTCATTCAGGGCGAGCGCAAGCCCATCACCGGCGCCGAAGTCTGGGCGAAGTTCGCGCAGGTCAACAGCGAGTACTACGACGAGCGTCTGCCAATCACCTTCGACGACGCGTACCCCGATGAGGAGATCGACGCGATGAATGACACGCGGCAGTTCGTCGAGCAGCTGCGGGCGATTGGCATGTCCAGCGACAGCCTGGAGATGGCAATCCTGGACTTCTACCGCGCGTTCTCCCAACGCGCGCACTGGACCCGAGTCAACGCCCTTGTGGGCGGCGAGATTCGCAAGTTCGAGCTGCGCCTTGTCGAAGAGTGGAAGCGCGCCAGGGGTTGGGCCATGGTGAAGGCACCGCAGAACGAGGCCGAGTTCCAAGCTGCGGGTCGCCAGTTGTATGACTGGGCCGAGAATCAGTCCAAGGGCCTGCAGATCCGCAAGGACGTTACGGAGGACTTTGTTCGCCGCGGCAGCTTTCACATCCTCGCAGACGAGAAGCCGATGCCTCGTGTGCACTGGCATCCCCAGTTCCTCGAGCGCCTGAAGGCTGCCACGTCGAAGGTTCCTGCATGAGGGACTGGTCATCTCGCCCTTTTGAAGAGCGAAATCTCTTCAACCCGGCGTTCTGCGCGGTGGTCTTGGCTGCAGCCATTCGCGAGTACGAGCGCGTATTGGGGAAGCCAATGCCGTACTCCTTGACCCTGCTTGTGCTGCCGATGTGCCTGCACCTGGCCTCGCGCGAGCAGATTCTGGAGAACAAGAGGCTGTCTGTGCTGCGCGTTTTCGCGCTCCGGCCAGACTTGCTGGTCGACTTCGCTGAGCGGGCGCGAGCGTTGGTTCAGTACGCCACAGAGGCCTTTGCACTGCTTGCAAGCAAGGACTGCATCAAGGTCGGCGATGACGGGGGCATCAGCCTAATCCCCAGGCGGGTGTCACCCCAGCCGCTGAACACTGAAGACGCCGAAAGGTGTCGCGCCGCTGCAGTCGTCCTCGGTCGCGATTTCGCCCAGATTGACGACCGCGTGACGGTCTACACCAGCTTGTCCATCCGCCCATGAAGATTGCTTCGATTCACATCTACAGCCACGACGGTCGTAGGCGCGACCTCACCCTAAATCCCGATGGGCTGAACATCATCACCGGCCTGGCCTCGACAGGTAAGTCGTCCCTCTCGGACATCGTCGAGTACTGCATGGGCGAGGACGAGTGCAAGATTGCGGAGGGCTTCATCCGCGAGAAGGTGTCCTGGTTCGCGGTCACGTTCCAGTTTCCACATGAGCAGGTGTTCGTCGCCAAGCCCAACCCCAAGCCGGGCCAGGTTCAGTGCTCGCTCGCAATGGTCATGCGTGGCCGGCAGATTCAGACGCCGGATTACAGCTCCCTCAAGCACAACGGTGGTGACGAGCTTGTCCACGAACTGCTTTCGTCCCTGCTGGGCATCCCGGAGACTAAGACGCCTGTTCCTGAGCGCAGCAGTCGCTCGGGCTACTCCGTCAACGTCAAGCACACGGCGTTCTACCTCTTCCAGAAGCAAGGCCTGGTGGCCAGCAAGGAGTTGCTGTTCTACCGACAGGCAGAGGAACACCTTCCTCAGACCATCCGTGACACATTTGCCGTCCTCTTCGGCATCTCCAACGTCGGTGACATGGAGACTGAGGCGATCCGACGTGCCACGCAGCGCGAGCTGAAGATTGCTCAGAAAGAACTGAAGCTAGCACAGGAGACTGAGGATGCGCTGGACACGCGCGGCTTGGGCCTGCTGGCTGAGGCGCGGACTGTGGGTATCCCCTTCAGCAACTCGCCAGGCCATGCCGTGCCGAGCACGGACGGAGCCGAGAGCGACCTGGTCGCGTCCCTTCGGGAGGTCCTAAGCTGGCGACCCGGGCAGGTAGCGCTCATGGCGGAGAGTGAGTTGGCGAAGCTCCAGGCACGCCGTTCAAATCTGCGGACCGAGCGTCGCCAGGTCCTGGACCGGATTGCATCTGCGCAGAGGTATGTCAAAGGTGCGTCCGACTTCCAGACCGAGGCACAGGAGCAGCGTTCCCGCCTTGAGTCCATCAATGCGTTGCCGCGTGCATCGAATGGCGCTTGGCAGTGGCCGTTCCTGAAAGAGGAAGACGCCCGCATGGATGGCATCGCTCAATCACTGATGACCGAGCTATCGAGCCTGGACAGCGAGCTTGAGCACGTTGGCGGCGCGCGCCCTCGCCTGGATGAGCACCTAGCAGCACTCACCGACCGCTCCAGCAAACTGAAGGATGCCATCCGTGAGGTCGAAGTCGACCTCAACGCCGCGGTTCTGGCCGATGAGAAGGCAGCAGCGCAAGAGGACGCCAACGCGCGCGCTTTGAAGGTTCAAGGTCGAGTCAGCTTCTACCTGGACAACTTGAATCCAAGCAATGCCATCAGCACGCTGAAGCTCAAAGTCGACCGGCTGCAGGCGAAGCTCGACCAGATTGACCGTAGCGTGGGTGCCGACGACGATGCAGACGCGCGTATGGAATCGGTCATTACCCACATTTCTAGCACCATGACGTCGCTGGTGAAGGAGTTCAAGGCCTTCTTCTCGGAGTTTCCGTTCCGGCTGGACATGCGCAACTTGACCGTGGTCGTGCAGCGTCCCGGCAATCCAGTCCCAATGATTCGCACCGGCGGCGGCGCGAACTGGCTTGCGTATCACATCTCGGCACTGCTGGCCCTGCACCACTACGCAGCGGAAAACTGCATCCCTATCCCCCGCTTCCTGATGCTGGATCAGCCGACGCAGGTCTATTTCCCGTCGCAAACCATCTATGAATCTGTAGCGGGGGATTCGGAGCAGGTCAAGCGCGTGGACGCCGACCTAGAGGCCGCCAGGAAGCTGTTTGAGACGCTGCTGAACTACACGAAGGAGCTGGTCCCGGGCTTCCAGCTCATCGTCACCGAACATGCCAACTTCGCTGATGACTGGTTCCAGGACGCCCTAGTCGAAGAGCCCTGGATGAATCCGCCGGCGCTGGTTCCACAAGACTGGCCCAGCTGGAGCAAGTAGGGCGGCGACGCCAGCACTGGTTATATGGGACCAGTTCTTCCACCCGCCAAGCTGGCTGCTCTCGGAAGCCGCGGGTGGACCGGCGTAGACAGCGCCGCTGTCAACGCCGATAGATTCAAGCGCGACCAGCTGACGTCGGCGACGACGCTCGGCACAGCTACGTGGACACGAACGCGCAGTGCTGTCGACGAGCTCGCGACGCAGTCACAGACCGCCAAGCTGCGTGAGCCAACTCGGATGGTCTGCAAGTGCGAGGTCAACGGGAAGATCGAGTACTGGGCGAGCCGTGCCTGGGCGCGGATCGAACGGGCTCGCGTAGGCCGACGGGATTAGCTAAACAGCCGAACGCTCGCTAGTGCGCGCTGGACGATCGTGCGTTCGTCCTCATCCTCGCGTTGCTGGGCAATCCGTGGGGCGTGCCGAAAGGTCGACAAGACAACCACGTCGGCTGACAAGCGATCATGGTCTTCGCGCTTCGCGCCGTCATCCTCGCCGAACGTGGAGTGATCGAACCTTAGATCGAGCTGCTGGCCATCGGGCGTGGTCATCGCTTCCTCCAGAGGTTGTCGCCGCATCCCGCGGCGGTCGTGATCAATGTCCGTCCGAAGATTCTAGTTCCTTGATCACCAGGCCCTCAAGCGTCGTTACAGCCTCCATCGTGATCGACATGACGGGCTGTGGCGAGCCGGTGATCATGCGCCCCGACGCCTGGTCCTTGCGCCCACTTTCGGGATAGCCGAAAAACTTCAAGAAGCGCGAAGGAGCGACGCCGTCGAACGGCATGATGCGCACCTTCTTGGTGTCGGTCTCGGACTCCGTGATCGCATCGCCGTGCAGCTTAGTCGCCAAGCTCTTGCGGTAGGGCTCCAGAAAGTAGACCTCGGCGATCCCCGCTGCAACGATGTGCCGGGCGCACGAGTGACACGGATACGTGGTGACGAAGAGCTTGCCCTCGCGGATGCGCCCGCCGTAGCTCGTGCTCGCATTGAGCAGCGCATGCATCTCGGCATGAACCGCACGGGAGAACTCGATTAAGCTTCTGAGCTGGCTGTCGTGGCGAATCAGTTCGGTTGCGCGCCCGACGTCTTGAGGTTGGATGACCTTTGCTTCAGCCAGTTTGCCGATCACCTGCTGGGCGAGGAACGTCTTTTCTTCATCGTTGAAGCACTTGCCGCCGTCTTTGTTCCAACAACGGTGATCCACGTCGGGCGACGTGCGCATGTCGATCGTCTCGTAGAGCCCACCGAAAGCTCGAGGAACGTCGTTCCATCCGGTGGCCAGGACGTGGCCATCCTTGTCAGCGATGGCGGCACCCACCTGCCGAGACAGGCAAGCCGAGTTGCGCGCAGCCGAGAACGCCTCGTACATCGCTCGCTCGGACTGCGTGGGCGTGATGATGCTGGTGCCCAGCATCAACGCCAAGAACCGTTTGACGCGCGCTTCAAGTTGGCTGCTCGTTCCGGCGTCAGCACGCAAGAAGAAGTCCGCTTGCGGGAACGTCTCCTGTACGCGCTGGCCGTGCGCCATCTCTTCACCGGAGTCTCGATCGATCAAGGCGTGGATGTCGTCCTTGGAGTTCGGGTTGCGACTCAAGCGATCGATGCGCTGTTCGATCGGGGTGTAGACGCCCACGACGTGCAGCATGTCGCCGTACACCTGCCTCAGCAGGCGAAGCTCTTGGCTGTTCTTGATCGAATCGATGATGTGGCACACCCGACCGCTCTTGGTCGGGACGACGGCCGGCGCGGTTGAACCGGTCTCGAACAGTCCGCCCTGACCGTCGGCGGCATCGGCCGGGAAGTGCTTTTGCCGTTGCGTGAAGATGTGCTTGATCGCATGCTGCGCCAGGAAGCCGGCTCCGTGGCTGTCTCGAAGGTCGTTGCCGGCATCGATGAGCTGCTTGATGGTCGCGCCATCGGACAGCTTGGCCTGGGTGCGAATCACGCGGCTCAAGCGGATGACTTCGACATGCGTGTAGCCGAAGTCTTTGGACTCGAGTTGCTCCTTAAAGGCCTCGGCAACCTCATGCAGCGGCGTGCCGAGTGGTCCGCACAGTGCGATGACGATCTCGTCCTTCTGAAGACCCGTGATGCGCTGGTGTGCGCTGAACGTTCCGCCCGACGGCGATGGTCCTGAAACGACGGCCAAGTTGGTTGCCATATGTCCCCCTTCGTAGCGCCAGAGGGTCTTCGCAGCGGCACCGCGTCCGTCCTCTGCGCTGGCTTCTTCGTGCGCCCGGCCGCGTCTCAGGCAGCCTGTGGCGAAATCATAAGCCGCACGCCCCTACCAAGACCGCGGCCGCCAGCGCCAGACACCTGGATCTGCAACCCATCATGCCCACTGCTTGATGGATGTCGGGTTCAGCGATTGGCTGTATACGGTTCGCGTCACTTCAAGTGAACAGCGCCTGCCGAACTGCCCCTATCGGGGTCCTAGTTCGTGCGGCGCCTGAGCTTCTCCGAGCTGGTCTCGTCCATCTACAAGGCGTACCCAGAGATGAAGGTCAACAGCGTATTCCGCGGATGACCGTCTTTGCCGGCATTCGCTGCAAGGACGGGGTTGTCGTTGGCTCCGACAGTTCGGTCATCCACTTGGCAACCTTGCGATCGAAGGTGGCAAGTTGATCGCCAGGTATCTGACCGAGGAAGAGATCGGCCAACACCTGGAAAACGTTCGCGGTGCCGAGAAACACCTTCGAGGCCATCGGGCAGGCGTTCATGGCCGATCTCTCGCGTCGCCTCGCGAACCCGGTCCAACTCACGACCGATGGCGACAAGGCATACCTTGAAGCGCTGCCGGCGAACTTCCGCGACTTCGCGATGCTGGTGAAGATCTACGGCGAAGGCCCGAAGGAAGACCAGCGCCGCTACAGCAACTCGCGTCGTGATGGGCGACCCGGACTTGGCTCATGCCTCCACCAGCTATGTGGAGCGGCAGAACCTGACAATGCGGATGGGCATGCGCCGCTTCACGCGGCTGACGAACGGCTCTCGAAGAAGGTCGAGAACCTTGACATGCTGTGTCGCTGCACTTCATGCACTACAACTTCGCGCGCATCCACAAGACGCTGCGCGTGACGCCGGCCATGGAGGCGGGCATCAGTGACCACGTTTGGACTCTGGAAGAGATTGCCGACTTGGCCAGCTAGCGCCGCGGGCATCCGTTGAGCATGTACTGTCTGCTGTACCAGGCCTCGGCTTCCTTTAGGAACCTGTCTATCGGCTCAGGCGCTGGCCCCGGCGTCAGAACTGCCGGCTTGTTGAGTTCCTTCCAGAGCCGCCGTAGGCGCTTCTCGACGAACCACCAAGAGGTGCAGAACTTGAGGGCCTGACTGAGATAGTCGCGATAGTCATTCAAGTGACTTTCGTCCATGCCACTCCCCGCTGGACGGATTGTTCGCGCGCGAACCCTTGCCGGGTTCGCGAGTTCTTAGTTGTCGCCTTGCTTGTCTGAAATCTCCTCAGCGTCCTTGACGAAGTCTTTGATGAGTTCGTCGGCCGCCGCTCGCATCTCGGCCTTGTCCTCGTCCGAGATGACGTGGCTACGCCTCTTGAGCACGGCCGCCAGCGTTGGCACCAGCTCGGCATTGAGCAGTGTGAGAAGTTCGAGCCGAGACATGTACATAAACCGCTCCAATCCGACGAGGAACCACGCCAGAGTCACGAGTACGCCGATTGGACCCGCAAAGTTGATGGCGGTTCGTGTAGCGATTGCTCCGGCGAACCAGAACGGACTCTCGCTCCACAGCCGCTCCCACTCGTCAGACCACGTTGCTCCGTTCAGCGTCTCTATCCACGGCCGCAGCGGGGGGAGGCATTCGGTCCACCACCACAGCACTACCCACAAGGTAAGCCACGCAAGGACCAGCGAAACAACCAAAAGAACGGACTTGGGGTGCCTCTTTAGTCCGCTCCTTGCTGCGGACATGAGCGCCCCCCACTGCCTATGTGCCATCGTGCGCCCCTCACGACGTGCCGGGAACATCAATAATGTCTATGTTGATGGCACCCCTTGACAAGAGGCAATCCCCGTGCCAGCCGCGCAACGCAGCGTTGCGCCACCTGACTCAATGCCGGTCCTGTTTTGCCGGCGAACGATGGGGCGATCGGCGGCCTCCTGATCGTCACATCTCAGACTGAGACAGTACGTGGCGTTTCGAACGCTTGAAAACCAACCCATGTCGGCTTGGGTGCTCGGCGCTCGGCCTTCCGAGTTCAGAACTCGGCGGCTCGAATTCAAGACTCAGTGAATCTCGACACCCGCCATTGAACTGCCGCCAAGCGTCCCTATAATCCCTTCGCTAGCACTCACGAGAGACGAGTGCTAACACCGCGCCGCAGAGCCCCGTCCGGGCGCGGTGACGTTTTGTGAGTCTGCGCAAACTTCGCAGGCTCGCTTGGAAAGCCTGGTATCTGCCCGCCAGTGGCAATGCATGAAGGAGATGCGATGAAACTTCGTCCCCTGCACGATCGTGTGATCGTCAAGCGCCTCGAGAACGAGACCAAGACCGCCTCGGGCATCGTGATCCCCGACAACGCGGCCGAGAAGCCCGACCAGGGTGAAGTCCTGGCCGTCGGCCCGGGCAAGCGCAACGACAAGGGCGACTTCGTGGCGCTGAACATCAAGGTCGGCGACCGCGTGCTGTTCGGCAAGTACAGCGGCCAGACCGTCAAGGTCGACGGCGACGAGCTGCTCGTGATGCGCGAAGAAGACCTCTTCGCCGTGGTCGAGAAGTAATCCGGCCGCCGCAGCTCAAGCGATCTGAATCACAGGAATACGGAGAAAACTCATGGCAGCAAAAGACGTCGTGTTCGGCGGTGAAGCCCGCGCGCGCATGGTCGAGGGCGTGAACATCCTGGCCAATGCGGTCAAGGTCACGCTGGGCCCCAAGGGCCGCAACGTGGTGCTCGAGCGTTCGTTCGGCGCCCCCACCGTCACCAAGGACGGTGTCTCGGTCGCCAAGGAGATCGAGCTCAAGGACAAGCTCCAGAACATGGGCGCCCAGATGGTCAAGGAAGTCGCTTCCAAGACCTCGGACAACGCCGGTGACGGCACCACCACCGCCACCGTGCTGGCCCAGGCCATCGTGCGCGAAGGCATGAAGTACGTGGCCGCGGGCATGAACCCGATGGACCTCAAGCGCGGCATCGACAAGGCCGTCACCGCCCTGGTCGCCGAGCTGAAGAAGGCCTCGAAGGCCACCACGACGAGCAAGGAAATCGCTCAAGTGGGCGCGATCTCGGCCAACTCGGACGAGTCGATCGGCAAGATCATTGCCGACGCGATGGACAAGGTCGGCAAGGAAGGCGTCATCACCGTCGAAGACGGCAAGTCGCTGGACAACGAGCTCGACGTCGTCGAGGGCATGCAGTTCGACCGCGGCTACCTGTCGCCGTACTTCATCAACAACCCCGAAAAGCAGTCGGCGATCCTCGAGAACCCGTTCGTGCTGCTGTTCGACAAGAAGATCAGCAACATCCGCGACCTGCTGCCCACGCTGGAGCAGGTGGCCAAGGCCGGCCGCCCGCTGCTGATCGTCGCTGAGGAAGTCGAAGGCGAGGCGCTGGCGACCCTGGTCGTCAACACCATCCGCGGCATCCTGAAGGTCGTGGCCGTCAAGGCGCCGGGCTTCGGCGACCGTCGCAAGGCCATGCTCGAGGACATCGCCATCCTGACGGGCGGCAAGGTCATCGCCGAGGAAGTGGGCCTGACGCTCGAGAAGGTCACGCTGGCCGACCTGGGCCAGGCCAAGCGCGTCGAGGTGGGCAAGGAAAACACCACCATCATCGATGGCGCCGGCGCCGCTGCCGACATCGAGTCGCGCGTCAAGCAGATCCGCATCCAGATCGAGGAAGCCACCAGCGACTACGACCGCGAGAAGCTGCAAGAGCGCGTGGCCAAGCTGGCCGGCGGCGTGGCCGTCATCAAGGTCGGTGCCGCCACCGAAGTCGAGATGAAGGAGAAGAAGGCCCGCGTCGAGGACGCCCTGCACGCCACGCGCGCTGCGGTGGAAGAGGGCATCGTCGCCGGTGGTGGCGTCGCGCTGCTGCGCGCCCGCCAGGCTGCCGGCGAGATCAAGGGCGACAACGCCGACCAGGACGCCGGCGTCAAGCTGATCCTCAAGGCGATCGAAGCCCCGCTGCGCGAGATCGTCGCCAACGCCGGCGGCGAGCCGAGCGTGGTGATCAACGCGGTGCTCAACGGCAAGGGCAACTACGGCTTCAATGCCGCCAACGACACCTACGGCGACATGATCGAGATGGGCATCCTGGACCCGACCAAGGTGACCCGCACCGCGCTGCAGAACGCCGCGTCGGTGGCCTCGCTGATGCTCACGACCGAGGCCATGGTCGCCGAGGCGCCGAAGGACGAAGCGCCCGCGGCCGGCGGCATGCCGGGCGGCATGGGCGGCATGGGCATGGACATGTGATGTCCGCCTGAGTCGTTTCTTCGATTCAGCAAAAGGGCTGCCGGAAGGCGGCCCTTTTTCTTTGCGGGACCGGCAGTACAACAGCGCGGTCGCCGGCGGGATGCGGTCGTCCGATCGATGGCCCAACCGACAGCCGAGCGACAGTGCCGGCGCCGATAATCGGCTCCGAGCGACCGTTTGTCGCCGTTTTCCCCATCATGCCGATACCTGCACCGCTGCAGCGGGCCCTCGACGAACTGCTGTCCGGGGTGCCTCGCTGGATGAGCCGCCTGGCGCACGAGACGCGCGGCCAGCTTCAGTCGCCCACCACCACGCGCAGCCTGCGCGGCACCGCCGGCGCGCCGCTGTTCGACGCCGAGGTCGCGGTGCACCAGCACCATCCGCTGTGGGCGCGCCGCGTCGCCGAACTGCTGGAACAGCGCTGGCGCGCCGACTTCGAGGCGCCGCTGGCGCCCACCGCGACGCGCCGCGCCACCCCGCGCTCGCTCGACAGCCTGAGCCTGGTCGACGAAGACCAGGCCGACGAGAACGTCGAGCTGCTGCGCATCGTGCAGGCCGTCGAGTCCAGTCACGACGCCGTGCTGCGCGAGCTTCAGGCGCGTGCCGCCACGCTGGCCGGTCACGACCGCGTGCGCGCCGAATCCAATCCGCTGCGCCCCGACCTCCTCGCGCGCGTGGTCTGGGACGCCGCCGGCGTGCTCGGCCTGGCCGGGCCGGCACGGCTGGCCCTGCTGCGCGCGCTCGCGCAGCCGCTGATCGACGCGCTCGGCCGCCTCGCCACGGACGCGCTCGCGCGGCTCGAAGCGCAAGGCGTCCAGCCGGCCGCCTGGCGTGCCCACACCTCGCGCGACCGCCGCGTGCCGACGCCCGTGTCCTCGGGTTTCGACGTCACGCGGCCCGGCGCGCTCGACGCCTTGCGCGTGCGCATGCGCCCGCAGCTGGGCACCCCGACCACCGGCAGCGGATCGCTCGAGGCGCTCGACGCCGACGTGCTGCGCATGCTCGGCGCGGCAGCGCCCGGCGCCGGCGATGCGGCGCTGGTCAACCGCGTGCGCGAGCGCTTGCCGCTCCTGGAGGCGCTCGCGCGCGACATCGCCGATCGCCAGGTGATGGAGCTGATGGCCGGTCTGGTCGAGGCGTTGATCGGCGACGCGGCGCTGCGCATGCCGGTGCGCGCGGCGCTGGCGCGGCTGCAGGTGCCGCTGCTGCGGCTGGCGCTGCGCGAGCCGGCCTTGCTCAACGACTACACCCATCCGGCGTGGCGCTTGCTCGAGCGCCTGGGCTCGCACACGCTGGGCTTCGACGACGACGCCGACCCGCGGCTGGGCGCGCTGATGCAAGGCGTCGACGCGGTCTGCGCCGAGTTGGCCGGCGGCCGGCGCGCCGACGCGGCCGCGTTCGCGCATGCGCTGGAGCAGTTCGAGGCGCTGGCGCGCGCCGACCTCGACGCCGAGCGCCTCGACGCGCGCGAGCTGATTGAGCGGCTCGAGCGCACCGAGCGGCGCAGCGCGCTGCGCGTCGGCCTGCGCCGCATGGCGCAAGCGCACGTGCACCACGCCCAGGCCGAGCCGCTGGGCCGCGGGCAGCTGACGGCCGCGCGTGTCGATGCGCAGCTCGCGGCGTTTCTCACCGGCCCGTGGGTCGACGCGATGGTCGAGATCGCGCTGCGCGACGGCGAGGACTCGCCCGCCGCGCGTGCTGCGGTGGCCCTGGTCGACGACGTCCTCGACAGCCTGCGCCCGATCCGCGGCAGCGGCGAGCGCGAGCGCCTGATCGCGCGCGTGCCGGCCATCGTGCAGCGCATCGAGCAGGGCTGCGCGCTGATCGGCCTGCCCGCGGGCGAGCGCCAGGCGGTGCTGGACCTGCTGATGAATCGCCACCGCGAGCTGCTGCGCGGCGACCTGCTGCGCGGCGAGCTGCCGATGGCCGCGCCGCCCGGCCTCGAGCCGCAGGAGATCGTGCGGCGCCTGCGTGCGGAAGACGAGGCCCAGGCCGGCCCGTCGGCCGTCGGCGGCGACACGGCCTTCGACGTCGGCTCGCTGCCGACCGTGCCGGCCGCGCTGCTCGACGAGGTGGCCCTCGGCGCCGCGCCTGGCGACTGGCTGCGCCGCCTCGAGCCGGGCACCTGGCTGCGCCTGGTCGCGCGCGGCTGCTGGACGGCCGCGCGCCTGCTGTGGGTCGGGCCGGCGCGCGAGATGTGGCTGTTCAGCGATGCGCGAGAAGGCCAGACGCACGCGCTCACGCGCAGCGCGCTGGAGCGGCTGGTCGCGCTCCAGCTCGCCGCGCCGCTCGAAGAGCGCAGCCTGCTCGAGCGCGCCGTCGACCGGCTGCTGGCGCAGGCGCGCTGACTACACAAGCTCACATCTGGGGACGGCGCCGCGCCCCGCATGGAGGTACACCAGGGCATGCCGTTTGCTCTGGTCTGCGCCTTTTGCGCGAAGACAAGTCCCGTCCGATGTCCGTTGCCGACCGTTTGATCCAGAACCTTCGAGCGCCATGGCCGCTCGTCACCTGCCTAGCGCTCGCGATGAGCGCTCCCGCCTGGGCCGAAGACCCGCCGCGTGCGACCTTGCTCGACCCCGGCGACACGGGCCTGCGCGACGACCTCGCCTGGCTGGCCGACCGCCGCGTGATCGACCTGACGCAAGGCCAGTGGCCGATCGCCGCGGCGGTCGTGATCGACGCACTGCGCGCCCAAGCGCCGGATGCGCCGTTGACTGAAGCCGACCGCGACGCGCTGGCGCGCGTCGAGCAGGCGCTGCGTCACGCGAGCGCGGCCGCGTCGCTGGCCTTCGGCGTCAACACCGCGCGCCATGTGCCGGTCGGCGCCGCCTGGCCCCAGCGTGCGCGCGGCACGGCGACGGCGACGGCACGCCTGGCCGGCGAGTCCTGCGCCGGGCAGCTGAGCATCAACATGCGCTCCGAGCCGCTGGGCCACGACGACGACGGCCCCGGCATCGACGGCAGCTACGGCGCCTGCATCGGCGAGTTCGCGCTCGCGGCAGCGGGCCAGTTCGACCGTTGGTGGGGACCGACCCGCTATGCGGCGCCGATCCTGGGCAACGTCGCTGCGCCGCAGGCGAGCCTGCTGCTGCGCCGCGCGGCCGACAGCGCGCCGGTCAGCGAGTGGCTGCAGTGGATCGGGCCGTGGAGCTGGGAGCTGTCGGTCGCCCAGCCGCGCGACTACCAGCCGGCGCGGCCGAAGGCGATCGGCATGCGGCTGACCGTGCGGCCGCTGCCCGGCCTGGAACTGGGCGCCGCGCGCTACCTGTACTGGGGCGGCGAGGGCCGCAGCGAAAGCCCGGGCTCGCTGTGGCGCGCGCTGACCGGCTCGCGCTCCAACATCGACGACGTTGCGCAAGACGGCCCCGATCCCGGCAACGAAATCGCCGGCCTCGACGCGCGCTGGGCCGTGCCGCTCGGCGACTCGACGCTGATGCTCTACGGCCAGATCGCCGGCGAGGACGAGGCGGGCTACTTGCCGTCCAAGCGCTTCGGCACCGTCGGCGCGCAATGGCGACACCTGGTCGGCGCCGACCGCTGGCAGTGGACGCTCGAGGCCACCGACACGCGCATGAGCGCGCTGTTCGGGCTCGACGGCGCGAGCCTCGGCCCGGTCTACACGCACTCGACCTACGTGACCGGCCACTACCACCAGGGCCTGCCGATCGGCGCCTTCACCGGCGGCGGCGCGCGCATCGTCGTCGCCGGGCTGGACTGGACGCGCACCAGCGACGCGACGCAGCCGCGCGTCGAGGCGCTGTTGTGGCACGGTCGCATTGCCTCGAACGGGCAGGTTGGCATCAACCAGGCCTTCCCCGGCGACGGCGAGATCTACGGCGCCAGCCTCGCGCTGCACGCCAGCATGCCGCGCTGGCGCTGGCGCGTCGCGCTGGACGCGCAGCATGCGCCGGCCACCGGGCGGGCGGACTGGGGCGTGATCGGACGCGTCGAGTTTCCCTGGGACGCGCGCCCGTAACATCGCGCCGATGCGCCGCTGTCTCGCTGCTTTCGTCCTGTCTGTTTGGTTCGCGGCGAGCTGGGCGCAAGCGCCCGCCGGCACGCCGCTGGCGCGCCCGAAGGTCGGCCTCGTGCTGTCCGGCGGCGGCGCGCGCGGCCTGGCGCATGTCGGCGTGCTGAAGGTGCTGGAGCGCGAACGCGTGCCGATCGACGTGATCGCCGGCACCTCGATGGGCGCGATCATCGGCGGCCTGTACGCCAGCGGCATGAGCGCCGAGCAGCTCGAGCGCGAGCTGCTCAAGGTCGACTGGGACGGCCTGTTCGCGAGCCGCGTCTCGCGCCAGGAGCTGTCGCAGCGGCGCAAGGAAGAAGACTACGAGATCGCGCCCGCGATCGAGGTCGGGCTGCGCGACGGCGAGTTCCGCGTGCCGCTGGGCACGGTCTCCAGCCGCGGCCTCGAGCTGCTCCTGCGCCGCTACACGCTGGCGGTGCGCGACGTGCGCGACTTCGACCGCCTGCCCACGCCGTTTCGCGCCGTCGCGACCGACATGGAGACCGGCCAGCCCGTGGTGTTCAAGGAGGGTGACCTCGCGCTGGCGCTGCGCTCGAGCATGAGCGTGCCGGGCGTGTTTTCGCCGACCGAGATCGACGGCCGCATCCTCGGCGACGGCGGCCTGGTCGACAACGTGCCGGTCGACGTCGCGCGCGCGATGGGCGCCGACATCGTGATCGTCGTCAACGTCGGCACGCCGCTGGCCAAGCGCGAGACGCTGGGCACGCTGCTCGGCGTGACGGCGCAGATGATCAACATCCTCACCGAGCAGAACGTGCAGCGCAGCCTCGCCTCGCTGACGCCGCGCGACCTGCTGATCACGCCGCCGCTGGGCAGCCTCACCTCGGCCGACTTCGCGCGCTCCGCCGACTTCTTCCAGCTCGGCGAACTGCAGGCCAACGCGCAGGTGCTGCAGCTGGGCGACTTCGCGGTCGGCGAGGCGGCGTACCGGCAGTGGGCCGCCGCGCGCGCGCAGCCGCCGGGCGATCGCCCGCCGCTGGCCTTCGTGCGCTTCGAGGGCAGCGAGCTCACGCACCCCGAGCGCTTTGCCGCGCAGCTCGAGACGCAGCCCGGCCTGCGCTTCGATCCTGCGGCCGCCGAGCGCGACGTGCGCCGGCTCGCGGCCAGCGGCGACTACGACCGCGTCGACTTCCAGATCGTGCACGCCAGCGACGGCGTCGACGGCGTCGTGTTCGCGCTCGACGACAAGGCCTGGGGGCCGAACTACTTCAAGGTCGGCCTGGACCTCAGCACCGACTTCAGCGGCGAGAGCGACTTCAACATCAAGATCTCGCACAACCGCCACTGGCTCGACGCCAACGGCAGCGAGTGGCGCAACATCGTGCAGATCGGCTCGCAGCCGACCTGGTTCAGCGAGTTCTACCGGCCGCTGCGCTGGAGCGAATCGCTCGGCTGGGACTGGTTCATCGCGCCGGCCGGCGTGATCCGCCGCGAGCAGTTCACCACCTATGCCGGCCCCGAGGGCCCCGAAAGCGGCCGGCTGCGCCGCACCACAGAAGGCCTGGGCCTCGACCTCGGCCAACCCTGGGGCCAGTTCGGCGAGCTGCGCCTGGGCGCCTACGTGCGGCGCTGGACCGACAAGCCGCTGCTGATCGGCGAGGGCTACACCGGCAGCACCGAGTCGCGCACGCGCCGCGAGCAGGGCTTGCGCGTGCGCGCGACGATCGACCAGCTCGACTACGCGTTCTTCCCTCAGTCCGGCTACCGCGTGCAAGGCGAGCTGGCCGGCGGCGCGCTGCGCGAGTCGGGCAGCTCGAATGCCGACCACTACACGCGCTTCGAAGGCGACGGCAGCATTGCCTTCACGATGGCCAGGCGCCACACCGTGAGCGTCTACGCGCGCACGCAGATGGCCGGCGGCGCGGCAGTGCAGGGACAGGGCCTGTACAACCTGGGCGGCTTCCAGAACCTGTCGGGCTACAAGCCCGGGCAGGTCGAGGGCAACTACCTGGTGTTCGGCCGCCTGAGCTACTACTACCGGCTCGCGCCGGTGGCGCTGACGCGCGGCATGTTCGCCGGCGTCACGCTCGAGGCCGGCAACGCCTGGAGCCGGCGCGACGACGTGAGCCTGGGCGGGCTGCGCAGCGGCTTCAGCGCCTTCCTCGGCGCCGACACCGGCATCGGCCCGCTCTACTTCGGCCTGGCCTGGGCGCCACGCGGCGACGCGGCGGTCTACCTCTTCCTCGGCCGGCCTTGAGGCCGTGATGCCCTGAGGTTTGAGGATGGGCGGCGCGTGCGCACGACGCCACGATGCGGTTCGTCACATTCGCGCGGGGCCGATTCACGCGAGCTTCATCGGTCGCTGCTGTGATGCGGCTTCGTCACAGGAGAGCGCATGCCCGCCGAGCCGATCGACATCGTCAGCTTCGACTTCGTCCGCGCGACACGAACCCCCGCGGCGCGCAAGCTGCTGCGCCATTCTGAAGGCGACGCGCCGGTGATCGAGCAGCCGATCCGCATGGTCTCGTGCGACACGCCCGAGAAGAGCGGCTACGCCGGCCGACCCGAACTGGCGCAACGCAAGCTCGACGAATGCCGCGCGCGGCTCAAGGGCGACTTCTACAAGGCGCTGCTGCCCAAGGGCCTGCGCAACCACCTGATCGACAAGCTCGACGACGGCGCGGCGGCGCGCCACATCGCCGCCGGCGAGCGCGCCAGTGCCGAGTTCGACGCGCTGCTCGAGCGCCGACTGCTGCGCGACGACGGCAGCCGGCGCTCGCTCGCGGTGATGCCTACCGGCGAGATGGTCGACACCTACGGCCGCCTGCTCGCCTACTTCGCGCCGCACTTCGGCGGCGCCGAGCCCTTGCCGCCGCGCAGCGATGCGCGCCGGCGCACGCTCAACCTGGACATGGTTGCCTCGGGCTGGGCGGCCTTCTTCCCGGTCTATCCCAGCCTGCCGTCCAACGGCGATCTCGAGCTCGCGGTCGGCGAGGCCGAGGCCGCCTGGAAGAAGAAGCGCGGCGCCTGGGACGAGTTCGGTCGCGGCCTGCTGCTGGCCTACGAGTACCGCGCGTGCATCAAGCTGGCCGACGCGCAGCGGCCCGAAGACGGCGTGCGCGCCGCCTTCCAGCGCTGCTGCGTCGATCTGCGCAGCGGCCGCGACCTGGGCCCGTACGGCTACTGGGACGTGCCGCCGCCGTACCGGCTGTGGTACTGGCAAGCCGATTCGCTGCGGGCGCGCAGCGACCTCGGCCTGGCCTGAACTAACCGCGCAGCGTCCACAGCAGCGCGAGCCCCCAGGCGATCAGCGCGGCACCGCCGGCGCGCGCGATCCAGTGGCCGGCCGGCGCGAGCTTCTCGATCATCACGTAGACCGCCAGCCCGGCGATCCAGCCCAGGTTCATCACGCCGCCGACGAACAGCAGCAGCATCAGCACCCAGCAGCAGCCCACGCAGTAGGCGCCGTGGCGCCAGCCCATCGCGAAGGCGCCGCGCCGCCCTTCGCGCCATTGCGTCAGCACGAACTCCAGCGGCGAGCGGCAGCGGCGCAGGCAGTCGCGCTTGAGCGGCGTCCACTGGTAGGCGCCGGCGCCGATCAGCAGCCCCGCGGCCAGCGCGATGCTGCTCGTCTCCATCATCGGCGACAGCAGCGCGGCGCGTTCGAGCGCGAACTGCAGCGCGACGGCCGCGACGCTGAAGGCGCCCCAGACCGCGAGATAGCCGGCCGCGAAGGCCAGCGTGCCGGGCGCCGGCGCACCGGCGGTACCGGCACGCCGGCGCGCGATGCTGGCGTACAGCAGGATGGTCGGCGCCGCGCCGGGCAGCATCATCGCGACCATCATCACGGCCCACATCGCCAGCATCACCGCCGCGTGGCCGGCGGTCCACGGGCCGGACGACATCGGCATCAGCATGCCGTCCATCTCTTCCATCGTGCCGGCGCCGGCCAGCAGATAGCCCCAGGCCAGGCCGACGGCCGCGAGCAGCCCGCCGGCCACGACGACCCGTTCGCGCTGCAGCAGCCGCTGCAGCCAGGCGGCGGCGGGCACGCCCGCGCCGGGTGCTGCCACCGCCCGGCCTCAGGCCACCACGCCTTGCGGCGTTTGCGTCACGTTGGCCAGGGTCGCGTGGCCGCCCTTCGTCTCGAACTGCAGCGCCCCGCTGCTGCGGATGTTCGACGAGGCGATCTCGCCCTCGATGTGCTCGAAGCCCTCGGGCATCACGACCTGCACGCGGTGCGGCGCGCCGGTGACCGGGTTCTTGATCGGCTCGACCTCGGTCTCGAGCACGCCGGGAATGCTCAGCCGCGCGACGCGCCCGGGCTTGTCGAACTCGAACGTGAACGGGGCGAACACCGGGTCGTGCAGCTTGACCACGATCAGGCTGACGATGTTGAACAGCGTGCCTTCGGCCGAGTGCTGGCCCGACAGGATGGCGAGCAGCGCGTCGCGCTGCGCGGGGCTCGCGCGCTCGTCGATGATGGGCTGCGCATGGCCGTTGCCCTCGTGCAGCGCGCCGGGGAAGGACACCGTGACCGCGAAGCACAGGCCGTCAAGGCCGACCTCGCCGAAGTGGCCCTTCGTGATGCGCATGCCCACCAGCCCCTTGCACCAGCCTTGCGTGGGCCGGGCATTGAAGTCGCACGGGCAGCCCCACGCGCAACTGCAGTTCTTGATCCATTCGCCTTCGAGGCGCCAGTCTGCTTGAGCCATGGTCGGACCTCCTGCCGGCGAGCGCGCCGCGCCGGTCGCGCGGCGTGACCACCATCCATGCAAGTTAGGACCGTGCCGGCGCCGCGTCAACCGGCCAGCGCACGCTCGATCGTCGCGATCACCGCCTGCGGCTGCTCGTGCAGGATCCAGTGCGTTGCGCCGGGCACGCGGATCAGGTCCATGCGCGGCACCCAGCGCTCCAGGCCGTCGAGCAGGGCCGGCGGCAGCGCGGTGTCGGCCTCGCCCCACAACACCGTGGTCGGCACGTGCACGGTGACCTGCTCGTCGCTCAGGTGCACGCGCTGCGCCGCGTCGTCGCTCGCGCTCGGCGGGCGCAGCGGGGTCGCGCGGTAGTAGTTGAGCGGTCCGACCAGGCCGCGGCCGGGCTCGCTCGATCCGTCGCCGCGCCACACGGCGCGATAGCGCTCGCGCAGCGCCTGGGTGAGCCACTGCTCGCCGCCCATGTTGGTGAAGAAGGGCCACAGCCGGGCGAAGTCGTTCTCGGCCAGCAGCGCGGCGGCGTCGGGCCGTGCGAGGAAGTTCATGTAGGCGCTGGCCGCCTGCTGCGCCGGGTTGCGCTGCAGCTCGCGCGCGAACGTTCCCGGGTGCGGCGAGTTGATCATCACCAGCCGCTCGAGCAGCTGAGGTTGCGCGATGCCGAGATTCCAGGCCACCGCGCCGCCCCAGTCGTGCGCGACCACCGCGGCCGCGCGGCCGTCGGGCGCGAGCGCCTCGATCAGCGCGACCAGGTCGGCCATCAGCGCCTTGGCGCGGTAGGCCTCGGGCTCGGCCGGCGCCGAGCTGCACTCGTAGCCGCGCAGGTTGGGCGCCACGGCGCGATAGCGCGCGCCGAAGTGCGCGAGCAGCTCGTCCCAGATGAAGGCGGCCTCGGGAAAGCCGTGCAGGAACACGATCAGCGGCGCGCCGGGCCGGCCCGCGGCGCGGCAGCTCAGGCGGATGCCGTGCGGCAGCGCGAGGTCGAAGGTGTCGATGCCGGGGGTGTCGCTCGCGGCGCAAGGGCTCATCGCGTCTCCTGAACGCCCGTCGGGGGCGGGCTGCGCGCGAGTATCCGGGCCGCGCGGGCGGCGCCTCGTCACGCAGGCGACGCCCAGCCGTGCAGCGTGAGGGCCAGGTCATCGAGCCCCTGGCGGTTGAGCGCGGAGAACAGCAGGATGCCGATGTCGGCGTTCTCGGTCGCCAGGCCATCGAGCAGCGGCTGCACCGCGGCGACGGCCTTGTGCTGTTCGCTGCGGTTGAGCTTGTCAGCCTTGGTGAGCACCACGAGAAGCTTGACCTCGCCGGTCGCCACGCGCGGGCCGACGAACTCGAGCAGCTGCCGGTCGAGCGGCGTCAGGCCGTGGCGCGAGTCGACCAGCATCACCACGCCGTGCAGCGGCCGGCGCTGGGCCAGGTAGTCGGCCATCACCTGCTGCCAGCGCAGCTTGGCGGCGCGCTCGACCGCGGCGTAGCCGTAGCCGGGCAGGTCGGCCAGCAGCGCATCGGGCGCGTCCCTGGGGCCGACCTCGAACAGGTTGATGTGCTGCGTGCGCCCCGGGGTCTTGGACGCGAAGGCCAGGCGCCGTTGCTGCGCCAGGGTGTTGATCGCGGTCGACTTGCCGGCGTTGGAGCGGCCGACGAAGGCGATCTCCGGCAGCTCGGAGGGCGGCAGCTGGTGGAGCTGGGCTGCGGTGGTGAGGAATCGGGCGCTGTGGGCCCAGGCGAGCGCGTCGCGCGCGGCGGTCGAGGTCGGCTCGGTCATTCGGCATTGTAAAATCGCCGATTGCGCTTGGGGCCGCGCCCGTGCGCAGCGCTGTTTTCCTCGCGGAACCATCCGATTTCGCCCATGAAGCCTGCCCTGTCGACGTTCCTGCTGGCCGCCGCGATCAGCGCCTTTGCCGTTGTGCCGGCGCATGCCGAGACCGCGAAGCCGAGCGCCAAGCCCGACCTGAAGAAGGGCGAGGCCATCTCCACGCAGGTCTGCGCCGCCTGCCACACCGCCGACGGCTCGCGCGGCAGCCCGGCCAACCCGATCCTGCAGGGCCAGCACCCCGAGTACCTCGCCAAGCAGCTGTCCGAGTTCAAGTCGGGCAAGCGCGACAACGCGATCATGAAGGGCATGGCCTCGACGCTGTCCGACGAGGACATGAAGAACGTCGCCGCCTTCTACGCCACCAAGCAGGCCAAGCCGGGCTTCGCGAAGAGCAAGGACACGGTCGCGCTGGGCGAGAAGATCTTCCGCGGCGGCATCGCCGACCGCAACGTGCCGGCCTGTGCCGGCTGCCACAGCCCCACCGGCGCCGGCATCCCCTCGGTCTATCCGCGCCTGGCCGGCCAGCACGCCGACTACACGCAGGCCCAGCTGCTCGGCTTCCGCGACGGCGGGCGCAAGAACAACGCGCAGATGTCGGGCGTGGTCGCGAAGATGAACGACCGCGAGATCAAGGCCGTGGCGGATTACATCGCCGGCCTGCAGTGATCGCGCTGCATTGAGCTAGCGCATGCGAAGAGGGCCGGCCATGCCGGCCCTTTGCTTTGGGGGCTTACGCTCCGCAACAGCGGCCGATGACGGTCGCTTCGGATAATCGCCGCATGTCTGCCGTCACCACCTCCGGCATCGTCGTCTCATCCCGCTCGCGAGCCTTGCGCGAGGCGGTCGAGGTCGTGTCCTCGATGCGCTTCGCGATCGCGCTGCTGAGCGTGATCTGCATCGCGTCGGTGATCGGCACCGTGGTGCGCCAGGGCGAGCCGTTTCCGAACTACGTCAACCAGTTCGGCCCGTTCTGGGCGCGGGTGTTCGACGCGGCGGGGCTGTACACGGTCTACAGCACCTGGTGGTTCCTGCTGATCCTGGCCTTCCTGGTGATCTCCACCAGCCTGTGCATTGCGCGCAACCTGCCCAAGATCAATCACGACCTGCGCACGTTCAAGGAGCACCTGCGCGCGTCGAGCCTGAAGGCCTTCCACCATCGCGCGCACGGCGAGCTGGCGATGGGCCGCGACGCGGCGATCGCGCGCGTCGATGCGCTGCTCAAGGCGGGTGGCTGGGCCGCGCGCGCGCAGACACGCGCGCCGGCCGAGGGCCACGCGGGCGGCGTGATGGTCGCGGCGCGCCAGGGAACGGCCAACAAGCTGGGCTACCTGTGCGCGCACTCGGCGATCGTGCTGGTGTGCATCGGCGGCCTGCTCGACGGCAACCTGGTCGTGCGCGCGCAGATGGCCTTGACCGGCAAGCTGCCCTACCGGGGCAGCGGCGCCATCTCGAGCGTGCCGCCCGAGCATGTGCTGAGCGCGGCCAACCCGACCTACCGCGGCAACGTCTTCGTCGCCGAGGGCCAGCGCACCGGTACCGCGGTGATCCAGCTTGGCGACGGCATCGTGCTGCAGCCGCTGCCGTTCGACATCGAGCTCAAGAAGTTCATCGTCGACTACTACGACACGGGCATGCCCAAGCTGTTCGCCAGCGAGGTGCTGATCCACGACCACGAGACCGGCAAGACGACGCCCGCGACGATCAAGGTCAACGAGCCGGCCATCGTCCACGGCGTGGCGGTCTACCAGTCGAGCTTCGACGACGGCGGCTCGAAGCTCACGCTGAAGTCCTGGCCGCTCGCGCCCGGCGCGCCGGCGGCCGAGCTCCAGGGCGAGGTCGGCGCGAGCCAGCCGCTCGCGCTGCCCGACGGCATGGCGACGCTCGAGCTCACCGGGCTGCGCGTGATCAACGTCGAGAACCTCGCCGCGGCCTCCGGCAGCGGCGCGACCGACGTGCGCAAGGTCGACCTGGTGCAAAGCCTCGAGAGCCATCTCGGCTCGGGCGCGCGCACGCGCACCGAGAAGACGCTCACCAACGTCGGCCCGTCGATCAGCTACAAGCTGCGCGATGCCGCGGGCCAGGCGCGCGAATTCAACAACTACATGCTGCCGATCGAGCTCGACGGCCAGCGCGTCTTCCTTGCCGGCGTGCGCGACAACCCCAACGAGGGCTTTCGCTACCTGCGCATCCCCGCCGACGAGACCGGCGGTCTCGACGGCTGGATGCGCCTGCGCGCGGCGCTCGGTGACCCCGCAGCGCGCGAGGAGGCCGTGCGTCGCTACGTCAAGCTGGCCGCGCCGACCGACCGGCCCGAACTCGCGCAGCAACTGGCGATCTCCGCGCAGCGCGCGCTGTCGCTGTTTGCCGGCGCCGAGCCTGCCAAGAGCGGCGCGCAGCCGGCCGGCGGCCTGCAGGCGATCGCCGA
Source organism: Caldimonas sp. KR1-144 (assembly GCF_049446155.1). Classification (NCBI taxonomy): domain Bacteria; kingdom Pseudomonadati; phylum Pseudomonadota; class Betaproteobacteria; order Burkholderiales; family Sphaerotilaceae; genus Caldimonas; species Caldimonas sp. KR1-144. The sequence goes on from NZ_JBMSEE010000002.1 coordinate 120,492, forward strand.
CTTCCTCGACGCGAACGTGCCGCAGGCCGATCGCGCGCGCACCTCGGACGTGCTGATCCGCATCCTCAACGGCAGCCTGTTCGAGCTGGTGAACCTTGCCCGCGAACGCGCGGGCCTGAAAGCCCTGGCGACCGACGACACCACGCAGGCCTTCATGACCCAGGCCGTGATCTCGCTGTCCGACGCGATGCTGTATCCCGCGCCTGTGCTGTTGATGCCGACCGGCTTCGACCAGCGCCAGGCCAGCGTCTTCCAAGTCACCCGCTCGCCGGGCAAGAACCTGGTCTACCTCGGCTGCGCGCTGCTGATCGTGGGCGTTTTCGCGATGCTCTACATTCGGGAACGCCGGCTGTGGATCTGGCTCGAAGACGCAGGCGAAGGCCGCACGCAGGTGACCACTGCGTTGTCGTGCACGCGCCAGACGCTGGACACCGATCGCGAGTTCGAGCAGTGGAAGCAGGCCCTGCTTGATCAGGACGCCGCAACGGCTACAGCGAACCCAGCCGCACGCAAGGACGCTCCATGAACACCACGACTTCCCCGACCCCGACCACCACGCTGGGCAGCGTCAGCCTCGGCCGCCCGGGGGCTTTCAGCAAGCGTTCGGCATTCGACTGGATCTACGCCGCGCTGGTCGTGCTCGGCGCCGGCTACGCCTTCAGCCGCTACGGCCAGTCGATGGACGTCTACGAGCGCGGCATCCTGGTCGGCGCGGTGCCGCTGACGATCTGGCTGGGCTGGTTCTGGTCGCCGCTGCGCGTGCTGGTGCTGGGCGTCGCGGCCGCGAGCCTGCTGGTGATCGGCCAGTACGCGCAGGCCACCGACGGCTTCGGCGCCGACCTCGCCGCCGGCCAGCAGCACTTCCTGCTCAAGTGGTTCCTCGCCAGCCAGAGCGCGATCCTGTGGATGGGCGTGCTGGTGTTCCTGAGCACGCTGCTGTACTGGGCGGGCCTGTTCGCACAGCGCGCCGGCCAGCAGGCGGGGCAGGCCAACACCGCGCTGCGCCTGGGCTCGGGCTTCGCGTGGGGCGCGGTCTTCATGGCCCTGGTCGGCACGATGGTGCGCTGGTACGAAAGCCACCAGATCGGGCCCGACATCGGCCACATCCCGGTCAGCAACCTGTACGAAGTGTTCGTGCTGTTCACCTGGCTGACGACGCTGTTCTTCCTCTACTTCGAGTCGCGCTACGAGCGCCGCGCCGGTGCGGGCCAGGTCCGCGCGCTGGGCGCCTTCGTGATGTTGGTGGTCAGCGCGGCGGTCGGCTTCCTGCTCTGGTACACGGTCTCGCGAGAGGCGCACGAGATCCAGCCGCTGGTGCCGGCGCTGCAGAGCTGGTGGATGAAGGTCCACGTGCCGGCCAACTTCGTCGGCTACGGCACCTTCGCGCTGGCCGCGATGGTGGCCTGGGCCTACCTGCTCAAGACGGCCAGCAAGCGAGCGCTGGGCATCGCCTTCGTCGCGGTGCCCCTCGCGGTGGCCGCGATCCTGGGCGGCTTCATGGCCGCGGGCGTCTCGCCGGACGTGCAAGGCGCGCTGGTCAAGAGCCTGCGCATGGTGGCGGGCGTGGCCGTGTTCGGCGCGCTGACGCTCGGCCTGCGCGATGCGATCGTCGCGCGATTGCCGGCGCTCGAGGTGCTCGACGACGTGATGTACAAGGCCATCGCGGTCGGCTTCGCGTTCTTCACGATCGCAACAGTGCTCGGCGCGCTGTGGGCCGCCGAGGCCTGGGGCGGCTACTGGAGCTGGGACCCGAAGGAGACCTGGGCGCTGATCGTCTGGCTCAACTACGCGGCCTGGCTGCACATGCGGCTGATGAAGGGCCTGCGCGGCGGCGTCGCGGCCTGGTGGGCGCTGATCGGCCTGCTGGTCACGACCTTCGCCTTCCTGGGCGTGAACATGTTCCTGTCGGGCCTGCATTCCTACGGCGAGCTGTAAGGAGCGCACCGGTCGGCACGACTGACGGGCATGGCGTCAGGCGCGCGGCGGAACTCGATGGCGAATCCGCGGCTCCGACAGCCTTCGACGGAGCGACTCCCATGCTGATTCCCAAGGACCGCGCGCAAGGCTTCGTTCACGCCCTTGCGTCCGAGATCACCCCACGCTCGCTCTACGAACAGCGGCGCGATTTCCTCAAGACCCTGGCGGCCGGCTCGGCCGGCGCCGTGCTCGCGTCCTGGGCCGCGCGCGACGCGCGCGCGCAGGCGGCGGCCGTGGCCCGACCCAACAAGCTGGCCGCGCTGGCGGGCGTGCGCAGCAGCGTGCCCGGCGCGGTGACGATGGACAAGCTCACCGCCTACGGCGACGTTGCGAGCTACAACAACTTCTACGAGTTCGGCACCGACAAATCCGACCCGGCGCGCAATGCCGGCAAGCTGCTCACGCGGCCGTGGACGGTCTCGATCGAGGGCGAGGTGAAGAAGCCGCAGACGATCGGCATCGAGGAGCTGCTCAAGCTCTCGCCGATGGAAGAGCGCATCTACCGGCTGCGCTGCGTCGAAGGCTGGTCGATGGTGATCCCGTGGGTGGGTTATTCGCTCGCCGAGCTGATCAAGCGCGTCGAGCCCACGGGCAATGCCAAGTACGTCGAGTTCCACACGCTGGCCGATCCCAAGCAGATGCCCTACGTGCGCTCAAGCGTGCTCGACTGGCCCTATGTCGAGGGCCTGCGCCTCGACGAGGCGATGCATCCGCTGACGCTGCTGGCCTTCGGCCTCTACGGCGAGGTGCTGCCCAACCAGAACGGCGCGCCGCTGCGGCTCGTGGTGCCCTGGAAGTACGGCTTCAAGAGCGCGAAATCGATCGTCAGGATCCGCTTCGTCGAGCAGCAGCCCAAGACGGCCTGGGTCAAGGCCGCGGCGCAGGAGTACGGCTTCTATTCGAACGTGAACCCCAAGGTCGACCATCCGCGCTGGAGCCAGGCGACCGAGCGGCGCATCGGCGAGGACGGCCTGTTCCAGAAGAAGCGCCCGACGCTGATGTTCAACGGCTACGAGGCGCAGGTCGGCCAGCTGTATGCGGGCATGGACCTGGTCAAGAACTACTGAGCGGGCCATGCCGATGTCGGCCGCCACGAACCTTGCCTCCGCCCGGGGCCCGGCCCCATCGGCCCCAGCGCGCCGCGGGGTCAATGCCTGGCTGTCGCATCGCGCCGCCAAGCCGATCGTCTTCGCCGCCAGCCTGCTGCCGTTCGCATGGCTGCTCTACGGCGCGATCGCCAACACGCTGGGCGCCAACCCCGCCGAGGCGCTGATCCGCTCGCTGGGCGACTGGACGCTGCGCTTCCTGTGCCTGACGCTGGCGATCACGCCGCTGCGCCAGGCCACGCGCTGGCACGCGCTCGCCAGGCTGCGCCGCATGCTGGGCCTGTTCACGTTCTTCTACGCGAGCTGGCACCTGCTGGCCTACGGCTGGCTCGACATGGGGCTCGATCCGGGCGAGATCGCCAAGGACATCGCCAAGCGGCCGTTCATCCTGGTCGGCTTCTCGGCTTTCGTGCTGCTGCTGCCGCTGGCGGCGACCTCGTTCAACCGCGCGATTCGCTGGCTCGGTGCGCCGCGCTGGCAGGCGTTGCATCGCGCGGTCTACGCGATCGCCGGGCTCGCGATCCTGCACTTCTTCTGGATGCGCGCCGGGAAGAACGACTTCGCCGAAGTCGCCGTCTACGCCGCGATCCTGGCGCTGCTGCTCGGCGCGCGGCTGTGGCGGCGCCTGGCCATCAAGCCCTAGCCGGAATCTCGCGCGGCTGGCCGTCGCGGTCGATCGCGACGTAGGTGAGGGTGGCTTCGGTCACCTTGCAGACCACCGGGTCGGCCGGGTTGCGCTCTGCAAAGACGGCCACGTGCACGGTCACCGAGGTGCGGCCCACGCGCTCGACGCGGGCATAAAAGCTCAGCAGGTCGCCGATCGAGACCGGCTGCTTGAAAATGAACTCCTTGACCGCCACCGTGGCAATGCGTCCCTTGGCGATGCGCGCCGGCAGCACCGAGCCGGCGAGGTCGACCTGGGCCATGATCCATCCGCCGAAGACGTCGCCGTTGCCGTTGGCGTCGGCGGGCAGCGGCATCACCCGCAGCACGAGTTCCATGTCGGTGGGCAGCAGGGTGGGGGCGCAGGCGTTCATGGGTCGGTGCGTTGATGTGCGGTGGCGTGCGGTGGTGCACGAGGCAGGAATTGTGAGACATGCGAGGACATGAATCGGCCGTGCGCGCGGCAGTGGTCGCCCCCGGCGGGGTCGAACCCGCGCCCAAGCGCTCCGACTGGGCGACGCTCGGCCAGCTGCTGCCGTACTTCTGGCAGTACCGCTGGCGCGTCGGATTCGCGTTGGCGTGCCTCGTCGCCGCCAAGGCGTCCAACGTCGGCGTGCCGATCCTGCTCAAGGCCCTGGTCGATGCGCTCGACATCAAGGCCGGCGACGCGCGCGCCGCGCTGGTGGTGCCGGTCGGTCTGTTGCTGGCCTACGGCCTGCTGCGCCTGTCCACCTCGGTGTTCACCGAGTTGCGCGAGCTGATCTTCGCCAAGGCTTCCGAAGGCGCGGCGCGCCACATCGCCTTGCAGGTCTTCGGCCACCTGCACGCCTTGAGCCTGCGCTTCCACCTCGAGCGCCAGACCGGCGGCATGACGCGCGACATCGAGCGCGGCACGCGCGGCGTGCAGTCGCTGATCTCGTACTCGCTCTACAGCATCCTGCCGACGCTGGTCGAAGTGGGCCTCGTGCTGGCCATCCTGGCGGTCAAGTTCGAGGCCGCGTTCGCGTGGATCACCGGCGCGGCGCTGCTGGCCTACATCGGCTTCACCGTCAGCGTGACCGAATGGCGCACCAAGTACCGTCGGCAGATGAACGAGCTCGACTCGTCCTCGCACACCAAGGCCATCGACTCGCTGCTGAACTACGAGACCGTCAAGTACTTCAACAACGAGGCCTTCGAGGCCAAACGCTACGACGAGAGCCTGGAGGCGCTGCGCCGCGCCAAGCTCAAGTCGCAGACCACGCTGTCGATGCTCAACAGCGGCCAGCAGCTGATCATCGCGGTGGCGCTGATCGCGATGCTGTGGCTGGCGACCGAGGGCGTCGTCGCCGGGCGACTAACGCTCGGCGACCTGGTGATGGTCAACGCCTTCATGATCCAGCTCTACATCCCGCTGAACTTCCTCGGCGTGATCTACCGCGAGATCAAGCAGGCGCTGGCCGACCTGGAGAAGATGTTCGCCTTGCTCGAGCGCGAACGCGAGGTGCGCGACGCGCCGGGCGCGCGGCCCTTGGCGCTCGACGCGCCGCCGACGGTGCGCTTCGAGCACGTCGGTTTCGGCTACGAGCGCGAGCGCGAGATCCTGCACGACCTGAGCTTCGAGATCCCGGCCGGCCACACGCTCGCGGTGGTCGGGCCCTCGGGCGCCGGCAAGTCGACGCTGGCGCGCCTGCTCTACCGCTTCTACGACGTGAACGCCGGCCGCATCACGGTGAACGGCCACGACCTGCGAGAGCTCACGCAAGACAGCGTGCGCCGCGCGATCGGCATCGTGCCCCAGGACACGGTGCTGTTCAACGACACGGTGGCCTACAACATCGCCTACGGACGCCCCGGCGCGAGCCGCGAGGAGATCGAGGCGGCCGCACGCGCCGCGCGCATCCACGACTTCATCGTCTCGACGCCCAAGGGCTACGAGACCATGGTCGGCGAGCGCGGGCTCAAGCTCTCGGGCGGCGAAAAGCAGCGCGTGGCGATCGCGCGCACGCTGCTCAAGGACCCGCCGATCGTGATCTTCGACGAGGCCACCTCGGCGCTCGACTCGGCCAACGAGCGCGCGATCCAGTCCGAGATCAAGCGCGCCGCGCGCGGCAAGACCGCGCTGGTGATCGCGCACCGGCTGTCAACCGTGGTCGATGCCGACTGCATCCTGGTGCTGGAGGCCGGCCGCCTGGTCGAGCAGGGCACGCATGCCGAACTGCTGGCCAAGGGCGGGCGTTATGCGCAGATGTGGGCGCTGCAGCGCAGCCACAGCGAGGAAGCGGCTGCTTAGGCCGTAGCCAACCAGCGCTGCAGCTGCGCGCTCACCTCGGCGCGGTTCAGCAACTCGAGGTGGTTGATGCCTTCGCCGACCCATTGCCGGTGCTCGTCGAAGGCCAGCGTGCGCGCCGGGTCCCGGTGCCGCCCGAGCGCGCTGTCCAGCGGCACCAGCCCGTCGCCGAGCAGGCGGTCCTTCAGGTCGCTGCCTTGCCGTCCGATCCTGCCGGCCACCGCGTAGCAGCGCACGCCTTGCGGCAAGGGCAGTGGCCGGCGGCGATCCGCGCCATGCGCGAAGCGGTCGTGGCCGGCCCAGTCCTCGTCGAGCAGGTTGCCGTGGCGAAGGTCGGTGACGCCGGCGCTGCGCAGCTTGCCCAGGCGCGCGAACGGCGCGACGTAGGGCGTCGCGCCGAGTGCAAGATCGACCCAGTGGCCGGCGCGTTCCAGCGGCGCGCCGTGGTTCGGCGTGCCGAGCAGCACCAGGTCGCGCAGCCGCGCCGGCCAGCGGTGGCCGGCCTGCGTCGCGTAGTGCACGGCACTGCGCGCCACCAGGCCGCCCATGCTGTGGCCGAGCAGCACGAGGCGTTCGACCGGGCGCGGCCAGTGCTCGAGCAGGCGCTCCAGCTGCTGCGCCAGCGCGCGGCCATTGAGCGAGACGTGCAGGCCGCTGTTGTAGTGCAGGTACAGCGGCGTGAAGCCGAGTTCGCGCGCCAGCGCGACGCCGTGGTCGTGACCCTCGCGCGACCACTGCAGGTCGTTCATGCACAGGCCGTGGACCAGCACGAGCAGACGGTCCGTGGCCTGCGGCACGCTCGCCGCCAGGGCGCGCGGCTCCATCACCAGGGCGCGGCCGTCGCGACGCAGCGCCATCGCCGTGGCCAGGGGGTTCGCGGTTGCGGCGAGGTGGTCGCCGATCACGCCGTTGAGCGCCGCAACGATGGCCTCGCGCCGCGGACTCGGGTCGCGGGCCGTTGCAGCGGGGACCGGCAGGGCCAGCAGCGCGTCGACGCCGCCGCTCACCAGCCGGGTCACGCCGCGCACGGTGTTGTAGACCTGTGCGCTGATGACGCCGGCTCGCGGGTGTTCGTGCGGCGCGCCGCTGCCCGGGCGGCGGGCGATGCGCGCGTGCATCGCCTCCACCAGGTCGGTCAGCCCGACGGTGGCGTCGGCGGCCAGGCGCGCTGCGCCGCGCAGGTCGGCACGCCGCAGCGGTGCACGTGAGGTCATTGAAGCAGTGTGATGCCGGCGACTAGGCAGGGCACCTGCGGTTGTCCGGCGCCGCTGTGCCAGACTTCGCTGTTTCGCCTCCGACCCACCGCCTCGCTTTCATGGCCCTCAAATCCACCGTCTTCAAGGCGGAGCTCCAGATCGCCGACATGGACCGCGGCCACTACGGCACGCACGCGGTCACGCTGGCGCGCCATCCGTCGGAGAACGACGAGCGGCTGATGGTGCGCCTGCTCGCCTACGCGCTGCACGCCAGCGACGACGAGCCCGCGCTGGCCTTCGCCAACGGCATGACCGAGATGGACGAGCCCGACCTCTGGCGCAAGAACTACGCCGACGAGATCGAGCTGTGGGTCGATGTCGGCCTGCCCGACGAGAAATGGCTGCGCAAGGCCAGCCATCGCACGCGCGAGCAGGTGCTCTACGTCTACGGCCGCACCGGCGAGACCTGGTGGCAGGCCAACCGTGGGCCGATCGAGCGCCTGCAGGGCTTGCGCGTGATGCAGCTCGAGCCCGAGCAGACGGCCGCGCTCGCGGCCATGGCCGAACGGAGCATGCGCCTGAGCTTCACGATCCAGGACGGCCACATCTTCGTCGCCGGCGACGCCGGCTCGGTCGAGGTGACGCCCAGGGAAATCAAGGCCGCGCAGGTTCGCTGAGCGCTCCTACACTGCCAGGCCGTGGAAACCAAGTGGCTTGAGGACTTCGTGAGCCTGGCCGAGACGCGCAGCTTCTCGCGCTCGGCGCAGCTGCGCCACGTCACGCAGCCGGCCTTCTCGCGCCGAATCCAGGCGCTCGAAGCCTGGGCCGGCACCGACCTCGTCGACCGCAGCTCCTACCCGACGCGCCTCACGCCGGCCGGCGAGACCTTGCACGGGCAGGCGCTGGAGATCCTGGGCGCGCTGCAGGTCGCGCGCAACCTGCTGCGCGGCCATCGCGCGGTGGGGCAGGACATGATCGAGTTCGCCGCGCCGCACAACCTGGCGTTCGCGTTCTTCCCGCACTGGGTCATGGAGCTCAAGCGGCGCTTCGGGCCGATCAAGAGCCGGCTCACGGCCATGAACGTGCACGACGCGGTGCTGCGTCTGGCCGAAGGCGGCTGCGACCTCTTGATCGCCTACCACCACCCGGCGCAGCCGCTGCAGCTGTCGACCGAGCGCTACGAATGGCTGAGCCTGGGCGAGGAGCGCATCTCGGCCTATGCCAAGGCCGGGCCCGACGGCGAGCCGATGTTCCGGCTGCCCGGGCGCAGCAGCGAGCGCCTGCCCTTCCTCGGCTATGCGGCCGGCGCCTACCTGGGCCAGATGGTCGACCTGATCATCAAGCAGGCCGAGCAGCCCTTGCCGCTCGAGCCGATCTACGAGACCGACATGGCCGAGGGCCTCAAGGCCATGGCGCTGGAAGGCCACGGCCTGGCCTTCCTGCCGGCCAGCGCGGTGCGCAAGGAGCTACGCCAGCGCCTGCTGGTGCCGGCCGCGCCGGGCGGCCAGCTTGAGCTGACGATCGACCTGCGCATCTACCGCGAGCGCCCGGAGACCGCGCGCCACGCCAAGCCGGGGGCCCTCGCGCTATGGGAGCACCTGCGCGAGCAGGCGCGTTCCATGCTTGAAGCACAATCCGCCGCGCGATGACAGGGATCACCCCGTCCACCCGCTCGAAGGTTCGCCCGTCTCGGGTACATTGCGCCCCAGTTTTCTCTGACCCCATCCCACAAGGAGCCCGTATGTCGACGATCAACAAGTCGCTCGCCGTCCTCGCTGCCGCGCTCGTCGCGGCCGGTGCGGCCCATGCCCAGGCCACCGACACGCTGGCCAAAGTCAAGGCCAGCGGCAAGATCACGATGGGCGTGCGCGAGTCGTCGTCGCCGCTGTCGTACACGCTGGGCGGCGGCAAGTTCGCCGGCTACCACGTCGAGCTGTGCGAGAAGATCGTGTCCGACATCCGCAAGCAGCTCGGGCTGTCGAGCATCTCGATCGACTACACGCCGGTCACCTCGCAGAACCGCATCCCGCTGGTGCAAAACGGCACCGTCGACCTCGAGTGCGGCTCGACCACCAACAACGCCGCGCGCCAGCAGCAGGTGGCCTTCGGCCTGACGACCTACATCACCGAAGTGCGCACCGCGGTGAACAAGGCCTCGGGCATCAACTCGATCAGCCAGCTCAACGGCAAGAACGTCGTCACCACCACCGGCACGACCTCGGTGCAGACGCTGCGCAAGCACGAGCGCGCCGCCGGCGTGAACTTCAACGAGGTCTACGGCAAGGACCACGCCGACTCGTTCCTGATCCTCGAGTCGGGCCGCGCCGACGCCTTCGTGATGGACGACAACATCCTGGCCGGCAACATTGCCAACGCCAAGAACCCGGCCGACTTCAAGATCGTCGGCGAGGTGCTGTCGGTCGAGCCGATCGCGGTGATGTTCCGCAAGGACGACGCGGCGTTCAAGAAGGCGGTCGACGACTCGATCCGCAACATGATGAAGAGCGGCGACCTCGCCAAGCTCTACGCGAAGTGGTTCACCTCGCCGATCCCGCCGAAGAACGTGAACGTCAACCTGCCGATGGGCGAGACGCTCAAGGCCGCGATCGCGAACCCCAACGACAACCCGATGGAAGCCTACGCCAAGAAGTAAGGCGGCTTCCTCGCTCCCGGGCCCACCTGCCGAGGTGGGCCCTTTTGTTTTTTCCCGACCGGCACCGGACGGCGCGGTGCGGCCCGATTGACAAGGCCCCTGGCGGCCATGTCCACTGCGGCCCACCGGCCCGGCCGGCACGGCATTCGCTTAAGTCGAAGTCATTTGCTTCTGGAGGGAGGGCGCGCTGCGCCCCGGCCCGGAGACACGCATGGCATATCAATGGGACTGGCAGGTGTTCTGCAAGGACACCATCGACGGCACGCCCGTCGCGGGCTGCTTGGGGAAGGGGGCTGACAGCACCACCTACCTCGACTGGCTGTTCTCGGCCTGGGGCTGGACGCTGTCGGTGGCGGTGTGCGCGTGGTTCGTCGCGCTGCTGATCGGTGCCTTGATGGGCACGCTGCGCACCGCGCCGAACCGCAAGCTGCAGCTGCTCGGCAACGTGTGGGTGGAGGTGTTTCGCAACATCCCGCTGCTGGTGCAGCTGTTCGTCTGGTACCACGTGGTGCCGGCCCTGCTGCCCTTCATGCGCAGCGTGCCGCCCTTTGTGCTGGTGGTGTTCGGACTGGGCTTCTTCACGTCGGCGCGCGTCGCAGAGCAGGTGCGCGCAGGCATCCAGAGCCTGCCGCGCGGGCAGATGATGGCCGGCTCGGCGATGGGCCTGACGGTGCCGCAGACCTATCGCTTCGTGGTCCTGCCGATGGCGTTTCGCATCGTCTTGCCGCCTTTGACCAGCGAGGCGATGAACATCATCAAGAACTCGTCGGTGGCGTTCGCGGTGAGCATCGCCGAGATGACGCAGTTCGCGATGCAGGCGCAGGAGGAGACCTCGCGCGGCATCGAGGTCTACCTGGCCGTCACCGGCCTTTACATCGTCTCGGCGCTGGTGGTCAACCGGATCATGGCCTTCATCGAGAAGCGCGTGCGCGTCCCCGGCTACGTGGGAGGCGGCAAGTGAGCAATTTCGATTTCAGCTTCTACAGCTGGGCGCTGATCCAGGACTTCGTCCTCAAGGGTTTCTTCTTCAGCATCCAGCTGACCATCATCGCGATGGTCGGCGGCATCCTGATCGGCACGGTGCTGGCGATGATGCGGCTGTCGGGCATCAAGCTGCTCGAGGTGCCGGCGACGATCTACGTCAACGGCCTGCGCTCGATCCCGCTGGTGATGGTGATCCTGTGGTTCTACCTGCTGATCCCCTTCATCACCGGCCAGGCCATCGGCAAGGAGCTCTCGGCCATCATCACCTTCACGATCTTCGAGGCGGCCTACTACTCGGAGATCATGCGCGCGGGCATTCAGAGCATTCCGCGCGGCCAGGTGTTCGCCGGCCAGGCCGTGGGCCTGAGCTACGGCCAGAACATGCGCTTCGTGATCCTGCCGCAGGCGTTCCGCAACATGCTGCCGGTGCTGCTGACGCAGACCATCATCCTGTTCCAGGACACCTCGCTGGTCTACGCGATCGGCGCCTACGACCTGCTCAAGGGCTTCGAGGTCGCCGGCAAGAACAACGGCCGCCCGATCGAGGCCTACCTCGCGGCCGCCGTCGTCTACTTCGTGATCTGCTTCGCGCTGTCGCAGCTCGTCAAGAGGCTGCAGAAGAAGATCGCCATCATCCGCTGAAAGCAAAGAAATCCCGAACCGGAGCACATCAACATGCCCGCGATGATCGAACTCAATAACGTCAGCAAGTGGTACGGCAGCTTCCAGGTGCTGACCGACTGCACTACCAGCGTCAACAAGGGCGAGGTGGTGGTGGTCTGCGGCCCCTCGGGCTCGGGCAAGTCGACGCTGATCAAGACCGTCAACGCGCTGGAACCGATCCAGAAGGGCGACATCAAGGTCGACGGCATCTCGATCTGCGACGCCAAGACCGACCTGCCCAAGCTGCGCTCGCGCGTGGGCATGGTGTTCCAGCACTTCGAGCTGTTCCCGCACCTGTCGGTGACCGAGAACCTGACGCTGGCGCAGATCAAGGTGCTGGGCCGCAGCAAGGACGAAGCGATCAAGCGCGGCCTCAAGATGCTCGACCGCGTCGGTCTGATGGCGCACAAGGACAAGTTCCCCGGCCAGCTCTCCGGCGGCCAGCAGCAGCGCGTGGCGATCGCGCGCGCGCTGAGCATGGACCCGATCGTGATGCTGTTCGACGAGCCGACCTCGGCGCTCGACCCGGAAATGGTCGGCGAGGTGCTCGACGTGATGGTGCAGCTGGCCCACGAAGGCATGACCATGATGTGCGTGACGCACGAAATGGGCTTCGCCAAGAAGGTCAGCCACCGCGTGGTCTTCATGGACCAGGGCAAGATCATCGAGGACTGCAAGAAGGAAGACTTCTTTGGCAACCCGGACGCCCGGTCGCCGCGGGCGAAGGACTTCCTCTCCAAGATCCTCCAGCACTGAGCCCCCACGCTCACTGCGTTCGCTGCCCCCCGAGGGGGCCCTTGCTGCGGACCGGCAAAGCCGGATCCGCGCAAGTCCTGGGGCCGGCGCTGTGCGCCGGCTGACGCAGAATCCGGGAATGGCCTCCCCGGACTCCCTGACCCTCACCCGTCCCGACGACTGGCACCTGCACTTGCGCGACGGCGCTGCGCTGGCCGCGGTGCTGCCGCACACGGCCGCGCAGTTCGCGCGCGCGATCGTGATGCCCAACCTCAAGCCGCCGGTCACCACGGCGGCGCAGGCGCTGACCTATCGCGAGCGCATCCTCGCGGCGCGGCCGAAAGAGGGGCCGGGCAGCGGCTTTGCGCCGCTGATGACGCTCTACCTGACCGACAACACGCCGCCCGACGAGATCCGTCGCGCCAAGGACGCGGGCGTCGTCGCGCTCAAGCTCTATCCGGCCGGCGCCACGACCAACAGCGACGCCGGCGTCACCGACCTGCGCAAGTGCTATCGCACGCTCGAGGCGATGCAGCGCGAGGGCCTGCTGTTCCTGGTGCACGGCGAGGTCACCGACCCGGACATCGACTTGTTCGACCGCGAGGCGGTGTTCGTCGAGCGCCAGATGATCCCGCTGCGCCGCGACTTCCCCGAACTCAAGGTCGTGTTCGAGCACATCACGACGCGCGAGGGCGCGCAGTACGTGGCCGAGGCCGGGCGCTTCACTGCGGCCACCGTGACGCCGCAGCACCTGCTCTACAACCGCAACGCCATCTTCACCGGCGGCCTGCGCCCGCATTACTACTGCCTGCCCGTGCTCAAGAGCGAGGAGCATCGCCTCGCGCTGGTGGCCGCCGTCGCCAGCGGCAGCGACCGCTTCTTCCTCGGCACCGACAGCGCGCCGCACGCGGCGCAGTTCAAGGAGCATGCCGCCGGCCACGCGGGCTGCTACACGGCGTTGTCGGCGCTGGAGCTCTATGCCGAGGCCTTCGAGGCGGCCGGTGCGCTCGACAAGCTCGAGGCCTTCGCCAGCTTCCACGGCCCCGACTTCTACGGCCTGCCGCGCAACACCGGCACCGTGACGCTGCGGCGCGAGAACTGGACCCTGCCCGAGACCGTGCCGTTCGGCGACGCGACGCTCAAGCCACTGCGCGGCGGCGAGACGCTGCGCTGGCGTCTCGTGAACTGACCTGGAGCCGACGACGATGGACGACGACTGGATCCGCACCGCGCTCTTGATCGACGCGGACAACGTCAACGTCGAGGTCGTCGCCGAAGTGATCCGCCGGCTCGAGTCGGGCGGCGTGCGCCGCCTGCAGCACCGTCGCGCCTACGGCAGCCTGCAGAAGGCCCAGGAGTTCGCCGCGCTGTGCCAGCAGCATGCGATCCGATTCGTCTGCACCACTTACGCCGGCACCAACGGTACCGACATCGCGCTGGCGATCGACGCGGTGGAGCTGGCGATCAACGAGCCGTACGACGACGCGGCCATCGTCACCTCCGACTGCGACTTCCTGCCGCTGGTGGTGCGCCTGCGCGAACTGGGCTGCCGCGTGATCGGCTTCGGCCAGGAGGGCAAGACCGCGCGCGACCTGAAGGACTACCTGCGCGTCTACGACGAGTTCTCGGTCGTCGCGACGAGCGCGGCGGCCAAGGCGGTGAAGACGACTGCGCGCAAGCAGACCGCGCGCGCGCAGCCGCCCAAGCCGGCGGGCGCGAGCGTGGCCATCCTTCACCCGCCGCTCGACGAGGAGCTGCGTCGCATCCTCGAGGCCGTGCCGGCGCTGATGGAAGGCCAGAAGGTCGAACTCGGCACTGCCGCTTCGCTGCTGCGCGCGGCCGGCCTGCTGGCACGCAATGCGCCGTCGACCAAGCTGTTCAAGAAGTACCCGGAGCGCTTCGAGCTCACGCCGACCCGGCAGCCGAACAAGGTGCTCTACAAGGCCCGCTGAAGACCCAGCCACTGAAGGAGACCGCGATGATCAAGGTCAGCGTGATGTACCCCAACACGCCCGGCGCCCGTTTCGACCACGCCTACTACCGCGACAAGCACATGCCGCTGGTCGCCGCGCGCATGGGCGCCCAGCTGAAGTCCTACACGGTCGACAAGGGCCTGGCCGGCGGCACGCCCGACGCGCCGCCGACCTACGTGGCGATGTGCCACCTGTTCTGCGACTCGGTCGAGTCCTTCAACGCCGGCTTCGGCCCGCACGCGAAGGAGATCCTCGGCGACATCGCGAACTACACCGACCTGCAGCCGCAGATCCAGATCAGCGAAGTCGTCAAAGGCTGAGTCGAGGCGCCTATTCCACCGGCAAGAAGCCGTCGATCGACAGGTAGCGCTCGCCGGTGTCGTAGTTGAAGCCCAGCACCCGCGCGCCGGCCGGCAGCTTGGGCAGGTGCTGCGCGATCGCCGCCAGCGTCGCGCCCGAGGAGATGCCGACCAGCAGGCCTTCCTCGCGCGCGCAGCGGCGTGCCATGTCCTTGGCCGCCTCGGCCTCGACGGTGATCACGCCGTCGAGCAGGCTCGTGTCCAGGTTGCGCGGGATGAAGCCCGCGCCGATGCCCTGGATCGGGTGCGGCGACGGGCTGCCGCCGCTGATCACCGGGCTCGCGGCCGGCTCGACGGCGTAGACCTTGAGCCGCGGCCACCGGGCCTTGAGCACCTGTGCGCAGCCCGTGATGTGGCCGCCGGTGCCCACGCCGGTGATCAGCGCATCGAGCCCGTCGGGAAAATCGGCGGCGATCTCCTGCGCGGTGGTGCGCACGTGGACGTCGATGTTGGCCGGGTTTTCGAATTGCTGCGGGATCCACGCGCCGGGCGTTTGCGCCTGCAGTTCCTCGGCGCGCGCGATCGCGCCCTTCATGCCCTTTTCGCGCGGCGTCAGCACGAAGGTCGCGCCGTAGGCCAGCATCAGGCGGCGGCGCTCGACGCTCATGCTCTCGGGCATCACCAGCACCAGCTTGTAGCCCTTGACCGCGGCCACCATCGCGAGGCCGACGCCGGTGTTGCCCGAGGTCGGCTCGATGATCGTGCCGCCGGCCTTCAGCAGGCCGTCGCGCTCGGCCGCCTCGATCATCGACAAGGCGATGCGGTCCTTGATCGATCCGCCGGGGTTCGAGCGCTCGGACTTCACCCACACTTCGTGCGACGCGCCGAACAGCCGGTTGATGCGGATGTGCGGCGTCGCGCCGATGGTGTCGAGAACGCTTTGGGCTTTCATGTCCGTGAGGCTCCGTGGGTCGGGAGGGTGGGCCGATAATGACGCTCGTGAAGCGGACCAGACCGCCGCTGGCACGATCACCGAAAGGTGGTGCTGGAGGAAGGTCCGGACTGCGCAGGGCAGCGTAGCAGGTAACACCTGTCCACCGCGAGGTGAGGATCAGAGCAACAGAGACGAGTCTTCGGCGCGGCTTTGGCCGGGTCGAGGGGTGAAACGGGCAATCTCTACGCGCAGCAACACCAAATAGGCACACATCGATCCGGCCCGGGGAGTGTGCGGGTAGGTGGCACCGAGCCGCACGGGCGACCGGCGGCCCAGAGGAATGGCGGTCACGCGCGCGGCGTCGCAAGGCGCGGCGCGTGCACAGAATCCGGCCTATCGGTCCGCTTCACACTTTGAACAACAAGGGTCCACAGGCCCAGGATCGATGAACCCCGACGCCCATGACATCTGGCGAGCCCCCAAGTGGGCACTGGCCGTGCTGCTCGCCTGCCTGGGCATGCTGGGGCCGTTCGCGATCGACACCTACCTGCCGGCGTTTTCCGGCATTGCCAGGTCGCTCGACGCGACGCCGCTGCAGATGCAGCAGACGCTGTCGGCGTATCTGTTCGGCTTCGCCTTCATGAGCCTGTTCCACGGCGCGCTGTCCGACAGCTTCGGGCGCCGGCCGGTGGTGCTGTGGGGCATTGCGGTGTTCACGCTGGCCTCGGCCGGCTGCGCGCTGTCGCAGAGCATCGGCCAGCTGGTGTTCTTTCGCGCGCTGCAGGGGCTGTCGACCGGCGCCGGCATCGTCGTCTCGCGCGCGGTGATCCGCGACATGTTCCCGCCCGCCGACGCGCAGCGCGTGATGTCGCAGGTGACGATCTACTTCGGCGTCGCGCCTGCGGTCGCGCCCATCATCGGCGGCTGGCTGTTCGTGCACCTCGGCTGGCATTCGATCTTCTGGTTCCTCACGCTGGTGGGCGCGGCGCTGTGGATCTCGAACTGGCGGCTGCTGCCCGAGACGCTGCACGCCAGCCATCGCCAACCGTTCGAGTTCAAGCACCTGATGGCCGGCTACTGGCAGCTCGGCGGCAGCCTCAAGTTCGTGACGCTGGCCTTCGCCAGCGGCATCCCGTTCAACGGCATGTTCCTGTATGTGCTGTCGGCACCGGTGTTCCTCGGCGAGCACCTGCGGCTCGCGCCGACCGAGTTCTTCTGGTTCTTCATGCTGACCATCAGCGGCATCATGGGCGGCGCCTGGTGGAGCGGGCGCCTGGCCGGCAGGCTGCCTCCCCAGCGTCAGATCCGGCGGGGCTTTCGCATCATGGTCGCGGTGTCGCTCGTCAACGTGGCGCTGAACTTTGCGCTCGAGCCCAGCGCCTGGTGGGCGCTGCCGCCGATCGCGATCTTCGCGTTCGGCTGGGCGCTGATGGTGCCGGTGGTCACGCTGCTGGTGCTGGACCTGCACCCCGAGCGGCGCGGCATGGCGAGCTCGCTGCAGGCTTTCGTCGGCAGCCTGGCCAACGCGCTGGTGGCCGGTGCGATCGCGCCGCTGGTGATGCATTCGACGCGTGCGCTGGCGGTCGCGTCGCTGCTGATGATGGGCATCGGGCTGGTCGCGTGGCTGTGGGTGCGCCCGCGGCTCACGCCCGCGGGCGTCGGTGTCGCCGCGTGAAGGCCGCGCCGCCGCGCTGGGCGCGGCGCTGATCGTCGCGGCGCTCGCGTGGGTTGCGCTGCGCGCCGAGGTCGAGACCGAGTCCGCCGTGCCGGCCGTGCGCGGCTCGTCGTTCCCCTGGTACTTCTCGGACGGGCGCGCCGGGGTCGCCGAGCCGGCGCCGGCAGCCAGCGCCGCGTCGGCGTCACCGGCGGACGACGTGCCTCACTTCGAGGTCTGCGGCTTCGGCCGGCGCGCCTTGCCGCCGGACGAGCCGGCGAGCGCCGCCGGCGCGCTGCCACCGGACGACTGGCCCGAGCTCGAAGCCGCCGCCGCGGTGGCGGCGCAGCGCATGGCCGCGCAGCTGCAAGGCGAAAGCGACGAGCGCTCGCGCGCCATCGGCTTGTGGCTGGCCGACGTGTACGAGCGACTGCTGGGCAAGGGCACGCCATCGCCGGCCGGCGGCGCGCCGCGCGCGGCGCTGGTGGGACTGGCCTTGCGCACGCGCGATGCCGAGGTCTACGCCCGCGCGTGGGCCGCCTGCCATCCCGGCTCGGGGCCGACGAACGCCGATGACGATGGGCACGGCTGCGAGCGCCTGAGCATTGACCAATGGGCGCGGCTCGATCCGGGCAATGCGGTGCCGTGGCTGTGGTCGCTGCAGCGCGCGAGCGCGCAGCATTCGCAGCCCGAGCTGTCCGAGGCGCTGTATCGCCTCGGACAGTCGACGCGCTTCGACGACGGCTTCGGGCGCGCGCCGGCGCAGATCCTCGCGCTCGAGCCGGCGGAACTGCCCAGCGGCCTGCAGGCGCTGGTCGCGGTCTCGGCGAGCGGGATCGAGTCGCTGAACCTGCCCGCGTTCGGCGCGCTGTCGCAGGTCTGCGAACGCGCCGCGCTGGCCGATGCGAACCGCCGCGCGCTGTGCGAAGCGGTCGCCGAACGCCTGGTCGATGCGTCGGGGTCCAAGCTGGCGCTGGCGGTGGGCATCGGCGTCGGCAAGCGCCTGGGCTGGCCGGCCGCGCGCGTGCAAGCGCTGGAGCGGCAGTACCGCGAGGCGGCGCAGGTGCTGCAGGCGCGCGCGCCGCGCGATTTCGCCTCCTGCGAGGGCGTGCCGGCGTTACGCTCGTACTTCCGGAACGTGGCCGCGCACGGCGAACTCGGCGCCGCGCGCGCGGCCATGGCCCTGCCGACGCAGTGAAGCAATGACGAGCGGCCACGCCATTCCCACCGGCCCCGGCCTGGTCGGGGTGGGCCTGCTGCTGCTTGCGCTGGCGGCCGTGGTGTGGCGCATCTCGGAGCGCCCGCTCGCGCGCGTCGAATTGAGCGCGCGCACCGCCGATGCCGTCGCGCTGTGGTCCGTGACCTCGTCGGCCGCGCCGGCGGCGCCGCGCGCGCCGGCGAGGCGCATGCTCGTGCAGGCAGCGGCATCGGGCGAATCGGCCGCGATCGAGGTGTGCGGCTTCGGTCGCCGCGCGCTGGCCGACGGCTCGGCTGCCGCGCAGCAGAACCTGGAGACGGTCTGGCCCGAGCTCGACGGCGCGGTCGCGGCCGCCTCGCTGCAGATCACCGAACGCTTGCGCGCGGACGCCGACGAACGCCGGCGCGCGGTCGGCCTGTGGCTGAGCGACGGCCTCGAGATGCTGGCCGACGATCGCGCGCAGTCGGCGGCGGCCGCGGCCTGCCTGGCGCGCAGCGGCTGCGCGTCGCAGGCCAAGGCGGTCCAGGCCGCGACCGAGGCGGCCTGCACGGGTCGCAGGACCTGCACCAGCGAGGCCCAGGCCGCCGGCGCCGCGACGGCCAGCGCCTGCGCCGCGGCCAGCGGCTGCGCGAACGCCGCGCCGCCCTCCGGCGCGCAGGGCCCGCGCCCGCGCGAGACGCGCGACCTGCTCGCGGCGATGGCCGCGCGCACGCACGACCCGCAGGTCTACGCGCTGGCCTGGAGCGCCTGCACGACGACGCTCGGGCCACGCGCGTCGATGGGCGCGGCGTGCGCGGCGCTGCGCACGGCGCAGTGGTCGCGGCTCGATCCCGACAACGGCCTGCCGTGGCTGGTCGCGCTGGAGCAGGCGGCCGAGCGCGGCCAGGCCGCCGAGTTCGACGACGCGCTGTACCGCCTGGGCCAGGCGCGGCGCATCGAGCAGGGCTTCGGCCGCGCCGCGGCGACCCTGCTGTCGCTGCCGCTGCCCGAGCTGCCCGAGGGCCTGCAGGCGCTGGCCGCGCTCGACGCGATCGGCATCGAGCAGGTCGCTTTGCCCGGCTGGCCGGCGCTTCAGCAGGCCTGCGGCGGCGCACGGCTGGCCGACCCCAACCGCCGCACGCTGTGCCAGGCGGTGGCCGAGCGCCTGGTGCACGATGCCGACACGCAAGGCCTGCTGGGCCTGGGGCTGGCGCTCGGCCGCGAACTCGGCTGGCCGGCCGAGCGACTGGCCGACCTGGAAGCCGAGCGCAAGGACGCGGCCGACGCGCTGACCGCGCAACTGCCCTCCGGCCACCCCACCACCTGCGACGGCGTCGCGGCGCTGCGCAGCCACTTCCAGCGTGTGGCCACGCTCGGCGAGGTCGGCGCGGCGCGCCAGGCGCTGCGCGAACGAAACGCCCAAGCGCGCTGAAGCGAGGATGCGATGCACTACGAACACCTGATCCAGATCAACGACCCCGGCAACCCGCTCGTCGAGCCGATGACGCGCGAGCAGCTGTGGCGCGGCATCGAGCGCCGCGTGCGCGAGCCGCAGCGCTTCGAGCTCGGCCCCGACCGCTGTGAGGTCGTCGAGCAGATCGCGCTGCGCGGCGAAGGCACGCAGCTCGCGCGCACGGTGCACTTCGGCGCGCTGCGCATCGAAGACGAGGTGACGCTCGAGCCGCAGCGCCGCGTGGTCTTCACGCCGCGGCCGCAGCCCGGGCTCGCCGCGGTGCGGCTGGCGATCACCATCGAGGAGCCGGCGCCCGATGCGCTGTTCCTGCGCTTCGCCTACGATTCGCCGCCCGAGCACGACGACCCGCAGACCGACGAGGTGCGCACCCAGGCCTGGCTTGGCAACGACCGCGACATGGTGCGCCAACTGCGCCGCTGGCTGCGCGATGCGACCTTGTGAGGCCGAACCGGAAACGCGCTGGCAACATCGGCTTCACGCGCCGCGGCTAGGCTCGCGGCTTCGCCGGCTCGGCGACAGACAACGGGAGATTCCATGGCACGCAAGATCACGCTTTCGCCTCGCCGACCGGTCAACGCCTCGCGCCGCGGTTTCGTCGTGCTGCTCGGCGCGGTGCCGCTGGCCGGCCTGCTGCCGGGCTGCGGCGGCAGCGGCGACGGCCGCCTGCGCCTGGCCAACGCGAGCATCGCCTATCCGAACGTCGACATCGAGATCAACGACGACGTCGAGCGCACGGGCGTGGCGGCGCAAAGCGTCGACGGCTTCTTCAACGTCGAGATCGACGAGGACAGCCACACGCTGGGCATCCGCTCGGGCAGCACGACGCTGGCCGAGACCAGCCTGGGCATCGACATCGACGAGCGCTGGAGTGCGATCTTCTTCGGCGCCGAGAGCAGCTTCGGCCTCATCGCCTACCAGGAAGACGAGGATCAGCCCGACGACGACGAATTCCGCCTGCGCGCGTTCAATGCCTCGGCCACCGAGACGATCGACGTCTACGTGACCGACGCCGACGCGCTGCTCAGCGCGGTGGCGCCGGCGGTCTCGGGCGCCGCGCAGGAAACGCTGACCGCGTTCGACGACATCGCTTCCGGCACCTGGCGGCTGCGCCTGACCACCGGCGGCAACCGCACCGAAGTTCGGCTGGACACGACCGTCACGCTCGGCGGCGAGCGCGTCGGCACGCTGGTGATCTATCCGTCGACCAGCGGCCTGCTGGTCAACGCGGTGCTGCTGGTCGAGGAGCGCGACGCCATCAGCCTCGTCAACCCGAAGGCGCGGCTGCGCTTCGTCAATGCGCTGGCGTCGAGCACCTCGATCACGCCCACGCTGGACGGCACGGCCAGCGGCTCGACACTGCCGGCGCGCACGGCGGCCTCTTATGTCGAAGCCGACACCGGCGACCGCACGGTCGGTGCGCTGGTCAACGGCTCGAGCTTCACGACCACCGTCACGCTCGCCGGCGCGATCGACGCGACCTGCGCGATCTATGGCGCCGACAGCGCGCCCAAGGTGATCGTGATCGCCGACGACAACCGCGCGCCCACGGTCAGCGGCCAGGCGCGCATCCGGCTCGTGAACCTGGTCGACGGCGGCGGCTCGCTGTCGCTGTCGATCGACCTCGGCAGCGCGGTGCTGACGACCGCGCCCGGCGAGACCTCGGACCACCTGCAGTTCACCGCGATCGACGATGCGCAGATCGACGTGCTCGACGGCAGCGGCCTGAGCGTCGCGACGCTGACCGCGGTCGACCTGCTGGCCGACGCGGTCTACACCGTGTTCGCGATGACCGACGGCAGCACGGTCTCGGCCGTGCTGCGGCGAGACCGCTGACGCACGAGCGCAGGCCCTAGTCGATCGGCCAGGGCATCGACTTCGGCAGCGTTTCGGGCGACGTCGGCGCGGCCGTGGGTGCGGCGCGTGCATCGACCGCGCGCCACCACGGCACCACCGCCTCCAGCCGATGCGGCTCGACCGGCTCGCCCAGGCGCGGCATCAAGAGCGGCGTGCCGCGCTGCGCGCCCAGCGCGAGCAGCGTCTCGGCCGGCTCGTCCCAGGCATGCATCGCCAGGCTGAAGGTGCCCCAGTGGATCGGCAGGAAGGCGCCGCCGCCGAGCAGCGCGTGCGCCTCGAGCGCGTTGCGCGGGCCGAGGTGGATGTCGCCCCACGACGGATGGAAGGCGCCGACCTCGAGCATCACCAGGTCGAACGGCCCGAGCCGCTCGCGGATCTGCGCGTACTGCGTCGTCAGGCCGGTGTCGCCGCTGAAGAACACCGCGTGGCGCGGGGAGCGGATCACCATCGACGACCACAGCGTCGCATTGCGGTCCTTGAGCCCGCGGCCGGAGAAGTGCTGCGATGGCGCCGCGACGATCTCGACCTCGCGGCCCGGCAGCGCGTGGCGCTCCCACCAGTCGATCTCGACGATGCGCTCGGTGGGCACGCCCCAGGCCTCGAGGTGCGCGCCCACGCCGAGCGAAGTGACGAAGGGCACCTGCGTCGCGGCGAGCTCGCGGATCGTCGGGTAGTCGAGATGGTCGTAGTGGTCGTGCGAGATCACCACCACGTCGACCGGCGGCAGCGCGCGCAGCGCCACCGGCACCGGCTGGAAGCGCTTGGGCCCGGCGATGCGCGAAGGCGATGCGCGCGGGCCCCAGACCGGGTCGGTCAGCACGCGCACGCCGTCGATCTCGATCAGCACCGTCGAGTGGCCCAGCCAGGTGGCGCGCAGGCCGCTGCCGGCGGGGCGCGACCAGGCCTCGCGCGGATCGAGCGAGGGCAGCGGACCCATCGGCACGCGCCGCTCGCCGCCGCACAGGAAGTCGCCCAGCGATGGACGCTCGGCCTGCGCGTCGCGCAGCCCCGGCAGCACCGGATGGATGTTGCGAAAGCCATCGCCCGCCCACATCGGCGAGCTGCGCATGCGCTCCAGGCGCAGGCCCCGGGCGCGTTGTCCGAGCGACTTCATGGCGGCGGCGGCAAGCTTGGAAGCGACGCAGCGTAGCAAGCCGCCGGCTCAGCCGCGCGCGTAGTCGATGAAGCCCTTGTTGATGCTCACCAGCTTGCGCGTGAGGCGGTAGACGCCGCCGCCTTCGCGCGTCATCGAGGCGTCGGTGTTGCCCTCGATGGTGACGATGTGGCCGCCCTCGACGCGCTCGACGATGCCGGTGTGCCCCAGGCCGCCGCCGAAGTCCATCACGAACAGCATGCCGGGGCGCAGCAGCGCGGGGTTGCCGGTCGCCGCCTTGGCCGCGATGCGCCGCGCGCCGTGGCCGGGCGCGCGGTTCCAGTGATCCAGGCAGCCGGCAGTGCGGACCATCGGGTTGGCGCGGCCGGTCGCGAGCGCGGCTTCGTCGAAGCACCAGTAGGTGAAGGCGCAGCACCACGCCAGTCCCGGGCGCACGCCGGCACGACGCAGGTAGACGTCGACCTCGGGGCCGCGGTTGCTGTTCTTCGGCACTTCACGCACGCCCTTGGCCGCTTCGGCCGCGGCCACGCACACCACGGCGGCGAGCAAGGCGTCGGCGGCCGCGGCCTCGTGCGGCACGCGGTCGATGCCGAACAGCGCGCCCCAGGTGATCGAGCCGACCTCGCCGTCGGGCTTGAGCGGCTGACCCTCGGCATCGAGGTGGCGAGCCTGGAACAGCTGCACCGCCTGCTTCATGCGCGGCCCGAAGCTCGGCTGGTTGGGGTCGAGCCGGATCGCGTCGATGCCGCGCAGCGCGAGCGCCTTGTTGAGCGCCTGCTTGAGCGCCTTGACGACGCGGGCGTCGGACTCGCCCATCTTGATCACGCGACCGGGATAGCGCATGGCGTGCCCCTTGTTGGCCCTTGTTGGCCCCACAGCCGCGGTGCTATCACTGCGCCTACGATCTCTGAATCCCGAGGCCGCACCCCGCGACGAGGGGAGAGCGCCGGCGCCCCTGTACTTCATGCGCCACTTCCACACCCTATCGCAAGTCCTTATTTTTGAAGCACATTTTCAGTGCATCCGCGTTTGAAATCAGCTGTAAGTGCTTGATTTCATTGAAGAATTTCAGCCGCTGTGCTTGACCCCCAATACCCAGGCCGCTAAAGTGGGAGAAAGTGCACTTTAGTGGGTGATCGTGTCTGTCTTTATGTTCCAAGGGGCTTCGCGCCTCGCGCTGGATGCCAAGGGGCGGCTGACCGTCCCGGCGCGCCATCGCGACGTGATCGCGGCCACCGCGGGCGGGCAGCTCACGCTCACCAAGCATCCGGCCGGCTGCCTGCTGGTGTTCCCGCGCCCGGTCTGGGAAGGCTTTCGCGACAAGGTCGCCGCGCTGCCGATGGCGGCCGAGGGCTGGAAGCGCGTCTTCCTCGGCAATGCCATGGATGTCGAGATCGACGGCGCCTCGCGCCTGCTGGTCTCGCCCGAGCTGCGCGCCGCGGCGGGCCTCGCCAAGGACACGATGCTGCTCGGCATGGGCAGCCACCTCGAGCTGTGGGACGCAGAGCGCTACGCCGCGCATGAGGCGCAGGTGATGGCCCAGGGGCTGCCCGAGGCGCTCCAGGACTTCAGCTTCTGACCCGCCGTGAATCAGGAGCAACCTTGGCAGCACACCACCGTCTTGCTGCACGAGGCGGTCGACGCCCTCGTGACCGCGCCGGACGGGATCTACGTCGACGGCACCTACGGCCGCGGCGGGCACTCGCGCCTGATCCTCTCGAAGCTCGCGCCGCAAGGCCGGCTGATCGCGATCGACCGGGACCCGGACGCGGTCGCCCATGCGAGCTCGGGCGCCACGCGGGTCGACGACCCGCGTTTTCGCATCGAGCACGCGCCGTTCAGCGAGCTGGCCGCGGTGCTCGACCGCCTGGGGATCGAGCGCGTGAACGGCGTGCTGCTGGACATCGGCGTGAGCTCGCCGCAGATCGACAACCCCGCGCGCGGCTTCAGCTTCCGTCACGACGGCCCGCTGGACATGCGCATGGACACCACCCGCGGCGAGAGTGCCGCGGACTTCCTGGCCCGCGCGACGCAGCGCGAGATCGCCGAGGTGATTCGTGACTACGGCGAAGAACGGTTTGCTGTTTCGATTGCAAAGGCGCTTGTGGCTCGCCGCGAGGCAGGGCAGCCTGTTCGCACCACCCGCGAGCTGGCCGAGCTCGTGGCTCGTGCGGTGCGCACCCGCGAAGCGGGCCAGGACCCTGCAACGCGCACGTTTCAAGCCCTTCGGATTCTGGTCAACGCCGAGCTCGAGGAGCTCGAGCAGGCGCTCGAAAGCGCCCTAGAGCGTCTTTCGCCGCAAGGACGCCTGGCCGTGATCGCCTTCCATTCGCTCGAGGACCGCATCGTCAAGAACTTCATCGCGCGCCACAGCCGCGCCGAGATCGACCGCCGCGCGCCGTTCGCGCCGCCGCCGCCGCTGCGCCTGCGCGCGCTCGCGCGTGTGAAGCCCGGCGAGGCCGAGGTGGCGGCGAACCCGCGCGCGCGCTCGGCCATCTTGCGCGTCGCAGAGCGGACGAGCGTGGGCTACGGCGCGGGCACCGGCGAGGGGTTCGCGGCATGACGCGGCTCAACCTCCTGCTGCTGGTGGCGCTGGTCGCCAGCAGCCTCTACCTCGTGCGCGTGTCCTACGAGTCGCGCCGCCTGTTCGCCGAGCTCGACCGCTCGCAGCAGCACGCCGCGGCGATCGAGCACGAGCACGAGCGGCTGCAGCTCGAGCGCCGCGCGCAGGCCACGCCGCTGCGCGTCGAGAAGGTCGCGCGCGAGAAGCTCGCGATGCGCGGCGCGACGCCGGCGGTGACGCAGTACGTCGCGCTCGCCGCCTCGTCGCCGGTGGCGGCCTGGCCGTCGGCCGCGGCGAGCGCGGCCGCTTCCTCGGCCGCGACAGCGGCCTCGGGAGGCCGGCCATGATCCGCCGCCTGTTTGCCCGCAATGAAGCGCCACGTGGGCGCGGCGCGGTCGCGCGCAGCGTGCGCTACGCGACCAGCCCGCTGCTGGCCTCCAAGACGCCGCCGTGGCGCTCGAAGTTCCTCGTCGCCGCGCTCGGCCTGGGCTTCGTGCTGCTGATCGGCCGCGCGGTCTACGTGCAGGTGATCGGCACCGACTTCTACCAGCGCCAGGGCGCCAGCCGCTACGCGCGCACGCTGGAGCTGCCGGCCAACCGCGGGCGCATCATCGACCGCAGCGGCCTGCTGCTCGCATCGAGCGTGCCGGCGCCGACGATCTGGGCCATCCCCAAGGACATCGAGGCCGGCGCGAACCAGAAGCGCGAGCTCGCCAAGCTGCTGGGCATGACGATGGCCGAGCTCGACAAGCGCCTGGGCGAGAACCCGAACTTCGTCTACCTGCGTCGGCAGGTCGACGAGGCCGTGGCGGCGCGCGTCAAGGCCATGGGCCTGAAGGGCGTGCACCAGCTCACCGAATACAAGCGCAAGTACCCCGAGGGCGAAGCGGCGGCGCACGTCGTGGGCTTCACCAATGTCGAGGACCAGGGCCAGGAGGGCATCGAGCTGGCCTTCCAGCGCGAGCTGTCGGGTCGCGACGGCACGCGCCGCGTGATCAAGGACCGACTGGGCCGCGTGGTCGAAGACCTCGGCGAGAGCGTGCAACCGATCGACGGGCGCGACATCGAACTGTCGATCG
This sequence comes from Caldimonas sp. KR1-144, assembly GCF_049446155.1. Classification (NCBI taxonomy): domain Bacteria; kingdom Pseudomonadati; phylum Pseudomonadota; class Betaproteobacteria; order Burkholderiales; family Sphaerotilaceae; genus Caldimonas; species Caldimonas sp. KR1-144. The sequence goes on from NZ_JBMSEE010000002.1 coordinate 146,859, forward strand.
ACACCAAGATCCAGTTCTTCGCCTACCAGCGCATCCGCGACGCCGTGGCCGAACACAACGCCAAGGCGGGCAGCGTGGTGGTGCTCGACGCGCAGACCGGCGAGGTGCTGGCGCTGGCCAACTACCCGAGCTACACGCCCGGCGAGCGCAAGAACCTCTCGGGCGCGCAGCTGCGCAACCGCGCGCTGACCGACACGTTCGAGCCCGGCTCGACGATGAAGCCGTTTACCGTCGCCTTGGCGCTGGAGACCGGGCGCGTGAAGCCGAACACCGTGTTCGACACCTCGCCCGGGCGCATCAGCATCACCGGCAGCACGATCAGCGACGCGCACCCGCACGGCGTGCTGACGGTCGAGCAGATCATCCAGAAGTCGAGCAACGTCGGCACCACCAAGATCGCGATGCAGATGCCTGCGCGCGAGATGTGGGAGATGTTCACCGCGATCGGCCTGGGCCAGAAGCCGCAGATCGAGTTTCCCGGCGCGGTCAGCGGCCGCCTGCGGCCCTACAAGACCTGGCGCCCGATCGAGCAGGCGACGATGAGCTACGGCTACGGCCTCTCGGCGAGCCTCTTGCAGCTCGCGCGCGCCTACACCGTGTTCGCCACCGACGGCGAGCTGCTGCCGGTCACGATCACCAAGGCCGAGCAACCGGTGGGCGGCGTGCGCGTGTTCTCGCCCGAGACCGCCAAGGCCATGCGCCACATGCTGCAGATGGCCGCCGGCGAAGGCGGCACCGGCCCGCTCGCGCAGACCATGGGCTATTCGGTCGGCGGCAAGTCCGGCACCGCCCACAAGCAGGAAGGCAAGGGCTACGCCGACAAGAAGTACCGCAGCTGGTTCGTCGGCCTGTCGCCGATCGACAAGCCGCGCATCATCGTCGCGGTGATGGTCGACGAGCCGGGCAACGGCAAGTACTACGGCGGCACGGTCGCCGCGCCGGTGTTCAGCTCGGTCGTGCAGCAGACGCTGCGCACGATGGGCGTGGCGCCCGATCTTGACGTGAGAACGCAGATCGTCGCGAAGCACGAGTCCGTCGAGGAGAGCTTCTGATGCCGCTCACTCGATTGAAATCTCCCCAGGCCGCCGCGCGCTGGCTGACCGAATGGGTCACCGGCACGCTGCGCACCGACAGCCGCCACGTCAAGCCGGGCGACGCGTTCATCGCCTGGCCCGGCTACGCGAACGATGGCCGCCAGTACGTGCAGGCCGCGCTCGATGCCGGCGCGACCACCTGCCTGGTCGAGAGCGAAGGCGTCGAGGCCTTCGCGTTCACCGACGCGCGCATCGCCGCGCTGCCGCGCCTGAAGGCGGCGACCGGCGCGATCGCGCACGAGGTCTTCGGTCGCCCGAGCGAGCGGCTGCGCGTGATCGCGACCACCGGCACCAACGGCAAGACCTCGACCGCCTGGTGGACCGCGCAGGCGCTCACGCTGCTGGGCCAGCGCTGCGGCGTGATCGGCACGCTGGGCATCGGCGAGCCGCCGGTCGCGGGCCGCGAGGCGCGCATCGCCTTCACCGGCCTCACGACGCCCGATCCGGTCACGCTGCACGCCGCGTTCGCGCGCATGGCCGACGACGGCTTCGTGGCCTGCGCGATGGAGGCCTCGTCGATCGGCATCGTCGAGCACCGGCTCGACGCCTCGCTGGTCGAAGTGGCGCTGTTTACCAACTTCACGCGCGATCACCTCGACTACCACGGCACGATGGAGGCCTACTGGGCCGCCAAGCGCCAGCTGTTCGCGTGGCCGCAGCTCAAGGCCGCCTCGGTCAACGCCGACGACGCGCAAGGCGCGCAGCTCGCCAAGGAGCTCGCCGGCACGCTCGATCTGTGGACCTACGGCGTCAACCGCGACGACGTGCGACTGGCCGCGCGCGACGTCCACTACACCGACACCGGCCTGGCGTTCACGCTGGCCGAGCAGGGCGGCAGCACGGCCGCCGTGCGCACCACGCTGATCGGCGACTACAACGTCTCGAACCTGCTGGCGGTGTTCGGCGGCCTGCGCGCGCTGGGGGTGGAGCTGGCCGAGATGGCCGCGCTCGCGCCGCAGCTGAGCGCGGTGCCCGGGCGCATGCAGCGCGTGCCGGCGGCGGCCGGCCAGCCGCTCGCGGTGGTCGACTACGCGCACACGCCCGACGCGCTCGACAAGGTGCTTGCCGCGCTGCGCTCGCTGTCGAACGCGCGCGGCGGCAAGCTGGTCTGCGTGTTTGGCTGCGGCGGCAACCGCGACGCCAGCAAGCGCCCGCTGATGGGCGCGATCTCCGAGCGCCTCGCCGACCGCAGCGTGATCACCAGCGACAACCCGCGCCACGAGCAGCCGGGCGCGATCCTCGCGGACATCGTCGCCGGCCTCGCGCGGCCGGCCGACGCGCTGGTGCTCGAAGACCGCCGCGAGGCGATCGCGCGTGCGGTGGCCGAGGCCGGTGCGCGCGACGTGGTGCTGATCGCCGGCAAGGGCCACGAGGACTACCAGGACGTCGCCGGCACCAAGCATCCGTTCTCCGACATCGACGAGGCGCAGCGCGCGCTCGCGAGGAGGCCCGCGGCATGATGACGCTCGCCCAGGCCCACGCCCTGCTGCCCGGCAGCACCCTGATCGGCGACGCCGCGACGGCGCTCGCGCGCGTGCACACCGACACGCGCACGCTGCAGCCGGGCGACCTGTTCGTCGCGCTCAAGGGCGAGCGTTTCGACGCGCACGATTTCCTCGCGCAGGCGCGCGCGGCCGGCGCGAGCGCGGCCATCGTCGAGCGCGCGGACGCGCTGGCCGCCGTGCCCGCAATGCCGGGCCTGGTGGTGCCCGACACGCGCCGCGCCCTCGGCACGCTGGCCGCCGGCTGGCGCCAGCTCTACACCGGCCCGCTGGTCGCGGTGACCGGCAGCAACGGCAAGACCACGGTCACGCAGATGCTCGCGAGCATCCTGCGCGCCTGGCAGGGCGACGCGGCGCTGGCGACCGAAGGCAACTTCAACAACGACATCGGCGTGCCGCTGACGCTGCTGCGCCTGCGCCCGCAGCAGCACCGCGCCGCGGTGGTCGAACTGGGCATGAACCATCCGGGCGAGATCGCCGAGCTGGCCGCGATCGCGCGGCCGACGGTCGCGCTGGTCAACAACGCGCAGCGCGAGCACCAGGAGTTCATGGCCAGCGTCGAGGCTGTTGCGCTGGAGAACGGCAGCGTCATCGCCGCGCTGCCGGTCGCCGGCGTCGCGGTGTTCCCGGCCGACGATGCGCACACCGCGACCTGGCAGGGCCTGGCCGGCACGCGCCCGGTGCTGAGCTTCGCGCTCGATCACGACACGGCCGACGTGCGCGGCGAGGCCAGCTGGCAGCTCAACGGCGCGGGCGGCCACTGGGCGCTGCTGATGCGCACGCCGGCGGGCGAGGCGCCGATCGAACTGCGCGTCGCGGGCCGCCACAACGTCAAGAACGCGCTCGCGGCCGCCGCGTGCGCGCTCGCGGCCGGTGCGCCGCTGGCGACCATCGTGCAGGGCCTCGAGGCCTTCGCGCCGGTCAAGGGCCGCTCGCAGATCCGCAGCGTGGGGCTGCACGGCCGCGCGGTCACGCTGATCGACGACAGCTACAACGCCAACCCCGACTCGGTGCGCGCCGCGATCGACGTGCTCGCCGGCCTGCCGGCGCCGCGCTGGCTGGTGCTGGGCGACATGGGCGAGGTCGGCGACCAGGGCCCGGCCTTCCATGCCGAGGTCGGCGCTTATGCGCGCGAGCGCGGCATCGAGCACTGCTGGTGCGCCGGCGCCGCGAGCCGCGAGACCGCCGCGGTCTACGGCCCGACCGCGCTGGCATTCGACAACGCCGCCGCGATCGTTGCGGCGCTGGGCCCGAAGGCCGCGCAGGCTCCGGCCTGCGCCTCGGTGCTCGTCAAGGGATCACGCTTCATGAAGATGGAACAGGTGGTCGCGGCGCTCGCCGCGGCCGAGGGGAACGCCCATGCTGGTTAGCCTCGCGCAGTGGCTCGCGAGCGAGTACCCGGACGCGCTGGGCTTTCTGCGCGTGTTCCAGTACCTCACGTTTCGCGCCGTGATGGCCGCGATGACGGCGCTGCTGCTGGGCATGGTGCTCGGGCCGGTGGTGATCCGCCGCCTGACCGAACTCAAGATCGGCCAGCCGATCCGCGAGTACGGCGTGCAGGAGCACCTCGCCAAGCGCGGCACGCCGACCATGGGCGGCGCGCTGATCCTGCTGGCGATCGCGATCTCGACGCTGCTGTGGTTCGACTGGAGCAACCGCTTCGTCTGGATCGTGATGCTGGTGACCTTCGGCTTCGGCGCGATCGGCTGGGTCGACGACTGGCGCAAGGTCGTCCACAAGGACCCGGAGGGCATGCGCTCGCGCGAGAAGTACTTCTGGCAGTCGGTGATCGGGCTGGTGGCGGCGCTGTACCTCGCGTTCAGCGTTTCCGAGACCTCCAACGCGCGCGTGCTGGAGCTGTTCCTGCGCTGGGTGCAAAGCGGCTTCGCGAACGACCTGCCGCCCAAGGCCGACCTGATCGTGCCGTTCTTCAAGTCGGTGAGCTACCCGCTCGGCGTGTTCGGCTTCATCTTCCTGACCTACATCGTGATCGTCGGCTCGAGCAACGCGGTGAACCTGACCGACGGCCTCGACGGCCTCGCGATCATGCCGGTCGTGATGGTCGGCTCGGCGCTCGGCCTGTTCGCCTACGTGACCGGCAACGCCGTGTTCGCGAACTACCTGCTGCTGCCGCACATTCCCGGCGCCGGCGAGCTGCTGATCTTCTGCGCCGCGATGGCCGGCGCGGGCCTGGCCTTCCTGTGGTTCAACGCCTATCCGGCCGAGGTCTTCATGGGCGATGTCGGCGCGCTCGCGCTCGGCGGCGCGCTCGGCACGATCGCCGTGATCGTGCGCCAGGAGATCGTGCTCGCGATCATGGGCGGCATCTTCGTGCTCGAGGCGCTGTCGGTGATGGTGCAGGTCAGCTGGTTCAAGTGGACCAAGCGGCGCACCGGCACCGGCCAGCGCATCTTGCTGATGGCGCCGCTGCACCACCACTTCGAGAAGAGCGGATGGAAGGAGACGCAGGTCGTCGTCCGCTTCTGGATCATCACCATGCTGCTGTGCCTGATCGGCCTGAGCAGCCTGAAGCTGCGCTGAACCCGGCGCGCAGACGAGTTTCATGAAGTCGCTTTCGAATCAACGCGTGCTGGTGCTGGGGCTGGGCGAGTCCGGCCTGGCCATGGCGCGCTGGGCGCAACGCTGCGGGGCCGCGTCGGTCACCGTGGCGGACACGCGCGCGGCGCCGCCCAAGGCTGGCGAGCTTTCGGCCGAACTGCCCGATGCGACCTTGGTGCAGGGCTTCGACGTGTCGCTGCTCGACGGCATCGACCGCGTGCTCAAGAGCCCGGGCCTCTCGCCCCACGACGCGCAGCTCGCGCCGCTGCTGGCCGCGGCCAGCGAGCGCGGCGTGCCGGTGCAAGGCGAGCTGGGCCTGTTCGCGCAGGCACTGGCCGATCTGAAGGCCGAGCGCGGCTATGCGCCCAAGGTGCTGGCGATCACCGGCACCAACGGCAAGACCACGACGACGATGCTGTGCGGCCAGCTCGTCGAGCGCAGCGGCGCGCGCGTCGCGGTGGCCGGCAATGTCGGCCCGACCATGCTCGACACGCTGGCGGCGGCGCTGGCCTTGGAGCCCGAGCCGCAGGCCAATGCCCAACCCGAGGCCATCGCCGGCGCCGAAGAGCTGCCTGTCGAGCAAGCGCCGTCGGCTCCCTCTCCCGCCGAAGCGGGAGAGGGCGGGGGTGAGGGCGAAGCCCAGCCGCTCGAACCGGCCGAAGCGACGCAAACCCCCTCGCCTGAATCGATCGACGCGGCCGCCGAGACCGCGCCCACCGAGGCCACGCTCGACGTCGCCATCGACACGCCCGCCGAAGCGGCGATCGAAGAAGCCGCCGTGCCCGACGACGCCGAAGTCACCGGCGGCGGCCCGCCGCCGCACCTGATCCCGCCGCCGCCGCCCGGCCCGGTGTTCGAGCACCTGCCCGAGGTCTGGGTGCTCGAGCTCTCCAGCTTTCAGCTCGAGGGCGTCGAAGGCTTCGCGCCGACCGCCGGCACGGTGCTCAACGTCACCCAGGACCACCTCGACTGGCACGGCTCGATGGCCGCCTACGCCGCCGCGAAGGCGCGCGTCTTCGGCCCCGCCGACGCCTGGGACAGCGTGATGGTGATCAACCGCGACGAGCCCGCGGTCGAGGCCATGGTGCCCGCGCCGGTGATCATCAAGCCCACGCAGCGCGGCCAGCGCAGCAAGACGATGGAACGCAAGGTCGTGCGCTTCGGACTCGACGCGCCGCGCCGCCCCGGCGACTGGGGCCTGGTGGTCGAGAACGGCATGGCCTGGCTGGTGCGCGCGATGGAAAGCGACGAGACCGTCAAGCGCAAGAAGGATGAAGCGGAGGAGATCGTCCTCCAGCGCCTGATGCCGGCCGATGCGCTGCGCATCCGCGGCCGCCACAACGCGAGCAACGCGCTGGCCGCGCTGGCGCTGGCCACCGCGGCCGGCCGTCCGCTCGCGCCGATGCTGCACGGGCTGCGCGAGTACCGCGGCGAGCCGCATCGCGTCGAGGTGATCGGCACGATCGGCGGCGTCGAGGCGGTGGACGACAGCAAGGGCACCAACGTGGGCGCGACGGTGGCCGCGCTCCACGGCCTGGGCGCCGACAAGTCGCCCGGCAAGCTGGTCGTGATCCTCGGCGGCGACGGCAAGGGCCAGGACTTCGCGCCTCTGGCGCAGCCCGTGTCGCAGCACGCCCGCGCGGTCGCGACGATCGGCCGCGATGCCGAGGCGATCGAGCAGGCCGTCGCCGCCAGCGGCGTGCCGCTCCAGCGCCACGAGACGCTCGACGCCGCGGTGCGCTGGGCCTTCGCCCAGGCCGAGCCGGGCGACGCCGTGCTGCTGAGCCCGGCCTGCGCCAGCCTGGACATGTTTCGCAACTACGCGCATCGCGCCGAGGTCTTCGCGGCCGCGGTGCGCGAGCTTGCGCTCGAGCGCGGCGAGGACCTCGCCTGATGGCCGCGACCACCGCGTCCGCCACCGCCGCGAAGCCCGGCTTCGCAGCCGCGCTGCGCGCGCGCGTCGCGTCGCTGCTCGGCCGCCGTGGCGAGGCCGACGGCGCGGTGCCGGTGCGCGACTGGATCAGCGTCTCGACCGGTCAGCCGGCGCGGCTGATGGGCTTCGATCAGCACCTGGTGTGGATCGTCGTGCTGCTGCTCGCGCTGGGCACGGTGATGGTCTATTCGGCCTCGGTCGCGCTGCCCGACAGCCCGCGCTTCTCGCGCTATGCGCCGACGCACTTCCTCACGCGCCACATCCTGTCGATCGCGCTGGCCTTCATCGCCGCGCTGGTGACGGTGCAGATCCCGATCGCCACGTGGGAGAAGCACGGCCCGTGGCTGTTCGTCGGCGCCTTGCTGCTGCTCGTGCTGGTGCTGGTGCCGGGCATCGGCAAGGGCGTCAACGGCGCGCGCCGCTGGATACCGCTCGGGCTGATGAACTTCCAGCCGAGCGAGCTGGCCAAGCTCGCGATCGCCATCTACGCCGCGGGCTACATGGTCCGCAAGATGGAGATCAAGGAGAACTTCTTCCACGCGGTCGCGCCGATGGCGGTGGCCGTCGCGGTGATCGGCGTGCTGCTGCTGGCCGAGCCCGACATGGGCGCCTTCATGGTGATCGCCGCGATCGCGATGGGCATCCTGTTCCTCGGCGGCGTCAACGGGCGCATGTTCTTCCTCATCACCGCGGTGCTGGTCGGCGCCTTCGTGATGATGATCACCTTCAGCGAATGGCGGCGCGAGCGCATCTTTGCCTACCTCAACCCCTGGGACGAGAAGTACACGCTCGGCAAGGCCTACCAGCTCTCGCACTCGCTGATCGCCTTCGGACGCGGCGAGATCTTCGGCCAGGGGCTCGGCTCCTCGGTCGAGAAGCTGCACTACCTGCCCGAGGCGCACACCGACTTCCTGCTCGCGGTGATCGGAGAGGAACTCGGCTTCATCGGCGTGGCCGGCGTGATCTTCGCGTTCTTCTGGCTCACGCGGCGCATCTGCCACATCGGGCGGCAGGCGATCGCGCTGGACCGCGTGTTCGCCGGGCTGTTCGCGCAGGGCGTCGGGATCTGGATGGGCGGCCAGGCGTTCATCAACATGGGCGTGAACCTGGGCGTGCTGCCGACGAAGGGGCTGACCTTGCCGCTGATGAGTTATGGCGGGTCGGCGATCTTGATGAACTGCGTGGCGTTGGCGATCGTGCTGCGGGTGGATATCGAGAATCGGCAGCTGATGCGTGGGGGGCGGGCATGAGTGGGTTCATGCTGGCCTGCTGCATTGAGGCCACCCTGCGGGTGGCGTGCGGCCCTGCGGGCCCGCATGCCGGGATGTCCGCCCGGCGGCGGACCTACTTTCTTTGCTTCGCCAAAGAAAGTAGGCAAAGAAAGGCGACCCCCGATCCGGCGCCCACGGCTGCGCCGTGGGTGCCCTGCGGTGCTCGTTCCAGGGGCGCGCCGCTTAACTCGCTGCACTCACTGCGTTCGTGCGCTCGAACAGTCGCGGCGAGTTTGAAGTTGAAGCGCGCTCACGCGCGCCGCCCCTTGCACTGCGCTCCTCGGCGCCTCCTAGGGGGCCCCAGCCAGACGGTCGCAACCCCGCTCGGGGGTGTGTTGCCGTTGCAGTCGCCGTTGGGCCCCCTCGAAGGCGCCGAGGAGCACAGCGAAGCGGGCGGCGCGCGCCAGCGCGCATCGACATCAAACTCGCCGCTTTGTCCGAGCGCAGTGAGCGCAGCGAACGCAGCGAGTTATGCGGCGCGCCCGCTTCGCGAGCACCGCAGGGCACCCGGCGCAGCCGGGCGCCTGAGCGGGGGTCGCCTTTCTTTGCCTACTTTCTTTGGCGAAGCAAAGAAAGTAGGTCGCCCGCCGGGGCGAAATCCCGGCATCGAGCCTTGCAGAGACAGCACACAGCCGCCCGCAGGGCGACCCCAGCACACCGTCATCGCGAAAGGACCAAAGCGATGACCAAACACCTCGTCGTCATGGCCGCCGGCACCGGCGGCCACGTCATGCCCGGCCTCGCCGTGGCCAAGGAAATGCAGCACCGCGGCTGGACCGTGAGCTGGCTCGGCACGCCCCAGGGCATGGAGAACAAGCTCGTGCCGCCGAGCGGCATTCCGATGGACAACATCGGCTTCTCCGGCCTGCGCGGCAAGGGCTTGATGCACACGCTGACCGGCGGGCTGCGCCTGCTCAAGGCGTTCTGGGAATGCCTGGCCATCCTGCGCCGGCGCAGTGCCGACGCGGTGCTGGGCATGGGCGGCTATGTGTGCTTTCCGGGCGGGCTGATGAGCGCGGCGCTCGGCAAGCCGCTGGTGCTGGTCAATGCCGACGCGTCGCTCTTGATGAGCAACAAGGCACTGCTGCCGGTGGCCGACCGGGTGGCGTTCGGCTTCGACGGCGCGGCGGCCACGAAGACCAAGCGCGCGCTCGTGACCGGCAACCCGGTGCGTGCCGAGATCGAGGCGATCGAGGCGCCGGCGCAGCGTTATGCAGCGCACGGCGGGCCGCTGCGCCTGCTCGTGGTCGGCGGCAGCCTGGGTGCCAAGGTGTTGAACGAGACGCTGCCCAAGGCGCTGGCGATGCTCGCGCCCGAGGAGCGCCCGCGCGTCGTTCACCAGACCGGCGCGCTGAACCGCGACGCGGTCAAGGAGGCCTATCGCGAACAGGGGCTGGACCCCGAGCGCGACGTCGAGGTCCTGGCCTTCATCGACGACATGGCCAAGCGCCTGGCCGACTGCGACCTGATCGTCTGCCGCGCCGGCGCGGTGACGGTCAGCGAACTGTGCGCCGCCGGCGTGGCCAGCGTGCTGGTGCCGCTGATCGTGAGCACCACCTCGCACCAGCGCGACAACGCGCAGTTCATGGCCCAGCACGGTGCGGCGATCCACCTGCCGCAGTCCGAGTTGACGCCACAGAAGCTGGCCGACCAGCTGCGCCATCTGACCCGACAACAACTGCAGGCGATGGCCGAAAAGGCCCGTTCGCTTGCGCGTCCACGCGCGGCCGCGCGCGTTGCCGACGAGATCGAGAGGCTCGTGCCATGAAGCACGCCGTCAAGCACATCCACTTCGTCGGCGTCGGCGGCGCCGGCATGAGCGGCATCGCCGAGATCCTGCACAACCTCGGCTACATCGTGTCCGGCTCCGACCAGCACGACAGCGCCACGACGCGCCGGCTCGCCGGCCTGGGCATCCGCATCGCGGTCGGCCACGACGCCGCGCACATCTCGGGCGCCGAGGCCGTGGTCACCTCGACCGCGGTGAAGGGCGACAACCCCGAGGTCATCGCCGCGCGCGCCAAGCGCGTGCCGGTGGTGCCGCGCGCCGTGATGCTGGCCGAGCTGATGCGCCTGAAGCAAGGCATCGCGATCGCCGGCACGCACGGCAAGACCACGACGACCTCGCTCGTGACCAGCGTGCTGCACGAGGCCGGCGTCGACCCGACCTTCGTGATCGGCGGCAAGCTCGAGAGCGCGGGCGCGAACTCGCGCCTCGGCGCCGGCGAGTTCATCGTCGTCGAGGCCGACGAGTCCGATGCCTCGTTCCTGAACCTGATGCCCATCCTGTCGGTCGTCACCAACATCGACGCCGACCATATGGACACCTACGGGCACGACTTCGCGCGGCTCAAGGGCGCCTTCGTCGAGTTCCTGCATCGCATGCCGTTCTACGGCTCGGCCATCCTGTGCGGCGACGATCCGGGCGTGCGCTCCATCGTGCCGCTGGTCTCGCGCCCGGTCGTGACCTACGGCATGGGCGAGGACGTGCAGGTGCGCGCGGTGAACGTGCAGGCACTGCCCGGCGGGCAGATGCGCTTTTCCTGCCAGCGCCGCAACGGCGTCGCGATGCCCGACCTCGAGATCACGCTCAACCTGCCGGGCGAGCACAACGTGCGCAACGCGCTCGCGGCGATCGCCGTGGGCACCGAGCTGGAGCTGCCCGACGCGCCCATCGTCGCGGCGCTGGCCAAGTTCTCGGGCGTGGGCCGGCGCTTCCAGCGCTGGGGCGAGCTGCCGTCGAGCGACGGCGGAACGTTCACGCTGATCGACGACTACGGTCACCACCCGGTCGAGATGGCGGCGGTGATCGCCGCGGCGCGCGGCGCCTTCCCCGGCCGGCGCCTGGTGCTGGCGTTCCAGCCGCACCGCTACACGCGCACGCGCGACTGCTTCGAGGACTTCGTCAAGGTGATGGGCACGGCCGACGCGGTGCTGCTCACCGAGGTCTATGCCGCCGGCGAGGCGCCGATCGTCGCGGCCGACGGCCGCTCGCTGGCGCGCGCGCTGCGCGTCGCCGGCAAGGTCGACCCGGTGTTCGTCGACGAGATCGCCGAGCTGCCGTCGGCCATCGTCGAGCACGCCGCCGCCGGCGACGTGGTGATCGCCATGGGTGCCGGCTCGATCGGCGGCGTGCCGCAGCAGGTGGTGACGCTCGCGCAAGGAATGACGTCATGAAGATCGATCCCAAGACCCTCGGCAAGGTCGCGGTCCTGATGGGCGGCACCTCGGCCGAGCGCGAGATCTCGCTGATGAGCGGCACCGGCGTGCTGAAGGCGCTGCAAAGCCAGGGCGTGGATGCGCATGCCTTCGACCCGGCCGAGCGCGCGCTCGACGAGCTCAAGCGCGACGGCTTCGCGCGTTGCTTCATTGCGCTGCACGGCCGCCACGGCGAAGACGGCACCGTGCAAGGTGCGCTCGAGCTGCTGGGCATTCCCTACACCGGTTCCGGCGTGATGGCCTCGGCCATCGCGATGGACAAGGTGATGACCAAGCGCGTCTGGATCGCCGAGGGCCTGCCGACGCCGCGCTATGCGTGGCTGGCGCCCGACGACCAGGCGCGCGAACGCGTGCGCGCGGTGCCCGACGACCTGGGCCTGCCGTTGATCGTGAAGCCGCCGCGCGAGGGCTCGTCGATCGGCGTGACCAAGGTGCTGGGCTATTCGCAGATGCAAGAAGCCGTGGCGCTGTCGGCGCGCTACGACCCCGACGTGCTGTGCGAGGAGTTCATCGAGGGCGAGGAAGTCACCTGCCCCGTCCTCGGCGAGGGGAGCACCGCGCAAGCGCTGCCGGTGATCCGCATCGTGGCACCCGAGGGCGCCTACGACTACCAGAACAAGTACTTCACCGACGACGTGCACTACCTCGTGCCCAGCGGGCTGCCCGAGGCCGAGGAGCGCGAGATCCAGCGCATCGTCGTGGCCGCGTACCGCGCCCTGGGTTGCCGAGGTTGGGGCCGGGCCGACCTGATGATCCGCGCCAGCGACCGCAAGCCCTTCCTGCTCGAGATGAACACCTCGCCGGGCATGACGGGCCATTCGCTGGTGCCGATGTCGGCCAAGGCGGCCGGCATCAGCTACGAGCAGCTGTGCCTGCAGCTGGTGGCCGCCGCGTCGCTCGACTCGCCGCCGCCCGCCGGAGCCTGACCGAGCACCACCATGCCGCGCCAGCGCCCCACGCCCGCCAAGACCGCGCCGCCGATCGACGTGCGCCTGATGAATGCGACCGCGTCGGTCCTGTTCGTCGTGGCCGCGCTCGCGCTGCTCGGTTTCGGCCTCGCGTGGCTTGTGCGGCTGCCGGCGTTCACGCTGCAGGCGGTGCGCATCGAGGGCGACGTGGGCCGCAACAGCGCCGCGACGATCCGCGCCAACGCGCTGCCCAAGCTGGCGGGCAACTTCTTCACGCTCGACCTCGAGCGCGCCCAGGCCGCGTTCCAGTCCGTGCCCTGGGTGCGGCGCGCCGTGGTCTCGCGCCGCTGGCCGAACTGGCTCGCGGTGCAGCTCGAGGAGCACCGCGTCGCGGCCTGGTGGCACCGCGAGAACGCCGACGACAAGCTGGTCAACCTGCAAGGCGAGGTCTTCGAGGCCAACCCGGGCGACGTCGAGGACGAGGGCCTGCCGACGCTCGCTGGCCCCGATGAGCGTCAGGCGCCGGCAATGCTCGCGCTGCTGCGCCGGCTCGACCCGGTGTTCGCGCCGCTCGAGGCGCGCGTGGAGACGCTGTCGCTGTCGGCGCGCGGCTCGTGGCGGCTCGTCCTGGACAGCGGCGCCGAGATCGAGCTGGGCCGCGGCAGCGACGACGAGGTCGTCGCGCGCTCGCAGGCCTTCGTCGGAACCGTGGGCGACGTCACGCAGCGCTACTCGCGCCCGCTCGCCTCGGCCGACCTGCGCCATGCCGACGGCTATGCGGTGAAGCTGCGCGGCGTCGGCACGGTCGAAAGCCTGCCGAAGAAGAAATCGAACTGAGGAACTCCATGGCCACCAAGGAATACAAGGATCTCGTCGTCGGCCTGGACATCGGCACCGCCAAGGTGATGGCGGTCGTCGCCGAGGTGCTGCCCGACGGCGAGCTGCGCGTGGCCGGCATCGGCACCGCGTCGTCGCACGGGCTCAAGCGCGGCGTGGTGGTCAACATCGACGCGACGGTGCAGTCGATCCAGCAGGCGCTGAAAGAGGCCGAGATGATGGCCGACTGCAAGATCACGCGCGTCTACACCGGCATCACCGGCAGCCACATCCGCGGCATGAACTCGACCGGCATGGTCATCGTGCGCGACAAGGAGGTCACGCCGGTCGACGTGGCGCGCGTGGTCGAGACGGCCAAGGCGATCAACATCCCCAACGACCAGCGCCTGCTGCTCGTGGAGCCGCAGGAGTTCGTGATCGACGGCCACGAGGTCAAGGAGCCGATCGGCATGAGCGGCGGGCGCCTCGAGGTCAAGGTGCACATCGTGACCGGCGCGCAAAGCGCGGCCGAGAACATCGTCAAGTGCGTGCGCCGCTGCGGGCTCGAGGTGGATCAACTCGTGCTCAACCCCAGCGCCTCGAGCGCGGCGGTGCTCACCGCCGACGAGAAGGACCTGGGCGTCGCGCTGGTCGACATCGGCGCCGGCACCACCGACGTGTCGATCTTCACCGACGGCTCGGTGCGCCACACGGCCGTGATCCCGATCGCCGGCGACCTGATCACCAGCGACATCGCGATGGCGCTGCGCACCCCGACCAAGGACGCCGAGGAGATCAAGGTCGACCACGGCGTGGCCAAGCAGCTGCTGGCCGATCCGTCCGAGCAGGTCGAGGTGCCGGGTCTCGGCGACCGCGCGCCGCGCATGTTGAGCCGCCAGGCGCTGGCCGGCGTGATCGAGCCGCGCGTCGAGGAGATCTTCTCGCTGGTGCACCAGGTGATCCGCGAGAGCGGCTACGAGGAGCTCTTGAGCTCGGGCATCGTGCTGACCGGCGGCAGCGCCGTGATGCCCGGCATGGTCGAGCTCGCCGAAGACATCTTTCTGAAGCCGGTACGCAAGGGCCTGCCCACGTACTCCGGCGCTTTGTACGACATGGTGGCGAACCCGCGCTCGGCCACCGTGATGGGCCTGCTCGAAGAAGCACGGCTCGCCAGAACGCGCGGGTTCAAGGCGGCGCAGCAGGCGGGGTCGGTGACGTCCCTGTTCGGCCGCGTGCGCGACTGGTTCATCGGGAACTTCTGACCGGCATCACAAAGGAAGACACGGTGAACCGTACTGACGTTCTTTTGAAGACTTTCCAACCGGCAACTGCAAACCCAACGACGACGAAGGAGTGACGACCATGGCCATCGAGATGATCGAGGAGTTCGACCTCGGCACCAAGATCAAGGTGATCGGTGTCGGCGGCGGCGGCGGCAACGCTGTCGAACACATGATTTCCCGCGGCGTGCAAGGCGTGGAGTTCATCTGCGCCAACACCGACGCTCAGGCGCTGCACCGCTCCAGCGCCGACCAGCTGATCCAGCTCGGCAGCACCGGCCTGGGCGCGGGCTCCAAGCCCGAGGCCGGCCGCGCCTCGGCCGAAGAGGCGTGCGAGCGCATCAAGGAGGCGATCGCCGGCGCCAACATGATCTTCCTGACCGCGGGCATGGGCGGCGGCACCGGCACCGGCGCCGCGCCGGTGATCGCGCGCGTGGCCAAGGAGATGGGCATCCTGACGGTCGGCGTCGTCACCAAGCCCTTCGAGTTCGAGGGCGGTCGCCGCATGAAGCAGGCCGAGGCCGGCCTCGCCGAGCTGGAGGCCAACGTCGACAGCCTGATCGTCGTGCTCAACGAGAAGCTGCTCGAGGTGCTGGGCGACGACGTCACGCAGGAAGAGGCCTTCGCGCATGCCAACGACGTGCTGAAGAACGCCGTCGGCGGCATCAGCGACATCATCCACATCCCGGGTCACGTGAACGTCGACTTCGAGGACGTGAAGACGGTGATGGGCGAGCCCGGCAAGGCGATGATGGGCACCGGCACCGCCAGCGGCCCGGACCGCGCCAACAAGGCCGCCGAGGCCGCGGTGGCCTGCCCGCTGCTGGAGGGCGTCGATCTGTCCGGCGCGCGCGGCGTGCTGGTGCTGATTGCGGCGAGCAAGTCGACCTTCAAGCTGGCCGAGAGCCGCAACGCGATGAACACCATCCGCCGCTATGCGGCCGAGGATGCGCACGTGATCTATGGCACCGCCTACGACGAGAGCCTGGGTGACCAGCTGCGCGTCACGGTGATCGCCACCGGCCTGGCCTCGTCGCGCGCGCAGAAGGCGCCGATCCAGGTCGTGCACAGCCAGCCGGTGCAGCGCACCGGCACGCACGACCTGCCCGTGCTGACGCAGACCGTCGGCCACGGCCAGCCGGCGATGCCCTCGGCGCATCCGAGCGCGCCGTCGTACGAGAGCCTGCACGTACCCAGCGTCTGGCGCAGCGGCCGCACGCAGGCGGCGGCCAAGGTGGATGCGCTGGCGAGCAACGGCATGGACGAGATCGAGATCCCGGCATTCCTGCGCAAGCAAGCCGACTGATCGAGCCTCTACTTCGTCGTTTGGAGCGCGGCAGGGATGGCAAGTCCCTACCGCGGTCATAGCGCGGCGCCTCAGCCGGTGAGGCGCCGCGCTTTCTACAATTCGCCGATGCTCAAGCAACGCACCCTCCAGTCGATCACCCGCGCGGTGGGTCTCGGCGTGCACAGCGGCCAGCGCGTCGAGCTGACGCTCAAGCCGGCGGCGGCGGATGCGGGCATCGTGTTCCGTCGCGTCGACCTGCCCAATCCGGTCGACATTCCCGCACGCTTCGACTCCGTCAGCGACACCCGCATGGCCTCGACGATCTCGGCCGGCGGCGACGCGGGCGCACCGAAGGTGCAGACCATCGAACACTTCATGTCGGCCTGCGCCGGGCTCGGCATCGACAACCTGCAGGTCGACATCGCCGGCGACGAGATGCCCATCCTCGACGGCTCGGCGGCGAGCTTCGTGTTCCTGCTGCAAAGCGCGGGCATCGTGCTGCAGGACGCGCCCAAGCGCTTCGTGCGCGTCCTGAAGACGGTCGAGGTGCGCGAAGGCGAGGGCGCTGCGCTCAAGTGGGCGCGGCTCGAGCCGCATCACGGCTGGAAGCTGGCGTTCGAGATCGAGTTCGACCACCCGGCGGTCAACCAGACCGGCCAGCGCGTCGAGTTCGACTTCGCCGAGGGGCAGTACAAGCGCGACATCGCGCGCGCGCGCACCTTCGGCTTCTCGAAGGACGTGGACGCGATGCGCGCGCGCGGCCTGGGCCTGGGCGGCAGCATGGACAACGTCATCGTCGTCGCCGACGAGCGCGTGCTCAATGCCGAGGGCCTTCGCTACGACGACGAGTTCGTCAAGCACAAGCTGCTCGACGCGATCGGCGACCTCTACATCGCCGGCCATCCGCTGCTGGCGAGCTATACCTCGTTCAAGGGCGGCCACGCGCTGAACAACAAGCTGCTGCGCACGCTGTTCGCCGATGCCAGCGCCTTCGAAATCGTGAGCTTCGAGCGCAGCGAAGACGCACCGCGCGGCTTTGCCGAGCTGGCGCCGGCCTGGTAGGTCCTCGCAGCCCGCGCACGCATGCTGGTCTTTCGCTGGATCATCCTGCTGCTGCTGGTCGCGGGCATCCTGTGCTTCGCGATGGCCATCGGCACCGGCGACGTGCGCTGGCGCCATCGGGGCCTGGTGATCGTCAAGTGGACCGTGCTGGCGGCGCTGGGCTTTTTTGCGGTGCTGATCCTCGAGCGCATGGCGGTGATGATCTAGGAGTCTGCGCGGCAGGAATCCCAGGCCGCAGGCCCTCGGCAACCTGCCGATCCGCGGGGTGGTGGCCAACGACGACCTCGGACCCGGAGCAATAATGTTTGCGCTGGCGGGGATCGGGGCCGCCTCGACGCCTCGACGTGCACGTCGCCCCCCGCTTGCCACCGGTCAAACGTTCGCCACGAGCGAAATCGCCTGGGGGCCGCCATGCCAGAGTTCTTGCGCGCCACGCCGGAAGAGATGAACGCGATCCTCGAGAACGCGGCCGTCGGCATCCTGTTCACCAGCGATCGCGGCATCCGGCTGTGCAACGCCCGGGCGGCGGAGATCTTCGGCTTCTCGTCGCCCGACGAACTGGTCGGCCAGACAGCGCTGGTGGTCTACCCCGACCGCGAAAGCTTCGAGCGGCTTGGTCGCGAGGCCGCGGCCAAGCTCGACGCGGGCTTGCCGTTCGATGCCGACTGGCAGATGCGCAAGCGCGACGGCAGCACGCTGTGGTGCCACCTGCACGGCAAGGCCGTCGCCGGGCCTGGGCGCGGCACGGTCTGGATCGTCGACGACATCACCGCCAGCCGCGGCGCGCGGCTGCAGCTGCAGGCCACCACGAGCGAGATGGCCGGGATCATGGACAACGCGCCGGTGGGCATCGTGTTCACGCACGACCGGCGCATCACCCGCTACAACGCGCGTTTTGCCGAGATGTTCGGCTTCACGGCCGATTCCGGCATCGGTCAGCCGGCGCGCGTGCTCTTGCGCAGCGACGAGGAATACGAAGAACTCGGCCGCCGCGCCGCGCCGCTGCTGTCGACCGGCCGTCCCTACCAGTGCGAGATGTTCGCGCGGCGTCAGGACGGCAGCGACTTCTGGACCAGCATGATCGCCTACGTCCAGAACACGGCCGACCCTACGCAGGCCACGATCTGGATCGTCGAGGACCGCACCGAGTTCAAGCGCGCCGAGGAGCTGCTGCGCCGCGCGAACGCGGAGCTGGCCGCCGCGCGCGACCGCGCCGAGGTCGCCAACCGCGCGAAGAGCGACTTCCTCGCGCGCATGAGCCACGAGCTGCGCACGCCGCTCAATGGCATCCTCGGCTATGCGCAGATCCTCGATCTCGACGCCTCGCTCAGCGAGCGGCAGCGCATGGGCGTCAAGGTCATCGGGCAGGCGGGGCACCACCTGCTCACGCTGATCGACGACATCCTCGACCTCTCTCGCATCGAGGCGGGCCGCCTCGACCTCGCGCCGCAGCCGGTCGACCTGCGCGCCTTCTTGCGCGTGGTGGCCGACATCGTGCGCGTGCGCGCCGACCAGAAGGGCCTGCTGTTCGAACTGGTCTTTCCTTCGTGGCTGCCGCGCACCGTGCTCGCCGACGAGCGCCGCCTGCGCCAGGTGCTGCTCAACCTGCTCGGCAACGCGATCAAGTTCACCGAGCACGGCAGCGTGCGCCTGGAGATCTCGCTGCTGGCGAGCGATGCCGAACGCGCGCACGTGGGCATCGCGGTCGAGGACAGCGGCGTGGGCATCGCGCCGGAGCACCTGCAGCGCATCTTCGAGCCCTTCGAGCAGGCGGGGCAGGCCTCGCACCGGGCGCAGGGCTCGGGCCTGGGCCTGGCGATCAGCCGCTCGCTGGCGCACATGATGGGCGGCGACATCAGCGTCACGAGCCGTCCGGGCCAGGGCAGCCGCTTCTCACTCGACGTCTGGCTGCCGGTGGTCGACGCGCCGGGCACCGTGCAGGCCGCACCCCGGCGCATCCGCGGCTACCACGGGCCGCGCCGCCGCGTGCTGGTGGTCGACGACGTGATCAACAACCGCGCCCTGATGGTCGACTACCTGCTGCCGCTGGGCTTCGAGGTCCACCAGGCGGCCGATGGCGTCCAGGGGCTCGACCGCGCCCGCGCGGTGGCGCCCGACCTCATCGTGATGGACAACACCATGCCCGTGCTCGATGGCCTCGAAGCGACGCGGCGGCTGCGCGCCGGCGACGACACGCGCCACGTGCCGATCGTCTGCGTCTCGGCCAGCGCCACGCAGGCCTCGCGCCAGCGCAGCCTCGAAGCGGGCGCCAGTGCCTTCCTGTCCAAGCCGGTCGACCTGCGCGAGCTGGCCGACGAGATCGGCCGCCTGCTCGGGCTGGACTGGATCTACGAGCCGGCGGCGACGCCGTAGCGGATCAGTAGGCGCGGCCCTTGCGGTACTGCGCATGCGCGCGGCGCGCCAGCGGGCTGGCGGCCGCCAGCGCGTCGAGCGAGGCGCCGGCGTGCGCATGCGTGACGGCGATGCCCAGCGCGTCGGCGGCGTCGGGACCGGGCAGGCCGGGCAGCGCGAGCAGGCGCGCAATCATCTGCTGCACCTGCTCCTTGCGCGCCTGGCCATGGCCGACCACGGCCTTCTTCATCTGCAGCGCGGTGTACTCGGCCACCGGCAGCCGGTTCGCGACCAGCGCCGTGAGCGCCGCGCCGCGCGCCTGGCCGAGCAGCAGCGTCGACTGCGGGTTCACGTTGACGAACACGATCTCGACAGAGGCGCAGACCGGCTCGTAGCGCCGCACCACCTCGCACAGGCCCTCGTAGAGGATCCTGAGCCGCCCCGGCAGGTCACCGGTGGGCAGCGCGTCGGTCTTGATCGTGCCGCTGGCGACGTAGCGCAGCTTCGCACCGGCGGCCTCGATCACACCGAAGCCGGTGGTGCGAAGGCCCGGGTCGACGCCGAGGATCCGAACGGAACTGCTCATGTCAAAGGGTCCATCGGCCGTGCGCCGGGCCGCCCCAAGCGCGGCCAGCCCCCTCGGGGGGGCAGCGGGCAAAGCGAGCGTGGGGGTCGACAGCTCACAGGGGGATCCTGAAGTACCAGCGAACCGAATGGAAGAACACCGGTGCGGCAAAGCACAGCGGAGCGATTCGGTCGAGCAGGCCCACCGCGCCGGTCACCGAGCTTCGGTTGCCCCAGTAGCGCACGCCGGCGTCGCGCTTGAGCGCCTTCATCACGAACTCGCCCATCGTGCCGGCGCCGCTGGCGATCAGCGCCATCGCCATCGCCTGGCCGGGTTTGAACGGCGTGATCCAGTACAGCAGTCCGCCGACGAAGGCCGCGGTGAACGCGCCGATCAGCCAGGCGCGGTAGCTGAAGCTGCGGCTGATCTGCCGCGCCACCGGGCGCCGGCGCAGCCGACGGCTCGCGCCCTCCTGCACGATCTGCGCGGTGGCGACGACGAACACCATGAAGAACACCAGGAAGGCGCCGCGGCCGCGGAAGCTGGCGAAATCGAGCAGCAGCAGTGCCGGCGTGTGCGACAGCCCGTAGACGCACACCATGATGCCCCACTGGATCTTCGCGTTGCGCTCGAGGAAGCGCTGCGGGTCGCCCGACAGTGCGCTGACCACCGGCACGGCCAGGAACATGTAGACCGGAATGAAGACCGAGAACAGGTCGAAGTGGCGCGTGCCGACCAGATAGAACTGCAGCGGCAGGATGACGAAGAACGCGAGGATCAGGCTGCGGTGGTCGCTGCGCCGCGTGTGCATCAGCGTGATGTACTCGCGCAAGGCGAGGAAGCTGAAGGCGCCGAACAGCAGCGTCGCGCCGAGCGGGCCGCTGATCCAGGCGAGCCAGAACAGCGTCGAGCTGGCCCAGACCGCGCGCAGGTCGCGCTTGTAGCGCTGGTGGCGTTCGCGCTGAGCGGGCGTGAGCTCGCGCAGCGACGCGAAGAAGGCGCCCAGCGTCGCGAGCGCGAGCACGCCGAACAGGATCAGGAACAGCGCGCCGACCTCTTGGCCGGCGGTGAGTTGGCGAAGACTGATGTTCATCGCATCACGTCACGCCGCGACGTCCTTGAGCGCGAGCACCGCCTCGCGCGCCCGCTCGAGGAAGGCGCGCTTGTCCTCGCCGGGCTCGAGCAGGATCGGCGCGCCAAAGGTCACCGAGCACAGGATGGGCACCGGCACGACCTCGCCCTTGGGCATCACGCGCTGCACGTTGTCGATCCATGCCGGCACCAGCGTGACCTGCGGAAACTGCTCGGCCAGGTGGAAGAGGCCGCTCTTGAACGGCTGCGGATCGCCCTTGTTATTGCGCGTGCCCTCGGGAAAGATCACCAGCGAATCACCGCGGTGCAGCGCGTCGACCAGCGGCTCGAGCGGATCCTGGTCGTCGCTGCGCTGCCGCGACACGTAGACCGCGTTGAAGATCTCGCGCGTGATCCAGTGCTTGAGCTTGCTCGAGGTCCAGTAGTCGCGCGCGGCGATCGGGCGCGTGCGCTGGCGCAGGTCGCGCGGCAGCGCGGCCCAGA
Source organism: Caldimonas sp. KR1-144 (assembly GCF_049446155.1). Classification (NCBI taxonomy): domain Bacteria; kingdom Pseudomonadati; phylum Pseudomonadota; class Betaproteobacteria; order Burkholderiales; family Sphaerotilaceae; genus Caldimonas; species Caldimonas sp. KR1-144. The sequence continues at coordinate 168,283 of NZ_JBMSEE010000002.1, forward strand.
TCAGCACCCAGTCGAGATGGCTCTGGTGATTGGCGAAGTAGATGCGCTGCTCGGCCTTGGGCGGGCAGCCGTACCAATGGCCCTGGGCGCCGGTGACCAGGCGGGCGATGAAGGCGAGCAGCAGGCCGGCGGCTTCGGCGGCAAGGGACATGGGCAGCGATCGTAGCGGCGCGGCGCCGATGAAACGAATGAAACAAACCCGCGGCTTGCGCGCAGCGGCCCTGCAACCGCGGCTTTCGACACTGGCGGCCAAGGAAAGAACGACAACGCACCCGCTCAGGAGCCGCCGCCATGATCCGACCGATGCCCGACTACCAGCTCGACCGCGATGCCAGCGGCAACGTGCAATGCGCCGACGGCTGGGCCGTGCGCTGGATCGGGCCGGAGCTGATCGAGTACGGCACCGCGACCGATGCCTGCCTGGTCAACGTCGGCTACGACGCGCAGCGCAAGTCGCGCGCGATCTACGCCAGCGAGGCCAGCTCGGCGTGGTTCCCGCGCGTGGTGGAGCACCTGTGCATGGCGCTGCCGCTGTTGCCGGGGCGGTACGTCATCGTGTAAGAGGCCCCCACGCTCACTGCGTTCACTGCCCCCCGAGGGGGGCCCTTGCTGCGGACCGGCAAAGCCGGATCCGCGCAAGCTCTCGGACCCCATCCGCCGGTCAGTGCCGGAAGTGCCGCGTCCCCGTGAACACCATCGCGATGCCGCGCTCGTCCGCGGCCGCGATCACCTCGTCGTCGCGCACCGAGCCGCCCGGCTGGATCACGCAGCTCGCGCCGCCGTCGCACACCACGTCGAGCCCGTCGCGAAACGGGAAGAACGCGTCGCTCGCGACCGCCGAACCCTGCAGTGACAGGCCGGCGTTCTGCGCCTTGATCGAGGCGATGCGCGCCGAGTCGATGCGGCTCATCTGGCCCGCGCCGACGCCCAGCGTCATGCCGCCCGCGCAGTAGACGATGGCATTGCTCTTGACGAACTTGGCCACCTTCCACGCGAACATCAGGTCCTCGAGCTGCTGCGCCGTGGGTGCCTTCTTGGTCACCACGCGCAGTTCGCCCGGCTGGACGTTCTTCGCGTCCGACGACTGCACCAGCAGGCCGCCGCCCACCCGCTTGAAGTCCAGCACGTTGGTGTCGGCGGCCAGCGGCACCTCGAGCAGGCGCACGTTCTGCTTGGCCGCAAACACCGTGCGCGCCTCGGCGCTGATCTCGGGCGCGATCACCACCTCGACGAACTGCTTGGCCACATGGGCCGCGGCGGCGCCGTCGAGCGTGCGGTTGAAGGCGATGATGCCGCCGAAGGCCGAGGTCGGATCGGTCTGCAGCGCCTTGGCATAGGCCTCGCCCGGGTTCGCGCCCACGGCCACACCGCAGGGGTTGGCGTGCTTGATGATCACGCAGGCCGGCGCGTCGAAAGTCTTGACGCACTCCCAGGCCGCGTCGGCGTCGGCGATGTTGTTGTACGAGAGCTCCTTGCCCTGCAGTTGCGCGTAGCGCGCCAGCGTGCCGGGGGCCGGCTGCGCATCGCGGTAGAAGGCGGCGCTCTGGTGCGGGTTCTCGCCGTAGCGCAGGTCCTGCGTCTTGGCGAGCTGCAGGTTGAAGACCTCGGGGTAGGCGGCGCGCTTGGGCACCTCGGCCGTGCGCTCCTCGGCGCCGGCCTCGAGCGCGGTGAAATAGTTGGTGATCATGCCGTCGTAGGCCGCGGTGTGCGCGTAGACCTTCTTGGCCAGCATGAACTTGGTCGCGCGCGTGAGGCCCGCGCCCTTGAGCTCGCCGAGCACGCGCTCGTAGTCGGCGGGGTCGATCACGACCGCGACGTCCTGCCAGTTCTTGGCCGCCGCGCGCAGCATCGCCGGGCCGCCGATGTCGATGTTCTCGATCGCGTCTTCCAGCGTGCAGTCGGGCCGCGCGGTGGCCTGCGCGAACGGGTAGAGGTTGACGATCAGCAGATCGATCGTGCCGATGCCGTGCTCGGCCAGCGCGGCCATGTGCGCCGGCAGGTCGCGCCGCGCGAGCAGGCCGCCGTGGATGCGCGGGTGCAGCGTCTTCACGCGGCCGTCGAGCATCTCGGGAAAGCCGGTGACCTCGGCCACCTCGGTCACCGGCAGGCCCTCTTGCGCGAGCAGCTTGGCGGTGCCGCCGGTGGACAGCAGCTTGACGCCCTGCGCATGCAGCGCGCGGGCGAAGTCGACGATGCCGGTCTTGTCGGAGACCGAGAGGAGGGCGGTGAGCGTGGAGGCCATGATCACTTGACGAGCTTGTGTTCGAGCAGCTTGCGGCGCAGCGTGTTGCGGTTGATGCCCAGCCACTCGGCCGCGCGCGACTGGTTGTGTTCGGCCTGCTGCATCACGACGTCGAGCAGGGGCTTTTCGACCACCTGCATGACCATGTCGTAGACGTTGTGCGGCTCGGCGCCGCGCAGGTCCTTGAAATAGGTTTCGAGGCTGTCGCGGATGCAGGCCTCGATGTGCTTCTTGCTCATGCTGCTTCTTGTTCTTCGTTGGGTTCTTGAAGAAGTCCGATGTGCTGCGGCAGCCGCTCGTGGCGGTCGGCCAGCGAGTCGAACCAGTCGGCCACGAGCGATACCTGCTCGCCGGCCGAGGTCACGGTGTTGATGCGTGCGCGCAGCTGCTCGCCGCCCGGCAGCCCGTGCACGTACCAACCGATGTGCTTGCGCGCGCTGCGCACGCCGCTTTGCTCGCCGTACAGCGCGTGGTGGTCGTGCAGGTGCTCGACCAGCCAGTCGCGCACCTCGGCCGTGCGCGGCGCCGGCAGGTCCTCGCCGGTGGCGAGGAAGTGCGCGATCTCGCGGAAGATCCACGGCCGCCCCTGCGCGGCGCGGCCGATCATCACCGCGTCGCAGCCGGTGCGCTCGAACACGGCGCGTGCCTTGCGCGGCGAGTCGATGTCGCCGTTGGCGACCACCGGCACCGATACCGCGGCCTTGACCGCGGCGACGGTGTCGTACTCGGCGAAGCCGCGGTAGCCCTGTTCGCGCGTGCGCCCGTGCACCGTGAGCATGGCCACGCCGGCGGCCTCGGCGCCGCGCGCCAGGCTCACCGCATTGCGTTCGGCGTCGCACCAGCCGGTGCGCATCTTCAGCGTGACCGGCACGCCGTGCGGCGCGCTGGCGGTGACCACCGCCTCGACGATGCGCAGCGCGGCGCTCTCGTCGCGCATCAGCGCCGAGCCCGCCCACTTGTTGCACACCTTCTTGGCCGGGCAGCCCATGTTGATGTCGATGATCTGCGCGCCGCGCTCGATGTTGTAGGCGGCGGCCTCGGCCATCATGATCGGCTCGGTGCCGGCGATCTGCACCGCGATCGGCGCGACCTCGCCGTCGTGGTTGGCGCGCCGCGAGGTCTTGAGCGAATCCCACAGCTCGCGGCGCGAGGTCACCATCTCGCTGACCGCATAGCCGGCGCCAAGGCGCTTGCACAGCTGGCGGAAGGGCCGGTCGGTGACCCCTGCCATCGGCGCGACGAACAAGCGGTTCGCCAGCTCGATCGAGCCGATCTTCATGGTGTGGGCCGGGGTGATGGACTGCTGAAAAAGGAGGCAGAGTATAGCGACGCGCGCCAGGCCGCCTTTGCTGCTGTGCGCAACGAATAATCGCCGCCGATGGAAGCCTGGATCGAGTCGCTGCTGGCCCTGCTCGCGCTGCCGAAGTTCGGCCTGAGCACGGTGTTCGTCGTGGCCTTCATCTCGGCCACGCTGCTGCCGCTGGGCTCGGAGCCGGCGGTGTTCGGCCTGGTCAAGTTGAACCCCGCGATGTTCTGGCCGGCGATCCTCGTCGCCACCCTCGGCAACACCGCCGGCGGCGCCGTGAGCTGGTGGATGGGCTGGGGCGCCGAGCGCGCGTGGGAGCATGCGCGCCACAAGCCGGTCGAGCACCGCGTGCTGGGCTGGCTGCAGCGCTTCGGTGCCAAGGCCTGTTTGCTGAGCTGGCTGCCGGTGGTGGGCGATCCGCTGTGCGCAGTGGCCGGCTGGCTGCGCCTGCCGTTCTGGCCCTGCATGGCCTACATGGCGATCGGCAAGTTCGCGCGCTACCTCACGATGACGGCGCTGCTGCTGTGGGTGCTGCCGGGGCAGTTTCACCCTTGAATCCCGCCTCGAGATCGTCGAGGACGCGTTCGAGCCTGCGCAGCGCATGCTGCGCGCGCCCACGCGGCGACGGCCTCGCATCGAGCAGCTTCGCGCGCGGATCGTCCAGCGCGATCGAGAACGCCAGGCCGTGCTTCGCCAGCGTCGGCGCCAGCTCCGCACGCCGCGCGCGCAGCTGCGCGCGCGTGGCCTGGAAGGCGTGCTCGGCCAGCCAGCGACGCTGCGAGTAGCTGAACGGGTTGGTGAAGAAGATCTGCTCGTCGCGCGCGTCGGGCTCGAACAGCACGATGTCGGTGCCCGGGTATTCGGTGTGGTAGCGGCGCAGGCCCAGCTCCATGCGCGAGCGGATGATCGAGCGGAAGGTCTGCGACAGCACCTGCGGCAGGCCGCCGTCGACCAGGCGCGCGGGCGCGGCGCCGGGGCCTTGGCGCGCCGCCGTCTCGCCGTGGCCCGCATAGGGCACCAGCGGGTTCAGTGCGATGAGCAGGTCCAGATCCTCATCGAGGATCGCCGAGGCATGCAGCGTCTTGCGCAGTGCGCCGTCGACGTAGAAGCGCCCGTCGATCTCCACCGGCGGAAACAAGCCCGGCAGCGCGGCGCTGGCCTGCACCGCGCGCGAGATCGGCACGTGGTCGAAGCCGGCGCGCCCGAACAGCGCGGGCTCGCTCGAATCGAGGTCGACCGCGACCAGCACCAGGGTGCGCGCCAGCGTGCGGAAATCGTTGCTGCGCCCCGGCGCCGAGAATGTGCGCGCGAGGTGCTCGTGCACCGCATCGTTGGAGAACACGCCGGTCGGCACCGCCGCGCCCAGGCGCTGCAGCACCTGGCCGCGCGAGGCGAAGCCGAAGGCATGGTCGAGCGCGGCGCCCGCGGCCAGAGCGGGCAGGCGCGCGAGCCGGCGCGTGATCTCGCCCCAGGCCGGGCGCATCAGCAAGGCCGGATCGAACACGTCGCCCGACGGGCCTTCGTTCTCGATGAAGGAGCGGCACAGCTCACGTGCGCCGATGCCGTTGGCCAGGCCCGCGGCGACGAAGCCGCCGGCCGAGACGCCGACGAAGGCCTGCGCCTCGCTGGCGCGCCAGCCGCGGATCGAATGCTCCAGCGCGCACAGGGCGCCGATCTCGTAGATGGCCCCGAGCGGGCCGCCGCCGGCGAGCGCCAGGCCGATGCGCGGCGCGCGGCGCGGAACGGGTCTCGTCATGCGGGCCAGTGTAGGCGGCGCTCGCATGGGCGCCGTCGGGCCGCGCGTCTAGAGTGGCCCGGGGTTTGCCCCGGGGCAGGCGCGCTCAGGCGGCCAGCGCCGGCGCACTCGGCGCGAGCCACGCCGGCAGCTTGTCGGCCACCGCCTGCGGATGCGTCAGCGGACCCATGTGGCCCAAGCCCGGCATCGCGATCAGCTCGGCGTTGGGCAGCCGCGCGGCCAGGCGCAAGGCGATCAGCCGCACCGGCTGCGGCGAGCGCTCGCCGGCCAGCAGGCGCACCGGCATCGCGAGACGCCGGTAGGCATGCGCTGGCGTGCCGTCGCAAAACAGCGCGTCGAACTCGGCGCCGATCTTGGGCATGCGCGCGGCCAGCGCCTGCTGGCGGCTGGGCTTCATCTGCGCCCAGGCGCCTGCACCCGACCAGTAGTCGACGAAGCGCTCGGCCGAGGCCGTCAGCTCGCCGGCCAGCGCGAGGCGCTCGACCTCGCGGCCGAGGGCGATCACCTCGCGCGCCGCCGTGACGGTCGCGGGCGAGCCGAACAGCAGCGCAAAGCGCACCGGCTCGTACAGCGTGAGGCTTCGCACCTGGTGCGGGTGGCGCAGCGCTGCCTGCAGCGCAATCGCCGCGCCGTACGAATGGCCGACCAGGTGCACGCCCTCGACATGGGCATACAAGTGCGCGGCGATGCGGTCGACCTCGTCGTCGAGCGAGAGCGCGGCGCCGCAGCGCCAGGCATCGCCTTCGCCGTAGCCGATCAGTTCGGGCGCGACGCAGTCGATGCGGCCGGCCAGCGGCGCGGTGATCGGCTGCCACTGGCGGCCGTTGCCGCCGCTGCAGTGCAGGAAGAGCGCGCGCGATGCGCGCGGCGCGGGATCGTCGTACATGCAAGGCTCCGGTCGGTGGGGCATGGACCGGAGCTTGGGCCGCGCAGGTATCGATGCGGTGTCGCGATGCGCTGGCTTTGTCTCAGCCGTGTTGCGCCGGCCGTGCGCCCGCAACGAGCAAGGGGCGCGATCGCGCCCCTTTTTTCCCGTCGCCCAGAACGGCGCCGTCAGGCGGTCGGCTTGCGCGGCGCGCGCTTGGCGGGCGCTTTCTTCGCAGGGGCGGCCTTCTTCGCCGGCGCGGCCTTGCGTGCGGGGGCCGCCTTGCGTGCCGCGGCCGGGCCGCCCACCTGGGCCGCCAGCGCGTCGATGCGCGCGATCAGCGCGTCGATGTCCTTGCTCGAGGGCACGCCCAGCCGGTTGAGCGCCTTCGCGACGCGCTCCTCGAAGATGGTCTCGAGCTTGTCCCAGGACTGGCCCGCCTTGCTCTGCACCTCGCCGGCCAGGCCGGTCATCCTGCTGGCCACGTCGCCGAGCTTCTCCTCGGCCGCCGCCTGCGTGCGCCGTTGGATCGAGACGCCTTCCTTGACCAGGGACTCGAACACCTTGCTGCCTTCTTCCTGCGCCTTCGCAAAGGCGCCCAGGCCGGCCAGCCAGATCTGCTGCGCGGACTCCTTCACCGTGCTCGCCAGCTCGCCGTCGAGCAGCTGGCCCAGCGAGCCCAGCGGCGCGGCGGCTTCCTTCTTGGCGGCGATCTTCTGCAGCTTCTTGACCATGGTCGATTCCCTCTTCGTTGCCAACGGATGCGGCGAACTGTAGGCGCGCGCCCCTGGAGGCGGCTGCCTAAAGCGATAGGCAGTGGCGTCTATCGCGCCGCCAACGAAGGCTCGCAAAGGGAAAACACCGAGGCCCCGGGCTGGCCCCGATGTGGCGCGCACGGGCCTTTCGCGAAGAATCGGCGCGAACTTCGATGCAAGAGGAGATTTCCGATGCGCTACTTCGTCACCGGTGCCACCGGCTTCATCGGCAAGCGGCTGGTCGCCAAGCTGCTCGAGCGCCGCGGCGCCACGGTGCACTTCCTGATGCGCCCGGAAAGCGAAGGCAAGCTCGCGGAATTGCAGGCCTGGTGGGGCCTGAACAGCGCGGCCGCCAAGGCGCGCGTGCAGCCGGTGTTCGGCGACCTCACAGCGAAGAAGCTCGGCGTCGCGGCCGAGGACCTCAAGGCGCTCAAGGGCCAGGTCGATTCGGTCTACCACCTCGCGGCCGTGTACGACCTCGGCGCGTCGGAAGAGTCTCAGGTCCAGGTCAACATCGAGGGCACGCGCAACGCGGTCGAGTTCGCGAAGGCGATCGACGCCGGCCACTTCCACCACGTCTCGTCGATCGCCGCCGCGGGCCTCTACGAAGGCGTGTTCCGCGAGGACATGTTCGACGAGGCCGAGGGCCTGGACCATCCGTACTTCATGACCAAGCACGAGTCCGAGAAGATCGTGCGCAAGGAGTGCAAGGTTCCCTGGACCGTCTACCGCCCCGCGATGGTGGTCGGCGACTCGCACACCGGCGAGATGGACAAGATCGACGGCCCCTACTACTTCTTCAAGCTGATCCAGCGCATGCGCCAGCTGCTGCCGCCGTGGATGCCGGCGGTCGGCATCGAGGGCGGGCGCGTGAACATCGTGCCGGTGGATTTCGTCGTCGACGCGCTCGACCACATCAGCCACCTCGAAGGCGTGGCCGGGCGCTGCTTCCATCTGGTGGACCCGGTGGGCTATCGCGTCGGCGACGTGCTCGACATCTTCTCCAAGGCCGCGCATGCGCCGAAGATGAACCTGTTCGTCAACGCGGCGCTGCTCGGCTTCATTCCCAAGAGCGTCAAGAAGGGCCTGATGGCGCTGGCGCCAGTGCGCCGCGTGCGCAACGCGGTGATGAAGGACCTCGGCCTGCCCGAGGACATGCTCACCTTCATCAACTACCCGACGCGCTTCGACTGCCGCGAGACCACGGCCGCGCTCAAGGGCAGCGGCATCGTCTGCCCGAACCTGCACGACTACGCCTGGCGGCTGTGGGACTACTGGGAACGCCACCTCGACCCCGATCTGTTCATCGACCGCTCCCTGCGCGGCGCCGTCGCGGGCAAGGTGGTGCTGGTCACCGGCGGCAGCTCGGGCATCGGCCTGGCGGCCGCGAAGAAGTTCGCCGAAGCCGGCGCGATCACGCTGATCTGCGCACGCGACGCGGACAAGCTGGTCGACGCGGTGACCGAGATCAGGGCCGTCGCCGGCAAGGACGCGCGCATCCACAGCTACTCGGTCGACATCGCCGACGAGGCAGGCTGCAAGGACTTCATCGACGCCATCACGCGCGAGCACGGCGGCGTGGACTTCCTGATCAACAACGCGGGGCGCTCGATCCGCCGCGCGATCGAGTCGAGCTACGACCGCTTCCACGATTTCGAGCGCACGATGCAGCTGAACTACTTCGGCTGCCTGCGCGTGACGATGGGTCTCTTGCCCGGCATGGTCGCCAGGCGTCGCGGCCACGTCGTCAACATCAGTTCGATCGGCGTGCTGACCAATGCGCCGCGCTTCTCGGCCTACGTGGCCAGCAAGGCCGCGCTCGACGCCTGGACGCGCTGCGCCTCGAGCGAGTTCGCCGACGTGGGCGTGACCTTCACGACCATCAACATGCCGCTGGTGCGCACGCCGATGATCGCGCCGACCAAGATCTACAACAACGTGCCGACGCTGTCGCCCGAGGAGGCGGCCGACATGATCGCGCAGGCCTGTGTCGGCAAGCCGGTGCGCATGGCCACGCGCCTGGGCATCACGGGCCAGGTGCTGCACGCGCTGGCGCCGCGGGTCGCGCAGATCGTGATGAACACGAGCTTCCGCATGTTCCCGGACAGCGAGGCGGCCAAGGGCGAGAAGGGCGGCAAGCCGCAGCTGTCGGCCGAAGCGATCGCGCTGCAGCAGATGATGCGCGGCATCCACTTCTGATCGCGGGCCGCGGTTTCCGAGCGGCAGTTCCCGAGAATTTCGCTCGGCGAGGGCGCCGGCGCAAGATCGCGCCATGCCCACGCTCGACGAAACCATCGCGCAGCGCCTGGCCGAAGCGGCCGCCTCGGGCGAATTGCAGGCCGCGCGCAGCTGGGGCAAACCGCTGGCGGAGCTGGAAGGCTGGGAGGCCACGCCCGAGGCGCTGCGCATGCCGTTCAAGATCCTCAAGGACGCCGGCTTCGCCCCGCCCGAGGTCGGCCTGTTCCATGAACGCGCGCGGCTGCGCGCGCAGATCGTCTCGTCGTGCGACGCGGCGCAGCGCGAGCAGCTCGAGCGCGAGCTGTCCGCGCTGGAACAAAAGCTCGCGCTGCGGCTGGAGTCGCTGCGCATCCACTCGATGCTGTGACGGCGCGCAGCGACCGGATCAGGGCTGACGCACGCCGCTGATCTGGGCCGTCACCGGCAGCGGCTGGTGAGCGTTGGAGCCGTCGCCGAGCCGGCCGAAGGAGTTCGCGCCCCAGGCCTTGAGGCTGCCGTCGGCCATCACCGCGAGCGTGTGGTTCAGGCTGCTCGACAGGCTGGTCGCGCCGGTGGCCGCGGCCGCCACGGCGACCGGCGTCGTCACGGTGCTGGTGCCGCCGTTGCCGAGCTGGCCGTACTCGTTGTCGCCCCAGCCCATCAGCGAGCCGTCGGCGAGCTGGACGAAGCTGTGGTCACCGCCGGCTTGCGCCTTGACCACGTTGGCCAGGCCCGGCACGGCCACCGGCGCGAGGCGGTCGGTGGTGCTGCCGTCGCCGAGTTGCGCGTAGCCGTTGTAGCCCCAGGCGACGACGCTGCCGTCGTCCTTGACCGCGAGGTTGTGGTCCCAGCCGGCGGCGATGAACTTGACGCCGGAAAGGCCCGGCACGATCGCCGCGGTCAGCCGCGTGGTGGTGCTGCCGTCGCCGAGCTGGCCGCGGTAGTTGTCGCCCCAGGTGTAGACCGTGCCGTCTTCCTTCAGCGCGATGCCGTGGTAGTAGCCGGCGGCGATCTGCTTGATGCCCGACAGGCCGCTGACCTGCACCGGCGTCGCGCGGTTGGTCGTGCTGCCGTCGCCGAGCTGGCCCCACTCGTTCCAGCCCCACGCGAAGACGGTGCCGTCGTCCTTGAGCGCCAGGCTGTGGTCGCCGTAGGCGTAGATCGCCTTCACGCCGCTCAGGCCGGCGATTTGCACCGGCACGTTGCGATAGGTCGTGCTGCCGTCGCCGAGCTGGCCGCTGTAGTTGTTGCCCCAGGCCCAGACGCTGCCGTCGCCCTTCAAGGCCAGCGAGTGGTACTCGCCGGTCGCGACGTGGGTGACGCCGTCGAGCCCGCCGATCGGCGCCGGCGTCGCGCGGTCGGTGTTGCTGCCGTCGCCGAGCTGGCCGTCGCCGTTGGCGCCCCAGGTCCAGACCGTGCCGTCGGCGCGCACGGCCACCGAGTGGTAGCGGCCGGCCGCGGCGGTGATGCCGGCCAGCGCCGCGGCCGGCGTGGGCGTCGGGTCGCCGGGCTGGTTGGGCGTGCTGCCGCCGGGCGCGTCGGGGTTGCCGGGTGTCGGGGAGCCGGCGTCGCTGCCGCCGCCGCCGCCACCGCCGCAGGCGACGAGCGCCAGCGAGCCGATCAGGATGGAGCCGTGCATCAGCCGGCGCAGGGTGTCGAGAGTCTTCATGGTCGTCTTTCGGGTAAGGCAGGCGCCGGGGCTGCGTGCCGGTTCGAGGTTGAGCAGAGCAGGCCGAGGCCCCGTGCGGTCGCCGTGGCGACCGTGCCGTCTGCGATGCGAGAAAGTGTTCGTTTCGCCGTTTCAGCCGCCGGCCAGGCGCGCGGCGCAGGCCGCCATCACCACGGCGTTGAGGACGTTGAGCGTTCGCCACGCGCCGGGCCGCGCCAGCCACGGCGCCGCCGCGCGCGCACCGAAGCCCAGCGCGGCGAACCACGCGGCCGACGCGCTGAGCGCGCCGAGGCCGAACAGCCAGCGGCCGTGCTCGCCGTGGTCCAGCGCTGCCGCGCCGATCAGCAACAGCGTCTCCAGGTACACGCCGGGGTTGGCGAACGTGACCCACGCCGTGGCCGCGAGCGCCGCGGGCAGCGTCGAGGCCATCGCGCCGCCATGGCCGTTGAGCGAGGCCGCCGTGCCGCAGGCGTCGCGCAGCGAGCGCAGCGCATACAGGCCGAGCAGCGCCACCGCGCCCCAGCGTCCCAGCGTTGCGAGCAGCGGCGTGTCGGACAGCAGCTCGCTGACGCCGGCCAGGCCCAGCCCGATCAGCAGCAGGTCGGCGACGACGCACAACGCGACGGTGGCGCCGACATGCCGGCGCAGCAGGCCGGTGCGCAGCACGTGCGCGTTCTGCGGTCCGATCGCGGCGACCAGGCCGAGCGAGAGGCCGAAGCCGTGCATGAAGCTGGCGGTCGACAAGTGGGCGGGCAGGGCGATAGGCATGGCGATCCCCTCGACCCCGGCGATCCGGGGCCGTCGTGGTGCGGGTGGTGGGCGGCCGGCCGCGCGTCAGCTGCGCGGCTCGGCGCGGTCCAGCGGCGTGGCGGCGCTGGGTTGCGACGTGGCCGCGGTCTGGGCCTGGTCGCGGCGCAGCGAGGTCACGGCGCCGGCCGGCAACAGGTCCATCGAGCGCTCGTCGAGCTGGCCGACGAACTTCCAGTAGGTGCCGTTGGGCTGGCGCTGCGGGAGCTTGATGTAGGCGAAGCGCATCGGCGGATCGACGAACAGCTGGTAGTCGGCGATCGCGGCGCCGGTGGCATCGGCGCGCGCCGGCAAGGCGGTGAGGGCCAGCCCGGCGGCGAGGCCCAGGCCGAGCGCGGCGAGCGCCTGGCGCATCAGACGGGAGGTGGTGGTCGTCATCGTGGTTCTCCTTTGAATGGGGGGTGGGCGGTCAGAACGCGTCGCGGGCGCTCGCGGCCTGGTCGGCGACCAGGCGCGGAGCCGACGCCGGCGTGCGGCCGGCGCTGACTGCCTCGGCGTCGGCGCGCAGCGCGTCGAGCGTCTTCGGGTGATCGGTGTCGCCGCCGCAGGCGGCGAGGCCGGCGCACAGCACGAGGCCGAGGCTCATGGCGTTGGCGAGACGGAGGCTGGCGTGCAGGTTCATGGCGGGTCCTTCGGTGGCGGTGCCGGGCGGCGTTGCGATGGAAGGCAGTCTCGGCGCGGGCCGCGCGAAAGTCGTCACGAAACGGTCTGGTTTCGGTCTGTTCCGGGATCGCTTGGGTACAGTCGACCGGCCGCGGACGGCGGCCTTGCAGACCCGTGAACGGCATGTCGCAACCCGCTCTCACCGCTGCCGCGCTCGCCTTCGGCCCCTTCGTGCTCGACCCCGGCAATGCCACGCTGCTGCGCGAGGGCCGGGCGGTCGAGCTGGCGCCCAAGGCCTTCGAGCTGCTGTGCTTCCTGGCGCAGCGGCCCGGCCGCCTGGTCACCAAGGAAGAGCTGCTCGACGCCGTCTGGGGCCGGCGCTTCGTCAGCGAGTCGGTGCTCAAGACCGTGGTCAGCCAGCTGCGCGCGGCGCTCGGCGACGACGCCCGCCATCCGCGCTACATCGAGACCGCGTCGCGGCGCGGCTACCGCTTCCTCGGCGAAGTGCTGCCCTCCGACGCCCCGGCGCCGGCGGTGCCGCCGCGCCCGGCGGCCGCTGCCACGCCCGGCAACATTCCGCCCGCGCTGGCGCCGCTGCACGGCCGCGTCGCCGACATCGCCGCGCTGTGCAGGCTGCTCGACGCGCAGCGGCTGGTCAGCGTCACCGGCACCGGCGGCATCGGCAAGACGCGGCTCGCACTCGCGGTGGCGCACCAGCTGCGCGAGCGCTCACCCGACGGCGTCTGGCTGGTCGAGCTCGACGCGCTGACCGATGCCGATGAGCTGCCCGGCGCGATCGTGCGCGCGCTCGACCTGAACCCCGACGCGGCGCGCAGCGTCGACGCGCTGGCCCGCGCGCTGCGCCCGCTGTCGCTGCTGCTGGTGCTCGACAACTGCGAGCACCTGGTCGAGCCGGTGGCCGCACTGCTGGCCGCGCTGCTGCCGCAGGCACCGCGCCTGCAGGTGCTGGCCACCAGCCAGGAGCGGCTGCACCTGCCCGACGAGCAGGTCTACGCGCTGGAGCCGCTGGCGCTGCCCCCGGCGGGCTCGGACGACGCGCCCGAGCGCTTCGGCGCGGTGGCCTTGTTCGTCGCGCGCGTGGCGGCGGCCAAGCCGGGCTTTCGGCTCGACGAAGAGAACCGCGCCGCGGCGGTCGAGATCTGCCGCGCGCTCGACGGCGTGCCGCTGGCGATCGAGCTCGCTGCGGCGCGCGTGCCGCTGCTGGGCGTGGCCGGCGTGCTCGATCGGCTCGGCGAGCGCCTGACGCTGTTGAGCCAGAACGCGCGCAGCGCGCCGCCGCGCCAGCGCACGCTGCTGGCGGCGATCGAGTGGAGCCACGGCCTGCTGTCGCCCGAGGAACAGACCGTGTTTCGCCGGCTCTCGGTGTTTGCCGGCGGCTTCCCGCTCGAAGCCGCGCAGGCCGTGGTGTCGGGCGAGGACCTCAACCCCTGGGCCGTGCTCGACGCGCTGGGGGCGCTGGTCGACAAGTCGCTGCTGCAGCTGGTGGATCACGGCGACCAGCGGCGCGCCCGCCTGCTCGACAGCGCGCGCAGCTACGCGCTCGAGCACCTGCGCGAGTCGGGCGAGGAGACGGCGCTGCGCCGCGCGCACCTGCGGTGGATGCACGCGACGATGCGCGAGGTCGACGACGCGATCTACGCCCAGCCGACGGCGCAGTTCACGCTGCGCGCGCTGCCCGAGCTGGAGAACCTGCGCGCCGCGATGCGCTTTGCCACCGGCCCCGACGGCGACGCGGACCTCGCCATCGAGCTGGCCGGCTGCAGCGCGGTGTTCGCACTGGGCGCAGGCATCAAGCGCGAGGCACGCGACTGGCTGGAGCGCGTGCGGCCCTGGGTCGACGAGACCCGCAGCGCCTGGCAGCGCGGGCTGTTCCACTACGCCGTCGCGGCGCTGGGCACCGCCGGCGCGACCTACGAGCAAAGCGAGTCGCTCGCGGCGGCGCGCCTGGCCGTTGAGGCGCTGCGCCAGACCGACGACGCGTGGCGCCTGTGCTATGCGCTCTACACGCTCACGGTGCTGATGCGGCGCCTGGGCATCGACGGTCGACAGCCGCTGATCGACGAGATGGCGGCGCTCGAGCGCGACGACTGGCACATGCTGACCCGCCGCTACCGCCGCTGGACCGAGATGGGCGAACTGCGCGCGCGCGGCGAGCTGGAGCAGGTGCGCCGCCTGTGGCAGACCGAGCTGGCCATCGCCCAAGCGGCCGGCGTGCCGCGCAACCTCTGGATGGCCCGGTGGTCGCTCGCCCTGGTCGAGCGCGACCTGGGCCACATCGACGCGGCGATCGAGGTGATGGCCGAGGCCGTGGAACTGGTGCGCGCGAACGGCCAGCTGCGCGCGAGCGCGATGCTGGTGAGCTTCTTCGCGGTGCTGCTCGTCGAGCGCGGCGACGCGGTGCGCGCGCGCGAGGCCATGCGCCTGGCGGTGCCGCTGATGCTGGCCGACGGCACCCTGTGGTGGATGGCCGACGCGATCGCACTGCTGCCGGCGCTCGAAGGGCGGCTCGAGGACGCGGCGCGCCTGCACGGCTGGTCCGACGCGATGGTGCGTCGCCACGATGAAAACGCGCGTCGCGCCAAGGACTGGCAGGCCGATTACGACCGCCTGCACGAGCGGCTGGTCGAGGCGTTCGACGCCGCCGAGCTGCGTCGCCTGATGGACGCCGGTGCCGGCCTCGACGACGAAGGCGCCGCGCTGCTGCTGAAGCTGTGATCAGTCCGCCGCGTGCGGGCAGCGGTTGACCTCGATGCTGGCGTGCGCGACGCCGTCGAGGCCGCGCAAGCGTTCGCGGTAGGCGTCGGCGCTGGCAGGCCGGTCGGCCACCACGGTCGCGTGCACCGCGAAGCGCTCGCCGCCGACGCGCGTGAGATGCAGGTCGCAGACCTGGGCGTCGCCATCGCCTTCGAGTCGCGCGCGCACCTCTGAGGCCAGCGGGTGGTCCATCTCGCGATCGAGCAGGATGGTCGCGCTCTCGGCCAGCAGGCCGCGCGCCCAGACGGCGATCAGCGCCGCGCCCAACAGGCCCACCAGCGGATCGAGCGCGACCCAGCCGAACCACTTGCCCGCCACGAGGGCGCCGATCGCCAGTACCGAGGTCGCGGCGTCCGCCAGCACGTGCAGGTAGGCGGCCTTGAGGTTCAGGTCGGCGTGGCTGTGGGCGTGCCCGTGGTGATGGTCGTGATCGCTCTCGTGATCATGGTCGTGACGGTGGCTGTGGGCGTGGCCATGATCGCGACCCTGGTCGTGGTCACCCTGGTGCAGCAGCCGGGCACAGGCCAGGTTGACCGCCAGGCCGACCACGGCGACCACTAGCGATTCGTCGTAGGAGATGGCCGCCGGCCGGAACAGGCGCGCAATGGACTCGACCGTCACGCTGATCGCCACCACGCCGAGCAGCAGCGCGCTGCTGTAGGCGCCCAGCACCTCGACCTTCCACGGTCCGAGCGAGAAGCGCGCATCGGCGCGCCAGCGCCGCACCAGCCAGTAGCTCGCGCCGGCCACGCCGATCGCCACCGCATGCGTGCCCATGTGCCAGCCGTCGGCCAGCAGCGCCATCGAGTTCCACCACCAGCCGGCGGCGATCTCGACGACCATCATCGCGCCGGTGATCGCGACGACGAGCCACGTGCGGCGCTCGCTCGCGCGGCGGTCGGGGGCGAAGTCGTGCGGGTGCTGCCAGGGGCTGAGGTCGTGGGTGTGCATGGACGAAAGAAGCGAACGGGAACGGACAGGAATGGAATCGCGGGTCAGGGCGCGATGATGCGCCCATTGGTGGAGGCGCCCACCCGCAACTCCGCGCGCGCCTGGCGTGCGACCGCGGTGGCCGCCGAGACGGCGAGCGCGGCCATGATCGCGGCGACGGCGAGGTCGGGCCATGCGCGGCCGCTGCCGAACACGCCCAGCGCGGCCAGCACGACCGCGAGGTTGCCGAGCGCGTCGTTGCGCGTGCACAGCCACACCGAGCGCATATTGGCATCGCCCTCGCGCCAGGCATAGAGCATCGCCGCGACCGCGAGGTTGGCCAGCAGGGCCAGGCTGCCGACCGCGCCCATCGTGGCGGCCTCGGGCAGCGTTGCGCTCCACGCGAGCCAGGCCGTGCGCGCCAGCACGGCGACGCCGAAGGCCGCCATCGACGCGGCCTTGACGAGCGCTGCGCGGGCGCGCCAGGCCGCGGCGGCGGACAGCACCGCCAGCGAGAGGCCGTAGTTGGCGGCGTCGCCGGCGAAATCGAGCGCGTCGGCCAGCAGCGATGCCGAAGCGGCGCGCCAGCCGGCGGCGATCTCGACGAAGAACATCAGCGCATTGATCGCCAGCGCCGCCAGCAGCACGCGGCGGTA
The DNA here is from genome assembly GCF_049446155.1 of Caldimonas sp. KR1-144. Taxonomy (NCBI): domain Bacteria; kingdom Pseudomonadati; phylum Pseudomonadota; class Betaproteobacteria; order Burkholderiales; family Sphaerotilaceae; genus Caldimonas; species Caldimonas sp. KR1-144. Next base: position 184,864 of record NZ_JBMSEE010000002.1, read on the forward strand.
GGCCGCCGAGCGCGCGGGACCGGTCGGCGCGCAGCAGCCGGTATGGTGGCAATGGGGGGCCTTCGACATAGCCGGGTTCGACATGGCCGCGATTACAAGCCCTGGAGTCGCTCCAGGGTCAAGCGACCACGCCTACAGTGCCGGTATCGCGGCCGCGTGCCGCAGCTTCTTCGAGGGACACGCAGCGATGCGCATCGGCGAACTGGCCACGGCGGCCGCCATGGATGTCGAGACCGTGCGCTTCTACGAGAAGGCCGGCCTGTTGCCGGCCGCGGCGCGCGAAGCCAACGGCTACCGCCGCTACGGCGAGGCCGCCGCGCAGCGGCTGCGCTTCATCCGCAACTGCCGCGCGCTCGACATGAGCCTGGACGAGGTGCGCGAGCTGCTGGCCTTCATCGACGCGCCCAAGCCGGACTGCGGCGCCGTCGACCAGGTCGTCGAGCGTCACCTGGCACATGTGCGTGAGCGCCTCGACGGCCTGCGACGACTCGAGGTGCAGCTCGCGGGGCTGCTGGGCGCCTGCGCCAGCGCGAAGGCCGAAGAGCGCTGCGCGATCGTGCTGGCGCTGTCGCAGGCCGAGGCGCCGGCCGGCGTGCGTGGCGTGCACACCGGCTGACCTCGCGGCGGCTCGGTCAAGGCACGCGCTTCAGGATCTCGTTCATCTCGTCGCGCGTGAAGGCGCGCAGGGTCTGGGTGCGTACGTTGCCCTGCTGGCCGATCGACAGGCCGAACGCGGTGATCGCGCTGTCGTCGGGCGCTTCGAACTGGCACACGACGTCATAGGTGCCCAGGGTCCAGTGGATGCTGCGCACCGTGACGCCGGCCTTGCGGGCCGCGGCCTCCACCGCCTCGGCCCGGTGGGTCGTTTCCTTGATGTTGCGAATGCCCTGGTCGGTGAAGTTGCACAGGGCGTAATAGATCGCCATCGCCGTCTCCATGCCGGGCCTTGTGGCGGCGTCGTCGCCGCGGCGGCATGGGCCCTTGCACGTTGCCGCGGCAGACGGCGCCGCGGCCGCGGCCCAGTCAGCTCGGCGACGGCGTCATGACGACCCCAATAGTCCACATTAGCCCGCCCGGCGGCAATTGCCAGCCTTCGACGGTCCGGCGGGGCGAAGCCAGTGCCGGCGAGTGGATCAGGGCTTGCGGATCTCGGTGACGGTGTACTGGCCGCCGACCTTCTCGGCGTGGAACTTGACCTTGTCGCCGACCTGCAGCGTCTCGAGCACGGCCGGGTCCTTGACGCGGTAGACCATCGTCATCGCGGGCATCTCCAGGTTCTTGATCTCGCCGTGCTTGAGCGTGATCTTGGCCTGCGCCTTGTCGATCTTGCGGACCTCGCCGTCGGTGGTCTGGGCATGGGCGGCGATCGTGGCGGCCGCGAGCGCGGCCAGCGCGGCGAGCTTGCGTGCAATGCGGGTCATCGGGTCTCCCGGGAAGCGCGGCGCGGCGCCGCGTCACCGGAGAGTCTAGTGGTCTCCCTACAATGAGCCGCAACCTGATCGCCGCCGAGACTTGCCATGACCACCCCGCCCGACGCTTCGCACGACCTGTCGCATGTCCAGCCGCGCGACAAGGCCGAGATCCTGGCCCAGGCGCTGCCGTACATCCGCCGGTTCCACGGCAAGACGCTGGTGATCAAGTACGGCGGCAACGCGATGACGGATCCGGCGCTGCAGGCCGATTTCGCCGAGGACATCGTGCTGCTCAAGCTGGTCGGCATGAACCCGATCGTCGTGCACGGCGGCGGCCCGCAGATCGACGAGGCGCTGCAGCGCCTGGGCAAGAAGGGCACCTTCATCCAGGGCATGCGCGTGACCGATGAGGAAACCATGGAAGTCGTCGAGTGGGTGCTCGGCGGCGAGGTGCAGCAAGACATCGTCGGGCTGATCAACGCCGCCGGCGGCAAGGCCGTGGGTCTGACGGGCCGCGACGGCGGGCTGATCCGCGCGCGCAAGCTGAAGATGCTCGACAAGAGCGACCCCAAGATCGAGCACGACGTCGGCCAGGTCGGCGAGATCACGGCGATCGATCCCGCGGTCGTGAAGGCGCTGCAGGACGACCAGTTCATTCCGGTCATCAGCCCGATCGGCTTCGGCGAGCGCAACGAGAGCTACAACATCAATGCCGACCTCGTCGCGAGCAAGCTCGCCGAGGTGCTCAAGGCCGAGAAGCTGATCCTCTTGACCAACACGCCGGGCGTGCTCGACAAGTCGGGCCAGCTGCTGACCAACCTGTCGGCGCGCGAGATCGACGAGCTGTTCGCCGACGGCACGATCTCCGGCGGCATGCTGCCCAAGATCAGCGGCGCGCTGGACGCGGCCAAGAGCGGTGTCAACGCGGTCCACATCATCGACGGCCGCGTCCCGCACGCGATGCTGCTGGAGATCCTGAGCGACCAGGCCTACGGCACGATGATCCGCTCCCATTGACGTCTGTATCGATGGGCCCGCGCGCCTTCTTCTCCTGGAGCGGCGGTAAGGATTCGATGCTTGCCCTGCACCGCGCGCTCGATGCGGGCGTGCGCGTCGAGGCGCTGCTGGCGATGTTCGACGAATCGGGCGAGCGTTCGCGCTCGCACGCGATTTCGCCGGCGCTGATGCAGGCGCAGGCGCAAGCGCTGGGGCTGCCGCTCGTGATGCGCCGCGCCGGCTGGGCCGACTACGAGGCGGTGTTCACCGAGCAGCTGCGCGCCTTCGCCGCGCAGGGCATCACGCATGGCGTGTTCGGCGACATCGACTTGCAGCCGCATCGCGACTGGGAGGAGAAGGTTTGCGCGGCGGCCGGCATGACCGCATTGCTGCCGCTGTGGCACGGCGATCGCCGCACGCTGGTCGACGAGTTGCTTGCGCTCGGCTATCGCGCCCGTGTCGTCTGCGTCGACGCGCGCTTCCTTGACGCGCACTTCTGCGGCCGCGAGTTCGACGCCGCCTTCATCGCCGACCTGCCCGCGGCGGTCGATGCCTGCGGCGAGAACGGCGAATTCCACACCTTTGTGTTCGACGGCCCGCGTCTTGCACGGGCTGTCGAACACGAGGTCCGGGCGGTGCACGAGCTGCGTCCCGCCGCGCCGGCGCCCGGACACTTCTTCGTCGCCGAGCTGCGATGAAGCCCGCAAGCCGGCGGGCCTGGCTGTTCGATCTCGACAACACGCTGCACGACGCCTCGCACGCCGCGTTCGGCATGCTCGACCTGGCGATGAACGACTACATCGCGCGCGAACTCGCCGTCGAGCCGCACGAGGCCGACCGCCTGCGCTTCCACTACTGGCGGCGCTACGGCGCCACGCTGCTGGGTTTGGAGCGCCACCACGGCATCCGCGCCGCCCACTTTTTGGAGCACACGCATCGGCTGCCGGGGCTGGAGGAGCGCCTGCGCGGCAACGTTCGCGACCGCGTCGCATTGGGACAACTCCCGGGGCGCAAGTTCGTGCTGACCAATGCGCCGGCCGCTTATGCTCGCCGCGTGCTGGGCGCCCTGGGCCTGGCCGGCTGCTTCGAGGCGGTGATCAGCATCGAGGACATGCGCATGTTCGGCGCCCTGCGGCCCAAGCCCGACGCCCGCATGCTGCGCATGATCCTGGCGCGGCTCAAGCTGCCGCCGGCGCGCACCGTGCTGGTCGAGGACACGCTCGGCCATCAACGGGCGGCGCGCGCCGTCGGGCTCGCGACGGTGTGGATGCAACGCTATCTGCGAAGCAATGCACACGGACCGGAAGTAGGCGCGCGCTTGCACCGCAGGCCGGCATATGTGTGTGCAAGAATCTCTTCGCTTCAATCGTTACGAGCCGTGCGACTGCATGTCTGACCTGCCTGTTTCCGCGCCACAAGCGCCCACCGACACGCCGGCTGAAGCCGACGGCCCCGCGGGGCGCAAGCGCCCGAAGCCGGGCGAGCGGCGCATCCAGATCCTGCAGACCCTGGCCTCGATGCTCGAGCAGCCGGGCGCCGAGCGCATCACCACCGCGGCGCTGGCCGCCAAGCTCGACGTCAGCGAAGCCGCGCTGTATCGCCACTTCGCCAGCAAGGCCCAGATGTTCGAGGGCCTGATCGATTTCATCGAGTCCAGCGTCTTCACGCTGGTCAATCAGATCGCCGAGCGCGAGGGCGACGGCCGCGACGCCGCCGCGCGCATGCTGGCCGTGCTGCTGCAGTTCGGCGAGAAGAACCCGGGCATGGTGCGGGTGATGGTGGGCGACGCGCTGGTGTTCGAGCACGAGCGCCTCAACGCCCGCATGAGCCAGTTCTTCGACCGGCTCGAATCGCAGTTCCGCCAGTCGCTGCGAGCCGCCGCCGACGCCGCCGGCTCGTCGACGCCCACCGTCGACGCGAACGCCCAGGCCTCGGTGCTGGTGAGCTTTGCGATCGGCCGCCTGCAGCGCTACGCGCGCTCGGGCTTCAAGCGCAGCCCGACCGAGCATCTCGACGCCGCGCTGCGCCAGCTGACGGCCTGAGGGCGATTCACGATGCGCGGCGAACTCGTGATCGAGGTCGCCGGCGAGCGGCTCGCGCTGCTGCCGCACAAGGCGGCCTGGCTGCCGGCGCACGAGACGCTGTTCGTCGCCGACGTTCACGTCGGCAAGGCGCGCAGCTTCCGCACGCTGGGCGTGCCGGTGCCGCACGGCACGACGAGCGAGACCTTGTGCGCGCTGTCGGCGCTGATCGAAGACAAACGTGCGCGCCGCGTCGTCTTCCTTGGCGATTTCCTTCACTCCGCGCATGCGCACGCGCCAGCCACGCTGCAGGCGCTGTCCGAATGGCGCGCCCGCCACCGGGCCGTCGATCTGACGCTGGTGCGCGGCAATCACGACGAGCGTGCCGGCGATCCGCCCGCCGGTCTTGGCATCGAGACGGTCGACGAGCCTTTTGCGCTGGGCGCGCTGGCGCTGTGTCACCACCCGCGTGACCGTCTGAACGGCTATGTGCTCGCGGGCCATGAGCATCCGTGCGTCTCGATCGGCAATGGCATCGACCGCGTCCGGCTGCCGTGCTTTCGTTTCGACGAACGGGTCGGCGTGCTGCCGGCCTTCGGCGCCTTCACCGGCATGCACGCGGTTCGGCGCGAGCCGCAGCGGCGGCTGTTCGCGGTGGTCGAGGGCGAGCGCGTGATCGAGCTGCGCTGAGCCGTCGACGGCATCGACGCGTCGCTACACTGCGCGCGATGCCTGCGACCCTCGACGATCTCCTCGCGCGCGCCGACGCGCTGCTGGCCCGCCTCGACGGCTGGTTGCCCCATCCGCCGCAGGCGCCCGACTGGTCCGCCGCGGTGGCGTTTCGCTACCGCAAGCGCTCGGCCGGCGCGGCGGTGATCGAGCCGGTCGGGCGGCTTGCGGCGATCACGCTGGCCGACTTGAAGGAGATCGACGCGCAGAAGGAACGCCTAGCGCGCAACCTCGAGCAGTTCGTCGCCGGCCGTCCGGCAAACAACGTGCTGCTGACCGGCGCGCGCGGCACCGGCAAGTCGTCGCTGGTGCGTGCCTGCCTGAACGCCTTCGCGGCGCGCGGTCTGCGCCTGATCGAAGTCGACAAGGCCGATCTCGTGGACCTGCCCGACATCGTCGCGCTTGTCGCCTCGCGGCCGGAGCGCTTCATCGTGTATTGCGACGACCTCAGCTTCGACGAGGGCGAGCGCGGCTACAAGGAGCTGAAGTCGGTGCTCGACGGCTCGGTCGCCTCGACCGGCGACAACGTGCTGATCGTCGCGACCTCGAACCGCCGCCACCTGCTGCCCGAGTACATGCGCGACAACCTGAGCGTCACGCATACCGATGACGGCGAGGTGCATCCCGGCGAGGTGATCGAGGAGAAGATCTCGCTGTCCGAGCGCTTCGGCCTGTGGATCAGCTTCTACCCGTTCAGCCAGCGCGAGTACCTTGCCATCGTCGCGCAGTGGCTGCGCCACTTCGGGCTCGACGACGCGGCCATCGCCAAGGCCGAACCCGAGGCGCTGGTCTGGGCGCTGGAGCGCGGCTCGCGCTCGGGCCGCGTGGCCTACCAGTTCGCCCGCGACCGCGCGGGCAGGACGGACGCGGCATGAGCGCAGGCGGCGAACGCACACCGGTCGACGTGGCGGTCGGCGTGCTGATCGACGGAGACGATCGTTTCCTGCTCACCTCGCGGCCGGTCGGCAAGGTCTACGAAGGCTATTGGGAGTTCCCTGGCGGCAAGCTGGAGCCCGGCGAGACAGTCGAGCGGGCCTTGCGCCGCGAGCTGCACGAGGAGCTCGGCATCACGATCGGCGATGCGCAGCCCTGGCAGGTGGAGATCGTCGATTACCCGCATGCGCGCGTGCGGCTGCACTTCTGCAAGGTGCGCCGCTGGAGCGGCGAGTTCGAGATGCGCGAGGGCCAGTCGATGAGTTGGCAGCAACTGCCGGTTCAGGAACGGCCGGTGTTGCCCGGAACGCTGCCCGTGCTGCGCTGGCTGGCCGAGGAACGCGGCCACGAGGGGCCGACGCACAGGGAGTGATGCGCGCCCGCAGCGAGGCTCAGCGCGCGAGACCGCCGTCTTCGCCCAGGCCGCCGAACGCCGAGGGCAGCTCGTCGAGTTCCTCGACCTGAAGGCCCCGCCGCAGTTCCCAGGAGGAGTCGAACCAGCTTTCGCGGACGCCGGCGGTGCCGGCATCGCTGCGTGCCAAGGGCGCCTGCGGCGAGACGCTGGCCGACCACGGCCATGCATCGTCTTGCTTCACCACGTTCTTCTGCGCCATCTCCGACTTCCCTCCGGCGCGGCAATGATCACCGCGCCACTGCTGAGGCCGAAGTGTCGTCGCGCAGCGAAGCAAGGGCCATCCCTTGCTGAAGGGGCCTGGCCCTTGGGGCTGCTCAGTGCTCGGCGGGCGGGAGCTGCTCGGCGCCGCCGACGTCGTCGGCTTCGCGGCTGCCGACACGGTAGTTCTCGCTGGCCCATGCGCCCAGGTCGTGCTGCCGGCAGCGCTCGCTGCAGAACGGTCGGAACGGATTCTCGGGCGCGAACAGCGCGGGTTGTCCGCAGGCCGGGCACGGCACCTGGCGCCGCGAAGGCGAGGGAGCGCTCACGAGCACAGCGTCAGCTCGAGGCTGGCGTCCTCCGTGGCGGGCCTGAGACGGCCTTCGGCGTCGGCGCGCATCAGGCGGATCGACACCATCAGGCGATGGCCGCTGATCTCCGGCACCAGGCGCTGTTCGGCCGGCAGGCGCACGCGCAGCAAGTGGAAGCTGCGTCCGGCCGGCAAGCTTTGCTGGTACTGGCCGCCGCTGGCCACGACCATGTGCGGATGGCCAGATTCGCGCAGCAGCGCGAGCAGCAGCGTCAGCGCGTCGGCCAGCGGTGTCAGCGTCGAGATCCAGCGCTGGAGATCGGCCTGGCGCTGCGCGACGTCCTCGTGCTGCCAGGCGTAGTAGCCGGGCAGGTCGAACTCGCATGTGCCGCCGGGAATGCTGATGCGGCTGCGAATGCCCATCAGCCACTCGTTCGTCGTCAGCGCCTGGCCGGCCTTGCCCGGCAGCGCGTTGAGCGCGTGGAAGGCGACGTCGATGCGGCCGATCACGTCGTCCAGGGCGGCCTCGGAGATGGCCGGGTTGCCGCGATAGTGCGCGAACTGCGCCTTGTGCCGCTCGAGCTCCTTGAGCAGATCGCTCTTGAGATCGGCGCGCGAGGCGACATCCATGACCTCGAAGATCGTCGCCAGCGCGTAGTGGTGGTCGATCGGGCTTTCGCGCAGCACCAGGACCGCGAGGCGATCGAACAGATGCTCGAGACGCAGCATCGTGCGGATGCTCTCGTTGAACGGGTATTCGTACAGGATCAAGACAGCGCCTCACGCCCGCGGATGCACGCGGTGCGGTCATTGTTCCATACGCTCAGGACGTGGAGGCTTCAGCCGCTGCACCAGAGCGCCCAGAGGCGGTCCACGTCGGCATGCAAGCGCGCGAGGTCGTCGTGGCTGTTGTCGATGACGGCATCGGCGGCGGCGCGTCGTCGCTCGCGCGGCGCTTGCTGCTCGATGACGCGCTGCACGGCTTCGGGCAGCCAACCCGAGCGGCGTACCACGCGCTCGATCTGCAGCGCTTGCGGACAGTCGACAAGCAGCACGCGCTGCACGCGCGCGCGCCAGTGCTGCGATTCGACCAGCAGCGGCACGTCGAACAGCACCGGCTGACCGGGGCCGGTCTGCCGGGCTTGCGCCTGGGCCTCGATGCCGATCAGGGGGTGCAGCACGGCCTCGAGACGCCGGCGCGCGCTGCGATCGGTGAAGGCCAACTGGCGCATCCGTTCGCGATCGAGTGCGCCATCGGCGCCGATGGCCTCGGCGCCGAACTCGTGCCGCAGCGCGTCGATCGCCGCGCCGTGCGGGGCCGTCAAGGCGCGGGCAATCGCATCGGTGTCGACGACGTGTGCGCCGAGCGCCTGCCAGCGCGCCGCCACGGTGCTCTTGCCGCTGCCGATGCCTCCCGTGAGGCCGATGCGCGTCAGCCGCATCGAAGGCCGATCCTCAGGCCCAGCCGAGCCAGTCGAGCACGCGATTGGAGCCGGCGAACAGCACCACCAGGCCGGACCCCGCGAGGAACGGGCCGAACGGCACGAAGCGGCCCTCGCGCAAGGCGCCCGACAGCTTCATCGCGATGCCGACCACCGCGCCGATCAAGGACGCGCCGAGCACGATCGGCAGCAGCATCGGCCAGCCGAGCCAGGCACCGAGCGCGGCCAGAAGCTTGAAGTCGCCAGCGCCCATGCCTTCCTTGCCCGTGGCGAGCTTGAACAGCCAGTAGACCGACCACAAGGCCAGGTAGCCGGCGACGGCGCCCCACAGCGCGCTCGTCAGCGGAATGGTCCAGCCCATGGCCGCGGCGATCAGGCCGGCCCAGAGCAGCGGCTGGGTCAGGCTGTCGGGCAGCAAGGTGGTGTCCCAGTCGATGCCCGACAGCGCGATCAGGAAGGCCACGAACAGGGCCCACGCCAGCGCTGCCGGCTGGCCGCCGAAGCGCCAGGCCAGCCCGGCGAATAGCAAGCCGGTGACCAGTTCGACGAGCGGGTAGCGCGCGGAGATCCGCGTCTTGCAGGCCGAACATTTGCCGCCAAGGCGCAGCCAGCCGAGCACGGGGATGTTTTCGTGCCAGCGGATGCGGTGGCCGCAGTGAGGGCAGCGTGAGGCCGGCTTCAGCAAGGAAAGTGGCGCGCCCGCATCGGGCGCGTCAAGGCCGAGGATCTCGGCGCCTTCGAGCTTCCAGGCGCGCTCCATCATCAGCGGCAGCCGGTGGATGACGACGTTCAGGAAGCTTCCGATGCACAGGCCGATCAGGCCCAGGCCGACGGGCGACAGCAAGGCGCCCAGGGCGTCAGGACTCATTCGCAGGCGAAACGCTGGTGATCAGACGACGGCGCCGAGCTTGAAGATCGGCAGGTACATCGACACAACAATGCCGCCGATGAGCGTGCCGAGCACGACGATGATCAGCGGCTCGATCAGGCTCGACAGGCCCTTGACCGCCTCGTCGACCTCGTTCTCGTAGAACTCGGCGGCCTTGCCGAGCATCTGGTCGAGCGCACCCGACTCCTCGCCGATCGCCGCCATCTGCAGCACCATCACCGGGAACACGCCGCTGGACTGCATTGCCGTCGTGAGCGCGGTGCCGGTCGAGACGTCCTTCTGGATCTGTTCGGTCGCGTCCTTGTAGACCGCATTGCCCGACGCGCCGCCAACCGAATCGAGCGCCTCGACCAGGGGCACGCCGGCCGCGAACATCGTCGACAGCGTGCGAGTCCAGCGAGCCACGGCCGACTTGTTCAGCAGGTCTCCGAAGATCGGCAGCCGGAGCATCAGGCGGTCCATCGTGCGCTGCATGTTCTCGGAGCGCTTCCAGGTCTGGAAGAAGAAGTACAGGAAGAAGCCGATCGAACCGAAGATCAGCCACCAGTAGCTGACGAAGATGTCCGAGACGGCCATCACGAACAGCGTCGGCGCCGGCAAGTCGGCGCCGAAGGATGTGAAGACCTCCTTGAAGGCGGGGATCACAAAGATCATGATCACCGCGACGACCACGAAGGCGACCACGAGTACGGCAATCGGATAGATCAGCGCCGACTTGATCTTGGCCTTCAGCTCGAGGGTCTTCTCCTGGTAGAGCGCCAGACGGTCCAGCAGCGTTTCCAGAATGCCCGCGGCCTCCCCGGCTTCGACCAGATTGCAATACAGCGCGTCGAAGTACAGCGGGTGCTTGCGAAACGCCGCCGAGAGACTGGTGCCAGTCTCGACGTCCGAGCGGATGTCGGTCAGCAGCTTGGTGACGCGCGGGTTGGTGCTGCCGCGCGCGACGATGTCGAAGCTTTGCAGCAGCGGCACGCCGGCGCGCATCATCGTCGCCAACTGGCGCGTGAAGATTGCGATGTCCTTTTGCTTGATGGACCGGCCGCCGCTCATGCGGCGCTTCTTCACCTTCTGGACCAGGATGCCCTGACGACGCAGGCTGGCGCTGACCATGGCTTCGCCGCCGGCGCGCATTTCGCCACGCACGATCTTGCCGTTACGGTCCTTGCCTTCCCACTCGAAGACGATCTCCTTGCCCGCCTTCGAGGCTGCCGCTGCTGCTGCCGTGGCCATGATCTGTCCGACGCTCCCGTTGTGTCGTCTTCGCGTGCCGGGACCGCGGTCACTCGTTCGTGACCGAGATCACCTCTTCCAGCGTAGTGACGCCCAGCTTCACTTTCACCAGCCCCGACTCGCGCAGGTCTCGCACGCCTTCGGCGCGCGCCTGCTTGGCGATGTCGAGCGCGGTGCCCTCGGACAGGATGATGCGCTGGATCTCCTCGCTGATCGGCATCACTTGGTAAATGCCGACGCGGCCCTTGTAGCCGTTGCTGCATGCGGAGCAGCCGACGGCGCGATAGGGTTTCCAGCTGCCGTCGATGTCCTTGTCCTTGAAGCCGGCGCGCACTAACGCTTCGCGAGGATAGTCGGCGGGCGCCTTGCAGACCTCGCACAGCCGCCGGGCCAGCCGCTGCGCCGTGATGAGGATCACGCTCGAAGCGATGTTAAAAGGCGCCACGCCCATGTTCATCAGGCGCGTGAGCGTCGTCGGCGCATCGTTGGTGTGCAGCGTGGACATCACCAGGTGGCCGGTCTGCGCCGCCTTGATCGCGATGTCGGCCGTTTCGAGATCACGGATCTCACCGACCATGATGACATCGGGATCCTGGCGCAAGAAGGCCTTGAGCGCGACGGCGAAGTTCATCCCCGCCTTGTCGTTCACGTTGACCTGGTTGATGCCGGGCAGGTTGATTTCCGCCGGATCTTCGACCGTCGAGATGTTGACGCCGGGCTGGTTCAGGATGTTCAGGCAGGTGTAGAGCGACACCGTCTTGCCCGAACCGGTGGGACCCGTCACCAGCACCATGCCGTAGGGCCGCTTGACGGCATTGAGCAGGCGCTCCTTTTCTTCCTTCTCGTAGCCAAGCGCCTCGATGCCGAGCTTCGCACTCGACGGATCGAGGATACGGATCACGATCTTCTCGCCGAACAGCGTCGGGAGGGTCGAGACGCGGAAGTCGATCGCCTTGCTGCCGAACTTCAGCTTCATGCGGCCGTCTTGCGGCACGCGCTTTTCCGCGATGTCGAGCCGACTGATCACTTTGATGCGCGACGCCAGCTTGTCCTTGATGGCAATCGGCGGCTGGGTGATTTCGCGCAGTTCTCCGTCGACGCGAAAACGAACGCGGTAGTTGTACTCGTAAGGCTCGAAATGCAGATCCGAAGCGCGCGCGTTGATCGCGTCGATCAGCATCTTCTGCAGGAAGCGTACGACCGGTGCGTCCTCGACCTCCTGGCTGACATCCTGAGACTCGGCTGCGCCGCTGGCATCTTCCTCGGTGATGTCGAACTCGAAGTCGCCGCCGGCGATCGCCTCGAGCGTCTCGCCGGCGCCGGCGGTCGAGGCGTCGAGCAGCTTGACCAGCTTGTCATGCTCGACGATGACCCACTCGGGTGTCAGCTGCGTGGCGAACTTGATGCGCTCGACCGCTTCCTGGTCCGTGGGGTCGGCGCCGCCGATGAAGATGCGGTTGCCGCGCTTGCCCAAGACCAAGACCTGGTACTGCGACGCAAGCTTGTTGTCGATGACATTGCGCGGCAGCTTCTGCGCATCGACGGCTGAGAGGTCGAGCAGCGGTAGCGCCAGCACGCTGGACAAGGTGTGCGCCAGTTCCGTCGGGCGTACTGCTCCGGCGGCGAGCACGGCCGAAATGAAGCTCTTGCGCTGTTCCTTGGCGCTGCGGACAAGGTCTTCCGCCGTCTTGGTGCTCAGCTTTCCGGCGTGGACCAAGACGCGGGCCACGCCCGAGAGCGAGCTTTGCGGTGCGTCGGCAAGGGTATCCACTTACGCTGCAGCAAGAATGGGCGGGAACATCGCGGAGATGATCGCCGATTCACCCTGCGCTGTAAACGAGAGCGGTTGGCCCCGTCACCAGCAGCCTACAGGAGCGGCCAGGGCTTGAACGGTTGGGTTACCGGCCATCGAAAGTCGATGGTCGGGGTGAGAGGATTCGAACCTCCGGCCTCTACGTCCCGAACGTAGCGCTCTACCAGGCTAAGCTACACCCCGATGGCAGCCGCAAGGCTGCTCGCTTTCACTGCTGACGGCGACTCAGTGCGAGCGCTGCAGCGAAAGAGCACATAAGTATATCAGAGCCGAGCGGTACTCCGACTCTGGCAAGCCGGCGATGCATCGTTCGGCTCGTTCGACCTCGGCCTGCGCTGCGTCACGCGTCGCCTGCAGCGCTCCGGTGCTGCGCACCACCTGGACGATTTCATCAAGCCGCTCGATCTCACCGTGCTCGATGGCGTGGCGCACAAGCGCGCGCTGCTCGGGCGTACCGCGCTCCATGGCCACCAGCAACGGCAGCGTCGGCTTGCCTTCGCGCAGGTCGTCGCCGACGTTCTTGCCGAGTTCTTCGGTCTGGCCCTCGTAGTCGAGCAGGTCGTCGACGAGCTGGAACGCCGTACCGAGGGCGCGTCCGTAATCGGCGCAGGCTTCCTCGGTCGAGCGGTCGGCACCTGCGATGACGGCGCCGAGCCGCGCGCTGGCCTCGAAGAGCTTGGCGGTCTTGAAGCGGATGACACGCAGGTAGTCCTCGACCGAGATGTCTGGGTCGTGCATGTTCATCAGCTGGAGCACTTCGCCCTCGGCGATGACGTTGGTCGCATCGGCCAGGACCTCCAGCACGCGCATCCGATTCACGGACACCATCATCTGGAAGGCGCGGGAATAGAGGAAGTCGCCCACCAGCACGCTGGCGGCGTTGCCGAACCGGGCGTTCGCGGTCGGTCGTCCGCGGCGCAGCTCGGATTCATCGACCACGTCGTCGTGGAGCAGTGTTGCGGTGTGAATGAACTCGACCACCGCGGCGAGTTCGTGGCGTTCCGGTCCGCGAAAGCCCAGCGCGTTCGAGAACAGCAGCACCAGCAGCGGGCGGATGCGCTTGCCGCCGGCGCTGACGATGTAGTGGGAGATCTGGTTGATCAGCGCGACGTCGGATGACAGTCGCCGCGCGATCACGGCATCGACCTGCGCCATCTCCGGCGCCATCAGTTCAAGGGGCGAGATGGCCGGAGTGACTGCTTGCGGCGCGGCGGACACGTGATGGGATCGGGCAGGGGCGCAAAGGCGCGAATCCGGGGATTATAGGAAGCAGCCGGGCGCGGCGCTCCTGGGCCGCTGGATCAGCTATACTTCCAAGCTTCGCTCTGGCGCGGCGGCTCGGCCGTTTGCAGGCCGTTTCGTAGCTGCGGGCGAAGCTGGGGCAGCGCGCTCGCGCGCTGCCGATCGTTCGATAGAAAGGGCTGATATGTACGCGGTCATAAAAACCGGTGGCAAGCAATACAAGGTTGCTGCCGGCGAAAAGATCAAAGTAGAACAGATTGCTGCGGACGTTGGCCAAGAGATCGTGATCGACCAGGTGCTCGCCGTCGGCAGCGGCGCTGAGCTCAAGGTCGGCACTCCCTTGGTTGCGGGCGCCAGCGTCAAGGCCACGGTTGTGGCCCACGGCAGGCACGACAAGGTGCGCATCTTCAAGCTGCGCCGTCGCAAGCACTACCAGAAGCACCAGGGCCATCGCCAGAACTTCACCGAGCTGCAGATCAGCGCGGTGAACGGCTGAGCCGCAACCAGTTAGGAGCTGATCCATGGCACAGAAAAAGGGCGGCGGTTCTACCCGGAACGGCCGTGATTCCCAGCCGAAGATGCTCGGCGTCAAGGTGTTCGGCGGCCAGACCATTCCGGCTGGCTCGATCATCGTGCGCCAGCGTGGCACGCAGTTTCACGCCGGCACCAACGTCGGCACCGGCAAGGACCACACGCTCTTCGCGCTGGTCGACGGTACCGTTTCGTTCGACGTCAAGGGCCCGCGCAACCAGCGCACCGTGATCGTCACGCCGGTCTGAGGCGGGATTCGCCTCGGCTGCACGAAGCCCCGGCGTGCCGGGGCTTTTTCATTTCCAGCGATGCTTCGCTGGTCTGCGGGCCAGGCGAGGCGCTTCGATAACATCCACACCGCCATGAAGTTCGTCGACGAAGCGCTGATCGATGTGGTCGCCGGCAACGGGGGCAACGGCTGCGCGAGCTTCCGCCGCGAGAAGTTCATCCCGTTCGGCGGCCCGGACGGCGGCGATGGCGGGCGCGGCGGCAGCGTCTGGGCGGTTGCCGACCGCAATCTCAATACCCTGGTCGACTTCCGCTTTGCGCGCCGCTATGAGGCCCGCAACGGCGAGCACGGGCGCGGCTCCGACCAGTACGGCGCGGCCGCCGACGACATCGTGCTGCGCATGCCGGTCGGCACCATCGTCTCCGACGCCGAGACCGGCGCCGTGATCACTGAGCTGCTGGTGCCGGGCGAGAAGTTCCTGCTGGCCAAGGGCGGCGACGGGGGCTTCGGCAACCTGCACTTCAAGTCCAGCACCAACCGGGCGCCGCGGCAAAAGACGCCCGGTTGGCCCGGCGAGCAGAGAAAGCTCCGGCTCGAGTTGCGCGTGCTGGCCGACGTCGGCCTGCTGGGCATGCCCAACGCCGGCAAATCGACGCTGATCGCGGCGATCTCGAATGCCCGACCGAAGATCGCCGACTACCCGTTCACGACGCTGCATCCCAACCTCGGCGTCGTGCGCGTCGGTGTGGGCCAGAGCTTCGTCGTTGCGGACATCCCCGGCCTGATCGAAGGCGCAGCTGAAGGCGCCGGCCTCGGTCACCAATTCCTGCGCCACCTGCAGCGCACGCGCTTGCTGCTGCATGTGGTCGACCTCGCGCCGTTCGACGACGTGGACCCGGTCGCGCAGGCCAAGGCCATCGTGGCCGAGCTGAAGAAGTACGACCCGGCGCTGCACGACAAGCCGCGCTGGCTGGTGCTCAACAAGCTCGACATGGTTCCCGAGGACGAGCGCGCCGCGCGCGTCAAGGAGTTCGTCAAACGCTATCGCTGGAAGGGCCCGGTGTTCGAGATCTCGGCGCTCACGCGCGAGGGCTGCGAGCACCTCGTGCAGGCGATCTGGCAGCACGTCGCGTCCTTGCAGGAACACGTGGTCGAGCGCGACGTGCGCTTCGACGAAGAGCCGTCGGGCCCCGCCTCGCCGGGCGAAGGCGCTGCCGCTGACGATCCACGCTTTCGCTGATCCGACTCATCCATGAACGAGCTGCTGCGCGGCGCCCGCCGCATCGTCGTCAAGGTCGGCTCCAGCCTGGTCACCAACGAGGGCCGCGGCGTCGATGCCGACGCGATCGGCAATTGGTGCCGTCAGCTCGCCGCGCTGGCGCGCGACGGCCGCGAAGTCGTGATGGTCTCCAGCGGCGCGATCGCCGAGGGCATGAAGCGCCTGGGCTGGCGCACGCGTCCCAAGGAGCTCCATGAGTTGCAGGCCGCCGCGGCGGTCGGCCAGATGGGCCTGGCGCAGATGTACGAGACGCAGCTGCGCGCCCAGGGGTTGGCTAGCGCTCAGGTGCTGCTCACGCATGCCGACCTGGCCGATCGCGAGCGCTACCTGAACGCCCGCTCGACGCTGCTGACCCTGCTGTCGCTCAACGTGATCCCGGTGATCAACGAGAACGACACGGTCGTCAACGACGAGATCAAGGTCGGCGACAACGACACTCTCGGCGCGCTGGTCGCCAACCTGATCGAGGCCGACCTGCTCGTCATCCTGACCGACCAACCTGGCCTGTACTCGGCCGATCCTCGCAAGGACCCGCAGGCGCGCTTCATCGACGAAGCGACCGCCGGCACGCCCGAGCTCGAGCGCATGGCCGGCGGCGCCGGCTCGAACATCGGCAAGGGCGGCATGATCACCAAGGTGCTGGCCGCCAAACGTGCGGCCGGCAGCGGTGCCAGCACCGTCATCGCCTGGGGCCGCGAGTCCGACGTGCTGCTGCGCCTGGCCGGCGGCGAGCGCATCGGCACCTTGCTGATCGCCACGACCGCCAAGCTCGCCGCGCGCAAGCAGTGGATGGCCGATCACCTCCAGCTGCGCGGCGCGGTCACCGTCGACGACGGCGCGGTCAAGAAGCTGCGTGATGAGGGCAAGAGCCTGCTGCCGATCGGCGTGATCGAGGTGCAGGGCGAGTTCGTGCGCGGCGATGTCATCGCCGTGCGTGACGCTCGCGGCGCCGAGATCGCGCGCGGTCTGGCCAACTACGCCGCCAGCGAGGCGCGGCTCATCGCGCGCAAGCCTTCGTCGCAGATCGAAGGGCTGCTGGGTTATGCCAACGAGCCCGAGCTGATCCATCGCGACAACCTGGTCCTGGCGTGACTTCCCGGGACCGCCTCGACGCGACCGCGGTCGCCGGGTTGCTGCTGTGCTGCCTGCTGTGGGGGCTGAATCAGGTGGCGATCAAGGCGGCGCTGCCCGAGGTGCCGCCGCTGGTGCAGCTCTCGCTGCGCAGCGGCATCGCGGCCCTGTTGCTGCTGGGCTGGATGCGCTACCGCGGCGTGCGCTTTTCGCCGAGCGACGGCACGCTCGGGCCGGGCCTTTTGGCCGGCACGTTGTTCGCGGTCGAGTTCGCCTGCATCTTCATCGGCCTGAGCTACACCACGGCCGCGCGCTCGACGGTCTTCATCAACACCTCGCCGCTGATCGTCGCGGCGGTGCTGGGTGCCTTCGTGCCGGCCGAGCGCTTGCGGCCGCTGCAGGTGGGCGGTCTGCTGATCGCGTTCGCGGCCGTGGCGTTCGCCTTTGCCGAGGGCTTCTCGGCGCATGGCGGCACGCTGCTGGGCGATGCGCTCGCTGTCGTCGCAGCCATCCTCTGGGGCCTGACGACGGTGACGATCCGCATGACGGTGCTGCGCCGCGCGCCGTCGGAACTCACGCTCGCCTACCAGCTGTTCGTGCCGGCCATCCTGGCGCCGCTGGCGGCGTGGTGGGCCGGCGAGCAATGGCCGCCGGCCTGGGGATGGTTGTCGATCGGCTCGGTGTTCTACCAGGCGGTGATCGTCACCTTTGCCAGTTACCTGCTGTGGTTCTGGCTGCTGACGCGCTATCCGGCCACACGTGTGCAGTCCTTCGTGTTCCTGACGCCGATCTCGGGCCTGCTGTTCGCTGCGGCGCTGCTCGGCGAGCCGGTGACCTGGCGGCTCGTGCTGGCGCTGGTCGGCGTGGTGCTGGGCATCACGCTGGTCAACCGCCGCGCGGGCTGAGCGATTCAGACCTGCTGTTCGGCCGGCGCGCCCGCGCAGTCGTCGTCGGGCGGCGGCAGCGTGGCAGGTCCGCTGACGTGGCGCTCGTCGGCCTCTCGGCGGTGCGGCCGCATGCCGGCGCGCAGGTAGCGGTTGTGGTGGCTGCCGCGCGGCAGGAAGCGCGCGAGTTCACTGAGTGCCATCTGGTAGACGTCGCGCTTGAACTCGATCACCACGTCAAGCGGCACCCAGTAATCGTTCCAGCGCCAGGCGTCGAACTCGGGATGGTCGGTCGCGCGAAGATTCATGTCGCAGTCGCGGCCGACCAGCTGCAGCAGGAACCAGATCTGCTTCTGGCCCTTGTAGTGGCCGCGCGCGTCGCGCCGGATGTAGTGGTCGGGGACCTCGTAGCGCAGCCAGTCGCGCGTGCGCGCGAGGATGCGCACGTGCTCGGGAAAGAGCCCCACCTCCTCGTGAAGCTCGCGAAACATCGCCTGCTCCGGCGACTCACCGTGCTTGATGCCGCCCTGCGGGAACTGCCACGAGTGCGTCCGGATGCGTTTGCCCCAGAACACCTGGTTCCGCTGGTTGAGCAGGATGATGCCGACGTTGGGCCGGAAGCCCTCACGGTCGAGCATAATGAAACCTCGAATTCTTTAACTGAATTCATTATTTGCAGCGGGCCCTCGCTGCGCAACCCCGCGCAAACCTCAGGGTCGTCCCCTGAATGAGCCATGCCTGGGCTCACCGCCCGGGAGGGCCAGGCCGCATCCGGGCCCGCAGCCGACGATCACACCGTTCGCTGCCGCGATGAAAGCCTCCCAGTTCTTCGTCTCCACGCTCAAGGAAGCACCCGCCGACGCCGAGGTCGTCAGCCACCAGCTGATGATGCGCGCCGGCATGATCAAGCGCCTGGGCGCTGGCATCTACAACTACATGCCGATGGGCCTGCGCGTGATCCGCAAGGTCGAAGCCATCATCCGCGAGGAGATGAACCGCGCCGGCGCGGTCGAGCTTCTGATGCCGATCGTGCAGCCGGCCGAGCTGTGGCAGGAGACCGGCCGCTTCGACAAGATGGGCCCCGAGCTGCTACGCGTGAAAGACCGCCACGAGCGCGACTTCATCATCCAGCCGACCAGCGAGGAGGTCGTCACCGACATCGCGCGCCAGGAACTGCGCAGCTACAAGCAGCTGCCGAAAAACTTCTATCACATCCAGACCAAGTTCCGCGACGAGCGCCGGCCGCGCTTCGGCGTGATGCGCGGGCGCGAGTTCACGATGAAGGACGCCTACTCCTTCGACCGTGACAAGGACGGCGCCACCCGCAGCTACCGGGCGATGGTCGAGGCCTACAAGCGCATCTTCGACCGCTTCGGTCTGCAGTACCGCGCGGTCGCGGCCGACACCGGCGCGATCGGCGGCGACCTTTCGCACGAGTTCCAGGTCATCGCCGACACCGGCGAGGACGCGATCGTCTACAGCACCGGCAGCGAGTACGCCGCCAACATCGAGCTGGCCGAGGCCGTGTCGCTGATCGCCGAACGCGCCGCGCCGACCGAGCCGCTGGCCAAGACGCCGACGCCCGGCAAGAGCACCTGCGAGGACGTCGCGGCCCTGTTGGGCTTGCCGCTCGCGCGCACCGTGAAGTCGCTGGTGCTCGCCACCGACGAGAAGAACGAGGCCGGCGACATCGTCAAGACCACCGTCTGGCTGCTGCTCGTGCGCGGCGATCACGATCTCAACGAGGTCAAGGCCGGCAAGCTCGAAGGCCTCAAGGCGGGCTTT
This sequence comes from Caldimonas sp. KR1-144, assembly GCF_049446155.1. NCBI lineage: Bacteria > Pseudomonadati > Pseudomonadota > Betaproteobacteria > Burkholderiales > Sphaerotilaceae > Caldimonas > Caldimonas sp. KR1-144. The sequence goes on from NZ_JBMSEE010000002.1 coordinate 204,273, forward strand.
CGATTCGCCACGGTGGCCGAGATCGAGAGCCACTTCGGCTGCAAGCCGGGCTACCTGGGCCCGATCGGCATGAAGATGGTCCATGGGCAGCCGGTCAAGGTGGTGGCCGACCGCACCGTCGCCGCGATGAGCGACTTCGTCTGCGGCGCCAACGATGCCGACTTCCACTTCACCGGCGTCAACTGGGGCCGCGATCTTCCCGAGCCCGACCTGGTGGCCGACATCCGCAACGTCGTCGCCGGCGACCCCTCGCCGGACGGCCAGGGCACGCTCGCGATCCAGCGCGGCATCGAGGTCGGTCACGTGTTCTACCTCGGCACCAAGTACTCGAAGGCGATGAACGCCACTTACCTGGACGAGACCGGCAAGCCGCAGTTGATGGAGATGGGCTGCTACGGCATTGGCGTGACGCGCATCCTGGGCGCCGCGATCGAGCAGAACCACGATGCGCGCGGCATCGTCTGGCCGGACGCGATCGCGCCGTTCACCGTGGTGATCTGTCCGATCGGCTACGACCGCAGCGCCGAGGTCAAGGCCAGCGCCGATGCGCTGCACGACGAACTGGCCGCCAAGGGCATCGACGTCCTGCTCGACGACCGCGGCGAGCGCCCCGGCGCGATGTTCGCCGATTGGGAGCTGATCGGCGTGCCGCATCGCGTGGTGATCTCCGACCGCGGCCTCAAGGAAGGCCAGACCGAGGTCCAGGGTCGGCGTGACGCCGAGCCGACCGCGGTGCCGCGCGCCGACGTCGCGGCCTTCGTCGCTGCTCGCGTGAAGTGCTGAGAGCGCGCCGCCAGGCACTGGGCGTCGCCGGCGCAACAGCCCTGCTGGCGGCCGGCGGCTGGCCGTCGCGGGCCTGGGCCGGCGCGCAGGTCGAGGAGCCGCTGGCCGACGCGGTGCGCACGGCGCTCAGCAAGGCGGTGGCCAATGCCGCGCCGCCGCGCCCGCAGTTCCAGACCACCGAGCAGCGCATCGGCTACCTGCGCTGGCTCGGCGCCGCGAGCGAGCGGCTCGCGCGGCGCAACAAGGACTTCGACAGCCGGCGCGAGTTCCTCCAGACGCTGTGGTATGAGAGCAAGCGCGCGGGGCTCGATCCTTCACTCGTGCTCGGTCTGATCGAGGTCGAGAGCGCGTTTCGAAAGTTCGCGATCTCGTCGGTCGGCGCGCGCGGTTACATGCAGGTGATGCCGTTCTGGGCGCGGCTGATCGGCGACGGCAATGCCGCGCGGCTGTTCCACACGCAGACCAACCTGCGCTTCGGCTGCGTGATCCTGCGCCACTACCTCGACACCGAGCGCGGCGACCTCTTCCTCGCGCTCGGTCGCTACAACGGCAGCCGCGGGCGGTCCGAGTATCCAAACGCGGTGTTCGCCGCACAGCGGCGCTGGGGCTGAGGCCTTCGCCGGCCATCTGTTCCGGTCGCATCCGGCGGCGTCTGTGCTGGCCGCCGTGCGATCGACCGGTACAGAATCGGCGCATGGATGCCACCGATTCCGGCAGCGCCGGTTTGCTCTACCTGCAGGTGGCAGAACGCCTGGCCGGCGCGATCCGTTCGGGTTCGCTCGACAGCGGCGAGCGCATGCCCTCGGTGCGCGAACTCGCGCGCCAGCACGGCGTTTCGCTGACCACGGTGACGCAGGCCTATCGCTGGCTCGAGGACCAGCGCCTGGTCGAGGCGCGGCCGCGTTCGGGCTACTTTGTCGCGGCGCGCGTTCGCCGGCTGCCCGAGCCGGAGGTCTCTCAGCCGCCCGCCGATTCGCGCGCCGTCGACATCAGCTCCCTGGTCGAGCAGGTCATGACGCTCGCCAACGACCGCAGCGTCATCTCGTTCGGCGCCGCCTGTCCGAGCGAAGGCCTGTTCAACCTGGAGCGCGTGCGCCGTGCGTTCAACCGTGCCGCGCTGCGACAGCGCGCGACCTTGTGCCGTTACCCCTTCGGCACCGGCCAGGAGGAGTTGCGCCGCGCGGTGGCGCGCCGCGCGCTCGGCCTGGGCTGCGAGCTCGATCCCGCGGAGGTCGTGATCACCGGCAGCTGCCTGGAGGCCATCACGCTGTGCCTGCGCTGCGTCACGCGGCCCGGCGACGTGGTCGCGCTGGAGTCGCCCACGCACTTCGGCTTTCTCGAGATCCTTGAAAGCCTGCACCTGCGTGCGCTCGAGATCCCCACGCATCCGCGCCACGGCATCTCGCTCGATGCGCTGCAGCTTGCGCTGGACACCCAGCCGGTGCGCGCGGTGCTGCTGGTGCCCACGCTGTCGAATCCGCTTGGCGCGTGCATGCCGCTTTCCGAGCGCCGCCGGCTGGCGCAGATGCTGGCCGAGCGCCGCGTGCCCTTGGTCGAGGACGTGCTCTACAACGACCTCGCCGAGCAGGACGACCGTCGTCGCGCGGTGAAGTCGTTCGATGCCAGCGGCAACGTGATGATCTGCGGCTCGTTCTCCAAGACGCTGGCGCCCGGCCTGCGGCTGGGCTGGGTCGATGCCGGTCGATGGGGCACGGCGCTGCGGCGCATGAAGTCGAGCACCAGCGGCAGCCAGACCGCGGTGGTCGAGTCGGCCCTGGCCGAGCTGCTGGCGCAGCCGGGCCTGGAGTCGAGCTTCCGCCAGCTGCGCGCGACCATCGCTGCGCGCGTCGACGATGCCCGCGGCCTGATCGCGCAAAGCTTTCCCAAGGGCACGCGCGTCACCGATCCGGCCGGCGGCTACATCCTGTGGGTCGAGCTGCCGCAGGCGGTGGACTCGATCGCACTGTTCCACGCCTGCGTCGACGAGGGCATCTGCATCGCGCCGGGCACGATGTTCAGCACCTCGGAGCGCTTTAGGCACTGCATCCGCCTGGGCGTCGGCGGTCACTGGGACGAGGCGCGGCGCAGCGCCCTGCAGCGCGTGGGCCGCATCGCGGCCGCGATGGCCGACGCCGGCTACAAGCCCGGCCAGGCCTTGGGCGTGGCGGCCTCGATGCCGGCGAGTTCGAGCACGCGCTCGACTGTTTCGTCGACCAGTTCGTCGATCGTCGTGGGCCGGTGATAGAAGGCCGGCAGCGGCGGGAACACGATCGCGCCCATCTCGGTGGCCGCCACCATGTTGCGCAGGTGGGCCAGGTTCAACGGTGTCTCGCGCACCATCAGGATCAGGCGGCGGCGTTCCTTGAGCGTGACATCGGCCGCGCGCGTGAGCAGGTTGTCGCCCAGGCCGTGCGCGATCGCGGCCAGGCTCTTCATCGAGCACGGGGCGACCACCATCGCGGCGGTCGCGAAGCTGCCGCTGGCGATGCACGCGCCGACATCGCCGGGCGCATGCGACTCGTCGGCCAGCGCGTCGAGCGCCGCGCGGTCGAGCCCCAGCTCGTGGTGGACGTTGAGCACGCCCGCGGGCGTGGCAACCAGGTGGGTACTTACGCCCAGCGCGCGCGCGCGCTGGAGCAGGCGAACGCCGTAGACGGCGCCCGAAGCGCCGGTCAGCCCGACGACCAGCCGCCGCGCGGCAGCGGCCATCAGGCGGCCTTCTTCACCAGCAGCGGCTGCAGCTCGCCGGCCTGGTACATCTCCATCATGATGTCCGAGCCGCCGACGAACTGGCCGTCGATGTAGAGCTGCGGAATCGTCGGCCAGTTGGCGTATTCCTTGATGCCCTGGCGGATTTCCTCGTCCTCGAGCACGTTCACCGTCTTGAGGTCGGTGACGCCGCAGGCCTTGAGGATCTGGATGGCGCGGCCGGAAAAGCCGCACATCGGAAACTGGGCCGTGCCTTTCATGAACAGCACGATCCGGTGGTTCTTCACCAGCGCGTCGATGCGCTGCTGGACGTCGCTCATCGCTTGACTCCCTCGGTTGGCGAGCCGCCGCGGATTGGAATCTCCGGCGGCAAAGCCGGGGTTATACGCCAGCGGCCCGGGGCCTGCCCCGACCGGCGTCAAGTCCCTGCCACGAAGGCACCGATCAGAAGGCGTACGAGACGCCGACGTGAATCATCGGGTTGAGCTGCAGGTCGCGCACCAGGTCGCTCGGCGCCTGTTGGCTTGCCGGCGTCTGCCCCAGCCGCACCGCCGAGCGCGGTTGCAGCGCGGTCATGCCGAGGTCGGCGCTGACGCCCCAGCCCTCGCCGGTCAGGCTGCGCTTGCCGATCAGCCCGGTGTAGCCGACGCCGACGTAGGGCACCGCGGCCGCATCGCCGGCATCGCCGGCCCAGGCCGGTGCCGTCAGGCTGTAGCTGCGCCGGTCGCTGGTGAAGCCCGGCGCGAGCAGCGAACTGCCCAGCGCGCCCACACCCAACGTGCCGTGGGTGCCGATCACGCCGCCGGTGGCGCGGAAGCCGCCCGCTGATGCACCCAGCGTGCGGTTCGAGAAGTAGTAGCCGCTCAACAGGCTCAGGTTGCCCGGCCTTCCGGCGGCCGGATCCCAGGCCGCCGCGTCGCCGGGATCTTGCACGCTGACCGCGAGCTGGCCGCGCCAGCCGGCGGTGGTGGCGCCATCGTCGAGGGCCGACGATGGGCCAGCGGACCATCGCAGGCCGTTGTCGGCCAGGGCCGCGCAGGCCGCACAGGCCAGCAGTCCGAACATCAGGGCCGCGCGAAGCTGCTGCTCGCGGCGAAGGGACGGGGACACGCAACGGATCGGCGAGGACATGGCGATCTCCTCCATCGACCGGGACGCCGCGCCGCACCGCGGGATGCGGGCGCGCGGCGAGCGGGACCCGGGAAGTCATGCTACGCCCGCACCCTGCGGCGCGTGCGTGAGCAATTGACGCCGCGCGTGCCTCAAGTTGGGGGTCGTCGCGCGACGGCGACAGGCCGCTCGCCGCTTCTCTCAGCCCGGCGCGCGGGCGCCGGTGCAGCGTGCGCGTTCGCCGAGATCGAGCCGCGTGCCGATCGACGAAAAGCCAGCGCTCGCCAACAGCGCGGCCACCGCCTGGGCCTGGTCGAAGCCGTGCTCGAACAGCAGCCAGCCGCCGGGCGCGAGGTGATCGCGCGCGCCGGCGACGATGCGGCGGATCGCGTCCAGGCCGTCGATGCCGGAGGTGAGCGCCTGCTGCGGTTCGTGACCCAGCGCGGCCAGGTGCACGTCGCCTTCGGCAATGTAGGGCGGGTTGCTGACCACGAGATCGAAGCGCTGACCGGCTAGGTCCTGCCACCAGTCGCTGACACGCCACGCGACGCGCAGCCCGAGGCGCTCGCCGTTGGCGCGCGCGACCGCCAGCGCGGTGTCGCTCGCGTCGATCGCGGTGATGCGTGCGAGCGGGCGCGCCTGGGCGATCGCCAGCGCGATCGCGCCGCTGCCGGTGCCGAGGTCGGCCACCGCGACGGGGCGGTCGGCCGGCAGCAGTTCCAGCGCCCACTCGACCAGCGTTTCGGTGTCCGGACGCGGGATCAGCACGTCGGGCGTCACGCGCAGGGCGAGGCCGTGGAACTCCTTCTCGCCGACCAGGTAGGCCAGCGGCTCGCCGGCCGCGCGGCGCACGAACAGCGCGGCCGCGCGCTGCGCGTCGGCTGTGGCCAGCAGCTCGTCGTCATGGGCGATCAGCCAGACGCGCGGGCGGCCGAGCGCGTGTTCGAGCAAGGCGAGCGCATCGAGGCGCTCCACGCCGATCGTGCGCGCCGCTGCCAGGGCGTCGCGCACGGTGGCCGCTGCGAGCCGGCGTTCGAGGCTCATCGGTCGCCGATCTCCATCTGCGCGAGCAGTTCGGCTTCGCGCGCGGCGAGCAGGCCGTCGATCAGCGGCTCGAGCTCGCCGTCGAGCACCGCGCCAAGCTGGTAGAGCGTCAGGTTGATGCGGTGGTCGGTGACGCGACCCTGCGGGAAGTTGTAGGTGCGGATGCGGTCCGAGCGGTCGCCGGAGCCGATCAGGCTCTTGCGCGTGGCGGCTTCCTTGGCGAGGCGCTCGTTGCGCTCGCGGTCGCGCAGCCGCGCTGCCAGCACCGCCAGTGCCTTGGCCTTGTTGCGGTGCTGGGAGCGGTCGTCCTGGCATTCGGCGACCAGGCCGGTGGGCAGGTGGGTCACGCGCACCGCCGAGTCGGTCTTGTTGACGTGCTGGCCGCCGGCGCCGCTGGCGCGGAAGGTGTCGATGCGCAGCTCCGCCGGGTTGAGCGTGATTTCGGCGGCTTCGTCCGGCTCGCTCAGCACGGCCACGGTGCAGGCGCTGGTGTGGATGCGGCCCTGCGTCTCGGTCACCGGCACGCGCTGCACGCGATGGCCGCCCGACTCGTACTTCAGCTTGCCGAACACGCCGTCGCCCTCGATGCGCAGCACAGCCTCCTTGTAGCCGCCGAGGTCGCTTTCGCTCGCGTTCATCAGCTCCAGCTTCCAGCCCTGGCGCTCGGCGTAGCGCGTGTACATGCGCAGCAGGTCGCCGGCAAACAGGGCGGACTCGTCGCCGCCGGTGCCGGCACGGATCTCGATGAAGGCGTTGCGGCCGTCATCCGGGTCGCGCGGCAGCATCAGGCGCTGCAGCTCCGCTTCCAGGCGCTCCAGCTCCGCTTCGGCCGAGGCGATCTCCTCGGCCGCCATCTCGGCCATCTCGGGATCGGCCGCGAGCTCGCGCGCCGCCGCCAGGTCGGACTCGCGCTGCGCGTAGCGGCGGCTGCGCTCGATCAGGCCGGCCACTTCCACGTGCTCGCGGCTCAGTGCGCGAAAGGCCGCGCCGTCCTTCATGACGGCGGGATCGGCGAGCAGCGAGTCGAGCTCGGCCAGGCGGTCGGCATAGCGGTCGAGCTGCTGGCGCAACGCGGGTTTCATGGGCTGGTGCAAACGAAGAGGAAAGAGGGCGGGCGCGGCGCGGCCGCGCGAGGTCGAAAGCGGCGAGCGCCGCGATCGTCGCTAACGCCCTTTGGCGTCGCCGCGCAGGAACAGGCGCGAGACGGTGGCGGCCAGCTGGGCGCGCTGTGCCGGATCGCTGGCGTGCAGCTCGGCGAAGGCGCCGTGCAGCAGCTTCTGCGTCAGGCCGCGCGAGAGCGCGTCCAGCACGGCTTCGACGTCGTCTCCGCGCGCCAGCAGCTTGCGTGCGCGCGCGATCTCGAGCTCGCGCCAGTTGTCGGCCTGGCTTTGCAGCGCCTGGATCAGCGGCACGGTGGCGCGCTGGTCGAGCCAGTGCACGAAGCTTTGCACCCCGGTCTCGATGATGGCCTCGGCCTGCGCGACGGCCGCCTGGCGCTTCTCGCCGGCGCTTTGCACCAACTGCGCGAGATCGTCGACGGTGTAGAGGTACACGTCGCCCAGCCGCGCGACCTCGGGCTCGATGTCGCGCGGCACGGCCAGGTCGACCATGAACATCGGCCGGTGCTTGCGCGCCTTGATCGCGCGCTCGACGGCACCCAGACCGATGATCGGCAGCGTGCTTGCGGTGCAGGAAACCACCGCGTCGAACTCGTGCAGTCGCGCCGGCAGGTCGGCCAGGCGGATCGCCTCGGCGCCGAAGCGCGTGGCGAGCTTCTCGCCGCGCTCGAGCGTGCGGTTGGCGATGGCGATGCTCTTCGGCGCGCGCGCTGCGAAGTGCGTCGCGGCGAGCTCGATCATCTCGCCGGCGCCGACGAACAGGATGCGGATCTCGCGCAAGTCCTCGAACAACTGCGCGGCCAGGCGCACGGCGGCGGCGGCCATGCTGATCGAGTGGCTGCCGATCTCGGTCGACGTGCGCACTTCCTTGGCGACCGCGAAGCTGCGCTGGAAGAGCTGGTGCAGCGTCGTGCCCAGCGTGCCGGCGGCGTCGGCCTCGCGCACCGCCTGCTTCATCTGGCCGAGGATCTGCGGCTCGCCGAGCACCATGGAGTCGAGGCCAGAGGCCACGCGAAACGCGTGGCGCGCCGCCTGGCCGCCCTCGAGCACGTAAGCGTGGGAAGACAGCGTGTCGGTGCCGACGCCGCCGACCTCGGCCAGCCAGGCCAGCGCAGGCCTCACCATCGCCGGCTCGGCGGCGCAGTAGAGCTCGGTGCGGTTGCAAGTCGACAGGATCGCGGCCTCGGGCGGCGCGTCGGCCCGCACCGGTTGGCTGGGGCCGACCACATGGTGGCGAAACTGCTGCAGCGTCGGGGCGAGTTGTTCAAGCGTGAACGCAAAACGACCGCGCAGATCCACCGGCGCGGTCGTGTGATTCAGGCCGAGGGCGAACACACTCATGGCGCGGATTATAAAATTCACAGTCTTTTCAACGACTTGGCATGTCTCAAATGCCCGCCATCGCGCCGGGACGACGTGCCGCCCGGGCCGACGCTCGATCCGCCCGCATGCAATGACCGCCACCCAAGCCCTGATCCATGCGCTGAACCTGCTGCTGCCGGGGCTGATGCTCGGGCTGCTGTCGGCCGCGCTGGCCAAGCTGCTATGGCGGCGCGCGATCCAGTGCTCGCTGCTGCGCCTGGCCGCCTGGGGCGCGGCGGCGGCGGTGCTGGCCTCGCTGGCCGGGCTGGCCATCACCGGCCGCGACGGCGCCATGTCGACCTACATCGCGATGGTGCTGGCCTGCGCTGCGGGGCTGGGTGTCGCCGGCTTCGTGCGCGGAGGCGCGAGATGACCTACTCGGTCAAGGAAGTCTTCTACACGCTGCAGGGCGAGGGCCACCACGCCGGTCGCCCGGCGGTGTTCTGCCGCTTTGCCGGCTGCAACCTCTGGACCGGCCGCGAAGCCGACCGCTCGAGCGCGATCTGCCAGTTCTGCGACACCGAGTTCGTCGGCACCGACGGCACGGGCGGCGGCAAGTTTGCGCAGGCCGCCGGTCTGGCCGCGCATGTCGCATCGTTCTGGCCGGCCGGCAAGCCGGGGCAGCGTTTCGTCGTGCTCACCGGCGGCGAGCCGCTGCTGCAGGTTGATGCGGCGCTGATCGACGCGCTGCATGCCCAGGGCTTCGAGATCGCGGTCGAGACCAACGGTACCGTCGCCGCGCCCGCGGGGCTGGACTGGATCTGCGTCAGCCCCAAGGCCGGCGCGCCGCTGGTGCAGCGCTCGGGCGACGAGCTCAAGGTTGTCGTGCCGCAAGCCGGCATCGACCTGGTCGCGCTAGAGCAACTCGATTTCGCCCATCGTCGGGTACAACCGATGGACGGCCCGGACCGCGCGGCCGCCACGGCCTTCGCGGTGCAGTGGTGCCTCGACCATCCGGCCTGGCACCTGAGCGTGCAAACCCACAAAGTGATCGGCATCCGCTGAACGCGAGGCGTTCACGAAGTCCGCGTATCCGATGTTCGAACTGAGCCAGTCCTTCTACTTCGAGGCCGCGCACACGCTGCGCCGCCAGCTCGACGACGCCCGCGAGGTCGCCGGCAGCAAGCGCATCCACGGCCACACCTACCAGGCCGAGGTCACCGTCTGCGGCGAGCGCGACCCGGCCACCGGCATGGTGGTCGACCTCGCGTTGCTGCGCGCGGTGGTCGCGCGCCTGCGCGAAAAACTCGACCACCACTTCCTCGACGAGGTCGAGGGCCTGGGCGAGCCCACGCTCGAGAACCTGTGCGTCTACCTGCACCGCTCGCTGGCCGCCGCGGTGCCCGGCGTCACGCAGGTCAGCGTGTGGCGTCAGAGCAGCGGCGACCGCTGCACCTACCGGCCCGAGGGTCACGTGCGCGCGATCGGTCCGAAGCCCGGTTCGCACGAGGCATCGTGATGGCCACGCTCGCCGAGCGCAGCCGGCGCGCCGTCTGGCATCCCTGCACGCAGATGAAGCGGCTCGACGACGAGCCGCCGCTGGCCATCGTGCGCGCCGACGGGCCCTGGCTGCACGACGACCAGGGCCGGCGTTACCTCGATGCCGTGAGCTCGTGGTGGGTCAACCTGTTCGGCCACAACCATCCGGCGATGCGCGCGGCGCTCGTCGCGCAGTTCGAGCGCGTCGACCACGTGATGCTCGCCGGCCTGACGCACGAGCCGGTGGTCGAGCTCAGCGAACGCCTGGGCGCGCTGACCGGGCTGGGCCATGCGTTCTACGGCAGCGACGGCGCCTCGGCGACCGAGATCGCGCTCAAGATGAGCGCGCACAGCTGGCGCAACCTGGGCCGGCCGGCCAAGTGCGAGTTCGTGGGTCTTGCCGGCGGCTACCACGGCGAGACGGTCGGCGCGCTGTCGGTCACCGACATCGCGCTGTTTCGCGAGGCCTATGCGCCGCTGGTGCGGCTGTCGGCCGCGCTGCCGTCGCCCGACGCGCGCACGGCCGCGCCCGGCGACGACGCAAAGGCCCACGCCGCGCGCTGCGCCGCCGCGCTCGAGGCCTATCTCGCCGAGCACCACGAGCGCACCGCGGCGCTGATCGTCGAGCCGCTGGTGCAGTGTGCCGCCGGCTTCGCGATGCACGATCCCGAGTATCTGCGCCGCGCGCGCGCGCTGTGCGACCGCTTCGAGGTCCACCTGATCTGCGACGAGATCGCGGTCGGCTTCGGGCGCACCGGCACGCTGTTCGCGCACCAGCAGGCCGGCATCCGGCCCGACTTCATCTGCCTGTCCAAGGGCCTGACCGGCGGCGTGCTGCCGCTGTCGGCCGTGCTGACCACCGACCCGGTCTACGCCAGCTTCTGGGACGACCGCGCGTCGCGCGGCTTTTTGCATTCGCACTCCTACACCGGCAATGCACTCGCGTGCCGCGCGGCGCTGACGGTGCTCGAGCTGTTCGAGCGCGACGACGTTCTCGCCCGCAACGCGCAGACCGCGCAGCGGCTCGACGCGCTGCTCGCGCCGCTCGCGCAGCACCGCGCGGTGCGACACGCGCGCCGGCTCGGCATGATCTGGGCCTTCGACGTCGAGTCCGACGTGCCCGGCTTCTCCGGCGCCTACCACCGTCGCGCGCTGGCCGAAGGCCTGCTGCTGCGCCCGATCGGCAACACGCTGTACTTCATGCCGCCCTACGTGCTCGACGACGCGGCGCTCGAGCAGCTGGCGGGCGGCGCCCTGCGCGCGCTCGACGCCGCGCTCGGGTCATGAAGGCCTGGTTCGTCACCGGCACCGACACCGGCGTGGGCAAGTCGCGCGCGAGCGCGGCGCTGCTGCATGGGCTCACGCGCCAGGGCCTGCGCGCCGTCGGCATGAAGCCGGTCGCGGCCGGTTGCGATGCGAGCGGGCGCAACGAGGACGTCGACGCCTTGCGTGCCGCCAGCAACGTCGTCGTGCCTGCCGAGCTCGACAACCCCTACCTGCTGCCCGATCCGGTTTCGCCGCACATCGCCGCCGCGAATGCCGGCGCGCGCATCGACATCGACCTGATCGCGCAGCGCTGCGCCGCGCTGCGCGCGCGCGCGGACGCGGTGGTCGTCGAAGGTGCGGGCGGCTTCCTCGTACCGCTGAACGAGTCGCACACCGGCGCGGACCTGGCCGCCGCACTGGGCCTGCCGGTGATCCTGGTCGTCGGCCTGCGCCTCGGTTGCCTGAACCACGCGCTGCTCACGCGCGATGCGATCCTCGCGCGCGGCCTGCCGCTGGCCGGCTGGATCTGCAACCGCCTCGACCCCGGCATGCCGGAGCAGGCGGCCAACCTCGACTACCTGCGCACGCGCATCGACGCTCCCCTGCTGGCCGACTGGCCGTGGGCGCCGCAGGCCGATGCGCGTACGCTGCAGCTCGCGCTGCCCGACTGAGCACCTCATGCCCGATCCGTCCCAGGTCTTCGCGGCCGCGCTGGCCGAACTCGAATCGCGCGGCATCCGCCGCCGTCGGCGCGCCAGCACACAGCAGCGCGACGCGGTGCGCTACGCCGTCGACGGCAGCCGCCGCATCAGTTTCGCGAGCAACGACTACCTCGGCCTTGCCCAGCATCCGGCGCTGATCGACGCGGCGCGCGAGGCCGCCCAGCGCCTGGGCGTCGGCGCGACCGCGTCGCCGCTGATCTGTGGCCACAGCCCCTCGCATGCCGCGCTGGAAGACGAACTCGCGCGCTTCGTCGGCCTGCCGCGCGCGATCTACTTCTACGCCGGCTATGCGGCCAACGTCGGCACGATCCCCGCGCTGGTCGAGCGCGGCGACGCGCTCATCTCCGATGCCCTCAACCACGCCTGCCTGATCGACGGCGCGCGGCTGTCGCGCGCCGAGCTCAAGGTCTATGCGCACAACGACCTCGCGGCGCTGGAGCGCGCGCTCGTCGAGACGCGCGGCGCCCGGCGTCGGTTGGTGATCGCCGATGCGGTGTTCAGCATGGACGGCGACCTCGCGCCGCTGCCCGAGATGCTTGCGCTGTGCGAGCGCCACGACGCCTGGCTGATGATCGACGACGCGCACGGTTTCGGCGTGCTCGGCGAGGGCGGGCGCGGCAGCCTGTCTCATTGGTTTGCCGGTCGGGGCCTGCGCGAAGGCGCGATGCCGGATCGTCTGATCTACATGGCCACGCTCGGCAAGGCGGCGGGCGTGGCCGGCGCCTTCGTCGCCGCGGTCGAGCCGGTGATCGAATGGCTGGTGCAGCGCGCGCGGACCTACTTCTTCGCAACCGGCGCGCCGCCGATGGTGGCCGAGACGCTGCGCGCGGCGCTGCGCGTGATCGAGTCCGAAGGCTGGCGCCGCGAGCGCCTGGCGGCGTTGCGCGAGCGGCTCGGCGCCGGCCTGGCCGCGCTGCCGTGGGACGCGCCGCGCACCTGCACGGCGATCCAGCCGGTGGTGATCGGCGACAACGCGCGTGCGATGGCTGTGATGGCGGGCCTGGAGACGCGCGGCCTGTGGGTGCCGGCGATCCGCCCGCCGACGGTGCCCGAGGGCACGGCGCGGCTGCGCATCACCTTGTCGGCGGCCCATGCGGACCGCGACGTCGATGCGCTGCTGACGGCCCTGGGCGAGCTCAGCCGCCCGGCGCAATGACGCGGTAGCCGGCCGATTCGAGCAGGCGCTTGGCGCGCTCGAGCATCTCGGGCGGCACCGCGGCCGCCGCGGGTGCTGCGGTCGCCGCGGCCGGCATCGCCGGCGCACGCCGCAGGTAGTCGTTGAGCCGCTGCAGCTCGGCCATCACTTCAGGCGGCAGGCCGCGGCGTCCGCCGCGGCGATCGACCAGCAGCCCGTCGAGCGTCGCAAGCGCGCGACCGCGGTCGGACCAGGCCGCGGCGAGCGCATTGGCCAGGCGCGGAAACTGCGCGCTCAGCTCGCGCGGGCGCAGATCGGGCGGCAGCGCGATTGCCCACTCGACAGCCGCGCCGGTCAGCGCGCGATCGGTCGGCATCGTCGGGCGACGCCGCTTTTCCCAGTAGCCCGGCGCAAACTTCTCCAGTTCGCCCACGCCGGGTGGCAGCTCATCGAGCGCGTGGCGCGCGTCGCTGATGTCGGTGATCTCGAACTCGAGCGCGTCCAGCGGTGCGGGGTGGGTGTTCGGAAATTCGCGGTTGACCATCGTCCCTCCACAAGCCGATGAGGGTTGCGGTCAGGCATTCTGATCCTGGCTTGCCGCCAGGCGGCGTGAGATTTGGCACGCCGCGCCGCCGGGCTGCCCCGCGCCCACCCAGGCACGGGGCCCCGCCGTCGTCAGGCCGCCACGGGCAGCTCGCGCGTGACGATCTCGCCGCGCAGCGAATGCGGGTAGGCCTGGGTGATCGTCACGTCGATCAGCTGGCCGACGAGGCGCTTGGGGTTCGCGCCGCCGGGGAAGTTGACGATCCGGTTGCACTCGGTGCGCCCCATCAGCTCGGAAGCGTCCTTGCGGCTCGGGCCTTCGACCAGGATGCGCTGCACCGTGCCGACGCGCGACGCGCTGATGCGCCGCGCGTTGGCCTCGATCTCGGCCTGCACCTGCGCCAGCCGCGCGAGCTTGAGCTCCTGCGGCGTCTCGTCGTGCAGCGCGGCGGCCGGCGTGCCGGGCCGCGCGCTGAACACGAAGCTGAAGCTCGCGTCGAAGCCGACGTCGGCGATCAGCTTCATCGTCTTGGCGTGGTCGTCCTCGCTCTCGCCAGGGAAGCCGACGATGAAGTCGGTGGAGAGGCTGAGGTCCGGGCGGATCGCGCGCAGCTTGCGGATCGTGCTCTTGTACTCGAGCGCGGTGTAGCCGCGCTTCATCGCCGCGAGGATGCGGTCCGAGCCGTGCTGCACCGGCAGGTGCAGGTGGTTCACCAGCTTGGGCAGCTTCGCGTAGGCGTCGATCAGCCGCTGGCCGAACTCGTTCGGGTGGCTGGTGGTGTAGCGGATGCGCTCGATGCCCGGGATCTCGGCCACGTATTCGAGCAGCAGCGCGAAGTCGGCGATCTCGGCGGTCTCGCCCATGCGCCCGCGGTAGGCGTTGACGTTCTGGCCCAGCAGCGTCACCTCGCGCACGCCCTGGTCGGCGAGGCCCGCCACCTCGGTCAGCACGTCATCGAACGGGCGGCTGACTTCCTCGCCGCGGGTGTAGGGCACCACGCAGTAGGAGCAGTACTTCGAGCAGCCTTCCATGATCGACACGAAGGCCGTGGCGCCCTCGACGCGCGCCGGCGGCAGGTGGTCGAACTTCTCGATCTCGGGGAAGCTGATGTCGACCTGCGGGCGGCCCTGCGCGCCGCGCCGCGCCAGCAGCTCGGGCAGGCGGTGCAGCGTCTGCGGGCCGAACACCACGTCGACGTAGGGCGCGCGCTCGATGATCGCCGCGCCTTCCTGGCTGGCGACGCAGCCGCCGACGCCGATCTTCACGCCGCGCGCCTTCAGATGCTTGATGCGTCCGAGATCGGAGAACACCTTCTCCTGCGCCTTCTCGCGGATCGAGCAGGTGTTGAACAGGATCAGGTCGGCCTGCTCGGGGTCTTGCGTCGGCTCGTATCCTTCGGCCGCACGAAGGACGTCGAGCATCTTGTCGGAGTCGTACTCGTTCATCTGGCAGCCGAAGGTCTTGACGAAGACCTTCTTGCCGCCTTGCTTGGCTGCCGTTTCGTCGTTCATGTCGCTCATGTCGATCTCCTCGCGCTCAGGGCTTGAACCAGAGCTGGGCGACCGGATCGAAGCCCCACGCGGCGGCTTCCTGCTCGGTCTTGGGCCACAGGCGCTGGGCCTCGTCTTCGCGCAGCACCCACAGGTTGTTGATCAGACCGTAGGTGTCGACGGTGTAGTGCGCGAGGAACTTCTGGCCCTGGGCGGCGCCGCTCACCAGCAGCAGGTTGTTGGGGCCGCGCAGACGCAGGCCAGGCGCCAGGCGCACGGGCTTGCCGTTGAGCAGGGCCTCGCTCTCGCTGAGAACGACGACCTCGCCGCGCAGGGCATTGCGGGGGAAGTTGCGCTGCACGACTTCCTGGGCGGAAGCGGCGGTGGGCAGCGAAACGGCGATGGTCGACGCGATCAGGGCGAGCGCCAGCGCGCCCGCCCGAACATCACAGCGGTTCATGGTGTGGATCCAGAGGCTGTTGGAACGAAGGCCGGCATTATCGCCGCCCGGCCCGCGGCGCGGCTTCAGGCCAGGTGCGTCTTCAACGGCACGCCCGGGTCGGCGGCGACCTCGGGCGCCGGGCTGCGGCCGGCCTCGAGCAGCTTGCGCCCCATGATGTGGTCGGCCGGCGCGTTGACCGACTCGATGCACACGAAGCGCCCGTCCACGTAGTGCAGCAGCGAGAACGCGGCCTCGCTCGCGCCCGGCCGGCGAACGCTCGAAAGGCCCGGCGTGCCTTCGGCCGGCACCAGGCCGGTCATCTGCAGCCGCAGGCTGCCCTGGTCCGACCAGAACCACGGCAGCGCGTCGTGCGCGCGCGGCGTGCCGGTCAGGGTCGCGACGGCGGTGCGCGCCTGGTCGTTGGCGTTCTGCACCGACTCCAGCCGCAGCAGGCCGCCGACGCGGCGCTCCGGGAACCGCGCACAGTCGCCGATCGCGAGCACCGAAGGGTCGCTGGTCAGCATGTTCGCGTCGACCACGATGCCGTCGTCGCAGGCGATGCCCGCGGCCTGTGCCAGCGCGGTCTCCGGCGTGGCGCCGATCGCAACGAGCAGCAGCTCGACCGGATGCACCGCACCGTCGACCTCGATCGCTGCGAGCCGGCCGCCCTCGGCCCGCATCGCGCCGCAGCGCACGCCGGTGCGCACGTCGATGCCGGCGGCGCGATGGGCGGCCAGCACATGGGCAGACAGCGCCGGCGATACCGCGCGGCCCAGCAGTCGCGGCGCGCTTTCGAGCACCGTCACCGCCTTGCCGAGCGCGCGTGCCGTGGCTGCGACCTCCAGGCCGATGAAGCCGCCGCCGATCACGGTGAGGCTGGACGTCGCCGCAAGCCGCTCGCGCAGCGCCTGCGCGTCGGCGGCGCTGCGCAGCAAGGCCACGTTGGACAGGCCCTCGGGCAGGCCGGGCAGGCGCCGCGCGCGGGCGCCGGTGGCGAACACCAGCCAGGCCCACGGCAGCACGGCGCCCGAACGCAGCGTCACGGTGCGCGCTGCGCGGTCGACCGCCACCGCGGCGTCGCCCAGGCGCAGCGCGATGCCCTGCTCCTGGAACCACGCCTCGGCGCGGAACGCCTGCGTCGCCTCATCGGCGCTCTTGAGAAAGCCCTTGGACAGCGGCGGGCGCTGGTAGGGCAGGTAGGCGTCGTCGCTGACGAGCGTCACGCGGTTCGCCAGGCCGGCTTCGGCCAGGCTCGCGCACAGTTGCGCCGCGGCGTGTCCGCCGCCGAGGATCACGATGGGGTCGTTCATGGAAAGTGGTGGGTGGCGCGCTGTCTGGTCGATCGACAGCTCGGCAATGCAAAGGCGTTCGGGGGCGAAGCTTAGAGCCGGCCGGCGCAGCCCGGCGCGCCGCAGCGGCAGGTGAGCCGGCCTTCGTGGTGCGACTCGCCGTAGTGCGCCGTCAGCTCCTCGCCGGGCGCCACGTCGCGCAGCGCGTAGAACTCGACGCGGCCCTGGCGGATGCGCAGGACCGCATTGGGCCGGCACGAGTGGTTGACGAAGCGCAGCGGATCCTCGGAGCGCGAGGCATCGATCGCGCGCGTGTCCGAGACCTCGACGATCATGATCCGCGCCAGGCCCTTGGCGCGCCGGCGCGCCTCGCGCACCGAGATCGATTCGCCGCGGATCTCGCCGATCTTGCGTCGCGCCGGAATCGCCTCGGCCGCGAACGCGCCGCGGCCGTCGATGGCGCTTTCGCGGACGTCGACGGCGTATTTCTGCGGTCCGCTGCGGGGCACTGGCGCGGTGGGCGAAGGGGGCGGAGCGAAGGCGCGGATCTCGGGCATGCCGCGATCTTGCCGCATCGGCGTGGCGCAACGGTCCGGACCCGGAACGGCGCTTGCCCTTGGCGGCGACCGCAGCCGTTCAGGAGCCCGACATGAGCCGAGCCGATTCAGCTTCTCGAACCGACGACGCCCTGCGCCATCGGCGACGTCGCGCCTTGTGGTGGTGTCTGGCGCTCAGCCTCCAGTTCGCCGCCTGCGGCGGCGGCGACGGCGACGGCGACGGCGGTGGCGACCGATCGCCGCCTGCGGCGGGCCCGCCGCCAAGTCCCGCACCCGCACCGGCGCCCGCGCCCGCGCCCGCGCCCGCGCCCGCGCCAGCGCCAGCGCCAGCGCCAGCGCCGGCACCGGCACCGGCACCGGCACCGGCACCGGCACCGGCACCGGCACCGGCACCGGCACCGGCACCGGCACCCATGCCGCCGCTCGCGACGACGATGACGCCGCTCGACAGCAGCCAGCAGGGCATCACCCAATGGCCCGACGGCAACACCGCCGCCGGCGGCCAGGGCGGCAGCTTCGCCGGCGTGCAATGCGAGGCCAGCGAGACCTTCCACATCCACGCGCACCTGACGATCTTTCGCGATGGCGTGCAGCTCGCGGTGCCGGCCGAGATCGGCATCGTGCCGTCTTGCAGGTACGCGCTGCACACGCACGACCGCTCCGGCTTGATCCACGTCGAGGCGGCGGCGCCGGTGAGCTTCACGCTGGGCCAGTTCTTCGCGCTGTGGGGCCAGACGCTGTCGGCGTCGAACGTGGCCGGGCTCAGCGATCCGAACATCGCGTTCTACGTGCGCGACCCGGACGCGGGCACCGGCCTGCAGCGCTTCGAGGGCGATCCGGCGACGATCCCGCTGGCCGCGCATCGCGAGATCACGATCCAGATCGGCAGCGCGCCTGCCGAGGTGCCGATCTACGACTGGTCGAACCTCTGAAGTGACCGTCCAACAGCGAAAAGGCCCGCAGGAATGACCTGCGGGCCTTTGGTATCTGGTGGCGCTTCAGGGATTCGAACCCCGGACCTGCGGATTATGATTCCGTCGCTCTAACCGACTGAGCTAAAGCGCCTGAGCCGCGCATTATAGCGTGGCTTCGCGGGCCATCCACTGACTCAGATCAGCTGGCCGATCAGCATCGCGACGAAGCTCAGCAAGACGGTCGAGGCGATCGGCAGCCAGACGGTGCGCTGGCCGATGCGGAACTCGAAGTCGCCGGGCAAGCGGCCGATACCCAGCTTTGCGAGCCATGGCTTGAGGCCGCTGAACACCAGCAGCGTCAGCACGATCACCAGCAGCCAGCGCAGCATGCTCCGTCCTCTCTCACAGCGTGTGGCTGCGGTCGCCCGCGGCGAAGCCGATCGCGTCGAACACCGGCCCGGGCGGCTGCTTCACGAAGCCCAGCGCCTTGAACAGCTCGCCCATCTCGTGCTCGTTGACGAGCTTCTGCGCCGCGGCCAGCGTGCGCGCGTCGGCGCCGTGCAGGTCGGCGACCAGGCCGCAGTTGAAGAGAAAGCGCGCCTGGCTCGTGTAGCCCAGCACCTCCAGCCCGGCGTCCTGGCCGGCCAGCGCCGCCGCGGTGAAGTCGACGTGCGCGGTGATGTCCTTCTCGCCCACGTGCGACAGCGGGTCGGGGTCGGCCAGGTGGCCGCGGTGGCACATCAGCGTGCCGCCGGTGCGCTGCGGATGAAAGAACTCGTGCTCCGGAAAGCCGTAGTCGAGGAAGAACGCTGCGCCGCGATTCAACGTGCCGGCCAGCGTCGCGACGAAGCCGGCGGCCTGGCGCGCCAGCTCGATCGTCGTACCCGGCACGAAGCCGGGCTCGATCGGCGGGCGCAGCCCAGTGGGCCGGTCGGCCCAGACGAAACGCCCCTGCGCGTCGAGTGCCACGCCGCGCTCGAACCAATGACTGCCGTCCCAGTGCAGCAGCGCGACCGGCATCGCATCGAGCACCTCGTTGCCGACGACCACACCTTCGATGCCGGCCTCGGGCAGCCGGTCGACCCACTCGACGCGTGGGGCGTGGTCCGGCACGCGCTCATGCAGCGTTGCGCGCTGGCGCTCGCGCAGCGCGCCGGACAAGTCGACGATCACGTAGCGCTTCACGCGCTCGCCCAGCGCCTGTAGCAGCTGCGACGCGAGCGCGCCGGAGCCGGCGCCGAACTCCCACACTTCGTCGGTGTCGGTGGCGTCCAGCGCCTGTGCAAGCTGGCGCGCCAGCGCGCGGCCGAACAGCGGGCTCAGTTCGGGCGCGGTGACGAAGTCGCTGCCGGAGGAGGGCAGCGCGCCGAACTGGCGTGCGTCGCGCGCGTAGTAGCCGAGGCCGGGCGCGTACAGCGCCAGCTCCATGAAGCGCTCGAAGCTCAGCCAGCCGCCGCCGGCCGTGATCTCGGCCGCGATGCGCGCATGCAGCGGCGATTCGGCATGTCCCTCGAGGCCGTGCCCTCCAGGGGCGCTGGCTACACTGCGCAGGCTGTCTTTCACGCGGCGATTGTAGGAAAGCCGTCTTCACGCAACGCCCTCGCGTTCGAGCCGTGACCACCCCGTCTTCTTCGACCCCACGCCCCGTCGTCCTCGTGACGGGCGCGGCGCGCCGCATCGGCCGCGCGATCGCGCTCGAGCTCGCCGCGCATGGCTTCGACGTGGCCGTGCACCACCGCGGCCACGACGACGCCGAGCTCGAGCTCACGCTCGCCGCGCTGCGCGCCCACGGTGCGCGCAGTGAAGCCTTTGCCGCCGAGCTGGCCGACGAGGCCGCCTGCGAGGCGCTGCTGCCGGGCGTCGTGAAGCGCTTCGGCCGCGTCGACGCGCTGGTCAACAACGCCTCGGCGTTCGCCTACGACACCGTGGCCGACTTCAGCGCCGCGACGCTCGACGTGCAATGGCGCACCAACACCGCGGCGCCGGTGCTGCTCGCGCGCGCGCTGCACGCGCACCTGGCGGCGCGCGGCGCGCAGGGCTGCGCGGTCAACCTGCTCGACCAGAAACTGTGGAACCCGAACCCGGACCACTTCAGCTACACGCTCAGCAAGGCCGCGCTCGAGGCCGCGACCACGCTGCTCGCCCAGGCGCTGGCGCCCACGCTGCGCGTGGTGGGCGTCGCGCCCGGCGTCACGCTGCCCTCGGGCCCGATGGACGAGGCCGAGTTCGCGGTCTCGCACGCCATGACGCCGCTGGGCCGCTCGTCGACGCCCGAGGACGTCGCGCGCGCGGTGCGCTTCCTGATCGAGTCGCCGGCGATCACCGGCACGACGCTGCTGGTCGACGGCGGCCAGCATCTCGCGTCGCAGCGACGTGACGTGATGTTCCTGGCGCGCGACGCGCTCGGAGGCGGCCAATGAGCAGCTTGCTCGACCCGCGCCTGTCCGGCTGCCGGCGGCTGTTCCTCTGCGGCTTCGAGATCGAGGCCGAGATCGGCATCCACGCCCACGAGCTGCAAGGCCCGCAGCGCATGTGCTTCGACGTCGATCTTTACGTGCCGCTCGCACTGACGACACCGGCCCAGGATCACATCGACGAGGTGATCGACTACGACGTGATCCGCGCCACCATCGCCGAGCGCGTGTCGCGCGGGCGCGTCGCGCTGCAGGAGACGCTGGCCGACGATATCGCCGCCTCGCTGCTCGCGCGTCCCGGCGTGCGCGCGGTGCGCGTGGCGACGGCCAAGCCCGATGTCTATCCCGACTGCGACGCCGTGGGCGTCGAGGTTTTCCGGTTCAAGAGCGACGAGGAGGCGCGATGAGCGCTGTCATTCACATTCAGCCGCCCGCGGCGACCGCCGGCCCGACCGAGGCCGCCGAGCGCAAGTACAACTTCGAGGCCAACAAGCTCAGCAAGCGCCTGCATCGCCTGGTCGGCCAGGCGATCGGCGACTTCAACATGATCGAGGCCGGCGACAAGGTCATGGTGTGCGTCTCGGGCGGCAAGGACAGCTACGCGCTGCTCGACATCCTGCTCAACCTGCAGCAGCGCGCGCCGGTCGCCTTCGAGCTGGTGGCGGTCAACCTCGACCAGAAGCAGCCCGGCTTTCCCGAGCACGTGCTGCCCGACTACCTGCGCTCGCGCGGCGTGCCCTTCCACATCGAGGAGCAGGACACCTACAGCATCGTCAAGCGCGTCGTGCCCGAGGGCAAGACGATGTGCAGCCTGTGCTCGCGGCTGCGCCGCGGCATCCTCTACCGCGTGGCCGACGAGCTGGGTGCGACCAAGATCGCGCTCGGCCATCACCGCGACGACATGCTGCAGACCTTCTTCCTCAACATGTTCTTCGGCGCCAAGCTCAAGGGCATGCCGCCCAAGCTGGTGAGCGACGACGGCCGCCACGTGGTGATCCGCCCGCTGGCCTACGTGCCCGAGCACGACCTCGCGGCCTGGGCCGAGCACCGTCAGTTCCCGATCATTCCCTGCACGCTGTGCGGCAGCCAGGAGAACCTGCAGCGCAAGCAGGTCGGCGCGATGCTGCGCGAGTGGGACCGCAAGCATCCGGGGCGCATCGAGAACATGGCGCGCGCGCTGGGCAACGTCGTGCCCTCGCACCTGCAGGACCGAGCGCTGTTCCCGTTCGAGACGCTGGTCGCCAGCGGCACGCCCGACCCCCAAGGCGACAAGGCCTTCGATGAGGACGATGACGCCTGCGCCGCGCCGGCCAGCGCCGGTGCACCGGCGGCGATGCCGGTGCGTTGGATCGACGAGCGCTGAACCGGGCCAGCCCGCGCGCGCTCCAACCCGGATTGGCCGACCAGATTCGCAAGGAGTTCGTTATGCGTCGCGCTTTGCTGAGCACTGTCGTCGCGGTTGCCGCACTCATGGCCGCGGGTTGCAGCTCGATCCGCACCTACGACGTCGACGTCTCCAGCTACGGCAGCTGGCCGGCCGGCCGCCAGCCGGGCACCTACGCGATCGAGCGCCTGCCGTCGCAACAGGCCAACCTGGCCGAGCAGATGGCCGTCGAGGACGCGGCCCGCCCGGCGATCGAGCGGGCCGGGTTCAGGCTGGCCGAGAGCGCCGACGATGCCGATGTGCTGGTGCAAGTCGGCGCGCGCGTGACCCAGGTCTACACGCCCGACCCGTTTGCCGGTTCGTTCTACTGGCACAGCAACTGGTGGTACGGCTGGCCGGGGCCCTACCGGCACCCGTACTGGGGGCCTTACTGGGGTCCGGGATGGGGGCCTGGCTGGGGGCCAGGCTACAACGACTTCCCCGACTACCTGCGCGAAGTCGGCGTGCTGCTGCGCGACAAGCGCAGCCAGAAGGTGATCTACGAAACCCGCGGCCGGCTCAGCACGCGCTCGAGCGATCCCGGCGTGATCGGACCGATGTTCGACGCCGCCTTGCGCGACTTCCCTGGCCCGGCGCTGAGCCCGCGCAAGGTCACGATCACGGTGGGGCCGTCGCAAACGGCCGCGGTGCCCGCCGAGGCGCCGGCTTCGTCGAGCGCGCGCTGAAGCACCGGCGGCGTCTCACGACGCCGTGGTCGCCAACTGGCGCAAGTCGGCGGCCCAGTCGCGCAGGCGCTCGCGCGCGGTTGCGCGCTGCGCCGCGGTGGTCGCGTTGTGCACGCGTGCGCTGGCTTCGCAGCTGTAGGCGGTCAGGTGGCTGGCGTAGCCGGCGTAGCTTTCGTCGGGTGAATGCCGAACGTGCTGCCAGTAGCGGCGCAGCGCCGAGGCGGCGTCGCCGCGCGTGAGCGCGGGCTGGGCCTGCAGGTGCTCCAGCAGCTGCTGCAGCTCGGCATGGCGGCGCTGGCGCTCGACCAGCGTGCGCTGCGGGTCGAAGGGCGAAGCATCGACCGCCTGCTCGATGGCCTTGTGCTGCGCGTCGCCGAGCCGCCCGTAAAGCCGTTGCGCGCGTTCGACCGTGCGCTCGATGGCGGCGCGCCGGCGCTTGGCGGGATCGGGCTGCAGGTAGTCGTCGGCGAACTTCTCGTCGCTGCGCGCCTGGCGCTTGCGCAGCGTCGCGAGCTGCCGCGCGCCGAGCAGGCGCGCAACCTCGTATGCATCGGGCAGCGCCTGCTCGACGGCCGCATCGGCATGCGCCGCCAGCGCATCCCAGTAGCGGCACAGCTGCTCGCCCGTCATGTCGCGCGTGACCTCGTCGGAGGCGCGCGACAGCAAGGCGGCGATCTGCGGCAGCTCCTGGCGCCGGTGCCAGTCGAACCAGCGCGCGAGGCCTTCCTTGGCGCGCGCGGCCTGCGGGTCGTCGAAGTCGAATTGGCGATCCAGCCACAGATAGGCGATCTGCGGCCCCTGCGAATAGGTGAGGCGCAGCGCGCTGCAGCCCGCGATGACGAGGCCGCAGACGATCGCGACCGCGATAATCCCGGCGCGCCTGGCGCGCAATTCACTGCACCGCGAGAACTTGAGCATGCTCGACATCGTCATCATGGCCGCCGGCAAGGGCACCCGCATGAAATCGGCCCGGCCGAAGGTGCTGCACACGCTGGCCGGCAAGCCGCTGCTGCAGCACGTGCTCGAAACCGCAGGCAGTCTGCATGCCCACCGGATGATCACGATCATCGGCCATGGCGCCGAGTCGGTCGAGCAGTCGATGCGCGCGGCGGTTCCCGGCGCGCCGCTGGCCTTCGTGCGCCAGGAGCCGCAGCTGGGCACGGGGCACGCGGTGCAGCAGGCGCTGCCGCTGCTGGGCGACGAAGGCACGACGCTGATCCTCAACGGCGACGTGCCGCTGACCTCGGCGGCCACCGCGCGCGCGCTGGTCGAGGCCTGCGCCGGCCAGCGGCTGGCGCTGCTGACCATCGAGCTGGCCGACCCGAGCGGCTATGGGCGCATCGTGCGCGACGCCGCGGCGCCCGAGCGCGTGCTCGGCATCGTCGAGCACAAGGACGCGAGTGACGCGCAGCGCGCGATCCGCGAGGTCTACACCGGCATGATGGCCGTGCCCACCGCGGCGCTGAAGCGCTGGCTCGCGCGCCTGCGCAACGACAACGCGCAGCGCGAGTACTACCTGACCGACATCGTCGCGTTCGCGGTCGCCGACGGCGTGTCGGTGGTCGCCGCGCAGCCGGCCGGCGAGATCGAGGTGCTGGGCGTCAACAGCCCGCTGCAGCTGGCCGAGCTGGAGCGCCGCTTTCAGCGCCAGCGCGCCGACGCGCTGATGGAAGCCGGCGTGCGTCTGGCCGACCCGGCGCGTTTCGACGTGCGCGGCGAGCTGGTGTGCGGCCAGGACGTCGAGATCGACGTCGGCTGCGTGTTCGAAGGCCGCGTCGTGCTCGGCGACGGCGTGCGCATCGGCGCGCACTGCGTGCTGCGCGACTGCGAGATCGCCGCCGGCGCGGTGGTGCATCCGCTGTGCCACCTGGAGGGCGCGCGCGTCGGCGCGGGTGCGCTGATCGGCCCGTTCGCGCGGCTTCGCCCGGGCGCCGAGCTCGGTGCCGAGGTGCACATCGGCAACTTCGTCGAGGTCAAGAATTCCACGCTGGCCGCCGGCGCCAAGGCCAACCATCTGGCCTACCTGGGCGATGCCACCGTCGGCGCGCGCGTGAACTACGGCGCCGGCAGCATCACCGCCAACTACGACGGCGCCAACAAGCACCGCACGGTGATCGGCGATGACGTCCACGTGGGCTCGAACTGTGTGCTGATCGCGCCGGTGTCCCTCGGCGCGGGCGGCACGATCGGCGGCGGCAGCACGATCAGCAAGGACACGCCGCCGGGGCAGCTCACCGTGGCGCGCGCGAAGCAGGTCACGGTCAGCGGCTGGCAGCGTCCGAAGAAGGCGCCACGCTGAGCGGAGCAGGCGATGGCGCGTGAACGATGCACGCTCGTCACGCGAAGCGCGCACTTACGATCGCCCGAAGTGAGCACCACCTCGTCGTCATCGAAATCCCGTCCACGCGTCGCCACCTACTACGCGCGGCTCAAGGTCGCCCAGGACGCGCCGCCTGAAGTGATCCGCGCCGCGCATCGGGCGCTGGTGCAGAAGTACCACCCCGATCGCCACCAGGGCAGCCTGCGCCACGAGCAGGTCGTCGCCGCGCTCAACCGGGCGCAAGACATCCTGCTCGACCCCGACAGCCGTGCCGCGCATGACCAGTGGATCCGCGACGAGGAAGTGCGCCTGGGCCTGCGCGAAGCGCCCCCGGGCGAACGCGACACCGCCGGCGCCCGCGCGCGCGCCTGGCTGCAGCGGCAGCGGCAGCGCGTGTTCGGCGCGGCCGAGGCCGAGCCCATCGACATCGAACTGCGCTGGATGGGCGTGGGCGCCCGGCCGCGCTCGCCGATGCGGCGCTACGGCATCGCGATCACGCTGATGGCGCTGGCAGCCGGTGCCGGTGCGGGCGCGGTGATCCTGTCGGCGCGCAACGACCTCGGCGCGCTGGTCGCGCGCGAGGCGCTCCACTTGCTGCCCAAGGCCGCGTCGGCGCCCGATCGTTAGCGAGGCGCCGCCGGCAGCGGCAAGCGGTGTCCGAACTTGGCGCGCTGCACGACGAAGAACGCGCGCACGTTGCGCACGTTCGCATCGGCGCTGAAGAGGCGCTGTGCCACCGCCTGGTAGGCCGCCATGTCGGCCACGGTGATCACCACCACGAAGTCCGGCCCCGGCGAGACCCGGTAGCACTGCTGCACCGCCGGCTCCTCGACCGCGCGCTGCTCGAACGCGGCCAGCCGCTCGCTCGCCTGCACGTCCAGCGTCACCTCGACGATGGCCTGCAGCACCGGCGCACCGGCCTCGGCCAGCCGCCGCGGCGACAGCAGCGCGACCACGCCCTCGATGAAGCCGGCGTCCCAGAGCCGGCGCACGCGCCGGTGCGCGGTGGCCGGCGAGACGCGCACCGCCGCCGCGAGCGCCTGGTTCGACAGGCCCGCATCGAGCTGCAGCTGCGCCAGCACCTTCAGATCGAGGGGGTCAAGATCGGATGAATATTCCGTAGAAGTCTCATTGACGGATGATTCTTCCATGGGTGAATCATAGCGGAAGAATTGTTCGATATTGCCTGGTTAAAGAGAGCTCATTTCCCGCGACGACTCCTAGGATTCGCCATCTTCTGAACCTCCTGGAGCTCATCCATGTGCGGCATCGTCGGCGCGGCAGGCACGCGCAACATCGTTCCCGTGCTCGTCGAAGGCCTGCGACGGCTCGAATACCGCGGCTACGACTCCTGCGGCGTCGCCGTCCACCAGGACGGCGCGCTGCGCCGCACCCGCAGCACCGCCCGCGTCGCCGAGCTCGACGCGCAGGTCGGCAGCGAGCACGTCAGCGGCCTGACCGGCATTGCCCACACGCGCTGGGCCACGCACGGCGCGCCCGCGGTGCACAACGCCCATCCGCACTTCTCTTCCGGCCCCACGGCGGCCGACGGCAGCCAGCGCCCGGCGCGCGTGGCCCTGGTGCACAACGGGATCATCGAGAACCACGAGCAGCTGCGCGCCCAGCTGCAGGCGCGCGGCTATGTCTTCATGAGCCAGACCGACACCGAGGTCATCGCGCACCTGGTCGACTCACTCTACGAAGGCGACCTCTTCGAGGCCGTGCGCCAGGCCACCTTGCAGCTGCACGGCGCCTACGCGATCGCGGTGATCTGCCGCGACGAGCCGCACCGCGTGGTCGGTGCGCGCCAGGGCTCGCCGCTGGTCATGGGCGTGGGCGTCGGCGAGCGCGAAGGCGAGATGTTCCTCGCCTCCGATGCGATGGCCCTGGCCGGCGTGACCGACCAGATCGCCTACCTGGAAGAAGGCGACGTGGTCGACCTGCAGCGAGGCCGCCACTGGATCGTCGCGCGCGACGGTGCGGCTCACGTGCGCGTCGAGCGCCCGGTGCGCACCGTGCACGCGCACACCGGCGCGGCCGAGCTCGGCCCGTATCGGCACTACATGCAAAAAGAGATCTTCGAACAGCCGCGCGCGATCTCCGACACGCTGGAGGGCGTCGAAGCCTTTGTCCCTGAGCTGTTCGGCCGCAACGCGGCGCGCAGCTTCGCCGAGATCGACTCGGTGCTCGTGCTCGCCTGCGGCACCAGCTACTACGCCGGCTGCACCGCGAAGTACTGGCTCGAATCGATCGCGCAGATCCCCACGCAGGTCGAGGTGGCCAGCGAATACCGCTACCGCGACAGCGTGCCCAACCCGCGCACGCTGGTGGTGACCATCACGCAAAGCGGCGAGACGGCCGACACGCTGGCGGCGCTCAAGCATGCGCGCTCGCTCGGCATGAAGCACACGCTGACGATCTGCAACGTCGCGACCAGCGCGATGGTGCGCGAGTGCGAGCATGCCTACGTCACGCGCGCCGGCGTGGAGATCGGCGTCGCCTCGACCAAGGCCTTCACGACCCAGCTCGCCGGCCTGTTCCTGCTCACGCTCACGCTCGCCAAGTTGCGCGGGCGTCTCGACGCCGAGGCCGAGGCGCAGCACCTGCGCTCGCTGCGCCACCTGCCGGCGGCCTTGCAGGCCGTGCTGGCGCTGGAGCCGCAGATCATCGCGTGGTCACAGGCCTTTGCCGCCAAGGAGAACGCGCTTTTCCTCGGCCGCGGCCTGCACTATCCGGTGGCGCTGGAAGGCGCGCTCAAGCTCAAGGAGATCAGCTACATCCACGCCGAGGCCTACCCGGCCGGCGAGCTCAAGCACGGCCCGCTCGCGCTCGTGACCAGCGCGATGCCGGTGGTCACCGTCGCGCCCAACGACGCGCTGGTCGAGAAGCTCAAGAGCAACATGCAGGAAGTGCGCGCGCGCGGCGGCGAGCTCTATGTCTGCGCCGATGCCGACACGCACATCGAGGCCAGCGAAGGCGTGCACGTCATCCGCATGCCCGAGCACTACGGCGCGCTGAGCCCGATCCTGCACGTGGTGCCGCTGCAGCTGCTGGCGTATCACACCGCCTGCGCGCGGGGCACGGACGTGGACAAGCCGCGCAATCTGGCGAAGAGCGTGACGGTGGAGTGAGGGGCCGCTGCGCCTTCACTCCGGTGTTCACGCTAAATGGAGTCGTGAACAGGCAAAAGAAAGTCGTAAACAACTCCACCGCGTACGCTTGCGGGCGGTCGACAGTTCATGGTCGACCGTCACAGTTCAGCTTGAGCCGACAGTCAAAGTGAGCACTGAGCCGACTGGTTCACGTGAGCAAGCAGCAACGTGTAGGCCAGGCGGCCAGGCCGCTGAAGTTCCGCCATCGTGGTTCGATCCTGCTCATTGGCTTGACACGGCTGGTTCCCCTTCCTTTGTCAGTTCGTCACGGGCACGCCGCTAAACGGGTGGCACGAACCCTCCCGATTGGGTTGTGCCAACGCAGTCCGTCATGGTGATGCGGCATCGACATTGGACGGCCACCCTTGAGGCCTCTAAAGCCTCATGCGGATACGACCGTGAACGCACTCTTCCGGCGTGCCGGAATCCCCGTCTCTCTGGCTACCTTTGGTCTCGCTTTCGTGTTCAGCATGCCACTGAAAGCCAGCCCTCCTGCCGAGCTGTCTTGGATGCCCGATCAAACGTTCGTTCAGGCTGGCGTCGCAGAGGATGCCCAAGCCGCCGTGGTCGGTGCGATCTGGCGATCCGAGTGGGATGAGCCATTTGCCGGCGGAGACCTGGGCATGTACTGGGAGGTATCGCTAGGCCGCTGGTTTGCCGATCGAGCGGATGGTGCCGGGTCGGACTCAGCGTGGGTGACGCAAGTCGGCGCGACACCCGTCTTGCGCTGGACCTTGTCGACATCCCGGCTGCAGTGGTTCGTCGAAGGAGGCATCGGCGCAAACTTCCTGCTGCCCATCTACAGAACCAACGACAAGCGCTTCAGCACCACCTTCAACTTCGGCGACCACATTGCCGCCGGCATTAACCTCGGCGAGCAAGGCCAGCACGAGCTTGCGCTGCGCATCCAGCACTTCTCGAATGCCGGAATCAAGCATCCGAATCCCGGCGAGAACTTTCTTCAGCTTCGGTACGCGTACCGCTATTGAGCGGCGGAAGCGGCCGAGGACGTCGAGATCAGGGCCGACCGACCGGCCCAGCTCGCGTTGAGGTGTTTACTGACAGCGGCTTCCGCTACGCCGATCGAGCGCTCAGGGCAGCAGAACCAGCGAACCCGTCTTCGCTCGCTGGGCGATATCCGCGTGCGCCAGGGCCGCCTCTCGCAGTGCGTACGTCCTGATCGGCACGTCACCCAGCAGGCCCGCCCTGAAGGCAGAGAACACGTCGTTGGTTGCCTGAGCGACGCGACCCGCCAAGTGCGTGGCCATGGGTCCGCCCACCATCTTGAGTCCGCGTTTGACCACCGCATCGTTGTCCACCACAGGCGCTCCGGAGGCGGCACCGATGGACACGATGGTCCCGCCGTCCTTGATGGACGCGAGCGTGGCCGGGAACGTTGCCTTGCCTACGAACTCGTAGACCACATCGACGCCGTTCGGAGCGTGCTTGCGCACTTGCTCGGCCAGGTCTGTCGCATCCGACGGGAGTACGTGGTCGATCGCCCCAGTCAGTGCCCGCCGCTTGTCAGCAGTGCCCGCCGTACCGATCACGGTGGCCCCACGAGCCTTGGCCCAGCGGGCCAGCAGACTGCCGACCCCACTCGAGGCGCCTTGGACCAGAACCGTCTCACCCGGCTTCAATGCGTGGTAGCCGTTCAAGCCTGCCCAAGCCGTGAGGCCCTTGGTGAGCACGGCGGCAATCTGCTCGGCGCTGAGGTCGTCGGGCACCGGGACCAACGCGCTGGCATTGACCAGGCGAACCTGCGTGTAGCTGCCGGGAGCCAGGTAGTAGGCCACGCGTTGACCGAGCTGAAGGTCGCTCACGCCGGGACCGACAGCTTCGATCACGCCCACGCCTTCCACTCCAGGAACGGACGGCAGCGGGACGGAGAAGACGCCTTGGCGGAACATCGTGTCGATGAAGTTGACGCCGATGGCCAGGTGGCGGAGACGCACTTGGCCTTCGGTGGGCGCCCCGACATCGGAAGCGTCCTCGACCTGAAGGACTTCAGGGCCACCATATGCGTGGAATCGAATCGTGGTGTTCATGATGTTTCTCTGAGGGTGTATCGATTGGGCCGTCAGATGACCGCCAGCAAGCCGCCATCTACCAGCAGTGCCGTGCCGGTGATGTAGCTCGAGAGATCGGAGCCCAGGAAGGCGACCGCATCGCCGATCTCCGACGGCTGGCCGAGGCGGCGCAGCGGCGTGCGCTGGCGGAAGCCTTCGGCGGCCTCAGCGATCCCAGGCGCCGTGCGCAACAGGTGGGTGTCAATCGTTCCGGGGGCCACGGCGTTCACGCGAATGCCGTCAGGCCCGAGGGCGTCTGCCAGAGACTTGGCCATCAGGACGACGCCGCCCTTGCTGGTCGAGTACGCCACCGTGATGCCCGCGCCGGACAGGCCGCCCATGCTGGCCATCAGGACGATGCTGCCGCGCTTCTGATTCGCTTTCATCTGGCGAGCCGCGGCTTGCGCGCTGAACAGCGTGCCGTCCAGGTT
The DNA here is from genome assembly GCF_049446155.1 of Caldimonas sp. KR1-144. Taxonomy (NCBI): domain Bacteria; kingdom Pseudomonadati; phylum Pseudomonadota; class Betaproteobacteria; order Burkholderiales; family Sphaerotilaceae; genus Caldimonas; species Caldimonas sp. KR1-144. Next base: position 234,732 of record NZ_JBMSEE010000002.1, read on the forward strand.
CACCGCGAGCAGCTTGTGGAAGTCGTCAGCCGACACATCCGGGCCGTCTGCCCGCAGGGTGATGCCTGCATTGGCAACCATCACATCGACGCCACCAAATTCAGCCGCTGCTTCGACGAGTGCCTCCACCTCGTTCTTCTTGCTCACGTCGGCCTTGACGAACCGAGTGGCGACGCCGAGGGCTTCGATCTCGTGAGTCGTCGGCGTGCCGCCTTCGCGAGGGTCAGGGCTGATGTCCGAGACGATGACCGCCTTCGCACCGTGCTTTGCCGCGTTGATGGCGATGGCTCGTCCGATGCCGCTCGCCGCGCCGGTGACGACGACGACCTTGTATTGCAGGATGTTGGTGTTCATGGGGTTCCCCTTACTGCGGCAGCGCATCAAGCTGCTTCAGGACCGAGTACAGGTTCGCGACGCCCCAGTGCTCGGTGATCTTTCCCTCCTGCACGCGCATGGCATCGACCGTCTCGAAGTGGATGGCCTTGCCGCTTGCGGGAATGCCGAGGAAGTCGCCTTGGTGAGTGCCGTGGTAAGTCTTGTAGGTCGTCACGACGTCGCCATCGGCGCGCTGCCAGTGGATGACGGCATGAAAGTCGGGGAAGGCCTCGCGCAGCTTCTTGTACAGGCCCAGCGCACCCGCCTTGTCCGGCGTGCAGTTCGGCTGCGGCGTGTGGTCCAGGAAGTCGTCGGCGAACAGCTCGTCGAACAAGGCCCAGTTGCCGCCGCCTTGCACCTCTGCGGTGTTGCGACGGATCACCGCCTTGGCAGCTTCGCTGATGTCATTGATGTTGCTCATGATGTTTCGCTTTCGGTTGTTCAGATCTCGAAGCCGCCGATGGTCATGCCGCCGTCCACGACGAGCATCTGACCCATGACGTACGAAGACGCTTCAGACGCGAGCCAGACCGCAGCGGCTGCAATCTCGGAGGGATGCGCACCTCGTTTCGCCGGAATGGCGGAAGTGGCGAGTTGCGCGAAGCCGGGGTTCTGAGCACTGGCCTGCGCGACCATCGGCGTCTGCGTCCAGCCAGGTGCCAGGGTGTTCACGCGGATGCCGAGCGCAGCGTTCTCCATCGCAGCCACACGGGTCAGTCCGTGGACGCCGTGCTTCGATGCGGCGTAGGCACTCATGCCGCCGGGCCCCGTGATGGCAGCCACCGAAGCGGTGTTCACGATGGCGCCCCCCCCGGCACGGCGCAGCAAGGGCAACTGATGCTTCATCCCCAGGAAGACGCTCCTGAGGTTGATCGCGATCACTCGATCGAAATCGTCGGTCGGGTAGTCTTCGATGCGATGGGCTTGGCCCGTGATGCCCGCGTTGTTGAATGCCACATCGAGCCGCCCGAGTTCCTTTTCGATGCGGATCATGAGATCGCGCACCTGCGCCTCGTTCGACACATCGGTTGCGGCCGTCAACACCCGGCCGCCGAGTTCGACGATGAGGTCCCTGGTTTCGGCCAGGCCGCCTTCGTTCAGGTCCGCCGCAACGACGATGGCGCCGCGGCCGGCGAAGGCCCGCGCGGCCTCACGGCCGATCCCGGAGCCTGCGCCGGTAACCAGCGCTACTTTCTTGTCAAAGTCCTTGAGTGCCATTTGCTACTCCTCGAAGTTGCGCAGCCGGTTGCTGCATGGATCGAAGAGTAGGGATGGGTCATCTATCGCGGTAGCCTCTTTGTCTCGATGCGATCCATCGGTCCCAGCGATGCATTCGCCTATTGGCCCTTCAAGCGAGCGATGAACCACCGTCCGGCCGGGCCTGGCGGTGCGTCGTTCCGATACACGGCGTACATGGCAATGCTGGGCGTCGACGGCTGGTGCACTTCGAGGCTGAGCGGCACCAACTCGCCGCTGTCCAGGTCGCGCTGCACCATCTCCTTCGGCATGTGCCCCCAGCCGAATCCGGCCTTCAGGAAGGCGTGCTTCGCGCCCAGGTCGGCGAGACGCCATATCTGAGCGGCCAGCACACCGTAGCTGCGCCCCGTGCTGAGCGTCGTGCGGTCGGTCAACACCAGCTGAACGTGGCGCTCCAGTTCGCGTGAACTGAGCGGGCCCGGCAGAAAGGCAAGGGCGTGCCTGGGTGAAGCGACCGTCACCATCGCGACTTGGGCCAGTGCTTCCGAGCGGGTGCTTTCCGGGACGACGGGCAGAGAACCAACGATGCCGATCTGGCATGTGCCCTCGAGCACGGGCTGGACGACGGCGCCGAGCGCTTCGACGTACATCCGCAAGGGCGTGGTCGGGAACTGCTCCTTGAACGCTCCGACGGCTTCGGTCAGGGCGCTCATCGGGAACATCACGTCGACCGCCACCGAGAGTTCCGGCTCCAGCCCTTCCGACAGTGTCCGGGCCCGCGCCTTGAAGCTGTCCATGCCGTGCACGACCGCTTTTGCCTCCCCCAGCAGCGCCTTGCCCTCGTCCGTCAGCACCGGGTACCGACCCGTCCGATCGAACAGCGTCACACGGAGCTGCCCCTCCAGATTGGCCAGGGTCTGGCTGACCACCGACTGCGCCCGCCGCAGCTTGCGCCCGGCAGCGGAAAAGCTGCCTTCTTCGGCTGCGGCAATGAAGGTGCGCAGCTGGTCCAGGGAGACGCCGTCGAGCATGTATCGGTCCTACGGATGGATTGCATAGAAACATATAGGCTTCCCAGCTGGATGTCCAATTTCTAAGCTTCGGTCCATCGAATTAGACGAAGCAACGACATGGAAGCCATCGACCAAACGCCGCAGGGAGGAACTACCCCTAAACGGTCTTTTGCCCAGCTGGCCAATCGGGACACTCAGCCTCGCGCGATCGCGATGAGGACCCAGGGCCGCATGCATGGCCCCGTCAAGCGCCTGTTGAGCCCGAACCGACTGGGAAGCGTGACCAAGCCTTTCGTCTTCCTGGACTATTTCGACTTCCAGTCGATCGGCGACGCGATGTTCCCGATGCATCCGCATTCGGGTATCGCCACCACAACCGTCTTGCTGGAAGGCCAAATGCGCTATGAGGACACCACGGGCGCTCGCGGACAGCTCGAGGCCGGCTCGGTGGAGTGGATGCATGCCGGCAAGGGCATCTGGCACGACGGCATTCCACTGCGGGGCCAACGTTTGCGCGGATATCAGCTTTGGCTCGCGCTGCCTCAGGACAGCGAACTTGCTGCGCCGGTGAGTCAGTACCTCACCCCCGCGGAAGTCCCCGTGGTGAATGGCGTGCGCGTCATCCTCGGGGCGCACGCCGGCCAGCGCAGTGCCGTAGCCGCTCCCGACGGCATCCAGTACCTCCATGCCTCATTGCGCGATGGAGAGGTGCTGACGTTGCCCCCTCCTGCTGGCCACACCGTCGCCTGGCTGCACGTCAACACCGGCGCCCTTCTCACGGGGGCAGACCGCGTCGCCGACGAGCTGGTCGTGTTCGCCGAAGGCGAGCAGTCCATCGAACTCATGGCATCCGGCGCAACGGACTTTGTCATTGGGACGGCTCGCAAGCACCTCGATCCCCTGGTGCTCGGGACGTACTCGGTCCACACAACTCGCGCCGCGCTGCTGCGCGGCGAACAAGAAATTGCTCGACTTGGCGAGCAACTCCGCGCGAGCGGCCGGGCCGTTTAGGCCTTCTCCCAAGTCCATCAGAAGCTCTTCATCACTATCGATCACCAGGAGTTCACCATGCAACCTACCAACATCTCATCCGCCTCGAAGACCGCCGCTGCCCTGTCGCTGACCGGTCGCATCCTCATCGCAGCCATCTTCTTGGTCAGCGGCTTCGGAAAGCTCATGGCCCCGAGCGGCACCATCGGCTACATCGCCTCGGTCGGCCTGCCCCTGCCCGAACTGGCCTACGCCGGTGCACTGGCTGCCGAACTGGGCGGTGGCCTGCTGCTCGTCGCCGGCTATCGGACTCGCTGGGTCGCCGCGGCGCTGGCGGTGTTCTCGGTCGTCTCGGCGGTCATCTTCCACAACGCCCTGGGCGATCAGAACCAGCTGTTCCACTTCCTGAAGAACATCGCGATGGCAGGCGGCCTGCTGCAGTACGTCGCCTCTGGCGGCGGTGCATTCAGCCTGGATGAGCGCCAAGTGCGGTCGTCCATCGTCATGCAAACCGCTCGCTGAGCACCTGTCGCGCTCCGCCTCGGAAGAAGTCCGCCATGTACACCCTCAAAGACTTCATCCGCCTACTCGTGATCGTGGGCGGCATCGCGGCCCTCTTCGCCAATGCCTCGCCGAGGCATTCGGAGACCACCGCGGAGAACGGCCGGATCAACAACGTCGTGCTTGTCCACGGCGCCTCCGTGGATGGTTCGTACTGGGAGCCCGTGTATCGCCAGCTCACGGCGAAGGGCTATCAAGTCACCATCGCACAGGAGCCACTGACCGGCTTCAACGCGGATGTGGCCGCTGCGCGGCGTGCGCTATCGCTGCAGCAGGGCCCGGTGGTCCTCGTGGGTCACAGCTACGGCGGCGCCATCATCTCTGCGGTCGGCAACGATCCGAATGTCAAGGCGCTCGTCTACGTCGCCGCGCACGCACCGGATGCAGGCGAGAGCGTCGCTGACCTCAACGGCAAGTTCCCGATGGACAGCCTGAAGCACGTCGCCGTCACCGCAGACGGATACATCCACTTCCAGCGCGACAAGTGGCACGAGTCCATCGCCGCCGACACACCGAAAGAGTACGCCGACTTTGCCGCGGCCAGCCAGGTTCTCTCGAGCGCCGATGCGTTCGGGGCAAAGATCCCGGACGCGGCATGGCGGAGCAAGCCGACGTACGCCATCGTCGCGACTGACGACAAGATCGTCAGCCCGGACCTGCAGCGCTTCATGTACCAGCGTGCCAAGGCTCGTACCGTGGAAGTGAAGGCCAGCCATTCGGTGCTCGTATCGCAACCTCGCGCGGTCGCCGACCTCATCATGGAAGCCACCAAGGTGAAGCCGTAATGCCTGCGCGTGATCGCGGGAGCAGGTGGCGAGACGGGGGATCGACACGATGATCCCCCGTCTTCGACTGCAAGTGGCGGAGCAATCCGCCGCGCCTCACGCGGCAGCAGGATTCGATTCGACGAGCTGCTTGTGCAGGCCGTAGAAGTCGAAGTACGAGTCTGCGCGAATGATTCTTCCGTCCTTCAGCTGATAGACCACGACGGAGCATGACGACGTTCGCCTCAGCGCGCTGCAAGAGCAACGCCGGATTCTCAATCGCCTTCGCGCCGAGGGCTCGATCGACGAGGACGCGTTCCACATTCTCGAAGAAGAGCTCGACTGGTCGGAGCTGAGCGCAGGGGCGTCCAAGGCGACTCGCATCGCGCGCGCAGCGGGACAACTGAAGGCTACTTCGGCTCGCGGTACAGGACCATGCCGGCGTGGTAGAGGATGTCGTCGCGAAACTCACCGTCTGCGGTGAACCCCGTGTCATCGACATAGTCGATGCGGTCTCCGGTCACTCGATAGCGACCCTGATACGCGCTCGCCTTCTTGCCGCGAGCCTCGTCGTAGCGACCATCGGGCAGGAGTTCGTGGCGGATGTAGCCATCAGCGGTGACCCACATGCCGACATACGGGTGCGTGAAGGCTTGCGCTGGCGTGCGCTGTGCTGAGATGCTCATGTTCACTCCTTCGATTGGCTGCGTTGTCGTGATCGCCTGGCCGGCGGCCAGGGCCGTCGCTGGCTTGACCCACATCGCGGCCGAGGCGACGGCAACCAGGACGGTGATTCCGTAGACAGCGGTCTGTCGCGTCATGTCGTTTCTCCTTTCGGCACAAGCGACCTGCCGGTCACGATGGTGGATCCGATAGAAGAAGGTCTAGGAAGCCGCTGCAGCCTTCGTTGGCCGGTTAGACCTTTGAAATTGCCCGATCCTGCAAAGCGAGTCAGGCCGCTCGCGCAGAGGCCCAACGCGGGGAATCGGGCACTTGCTCATTCCTCCGCGATGCTTGCCCGACCCACCTGCGGGGCCTTCTGGTCACGCCATTTCCTTGCGCGTCGGATCTAAGCTGTCGTGATGTCCCCCTAAAGCGCGATTGCCATGTTCCAAGTGCGTCGAGACATGGCCTTGCAGGCGATGCTGCGCAGAGCCGAGCTTGCGGCCTGCATTGAACGGCACGCGCCTCGCGAGGGTGTGTTCCGCACCGCTGTGCCACGGCTGACCGTCGTGCGCACGCATGGCGCCGACAACCCGGTGCATGACGTTGATGAGCCCTGCCTTTGCACGCTCGCTTCAGCCGGCCGGCGGCTGCCTTGGGGGGACGAGATCCATGTGGACGACCCGAGCACCTACCTCATGGTGTCGCAGCATCTTCCCGTGTCCGGCCCCGTGGTCGACGCGTCCGCGCAGCGCCTCTATCTCTCCCTCACGCTGGCCTATGCCACCGAGGAGCTGTCGTCCTTGATGCTCGGGATGGACATCGACCGTGTCGCGAGCCGGCAGGGCACGCCGCAAGCCGTTATCGCTGCCGACGTCCAACCCGATCTTCTGGACGCGATGCTGCGCCTCGCGCGGCTTCTGGACAGCCCGCAGGACATCGACGCGCTCGCCCCGCTGGTCACTCGCGAGATCTTGTACCGCCTGCTCACCGGCCCCTGTGGCGCGCAACTTGCACAGATGACTCTGGCGAACGGTGCCGGCCGTCCCTGCGAATCCGTCTCGCGGTCGCGACCGCCATGAGCCCGCTTCACGCCTCGTCGCACCGCATCGTTCCGATTGCCAAAAGCTGCAGGTTGATCGCCCCATCTGACCGCCGGTCACATACGCCGGCCACACTGACCTAATGTCGAACCATGGCTAGTCAAGACATCGCTCCCACCATCGCGGCGCAGCGTTTTTCCGCGGTACCGAACCTCCCGCCCGCTGACCCCGGCCGGGTTCGGGAACTGGCTGCTCTGGTGGCTCGGCATGCATCACTGGAGGGAACTTGTCCCACTGCGATTCCTCGGTTGCATGCGATCAAGCTATCTGCACCCAGCGAGGAGTTGGTTCACGCATTGCATCCGCCGGCGATTTGCGTCATCGCGCAGGGTGCCAAGCGAGTCATGCTGCGCGACGAGGTGTACAGCTACGATGCGTCTCGGTTCCTTGTCTTCACGACCGACCTGCCAATCAGTGCTCAGGTCACGCACGCGAAGTTCAACGAGCCTTACCTCTGCTTCCGCCTTGACCTCGATCCGACGGAAGTCTCTGAACTGGTGTTGCAGCTGGGCGCGCCGCTGGCACGTCGTTGCGGCACTTCTCGGGGTCTCTTCCTGAGCGACGTCACGGATGGCATGCTCGACGCCGCTATCCGGCTCATGCGCTTGCTCGATGCTCCGGAAGATGCATCGACGCTGGCCCCGCTGGCGGCTCGTGAGCTCGTGTATCGGATTCTGCGCAGCGAGCAGGGCGAGCGCCTGGCGCAAGTCGCACGCGCTGACAGCCATGGGAAGCGAGTCATGCGGGCCGTCTCGTGGCTCAAGTCCAACTTCGCCGAGTCGCTGAAGATCGACGACCTTGCGCGCGAGTGCTGCATGAGCACGTCGTCGCTGCACCATCACTTTCGTGCCGTCACCGCGATGAGCCCACTGCAATTCCAGAAGCAGCTGCGCCTTCAAGAGGCGCGTCGCCTGCTTCTCAGCGAAGGCATGGAAGTTTCGAAGGCCGGCTACACCGTCGGCTACGAGAGTGCCTCGCAGTTCAGCCGCGAGTACAGCAGGCTCTTTGGCGTGCCACCGTCGAAAGACGCATCGCGTCTTCGCGATGCTGTCGTGTGAGCGGGACGCACGGCGGACGACTCGAGAGTCGTCCGCCTTGATCGGCCCGTCCGAGCCTTAGTAGTCACCGTCCGTCGTCACCGACAGGGCAGCGAAGGCGTCCACTTCGGCACGCCGGCGTTCGAAGGTGCTGTTGGCGAAGCCCACCGCGTCCGTTCCGGCAACGAAGTGCAACGGAGGTTCGGCCATGGCGGACAGCTCGACGATCACGCGTCCGAGCTTGACGGGGTCACCAGGCTGCTTGTGGTTGTAAGCCTCGTAGGTCGACCGCGAGTGGCTGGACGATTCGGCGTAGTCGGCGATCTGGCGGGAGCCATACTGAACGGACTTCTTGTCGAGGAAGTCGGTACGAAAGAAGCCGGGCTCCACGATGGTGACGTTGATGCCGAACGACGCGACCTCCATGGCCAAGGATTCAGAGAAGCCCTCCACGGCGAACTTCGCAGCGCAGTAGATCGATGCGCCGTCGAAGCCCATGAAGCCGCCCACGGAGGACAGGTTCAGGATGTGTCCGCGGCGCTGTCGACGCATCACCGGCAGAACCGCGCGGGTCACGTGCATCAGGCCGAAGACGTTGGTCTGGAACTGGCGCTCGACGTCCTCCGAAGCGATCTCTTCGAACAGCCCGAGCTGCCCGTAGCCGGCGTTGTTGACCAGCACGTCGATGCTGCCGAAGCGCTCCCGGGCGGCCTCCACGGCGCGGACGGCGTCTCGCTCGCGCGTCGCATCAAGCGGCAGGCAGATCACCTGATCGCCATAGGCACCATAGATTTGCTGGAGCTGCTCGGCGTTGCGACCGGTCGCGACAACCCGGTCACCGGCCGTCAGCGCCGCCTTTGCGATCTGCTCGCCGATGCCGCGACCAGTCCCCGTGATGAACCAGACCTTGCTCATGTGAGTCTCCACGTTGCGGCGCGCATGTCACGCCGGTTGAACATGAACTCATCGTAGGAACAGGACGGCGCCGGCTCGTGCTCGTTCCTGGAGAGCTCTTGCCCAAATCGCCAACGCAGTTCGGCTGATCAGGCAAGACTCGCGCTGGGATCGGCCAGGCCCTGCGGGGCTTCCTCCCTAGACTCACCTACAAGCCGCTGGCGCAAGGGCGTATCGAGCGCCACCCCAGACCACACCACAAGAGACCACTGCAGGACGGTGACCCCATGGACGATGGACTTAGCACCGCAGAGGCGCTGGACGAGCGTGTCCCCGGAGACCTGATCGCGACCAGCAAGGGCAGCCCATGGCGAGATCTCTTCGTCCAGATGTTCACGCGACGCTCGGTCCAGGACAGCCTGCTCATCCCCGCCGTGCCGGAGCCGCTCATCGTCTGGGTGGTTTCCGGCGCTGCACGCGTCGAGGAACGGGAGCTGGGAGGCGAGTGGATGGCCAACGAGGTTCGCGAAGGCGACTTCTTCCTCCAGACATCGCCGCGGCCTTGCGAGCTCAGGTGGCGCACGCTGACGCAGGAGCCCTTCCGCGTGATGCACGTGTACTTCGGCCTTCCGCTGATGCGTCGTGCCGGCATCGACGTGCACGGGTCGGACGCACAGCCACCTCGCCTGAGGGAGGTTTCCGGAGGGACGGACGCGATCATCACGGGCCAGATGAGCATTCTTCGCGATGAGCTGCTTGAACGCCGAGCACCCAGCACGATGCTCGTTCAAGGCCTGGCAAGCAGCTTGGCGGTTCATCTGGTCAGAAGCTATGCCAGCGACAGCCAGGAGCAGCGCGCGCCGCATGGCGGCCTTCCGGCTTTCAAGATCCATCGCGTGCTCGCGGCGATGCAAGAACATATCGACCAAGAGCTGGACCTCAGCCGCCTTGCCCGAGCAGTGCAGCTGAGCGACTCGCACTTCTCTCGATCATTCAAGAAGAGCACCGGGTTCTCTCCTTCCCAGTACCTCACCAGGCTGCGGATGGAGCGCGCGCGGCGCCTCCTGCGCGAGACGCAGTTGCCTGTCGTGGAGATCGGTCTGGAAGTCGGATACGCCAGCCCGAGCCACTTCGCCCAGGTCTTTCGCAAGGAAGTGGGCGTGCTCCCCAGCGATTACCGCAACACCCGTTGAGCAAGCCGCGTAGCCGACAGCAAAACTTCGATATCGGGAGCAAATCCGCAAGCGACCGAGCAGACGCCGATGAGAACCATGACACCCGTGGCAGCGACAGGACTCTTCCGAGCTGCAACTGCCGCGCAATCCAACTCAACTCCCTGAAGGAACTGTCATGGAACTCAATGGAAAGATCGCTCTGGTCACCGGTGCCTCGAGTGGCATTGGCGCAGCAACGGCGCTGAAGCTGGCCGCCGCAGGCGCGAAGGTCGGTCTGGCGGCCCGCCGCATCGACCGCCTCAACCAACTGGTCGACCAGATCAAGACCGCCGGAGGCGATGCCATCGCCATCAAAATGGACGTCGTCGATCAGGCGTCCGTGGAGGCTGGCGTCTCGAAGCTCGTTCAGACCTACGGTGGCCTGGACATCGTGTTCAACAATGCCGGCCTGATGCCCATTTCGGACGTCGAGACCCTCAAGGTTGACGAGTGGCACCGCATGGTGGACGTCAACGTCAAGGGCCTGATGAACAGCACCGCTGCGACGCTGCCCCACCTCATCAAGCGCGGCTGCGGCCACATCGTCAATACCTCTTCCATCGCAGGTCGCAAGGTGTTCCCGGGCCTGGCGGTCTACTGCGCCACCAAGCACGCTGTCACCGCCTTCACCGAAGGTCTGCGCCTCGAGGTCGGCAAGAAGCACAACATTCGCGTGACGAGCATCCAGCCGGGCGCAGTCGCGACGGAGCTGTTCAACCACATCTCCGACAAGGGCTATCGCGACCAGATGGAAGGCCTGCGCGAGCAGATGTCCTTCCTGAGCGGCGACAACATCGCCGACACGGTGCTGTTCGCGCTGCAGGCGCCGGCGCATGTGGACGTCGCTGAGCTGTTCGTTCTTCCGACCGACCAACCCTGGTAATGGCAGGGCGGTGCCGTGGTTCACGGCACCGCCGCATGCCGCGGTAGCGGCAAGCCGTCTTCCAGTACTTCGAGGCCGAGAACGTCGGCCGCATCATGAAGCTCATCACCAAAGCCGATCACGACCTCAGCGAGGTTCGTCGCATCCTGGAGCCCGGCCCGGTCGTCCTCGTGACCTCGAGCCACAAGGGCGAGCGAAACATCATGACCGTGGGCTGGCACATGATGTTGGGTTTCACCCCGGCTCTGTTCGGCTGCTACATCTGGCCCGGCAACCACAGCTACGAGCTGATTCGCAAGAGCCGGCAGTGCGTCATCAACGTGCCGACGCGCGCGCTGCTCGACCAGGTGGTCGGCGTCGGCAATACCACGGGCAAGGACTTCGACAAGTTCGAGCACTTCGGCTTGACGGTCGAGCCGGCGCATCACGTCGAGGCACCCCTCATCGGGGAGGTATACGCCAGCTTCGAGTGCCGGTTGCACGACGGCAGCAAGGTGGGCGCCTACAACCTGTTCATCTGGGAAGTCGTGAAGGCACACGTTGCGCTGGAGCCCGCGCATCCCGAGACCGTCCACTACCTCGGTCGAGGCGAGTTCATGGTCGCGGGAAAGATCGTGAACTGCCGGCACAGGTTCAAGCCGCAGAATCTATGAGGTGACAGCAGCGGGCCCCGCTTCGGACAGGCCTCGAACGACTCAGCCGAACAGCCTGACAGCCGTCTTGGCAACGAGCTCCCCTTGGTGCCGAGCACCTGCGAGATCGATCTCGGTCGGCTGACGTGAGCCGTCTCCCGCGGCGATCGTCGAGGCGCCGTAAGGTGAGCCACCCACGATCTCCGTCACGCTCATCTGACCGGCATGGCTATAGGGCAGACCGACGATGATCATGCCGAAGTGAAGCAGGTTGGCGATGACGGAGAACAGGGTTTGCTCCTGACCGCCATGCTGGGTCGCCGTCGAGGTGAAGGCGGCCCCTACCTTGCCATTGAATGCACCGCGTGCCCACAGTCCACCGGTCTGATCCAGAAACGCTGCCATCTGGGACGACATGCGACCGTATCGGGTGGGTGTGCCGACCACGATGGCGTGGTACTGCTCCAAGTCGGCCACGGTGGCCACCGGCGCGGACTGTTCCAGCTTGAAGTGGGCGTTCTTGGCCACCTGCTCAGGCACAGTCTCCGGCACGCGCTTGATGTCGACCACCGAGGCACCGCCTGCGCGAGCCCCCTCGGCGACAGCGTTCGCCAGCTGTTCAACGTGCCCGTAGGACGAGTAATAAAGAACCAGAATCTTGGCCATGCGGCCCTCCTCGAGGTTGCGACGGAATGCCGCGTTAAAGAATGTGGCGATTGAAGACGGACGCGTCTGCGAGCGGCTGGCGACCGCGGGTCAACGCAGGCGCTGCGGGCCAGCCGCAGACCTCGGTCATCACTCTCTCGTCGCCTGGCCAGGCGTTGGTCTCGATGTCCGTGCCCGACGACACCAGGATGCCCCGCCTCGTGGCCACCGCAACGGCTTGGGTTCGGTTGTTCGTGCCCAGCTTGGAGAAGATGGATCGCGTGTGGGTCTTCACCGTGCCGTCCGATATTCCGAGCGACCGCGCAATCTCCTTGTTCGACATCCCTCGAGACAACAGTTCAAGCAAGGCGACTTCTCGTGTCGTGATGCCGGGCGAGCCCACGTGCTCCGCCATCACCGCCGCTACCGAAGGCGTGATGTGGCGACGCCCCGACCCGACGCGGTGAACGGCATGGTGCAGTTCCTCGGCATTCACCGACAGCATCAGCAGACCTCGCGCGCCGGACTTGATCAGCGTGCGCGCAGCCTGATCGCCGAAGGACGGCGCCACCACGATCACGCGCGGAACGTCGCTGTCCGAGCCTGAGTCGAGAAGCTCCAGTGCGATGCCATGGCTGACCACCAGGACATGGATCCCGCTGTGATCGAACTGCCATGACTCGGTGCGCTGCACTTGCGGCACCAGTTCAAGGTCCTGCCTGGCCGAAAGCATGGCCGTGAGGCCGGCCCTGATGACTTCCGACTCGTGCAGTACGGCCGCCTTGAGGCGCTTGGGCAGTTGCAGCATTCCCGACTCCTCGCTCGGCCACGACGGCGCGTTGGGGATGTCGAGAGTGTCCGAGCGGGTGGTGGCGTTGCCAACGACGCCATCGGGGTGCAGATGAACAACCCGAATGGGGGGGGCAGGTCGTGCCTACAGGTACAGGACGCCTCGTTGAACCGCGATGGCGACGGCATGCGCTCTGTCCGCGGCGCCGAGCTTGCCGAACGCATTCGACATATGTCCCTTCACCGTCTGCTCGGAGATGGCGAGTTCACGGGCAATCTGCTTGTTGGAGCTACCGGCCGCGGCGAGTTTGAGCACCGCGACTTCGCGTTCTGACAGATGCGGCGCGTCGACATGGGCCGCAATCTCGGCGGCAATGTCGGCCGTGATGTAGCGCTTGCCCGCATGCACGGCGCGAATCGCTTCGATCAGCTCCATCTCCAGGCTGCTCTTCAGCAGAAATCCACAAGCGCCGCTCTTCAGTGCTTGCACCGCGAGCACATCCCCGCGATAGGTCGTCAGCACGATGAGCCGGGCGTCGGGCCTGAGGCCGCGAATCTCCCGAAGCACTTCGATCCCGTTGCGATCGGGCAAGTTGACATCCACCACGGTGATGTCCGGTTCATGACGGCGGTACAGCTCGATGGCCTCGGCGGCCGTACGGGCACCGCCGACGAAGCGCAGGTCGGGCGCCGCCTTCACCACGGCTTCGATGCCGCCGAGGATCAGGCTGTGGTCGTCAACAGCCAATATCGAGATCGCTGGAGAGGCCGCTTGGCAGGGCCTGTCGGCCCCCAGAAAGTCATGCATGGCACTGTTCAAGGTTGTATATGCGCGCCTCGATGAGGCACCCCACACTGTGACGCATGGGGTGGTCTGATTCAGCACATGTCGGGCGGCGCGCCGATCTTGGCTTGCTTGCGCTGCGGGCGGTGCTTGCCGGCGCGCAGCTGTGGTCTGCCAGCCATTGGAACGGGCAGCACCTGCTGTGCGCGATGGCGGGTCTGTCGGTGTTGATGATCGCGGCCGGTCTCGCCAACACGGCAGGCTGCCTGACCGGTGCGTTCACGATGTTGTTGGCGGAATTCATGGAGCTCGTTCCCATCCACGCTGCCGGTTTCCTCGCGTTCGCCTTGATCGTCCTGTCGATACTCGGGCCGGGCCGCTATTCCGCCGATGCTCGTTGGCTCGGGCGAAGACGGGTTGTCGTGTCGGTGCGCAGGCGCCGTTGAAGAAAGGGCACCCGCAGCCGGAAAGCCGACACATGGACCGGCAGCGTCAGCAGCAACTCGGTGCCTGTCGGTCCAGACCGGATCTCCAATGCGGCGGCAATGCCGCGCGCACGCTCTTGCATGCCCAGAAGTCCGAAATGCCCAGGGGGACTGCTCGAACTCCCGGTGCCGGCGTCGAAGCCGACCCCATCGTCTTGAACCGACACGCGCAGGCAGTCCGGTTGGTAGCTGATGAGCACCTCGATCTGGCTCGCCCCGGCGTGGCGAAAGGCATTGGTCAGCGCTTCGCGCACGATGGAGAACACCTCGACCATCTGCTCATGTGACAGCGCCAGGACTCGGCCTTCCTTGATGACGCGGTACGAGGGACCGCAATAGGTTCGCCCCAGCTCCTCACACGCATCGGCCACGGCTTCGGCCAGGTTCCCCTTGGAGAGCTTGTCGAGACTGCCCGTGCTGCGCAGATCCACCACGCGGTCGCGGCCTTCGGTGAGCGTCGCACGCGCACTGGCAAGCGCCTGCTCCAACGCGTTCTTGATCGGCGATTCCTTGGGCATCTGCTCGACTGCGGCGCGAACGTGCAGCATGAGGGCGGTCACGCCCTGCAGCACCGTGTCGTGCAGGTCGCGGGCGATGCGCTCACGCTCGATGACCCGGGCTTCCACGCGCGCGCGCACTGCCGCGGTCACGCGGCGCAGTCGCTGGCGATAGGCCAGCGAGACCATGCCCAACGCTGCCATGGCGCACAGGATCGCGAACCAGCCTGTCTGCCAGTAAGCGGGTCGCACGGAGATCCGCACCGAAGCCGTGTCCTTGCCCGTCACACCATCGGCATCCGTGGCGCCGACGCGGAACACATAGTCGCCCGGCGGCAGGTGGGTGTAGAGGGCTTGCCGGCGGGTACCGGCCGAGTGCCAGGCCTTCTCGTAGCCTTCGAGCCTGTATGCGAACTGCGTTCGCTCGGCCTGAGACAGGCTGGTCGCCGTGTAGTCGATCTGGAGGGTGCCGGTATTCGGTGGCAGTCCAACGGCGTCCTCGGGGCTGTAGCGAGTGCCGTCGGCACTGACGCTCTTGATGACCGTCGCCGGCCCTTCGGTGCGAGACGACATCCTCGCGGGATCGACCAGGGCGATGCCGGCCTCGGTCGCCATCCAGATCTTGCCGTCCTCAGCCTCGACGACCGTGGGAATGCGCCGCAGCTGCGACGGTTTCCCGACCAGGCCGTCGCTGTAGTCGTAGCGCCTGATGACCATGCGGTATCCCGGCGACTGGACGGCGCGCTGCCACTGCGCCCGCCGGACATGGATCAAGCCGGAGGCGTCGCCAAGCCACAAGTCGCCTGACCGTGATTCAACGATGCCGGAAATGCCCGAGAGCCCGAGCGCGTCGTCGATCGCGAGTTCCAGCACCTTGCCGCCCTCGGACTGGTAGGCCAGACCGCGGTCACCACCGAACCAAGCATGGGTGTCGCCCGCGAAGATGCTGAGCACATTGCCGATCTGCAGGCCTTCTGCGGCACCCAGTGCCAACCGTCCTCCGTCGCGATCCACCCGCACGGCGCGGCTGTCCGTGTAGCCCAACCAGACCCTGCCCTGGGGATCGGACGTCAGCGAGATGGCGGTCTGGCGCCCGAACTCGCCGAGGGCTTGAGGGACCTCCCATCCGCCACCCGTGCGCTTGAAGACACCTCGGCGCGTCACGGAGAGCCACAGCGCGCCATTCCCGTCTTCGGTGATCGCCTGCACCATATCCAGGCTGGTTCCACCATGCAACGCACCCGCTCCGGCAGGCAGCGGCACCAACTGCTGCCCGTCGGCATCGACCCGCCACAGCTGGTCGGGGGCGGCGACCCACAGTGCACCGCCCGGACTGCGGTAGAGGCTGGTGGCGCGCTTGCCCACCTCGAACTTTCGGGTGGTGCCGGCGCCAAGGCGCAGCAGACCATCCTGGAACGAGGTCATCCAGATGTCACCGCCCGTGGCGGGGGCGATCGCACTGGCGTTTGTATTGACAGGCGGCGCTGCCATCACCAGCTTGCTGCGGCGGAACCTGTCGAGTCCGCCATCGGTTGCAACCCAGACATTGCCCTCACGGTCGGGCAGCACAGCGGTCACCGCCGAACCGCTCAATCCGAACGCCACATCGTAGGCTTCCGCCACCACGTTCGGCCAGTTCGACGCGGCGGCGATCGCAGGCAGCCGCAGCACGCCCGATTCGCCAGGAAGCCACGCATTGCCTTCCTGATCGAACGTGAGAAGTTCGGTGATGGCGGGGTAGGCAAGCTTCAGCTTGGCGCCATCGACCGTGTAGCGGTCCCCCGCCCAGACCAGGCGCTGCAACGCGCCATGATCGCGGTCGAACGCCCAAACCTGGCCGACTCCGTCATCCGTGACGATCGGTCGTCTGCCCAGATCGGCCTCGACACGCGCAAACTCGCTCGTTCCTCGGCGCCGGTAGAAGACGCCGTCCTCGCGGGAATTCCACAGCGTGCCGTCGCGATCGAACGAGACGATGCCCGTAGCGACATCCGAGCGACCGAACTTGGCCACGTGCCAGCGACCACCATCGAACCGTGCGATCCCTCCTGCGAAACCGCCCCAAAGCTCTCCATCCGGTCCGCTCGTGAAGCTCCACGCGGAGCCGCGTGGCACGCCTTCGGCCTGGCCAAAGTGCCGCAGTCGACCGTTCTGAAGAATGCTGACGCCGCCGAATCGGTAGCCGATGATCAGACGACCGCTGGGATCGGCATGGATCCCGGACACATTGTTCGACAGCAGGCGCTGTGCCCCCAGCGTATCGATCTTCTCGAAGCTCAGGCCGTCGAAGCGATACAAGCCGGTCGGTGTTGCCAGCCACAGAAAGCCGTCGGGTGTCTGGGCCATGTTGACGGCCCCGGTCGGCGTGCCCGAACTGGCTCGCCAGGCCGTGTGATGGTAGGGGCGCACCGGCAGGTCGGATCCGACGGCCGTGTTCGGCAATAGGGGCAGCGCCAGCGCGACGAACCACAGCATCACGGCCCGCTTAAGGTCACGATGCCAATCTCGATGAATCAACTTCAGAACTCCGACAACCAGGCTCGCATGCGGTTCCTACTGGGCCATGGCATGCCAGCGCAGCAACCAATGTGCCAGCGCACCCCGTCTCAGTCACTGACTCTGGCGGCCCGCTCCCTCAGCACATCCTGGATTGTCAGGGCGGCGTTGATGGCCCGAGGGAACCCGGCATAGGCTGCGATCTGTATGGTCACCTCGACAAGCTGCTCCTTCGTACCACCGACGTTCAGAAAGCCATGCATATGCACCTTGAGCTGAGGCGTGGCGCAGCCCATCGCCGCGAGCGACGCGACGGTGACCATTTCTCTCAGGTGCAGGCCCAGCCCGTCGCGCGTGTAGATCCGTCCGAAGGCGAAGTCGATGATGAATCGGCCCAGGTCGGGTAGGACGTCCTCGAGCGCCGTGATGACCTTCTCTCCGGCTTCGCCGTCGACGTCCCGCAGCGCGGTCATGCCGGCCTCGTAGGAATCGCCAGGCGGAGATTGCGTGTGCGCGGCCGAGATGCCGCGTTCTTTGAAGGCCTGCCGCAGCACAACTGCCTGGGCGACCATCCTGCGTTGAGCGCACCGGCGACATGGAACCGCAGCTGCGGTTCGAGGCCACCCATTGCAGCCAGTGCGGACAGCGTCACGAGCTGGCGCTGGGCAAGGTCCAGGCCGGGACGCGAGTAGATCTTCCTATAGGCGAAGTCGATCGCGAGCTGCGCCAGATCGGGCGCGCGCCTGCGTCCGGTGCCGATCCGCCTGCCCAAGCTCCTTCTGCGTCTCGCCGGCCTGGAACCTCGCCGGCTCGTCGGGTGACGTGTGCCAGGCTTCGCTGCCCGAGGCGTCGAGGAAGGCCTTCGCGGGCGCGGACTTCTCGTCGTGGGCCTGCACGTGCCACTCGTCAACGCGATCCGCAACCGCTTCGACGAACAACGGCTCGCGGGGATGAAACGCGGCGCGATCCGGTCAACAAGCCTGTCAAGCCGCCAGCGGCCGAGCGCCGCCGTCGGCTCGAACCTCGCCCGACAACGACGCCAGCCCTCCTGCCAAGTGCTCGATCACGCGCCGCAGGCGCAGCGGCATCATCGTGCGGCTCGGGAAGACCACCGTCACGTCATACTGGCCCAGCGCCGCGTCGGGCAGCACGCGAACGAGTTGCCCTTGCGCGATTTCCTGCGCGACGACGAACGCCGGCGCCCGCAGGATCCCCAGGCCCGCGACGGCAAAGCCCTTCAAGGCTTCGGCGCTGTTGGCGCGAACGGCCGGGGGCATGTCGGCATCGCTCGCGACGCGCAGGCCGGTGCTCAGGGGTCGGCCGGAGGGCGCCTCGAGCACCTGGTGATCACGCAGGCTCTCCAGCGTGCCGGGTTCGCCGTGTCGGGCCAGGTAGACCGGCGCGGCCGCCAGCACGACCGGGCTGGTCGCGATGCGGCGTGCGCTGAGCGACGAGTCGCTCAGGCTCGTGGCCACGCGGATCGCCGCGTCGAAGCCCCGCTTGACCGGGTCGACGAGGTGATCGCAGAAGTCGAGGTCGAGCCGCAGGCGCGGATGCCGGGCCTTGAACTCGGTCAGCAGGGGAACGATGTAGCGAGTGCCGAGGGCGACGGGCATCGCGAGGCTCAGCGTGCCGCTCACCTCGCCGCTGGCCTCGCCGCGCAGCATGGACTCGAGCTCGTCCAGTTCGGACAAGGTGCGTGCGGCCGTCACGAGGTAGCGCTGGCCGGCTTCCGTCATCGTCACCCGGCGCGTGGTGCGGTGAAAAAGCCGTGTGCCGACGCGCGCCTCGAGCGCCTGGACCGCACGGGTCACGAAGGGGGGAGCCACGTCGAGGCGACGCGCAGCCTCCGCGAAGTTGCCCGCCTCGGCCACCTTGGTGAAGGCCTTCATTGCTTCGATCGTGTCCATGCGTGCTCCAGCCCGTCTCCTGCCATGGACACGCAGCGTAGACATTCCCATCATGGCAAGGTCAAGCCCGGCGACGTCAGTCGACGCGGACGCTGCGCAGCCGAAGCGCATTGGCGATCACGCTCACCGACGACAGCGCCATCGCGGCGGCCGCGACGGCGGGTGAGAGCAGCAGCCCCGAGAGCGGGTACAGCACGCCGGCGGCGAGCGGGATGCCGGCCACGTTGTAGGCAAAGCTGAGGAACAGGTTCTGGCGGATGTTGCGCATGGTCGCGTGCGACAGCGTGCGCGCCCGCACGATGCCCATCAGATCGCCCTTGAGCAGGGTGACGCCGGCGCTTTCCATCGCCACGTCGGTGCCGGTGCCCATCGCGATGCCGACTTCGGCGGCGGCCAGCGCCGGAGCGTCGTTGACGCCGTCGCCAGCCATCGCGACCACGCGGCCTTCGGACTTCAGCCGCTGCACCACGGCCGCCTTGTCCTCGGGAAAGACTTCGGCCACCACCTCGTCGATGCCGAGTTGACGGCCGACCGCCTCGGCCGTGGTCTTGCCGTCGCCGGTGAGCATCACCACGCGCACGCCGGCCGCCCCGAGAGCCCGCAGCGCCTGGGGTGTGGTCGTCTTGATCGGGTCGGCGATCGCCACGAAGCCGGCCAGGCGCGCGCCGACGCTCACGAAGATGACCGTGGCGGCTTTCTGTCGCTGAAGCTCCGCTGCGGCCGCGAGCGGCGATGCATCGACGGCATGCTCGGCGAGGAACTTGGCGCTGCCCGAGACGACGATGCGGCCGTCGACGGTGCCGATCACGCCCTTGCCCACCGGCGAGTCGAAGTCGCTCACCGCCGAGAGCGCGAGCTGGCGTTCCTGCGCGTCCTTCACGATCGCCATCGCCAGCGGGTGTTCGCTGGAACGCTCGACGCTGGCGAGCTGGCGCAGCACCTCGTCGGCGCCGAAGCCCTCGGTCGACTCGACATGAACCACCTTCGGGCGGCCCTCGGTGAGCGTGCCGGTCTTGTCGACCACCAGCGTGTCGATCTTCTCCATCCGCTCCAGTGCCTCGGCGTCGCGGATCAGAACGCCGTGCTGCGCGCCGCGCCCGACGCCGACCATGATCGACATCGGCGTGGCCAGGCCGAGGGCGCAGGGGCAGGCGATGATGAGCACGGCCACCGCGGTGATGAGCGCGTAGCTGAGCGCGGGCGTCGGTCCCCACGCCAGCCATGCGACGAAGGTCAGTCCCGCGACCAGGATCACCACGGGCACGAACCAGCCGGCCACCTGGTCGGCCATGCGCTGGATGGGCGCGCGGCTGCGCTGCGCGGCGGCGACCATGTGGACGATCTGCGAAAGCAGCGTGTCCGCCCCCACCTTCTCGGCGCGCATCACGAAGCCGCCCGTCTGGTTCATCGTGCCGGCGGTGAGCTTGGAGCCGACGGCCTTGGCCACCGGCATGGGTTCGCCGGTCACCATCGACTCGTCGACGTTGCCCTTGCCGTCGGCCAGCTCGCCGTCCACCGGCACCTTCTCGCCGGGGCGTACGCGCAGCAAGTCGCCCACCTGGATGGCGTCGACCTGCACGGTCTCGTCCGAGCCGTCGGCGTTGACCTTGACGGCGGTCTTGGGCGCCAGTCCGAGCAGCGCCTTGATCGCGCCCGAAGTCTTCTCGCGAGCCCGCAGTTCGAGTACCTGGCCGAGCAGCACCAGCACCGTGATCACCGCGGCGGCCTCGAAATAGACCTGTACCGCACCGTCGGCCAGCCTCAGATCCGACGGAAACAGCCCGGGCGCGAGCGTGCCGACGATGCTGTAGAGCCAGGCAGCGCCGGTGCCCAGCCCGATGAGCGAGAACATGTTCAGGCTGCGGTTGCGCACCGATGCCGCGGCGCGCACGAAGAACGGCCAGCCGGCCCACAGCACGACCGGCGTGCCCAGCAGCAGCTGGATCCAGTTCGACAGCTGCTGGCCCAGCACGTGGTTCAGGTTGCTCACGTGGCCGCCCATCTCCAGCGCGAACACCGGCAGCGTCAGCGCGGTGCCGATCCACAAGCGCCGCGTCATGTCGCGCAGCTCGGCACTCTCGCCCGTATGCGCGCTCGCGACGACCGGCTCCAGCGCCATGCCGCAGATGGGGCAGTGGCCCGGCCCGATCTGGCGCACCTGCGGATGCATCGGGCAGGTGTACTCGACCTGTGCGTCGGGCGGCCGCGCCGGCGGCACCTTTCTTGCGGCGTGATGGTGGCTTGCGTGGTCGCGGTCCGCTGGCTGCGCGGCGTCGTGCTCGGCGTGAGAGCTCGGCATGGCGTTCTCCCGTTCTGGTCCGCAGTGTCGGCCTTGCCGGTTTGTCACCCTGGTTCTAGTGGCTGTCGGCCGCTCTTGCACGGGCGTGCCTGGAGAGTCGGGGAATGAAGCGCGGCGTCACCGCCGCGTAGTCGCGCCATGCCTGTCCGAACGCTGCTTCGGCGTCGCGCTCCTCCGCGATTGCCAGCCGGACGTACATGACCACCAGCACCGGGAACATCCCCAAGGTCAGCAGCGTCGGCCACTGCAGCAGGAAGCCGAACATGATGGCGACGAAGCCGATGTACTGCGGATGTCGGACGCGCTGGTACGGGCCCGAGGTCGCCAGTGCGTGCGCACGCTGCGCGTGATACAGCACATGCCACGCCTTCGACAGCAACGTGAAGCCGGCGACGATGAACGCGAAGCTCAGCAGGTGGAGCACGCTGAAATGCGGGTCGCCGTGGCGGCCGGTCAGCACCCACCAGAGGTGGCCGGCCTCGTGGCCGAAGAGGTTCACGTCCGGATACTTCGAGCCCAGCCAGCCGGACAGCAGATAGATGGTCAGCGGAAAGCCGTACATCTCGGCGAACAGCGCCACGATGAAGGCGCTGTAGGCCCCGAAGCCGCGCCAGTCGCGCAGGTTGAGCGGCTTGAAGAAGCTGTAGGCGAAGCCGATGAAGACGACGGAGTTCAGGACGACCAAGCTCCACAAGCCGTAATCACTGCCGGTGTTGCTCACGGTCTTCGCTCCTGGGGTGGCCGCGAGGAGGGCCACCGCGGTCGTGGCCTCGATGCATGAACGCATGCATCAGCGGGCAGGCCAGGATGACCAGATACGGCAGCGCGCCGAAGAGGTGTGCGGTGTGCTCCGTGACCAGGTAGAAGCCGGCGGCCGCGACGGCGACGAGCAGAGCCCACGCAGCGGATGAGCGCCAGAACGACGGCGGCTCCTGGTGTTCATGGTCCATGGTCAGCTCCTTGGCTCGCTTGTGGGCAAGCTTCACGGCATCCGCACTTGCCTCGATTGATGGCCGTCAAGGCAGCCGTGGCCGTGCGGTCTAGATTCGAAAAGCCGGCGTCACGCCGCTGAGGAGCCACACCATGGGCACGCTCACACTTCCCTCGGCGCCCAGTTCAGTCGCAGCCACCGCGCTTCGCACCGGCATCGCGTTTGCGGCCACCGTGGCGCTCTTCTACGCACTGTGCACCCTGGTCTGGCTGGCCGCACCGGTCGCGTTCATGCGGTTCATGAACAACCTTTTCCACGGCCTCGATTTCACGCCGCTCGTCGCGCAGGCCGCGTTCTCCTGGAGCGGCTTTCTCGCGGCCGCGGTGGTGCTGTCGACCTGGGCGTTCCTGGCCGGCTGCTTCTTCGGGTGGCTGCGTCAGCGCATCGGCGCCTGAGCCGCCGCTGCGCCGCCTTCATCACCCAGACGCATCAGTCGGCCAGCGCCACCGCCTTCGGCCCGGCCCGCTGCAGGCGCGCCCAGCCCGGCCGTTGGTAAAGCCAGCGCAGCCAGGTGTTGCGCAGCGCCCAGAACAGGCACAGCGCGGCCGTGATGCTGAACACCGCGATCGCCAGTCCGCCCCAGCCGTTGTGGACCGGCCATCCGGAGGTCACGGCCCAGTGCGTCACGGCGTTGAGCGGAATGTAGAAGCCGACGTAGATCGCCAGCGAGTGCTGGCCCAGATAGCGCAGCCAGCGCATCCACGGCAGCAGGCTGAACAGTCCGCTGATCGAGATCACCGCGCAGGCGCCGACGAGGCCGAGCGTCAGCGACACCGGCGAAAGCGTCGACCATCCCGTCAGCACCATGCTGGCGTTGAAGACCGCCCACAGCGCCAGGCCGGCGAGGGCCGCGACGCGGTGCGCCTGGACCCATGCCACCAGCTGGAAGAAGCGCGGCGCGAACACGTAGCCGGCATAGAAGAACACGAAGCGCTCGCCGAAGTTCTGCAACTGCTTGATGGGCGCCGAATACTCGCTCAAGTGCAGCGCCGCCGCGAACGCGAACATCGCCCACATCGGCACTCGCCGCGTCAGCTTGGTGAACACGAAGAACACGGCCAGCAGCTGGATGAACCACAGCATTGCGAAGGGCTGGTACAGCCACTTCACGAACTCCGCGGCCAGCGCATCGATCCCGGGGTAGGGCTTAGCGACGGCGCGGATGGTGAAGATGATCACCGTCCAGACGAGGAAGAAGTAGAGGTAGTGGACGACCTTGGTGTCGAGGTAGGAACGCCAGGGACGGTCGATCACGCGTGCCAGGAACAGGCCCGAGATCAGGAAGAAGTCCGGCATCCGGAACGGGCGCGCGAAATCGACCACGTGGTCCAGCCAGTTGGCCGGAGGCAGCGGCTGGCCCAGCCGCAACAGCTCGTGGTGAAGGTCGGTGGCAGCGTAGAAGACGACCACGGCCACCATGCAGATGCCTCTTGCATAGTCGACCCAGCCCAAACGGCCGCCGGCGGCGTCCAAGGGCCCGGAAGACGGCGGGCGGGGCGTGCCAGCAGGCGTTGCCCGGGAGTTGAGCTCTTTCATTTTTCGAACCACGTCAGTCATCGGCTGGCCATGCCAGCGAACAAAGGCCCGCGCGTTGCGCGACGAGCCCCCTCGGCCCCCCGCGAGGCCGTTCAATGGGTCACGTGGTTCGTGGCGGACGCTCCTGGCCGCCCGAGAGGAAGCTTGGCGCGGGCACGATCAGGCGAGGAAAGACGACCGTGCCCGAATCGGCGTGATCGGGCATCGACCAGATCTCGCCCACCATGTGCGTGAGCGAGCAAAGCGCCGAACACGCGTCGCAACTGCCTGCGCCGGCGTGGGCGGAAGCTGTGCCGGCCTGATCGCTCGCGTGATGCGAGCCCGGCGGCGCGCCGTGGCGGTCGGGGCCGCAGTGTTCGCGCTCCTCGTCCTCGCCTTGTCCGCCCGCCGGCGCGTCGACCCGCTCCTCGACCTGCATGCCGGGGCCGCCGGGCGAACACAGCATCGCGGCCGCCACCGCGCCTTTGATCGGCAGCAGGATCGCGATTGCGATCGACATCCAAAGGCGAGCAGACTTCACGGCCAGGAGCCTGCGAAGCGGGGCGCAGGCGGCGATACAGCGGCTCAAACCATAGACCGTTGCGCCGCAAAGCGATGCCGGCGCGTGCCCCGCAGTTCGGGGAGGGCGCGGCTTGCTTTCGGACAGAAGGCAGCTTTGGCCAGTCGCCCGGACGCGCTGCGTCGCCCTAAACTCGGTTTTCCTATGCGCCCGCGCCATGCCCGCCTGACGACTGCACTCTTCTTGGTGCTGTCGCTGCTGTTCGCGCAGCTGGCACTGGCGAGCTACGTGTGCCCGGGCCAAGCCGATGCGCTGGCGATGGCCGAGATGATGGCCGAGATGGGGGCCGCCGGCGAACCTTGCGAAGGCATGGACGCCCAGCAGCCCGTGCTGTGCCATCAGCACGCCGCCGACCCCGGCAAGACCTTCGAGCCCGTCAAGCTGCCGGTGGCCTCGCTGCCGATGGTGGTCCTGGTGCTCGAGCGGCCGCTCGTGCTCGACGCAGACCGCGCCGGCTGCGCGCCCATGGCGAGCACGCCCGAAGCGCGGCCGCCACCGGACCCGCTCTTCCTCGCCACGCTCAGGCTTCGAGTCTGACCCGCTCCGCCGACCGACCGGCGCCGGGTGCGGCTTCGTCCGCACACCGGCTGCGTCCTGTTCGTCTCCGGAGCCGTCATGCCGTCCAACTTCTTGCGAGCAGCCGCCGTTGCTGCCGCCGCCATCCTGCCGGCCTGGTGCGCCGCGCAGCCGTTGTCGTTCGACCAGGCCCTGAGCCTGGCCGCCCAGCGCTCGGAAGCCGCGCGCGCCGCCCGCGCCGCCGCGCTGGGCGCCGACGAGTCCGCCCGTGCCGCCGGCCAGTTGCCGGACCCGATGCTGCGCGCGGGCATCGAGAACCTGCCGGTCACTGGCGCCGAGCGCTGGCGCACGGCGGTCGAGCCGATGACGATGAAGCGCATCGGCATCAGCCAGGAGTGGCTGGCCGCCGACAAGCGCGCCGCGCGCGAAGGCGCCGCGCGGGCGATGGCGCAGCGCGAAGCCGCGCAAGGCGGCGTGGCCGAGGGTGACGCTCGTCTCCAGGCCGCGCAGGCCTATCTGGAGGCCTGGTATGCCGAGGCAGCGCTGCGGCTTGCCGCACAGACCGAGCATCACCTCCACGAAGAGCTCGAGGCGGCGCGTGCCCGATGGGCCGGCGCCGCGGGCGCCGCGGCCGAAGTGCTGCAACTGGACGCCGCTCGTGGCATGGCGCAAGACGAGAGCGACGAGGCACGCCAGCAGCAGGCGAGCGCGCTCGTGGCGCTGGCGCGCTGGGTCGGCTTTCGGCCCGAATCGATTGCGCCGCCGCCGAGTCTCACGCCGCCCTCCGAGGCGGACTACGTGGCTCGCCATCCCGCCGTCGTGGCGCTGCGCAGCGAGGCCGAGCTCGCGCGCCGCA
Source organism: Caldimonas sp. KR1-144 (assembly GCF_049446155.1). Classification (NCBI taxonomy): domain Bacteria; kingdom Pseudomonadati; phylum Pseudomonadota; class Betaproteobacteria; order Burkholderiales; family Sphaerotilaceae; genus Caldimonas; species Caldimonas sp. KR1-144. The sequence goes on from NZ_JBMSEE010000002.1 coordinate 260,421, forward strand.
ATGCCGCCGTGGCCCGCCACGAGCGATCGGCCAACTGGACCTGGGAACTCGCCTACGGTCAGCGCGCCGGCTACCCGGACCTGGTGAGCTTCGGCGTCAGCATCCCGCTGCAGATCGCGCCGGCGCGACGCCAGGACCGCGAGATCGCCGCCAAGCTCGCCCTGGTCGACCAGGCCGAGGCCGAACTCGCCGAGGCCACGCGCGCCGCCACCGCGCAGTACCAGGCGCTGGCCGGCGATGCCGATCGATTGCGCCAGCGCCTCCAGCGCTACGAGCGCGCGGTGGTCGCGCCGGCGGGGCGGCGCACCGCGGCCGCGCTGGCGGCGTATCGCTCGAACCAGGCGTCGCTCGCCGCGCTGTTCGACGCGAGGCACATGGAGGTGGAGGTGCAGCGCAAGCTGCTCGCGCTGCAACGCGAGCTCGACCGGGCCCAGGTCGAGCTCGCGCTCAAGCCGCTCGCGCAAGGAGGTGCCCGATGAAGCGCACGGTGTTGTTCGCGGCCGTCTCGCTGGCCGGCCTGGCGCTGGCCGCGGCCGGCTTCTTTGCGGGGCGCGCCAGCTCGCCCCATGCCGCGCCGCCAACCGCGCCGGCCGGCGAGCGCCAGGTCCTCTATTGGCACGACCCGATGGTGCCCGGCCCGCGCTTCGACAAGCCCGGCAAGTCGCCGTTCATGGACATGCAGCTGGTGCCGGTCTACGCCGACGAGGCCGGCGACGCGGGCGTGAAGATCAGCCCGACGGTCCAGCAGAACCTCGGCATCCGCACCGCGGTGGTCAAGAAGGCCGAGCTCGCATCGTCGATCGACGCGATCGGCAGCGTGCAGTTCGACGAGCGCCTGGGCATGGTGGTGCAAACGCGCGTGGCCGGCTTCGTCGAGCGCCTGCATGTGCGCGCGCCGATGGAGCGCGTGCGCAAGGGCCAGGCGCTGGCGACCGTGTTCGCGCCGGAGTGGCTGGCGCCGATCAACGAGCTGCTCGCGCTGCAGCGCGCTGGCGGTGCGCCGGAGATCGTGGCCGCCGCGCGCGATCGGCTGCGCGCGATGTCGGTCCCCGACTCGCTGGTCCGGCAAAGCGAGGCCGCCGGCACGGCGCAGGCGCGCTTCACGCTCACCGCGCCGGTGAGCGGCGTGGTGGCCGAGCTCGGCGTGCGAGAAGGCGCGGCCGTCGCGCCCGGCACGACGCTGTTTCGCATCGCCGGCCTGGGCAAGGTCTGGGTCGTGGCCGAGGTGCCCGAGGCGCAGGCGCTGCGCCTCGCGCGCGGCCAGAAGGTCCGGGCCGTGCTGCAGGCCGACGCGTCGCAGGCCTTCGACGGCAAGCTCGAGGAGATCCTGCCGCAGGTGAGCGCGAGCACGCGCAGCTTGCAGGCGCGCTTCACGCTCGACAACCGCGGCGCGCGGCTGATGCCCGGCATGCTGATGCGGCTGCAGCTGGCCGCCGCGCCGACCGCGCGCCTCGTGATGCCCGCCGAAGCGGCCATCCGCACCGGCACGCGCGCGATCGCGATCGTGCGCGACGCCCAGGGCGCGTTCGCGCCGCGCGAGATCACGCTCGGCGCCGAGCTGGGCGAGCAGGTCGAGGTGCTGGCCGGCCTGAGCGAAGGCGAGCAGGTGGTCGCCAGCGGGCAGTTCCTCGTCGACTCGGAAGCGCGGCTCAAGTCGGTGCTCGGCGCGATGGCCGCGGGCTCGCCGGCATCGGCCCCGGCGGCCGCCGCACCGCATGTCTACCGCGCCGAGGGCAAGGTCGAGCGCATCGACGCCGACGGCATCACGATCTCGCACGGCCCTCTGCCCGAACTGCAGTGGCCGGCAATGACGATGGGCTTCGGCAAGCCGGACCCGAAGGCCTTCGCCGATCTCCAAGCCGGCGACGTCGTGCGCTTCGAGTTCCGCCAAGGCGGGCCGACGGACTGGGAGCTGGTCGCTGCGCAGAAGATCGGAGGCGCGCCATGATCGCCGCGCTGATCCGCTGGTCGATCGCGAACCGTTTCCTGGTGATCGCCGCGACGCTGGGCCTGGTCGCCGCGGCGCTGTGGTCGACGGCCACGATGCCGGTCGACGCGCTGCCGGACCTGTCGGACACGCAGGTCATCGTGCGCACGAGCTACCCCGGCAAGCCGCCGCAGGTGGTCGAGGACCTGGTGACCTACCCGCTGACGACGACCATGCTCAGCGTGCCGGGCGCGAAGACCGTGCGCGGCTACTCGTTCTTCGGCGACTCCTTCGTCTACATCCTGTTCGACGACCGGACCGATCCGTACTGGGCCCGCTCGCGCGTGGTCGAAAGCCTCAACCAGGTGCAAGGCCGCCTGCCGGCCGGCGCGTCGGCCGCGCTGGGTCCCGACGCCACCGGCGTGGGCTGGATCTACGAGTACGCGCTCGTCGACCGCAGCGGCCGCCACGACATCGGCCAGCTGCGCGCGCTGAACGACTGGTTCCTGAAGTTCGAGCTGAAGACCGTGCCCGACGTCGCCGAGGTGGCCTCGATCGGCGGCATGGTGCGCCAGTACCAGGTCGTGCTCGACCCCGACCGCATGCGCGCGCTGAACATCACGCAGGCGATGGTGATCGAGGCGCTGCAGCGGGCCAACCAGTCCTCGGGCGGCTCGGTCGTCGAGCTGGCCGAGACCGAGTACATGGTGCGCTCGCGCGGCTTCCTGAAGACGCTCGACGACTTTCGCGTCGTCCCGCTGGCCGTCTCGGGCGCGACGCCGGTGCTGCTGCGCGACGTCGCGACGCTGCAGATCGGCCCGGAGATGCGCCGCGGCATCGCCGAGCTCGACGGCGAGGGCGAGGTGGCGGGCGGCGTCGTCGTGATGCGCTCGGGCAAGAACGCGCGCACGACGATCGCCGCCGTCAAGGCCCGGCTCGCGGCGCTGGCGGCCAGCTTGCCGCCCGGCGTCGAGGTGGTGGAGACCTACGACCGCTCGAAGCTCATCGACCGCGCGATCGACAACCTCAAGCTCAAGCTCGGCGAGGAGTTCGTCGCCGTCGCGCTGGTCTGCGCGCTATTCCTGTTCCACCTGCGCTCGGCGCTCGTCGCGCTGATCGCGCTGCCGGTCGCCGTCGGCGCGGCCTTCGTCGTGATGCGCTGGCAGGGCCTCAACGCCAACATCCTCTCGCTCGCGGGCATCGCGCTGGCGCTCGGCGCGGCGCTCGACGGCGTGGTCGTGCTGCTCGAGGCGACGCACAAGCGCATCGAGGCCTTCGAGCATGAACACGCGCGGCGGCCGCAGGCGCCGGAGCGATGGCGCCTGGTCACGCAGGCCAGCGTCGAGGTCGGCCCGGCGCTGTTCTTCTCGCTGCTGATCATCACGCTGTCGTTCCTGCCGGTCTTCACGCTCGAGGCGCAGGAGGGCCGGCTGTTCGCGCCGCTGGCCTTCACCAAGACCTACGCGATGGCCGCGGCGGCGGCGCTGTCGGTGACGCTGGTGCCGGTGCTGATGGGCTACCTGGTGCGCGGGCGCATCCCGCGCGAGGCCGCGAACCCCCTGAACCGCTGGCTGATGGCCGCGTACCGCCCGGCACTGGAGCTGGTGCTGCGCTTTCCGAAGGCCGCGCTGGCCGCCGCCGGCCTCGTGCTGGCGCTGACCGCGTTCCCGCTCGCGCGCCTGGGCGGCGAGTTCATGCCGCCGCTCGACGAAGGCGACCTGCTGTACATGCCCTCGGCCCTGCCGGGACTGTCGGTCTCCAAGGCCGGCGCGTTGCTGCAGCAGACCGACCGGCTCATCAAGACCGTGCCCGAGGTCGAGCGCGTGTTCGGCAAGGCGGGCCGCGCCGACACGGCCACCGACCCGGCGCCGCTGGAGATGTTCGAGACGACGATCCAGTTCAAGCCGCGCGAGCAGTGGCGCGCCGGCATGACGCCGCAGCGCCTGGTCGACGAGCTCGACCGCGTCGTGAGGGTGCCGGGCCTGACCAACGTCTGGGTGCCACCGATCCGCAACCGCATCGACATGTTGGCCACCGGCATCAAGTCGCCGGTCGGCATCAAGGTCGCCGGCACCGACCTGGAGGCGATCGACCGGCTGACGACGCAGATCGAGCAGGCGGTGCGGCGCGTGCCCGGCGTGTCCTCGGCGCTGGCCGAGCGGCTCAGCGGCGGGCGCTATATCGACGTCGATGTCGACCGCGCCGCCGCCGCGCGCCACGGGCTGCCGGTGGCCGAAGTGCAGGCCGTCGTCTCGACCGCCATCGGCGGCGACAACGTCGGCGAGGTCGTCAGCGGGCGCGAGCGCTATCCGATCAACGTGCGCTATCCGCGCGAGATCCGCGACTCGCTCGAACGGCTGCGCACGCTGCCCTTCGTGACCGCGCAAGGCGCCCAGCTGCTGCTGCAGGACGTGGCGCGCCTGCGCGTCGAGGACGGGCCGCCGATGCTGCGCAGCGAGAACGCGCGGCTGTCGGGCTGGGTCTATGTCGACGTGCGCGGCCGCGACCTGCGCTCGGTGGTCAAGGACATGCAGGCCGCGGTCGCGCGGGACGTGCCAATGCCGGCCGGCTACGCGGTCTCGTGGTCGGGGCAGTTCGAGTACCTCGAGCGCGCCACCGCCCGCCTGAAGCTCGTCGTGCCGGCGACGCTGGCCGTGATCTTCGTGCTGCTCTACCTGCTGTTTCGCGACGCGACCGACGCGCTGCTGGTGATGGCCGCGGTGCCGTTCTCGCTGGTCGGCGGCTTCTGGCTGATCTGGCTGCTCGGGCACTCGGTGTCGGTGGCGACGGCGGTGGGCTTCATCGCGCTGGCCGGCGTCGCGGCCGAGTTCGGCGTCGTGATGCTGGTCTACCTCGAGAACGCCTGGCAGCGCCGTCGCGCGGCGGGCGAACCCGACGACGAAGCGACGCTGCTCGAGGCCATCCGCGAAGGCGCCGTGCTGCGCGTGCGGCCCAAGGCGATGACGGTGGCCATCGTGCTCGCCGGCCTGCTGCCCATGCTGTGGGGCGAGGGCACGGGCGCCGAGGTCATGGAGCGCATCGCTGCGCCGATGGTCGGCGGCATGGTGACCGCGCCGCTGCTCAGCATGCTCGTCGTGCCTGCAGCTTGGTACCTCGTGCACCGCCGCCGGCTCGCGGCCGCGCGGCGCGGGCGGACGCTCGGCGCGCCTGCCGGCGAAACCGCCATTTGACGCACGAAGCGGGCGGATTCAGCGGCTGGCGGCGCCCTGGCCCGGCTCGCCGCGCGCGAGCGCGTCGCGGCCGTCATCGCGCTCGGCGGCCTTGCCGCGCGTGCCGGACTTGAGGCTCCACGAGACCGGCGGCGGCAGGCTGACCTCGCGGCTGCTGAAGTCCATGCGGCCGGCCGCGCGCGCGGCGGCCACTTCGGCCTGCACGTCGGCGCGGGTCTTGGGAGCAGGGCCGTCCTGCGCGCTGGCAAACGGGCTGGCGCCCAGCAGCGCAACGGCGAGGGCGGCGATCAAGGCTTGGCGGTTCATGATGGCGATGTCCTTCGAGTGGCTCGAATGGCGCCCGGACGGGCACGAACGATTCGATGGCTTGACTCTAGGAACGCATCGCCCGTGGATAAACGGCAAACGCGGCAATGGCCCGTTGCACAGGCACGAACAATCGCCGCCCGCAAGTGCGGGTCGGCGGCAGGCTCTGCGCGCGCACAAGCCGGCGTGAAAGGCGTAATCTGGGTGCGGCGCGATCACAACCGGGCCCCGCAGGGACGATCAGGGAGCTGACCCAGACGAGGCTTGCCATGCTGGCCGTTCAAATGGCGTGGAGCCTGCTTGAAGCGGAGCACCGCCACATGCGCGCGATGCTGGACGAGGCCGTGATGCTCGCCGGGCAGGGCGGTGGCACCTGCCATGCGGCCACGGCGCGGCGCGTGCTGCCGCTGCTCGACGAGCTGGAGGCCTTCGACAAGGCGACGCACCGGCCCAAGGGCCTCACGATGCTGGGCACCATGAAGGGCCGCTCGGCCGCGGCCGACCTGCATCTCGACGCGATGGCATCGGCGCGCGCGCGCGCCGATGCGGCCCTCATGCATGCCAAGGCGCTGCTGAAAGCGGCGGCCGACGGTGACATCCTGGCCCAGAGCACCTGCCAGTCGCTGCTGTCGGGCTACCGCGAAGTCCTGCTGCAGCAGATGGACGAGGAGGAGACCTTGCTGCGCCGCCACGCCGAGAGCGTGCTGACGCAGGAAGAGTGGTCGCTGCTGGTTTCTGAGATGTCGTCGCGGCTCGCCGCGGCTCGGCCGCCGCCGGCCTCGAAGGACGGCGGTGCAAGCCACTGAATCCCGCTCCCGCTGGCGGGGAGAGGGTTGCGGGCTGGGCCAGGCGCTCAGGCCGGCAGCGAGGGCTCGATGTGCCTCATCGCGTTGGCAACGTAGGCCTCCTTCTCGCCCACCGGCGCCACGTAGTGCAGCGCCGCCGCGGCCGCGTCGCGCCCTTGCAGGCGCGCGATGACCCAGGCCGCGAGATAGGGCGAGGCCATGCAGCCGCCCGCGGTGGCGACGTTGCCGCGCGCGAAGAACGGCTGGTTCAGTACGTCGACGCCGGCTTCCTGCACCCAGGGCTTGGTGGTCAGGTCGGTGCATGCGGGCACGTTGCCCAGCAGGCCGAGCTTGGCGAGCACGAGCGTGCCCGAGCACTGCGCGGCAACGAGCTGGCGCGCCGGATCGAGCGCGAGGCGGTTCATCAGATGCGCATCTTCGACCACCTCGCGCGTCTTGATGCCGCTGCCGACGATGATGGCATCCGCGCACCGCGCCTCCTCCAGCGCCGACTGCGCGCGCAGCGTCACGCCGTTCATCGACGTGACCTCGGCCGCCGGGCAGCACAGGCTCACGCGCCAGCCGGGCGTCTTGATGCGGTTGAGGATGCCCAGTGCCACGAGCGAGTCGAGCTCGTTGAAGCCTTCGAAGGTCAGGATCGCGATGTGCATGGCGGCCTCGGTGTCGGGGTGCGAAGCCATCGTAGGCCGCGCGATCAATACAATCAAAAAATTGTCATGAGTACATCGCGCCAGCACGCCGCGCCATGGCCGAGACCCGCTACCAGCAGCTCGTCGACGAACTGACCGCGCAGATCCGCAGCGGCCGTCTTCCGCCCGGCACGCGGCTGCCGACGCACCGCCTGCTGGCGCAGCGCCACGGCGTGGCGCTGGTGACGGCGTCGCGCGCCTATGCGCGGCTCGCGGAGCTCGGGTTGGTGAGCGGCGAGGTCGGGCGGGGGACCTTCGTGCGCGAGGTGGCGCTGCCGCGCGATCTGGGCCTCGATCAGCAGGCGGTGGCGGCCGGGCTGGTGGATCTCAACTTCAACTACCCCTCGCTGCCGGGCCAGGCCGATCTGCTGCGCGCCGCGCTGCGGCAGGTCGCGGCCAGCGGGGAGCTCGAGCCGTTGCTGCGCTACGCGCCGCACGGCGGGCGGCCGCACGAGCGCGCCTGCGTCGCCCGGCATCTCGCGGCGCGCGGCGTCGAGGCCGACGCGGCGCAAGTGATGATCGTCGACGGCGCACAGCAGGGCCTGGCCGTCACCGTGCTCGCGCTGCTGAAGCCGGGCGACGTGGTCGCGCTCGACGCCCTGACCTACCCGGGCTTCAAGGTCCTGGCCGAGATGCAGCGGCTCGAGCTGGCGCCGCTGCCGGCCCTGGGCCAGGGCTTCGATCCGGACGCTCTCGAGCGCCTGTGCCAGCGCCGGCGCGTGCGCGCGCTCTACACGATGCCGACGCTGCACAACCCGCTCGGCTGGGTGATGAGCGAAAGCCGGCGGCGTCGCGTCGCGGCCATCTGCCGGCGCCACGGCGTGCTCGTCATCGAGGACGCCGCCTACGCCTTTCTCGCGCCCGAGGCGGCGCCGCCGCTCGCGGCGCTGGCGCCCGAGTCGACGGTCTACGTCAGCGGCCTGTCCAAGAGCGTCGCGACCGGCCTGCGCTTCGGCTTCGTCGCCGCGCCGCCGCCGTGGGTCGCGAAGATCGAGCGCGCGATCCGCGCGACGACCTGGAGCACGCCAGGCCTGACGACGGCCATCGCCTGCCAGTGGCTGGACGACGGCACCGTCGAGCGGCTCGAGTCCGAGAAGCGCGCCGATGCGCGCTCGCGCCAGCAGATCGCCGCGCAGGCGCTCGCCGGCCTGCGCTGCGTGCGCCATCCGGCCTCGTACTTCGTCTGGCTGCCGCTGCCCGAGGAGACGCGCGCCGACCGCGTCGCCGCGGCGCTGATGCAAGAGGGCGTCTCGGTCTCCACCGCTGAACCCTTCGCGGCGACCCGGCATGTGCCGCATGCCATACGCCTGGCCCTGGGCTCGGTGCCGCCGCACAGCCTGCGCGCGGCGCTGGGCACGGTGCGCCGGGTGGTGGAAGCGCAGTCCTGCTGAAGCGCGCTGCCGCGCTCGGGTTTCACCGGCCCGTCATCACCGCTGCCTACCGTGCGCGGGCGTTTGCGGCGTGCGCCGACCCACGCCCCGTCTGCCCGAAGAGGTTTGCATGACCCGAGATACACGTTCGCGCCGCGAGGTGCTCAAGGCGCTGGCCGCCGTCGGTTCGCTCAGTGCGCTGCCCGACAGCATCCAGCAGGCACTCGCGGTGCCGGCCTACCAACGCACCGGCACCATCAAGGATGTGCAGCACATCGTCATCCTGACGCAGGAGAACCGCTCGTTCGACCACTACTTCGGCACGCTGCGCGGCGTGCGCGGCTTCGGCGATCCGCGTGCGGTGAAGCTGCCGTCGGGCAAGCCGGTGTGGCACCAGCCCGCAGGCGCCGGCGAAGTGCTGCCCTACCGCCCGCCGGTCGAGCACCTCGGCGCGCACTACCTGCCCGACCCGCCGCACGGCTGGAACGACGGCCACGCGGCCTGGAACCAGGGCCGCTACGACCAGTGGATCGCGAACAAGGGCATCGTCGCGATGACGCACAACCTGCGCCACGACGTGCCCTACCACTTCGCGCTGGCCGAGGCGTTCACGCTGTGCGACGCCTACCACTGCGCGCTGATGGGGCCGACCGACCCGAACCGCTACTACATGTGGACCGGCTGGGCCGGCAACGACGGCTCCGGCGGCGGCCCGGTGATCACCAACGCCGAACTCGGCTACGGCTGGAAGACCTTTCCCGAGCGCCTGCTCGAGGCCGGCATCAGCTGGAAGGTCTACCAGGACATCGGCGACGGCCTGTTCGCCAGCGACACCGTCTGGTGGGGCTGGACCGGCGACGCCTTCATCGGCAACTACGGCGACAACTCGCTGCTGTACTTCAAGCAGTACCAGAACGCGCCGGCCGGCTCGCCGCTGGCACTGCGCGCGAAGACCGGCACCGAGATCAAGAGCCTCAATCGCGACCCGATGCAGCTGCTGGCGGACTTTCGCGCCGACGTGATGGCCAACCGCCTGCCTCAGGTGAGCTGGATCGCCGCGCCCGAGGCCTACAGCGAGCACCCGAACTGGCCGACCGACTTCGGCGCCTGGTACATCTCGCGCGTGCTCGAGGCGCTGGTCGCCAACCCCGAGGTGTGGAGCAAGACGGTGCTCCTCATCAACTACGACGAGGAGGGCGGCTTCTTCGACCACATGGTGCCGCCGACGCCGCCGATGTCGGCCCAGCACGGCGCCTCGACGGTGCCGGTGACGAACGAGATCTTCCCCGGCGACGCGTCCGGCCATCCGGCCGGGCCCTATGGCCTGGGCCCGCGCGTGCCGCTGTTCGCCGTCTCGCCGTGGAGCCGCGGCGGCTGGGTCAACTCGCAGCTGTTCGACCACACCTCGGTGATCAAATTCATCGAGAAGCGCTTCGCCGACGAGCACCCGGGCCTGGTCGAAACCAACATCCAGCCGTGGCGCCGCGCGGTCACCGGCGACCTCACCTCGGTGTTCAACTTCAGGACGCCCAACGCCGCGCTGCCGGCGCTGCCCAGCGTCGCGCACTACATGCCGGTCGACAAGACCAAGCAGCCCGACATGGGTCTCGCGGTGCCGGGCACGCAGGCGCTGCCGCGGCAGGAGCGCGGCCTGCGCCGCTCGCGCGCGCTGCCCTACGAGCTGCACGCCGACGGCGCGCTCGACGGCTCGAGCGGTGCGTTCAGGATCGCGATGTCCAACTCGGGCGATGCGACCGCGGTGTTCCAGGTGCGCTCGGGCAACTCGGCCGACCTGCCGCGCTGCTACACGGTCGAGCCGGGCAAGCAGCTCGAGGGCGTGTGGCAGGCCGCCTGGGCCGGCCAGCCGCGCTACGACCTCGAGGTGCACGGCCCCAACGGCTTCCTGCGCGCCTACCGAGGCGCATCGGCCGGCGCGAGCCGCGCCAACGTGCAGGTGCGCGCGCGCTACGAGGACGCGCGCGGCCGCGACGACGACGCGACGCTGGCGCTGGTCTTCGTCAACCGCTCGGCCCAGAAGGCGGTGCTGCGGATTGCCGACCAGTACGGCGGCCGCGCGCGCAAGATCGAGCTCGACGCCGGCCGCGAGCTGCGCCTGAAGTGGGAGGTCGAGCGCAGCGGCCGCTGGTACGACCTGGTGATCACGGTCGACGGCGACGCCGACTTCCGCGTGCAGCTGGCCGGGCGCGTCGAGAACGGCCGTGACGGCATCAGCGATCCGGCGTTCGGGAGCTGACGAGGGCGGGCATGCCGACGGCGCGGGGTCGTCGGCATGCGCGGCGGCGCAGGGCACCGCTTCCTAGAATGGCGCCCATGGAAACCGTGTTCTCCCGCGCGGACCGCGCGCTTCGCGCCTGCCGCAGCGCCGGCGCGGCGACGGCGCTGGCCCTGCTCGCCGCCTGCTCGACCACCGCCTCGCGCGACAGCGTCTACCAGCACGAGCGCTTTGAATCCACCGAGACCCACCTGCGCAGCCTCGACGCGCCGACCGTGCAGGTCTGTGAAGCGGCGCGGCGCGCGCTGCTGAGCCAGGGCTACCTGATCGTGCAGGCGCTGCGCGAGCAGGTCATCGCGCGCAAGAGCTTCCAGCCCGACCCCGAGGTCCACATGGAGCTGCAGTTCAACGTCGCCTGCGCGCCCGACGGCCGCACCGGCCGCAGCTCGCTGGCCTTCGCGACCGCGGTGCAGGACCGCTACACGCTCAAGAAGGCCGCCAACTCGGCCAGCCTGGGCGTCGGTGCGCTGGGCTCGCTGTCGGTGCCGCTGACGGCGAGCGACGAGTCGATGGTCAAGGTGGGCAGCGAGACGATCTCGTCGAGCGCCTTCTACGAGCGCTTCTTCGTGCTGGTCGAACGCTTCCTGAGCGACGCCGACCCCGAGGCGGTGGAGGCGCCCGCGCCGTCCGCGCCGACGACGGGCCAGTAGCGGTCCGCGCCCCGCAGGCCATTAGCTGGCCTTATGGCGCTCGCTCCAACTCGAATGGCCGCGTCGCGGGCATGGCGAATAGCATGGCCCCGTCGCCACCCAGCCGGAAAGGATTCCGCATGCGCCACTCGATCCTCGTCGCCTTTGCCGCCGTGGCCGCCGCGTGCGGCAGCGCCGCTCTCGCCCAGACCACGCTCGAGAAGGTCAAGGCCAACGGCAGCATCTCGGTCGCCTACCGCGAGTCGTCGATCCCGTTCTCCTACCTCGGCGCCGACGGCCAGCCCACCGGCTTCGGCTGGGAGATCTGCGGCAAGATCGTCGACGAGGTCAAGAAGGCCACCGGCCGCGCCGACCTCAAGGTCGAGACGCAGGCGGTGACCTCGCAGAACCGCATCCCGCTGATGCAAAACGGCACCATCGACATCGAGTGCGGTTCGACCACCAACAACAGCGAGCGCGCCAAGCAGGTGGCGTTTGCGATCAACTACTTCTACACCGGCACGCGCTTCCTCGTGAAGGCCGGCTCGCCGGTCAAGAGCGTGGCCGACCTCAAGGGCAAGAAGGTCGTCTCGACCACCGGCACCACCAACTACCAGGTGCTGCGCAAGGTCAACGCCGAGCGCGGCCTGGGCTTCGACCTCATCGCCGCGAAGGACCACGCCGACTCGGCGCTGCTGGTCCAGTCCGAGCGCGCCGACGCCTTCGGCATGGACGACATCCTGCTCTACGGCCTGCGCGCCAACGCGACCAACCCGAACGAGCTGGCGATCGTCGGAGAGTCGATCCAGGTCGAGCCCTACGCGATCATGCTGCGCAAGGACGATCCGGCGTTCAAGAAGCTGGTCGACGACACGCTGGTCGCGCTGATCAAGAGTGGGCAGTTCGAAGCGCTCTACAAGAAGTGGTTCCAGTCGCCGATCCCGCCCAAGGGCATCAACCTCAATGCGCCGATGAGCCCGGAGCTGCGCGACAACCTCAAGTTGCTTTCCGACAAGCCCGCGACTTGAGATGCAGCCCGACGTGCGCGGCATCGTCGGCGTGCTCGGCGGCATGGGGCCGGCGGCGACGATCGACTTCATGAACAAGGTGCTGCGCGCGACGCCGGCCGAGTGCGACCAGCAGCACGTGCCGATGGTCGTGAGCTCGATCCCGCAGGTGCCCGACCGCACCGAGGCCTTCCGCGGCGAGGGCGCCTCGCCGCTGGACGCGATGCTGGCCAGCGGCCAGCGCCTCGCCGACGCCGGCGCGCAGTTGATCGTGATGCCGTGCAACACCGCGCACCTGTGGTTCGATGAACTGCAGCGCGCGATCGGCCTGCCGATGCTGCATCTGGTCGAGGCCGCAATCGGCGAGGCCGTTGCGGTCGCGGGTGCGGGCGCGAAGCTCGGCCTCCTGGCCACCGACGCGACGCTGGCTTCGGGCCTCTACGTCAATCGCGGCGCGGCGTCGGTGCGGTGGCTGCTGCCCACGGCCGCCGAGACGCTGGAGCTCGTGATGCCCGGCATCGCCGACGTGAAGGCCGGCCGGCTCGAAGCGGGGGCCGAGCGCTTGCTGCAAGCCGCGCAGGCGCTGCAGCGGCGCGGCGCCGAGGTGCTGGTCCTCGGCTGCACCGAGATCCCGCTGGTGCTCGATGCCGCCAACGCGCCGCTGCCGGTGATCGACGCGACCGGCGCGCTGGCGCGCCGCGCGGTCGCGTGGTCGCTCGCGCAACGCGGCTCGCTGCACGACTGATGCCCATGAACGGTCGAGTGCCGCCGGCGCAAGCGCGCCGCGTCTGCGTCGTCGGCGCGGGCATCGTCGGCTGCGCGACCGCCTACGCGCTGGCGCGCGAAGGCTGGGACGTCACGCTGGTCGACGCGCTCGCCGCGCCCGGCCAGGGCACCAGCCTCGCCAACGGCGCGCAGCTGAGCTACAGCTACGTCGAGCCGCTGGCCACGCCGGCCGCGCTGCGCGCGCTGCCGGGCTGGCTGCTCTCATCCGACGGGCCGCTGCGCTGGCGTCCGCGGCCCGATCTGGCGCACCTGCGCTGGCTGATGGCCTTCGTGCTCGCATGCCGCACATCGCAGGTGCGGCGCACGACGGCGGCGCTGCTCGCGCTGTCGTCGCTCAGCCGCGCGACGCTGCACCGCTGGCTCGACGAGCTGCCGCACGTCGCGCGCGCCGCGGGCCATGCGCGGCCCGGCAAGCTCGTGATCTACCGCAAGCCCGAGCTGCGCCCGGGCGTCGAGCGCCAGCTCGCCTGGCAGCGCGAGCTGGGCTGCCGGCAAAGCCTCGTCGACGAGGCCGAGTGCCTGCGCCTCGAGCCGGCGCTCGCGGCCGCGCGGCGCGAGCGCATCGCCTTCGGCGTCTGGACCGAGGACGAAGAGGTGATCGACACCGCCGTGCTCGCGCGCGCGCTGGCCGGCGCGAGCCGCGCGCGGCTCTTGCTGAACCATCGCGTCACCGGCCTCGTGCGCGAGGGCGGCAGGATCCGCGGACTCACGCTCGACGGCGCCTGCCGCGAGATCGCGGCCGACCACGTCGTGCTGGCCGCCGGCAGCGCGATGACCGCACTGCTCGCGCCGCTGCGCCTCGCGCTGCCGATCGAACCGATCAAGGGCTACAGCGTCACGCTGCCGATCGTGAACGCGAGCGCCGCGCCGCGCGCCAGCATCACCGACCAGTCGCGCAAGATGGTGTTCGCGCGGCTGGGCGAGAAGCTGCGCGTGGCCGGCTTCGCCGAACTGGTGGGGCAGGACCTGCGCGTCGACGGCCAGCGCATCGAGGCGCTGTGCGAGGCGGCGCGCGCGCTCTTTCCCGAGGCCTGCGATACCGCGCAGCCGCAGCCCTGGGCGGGCCTGCGCCCGGCCACGCCGAGCGGGCGCCCGCTGGTCGGCGCACTCGGCTTCGACAACCTGTGGGTGCATGCGGGGCATGGCGCGCTGGGGCTCACGCTCGCACCGGGCAGTGCGGCGCTGCTGGCGCAGTTGATGGCGGGGGCGCCGGCGGCGGTGGACGCCGAGCTGTTCCGCCCCTGAGTCCCTCGCTCAGGTCGCGCCGCCGGTCACCTTCCGAAACGCCGCAATGAAATCCGCCACCGGCTTCGGCGACCGCAGCCCTTGCGGCAGCAGCGCCTTCACCTCCACCGGCACCTCCGGCAGCAGCGCGCGCACATGCAGCGCCTCGCGCCGCCCGGCCTGCGCGGTGAACGAATCGATGATCGCCGGGCCGAAGCCGCGTTCGGCCAGGACCATCGCGATGTGGTGGGTCTGCACGGTGATGCCGGGCGGCGGCGCGATGCCCAGGCGCGTCCACTGGTCGGCCACCATCGCGCCGAGCGGGTCGCGCTCGTCGATGCGGATGAAGGGCTCGCGCAGCACGTCGTCGAGCGCCACCGTTGCGCGGCGGTCGGCCGCGCCGTCGCCGGCGCGCGAGACGCACACCAGCCGCCCGACCGCCACGCGCTCCTCGTGCAGCGCCGGATGCAGCAGGCTGCCGTAGACGATGCCAACGTCGCCTTCCTGCAGCGCGATCGCGCGCGCGATCTCGGCCGAATGCAGGCTGCGGATCGACACCGGCAAATCGGGGTAGCGCTTGCGAAACAGCTGCAGCGCGTCGGGTAGCGTGCTGACGGCCAGCGAGGGCACCACGAGCACGCGCAGCTCGCTGCCTTCGCCGTGGCCCAGCGCCGCGGCGATGCGCCGCACCGACTCGAGCTGCGACATCAGCCGCTGCACCTCGGGATAGAGGGCCTGGCCCTCGTGCGTGGGCACGAGCCGGTTGCGCTGCCGCGTGAAGAGCGCGTAGCCGAGCTGCAGCTCGGCATGCTGCAGCGCCTGCGTCACCGCCGGCTGCGTCACGTGCAGCAGCCGCGCTGCGCCGCTCACCGTGCCGGTGAGCATCACCGCGTTGAACACCTCGATGTGCTTGAGCCGCATCGTCCATCCGATCCTGGTGGGTCGGGGGCGATGCTAGTGGGAACGGGCGGGAACGGGCGGCCGCCGCGTTCTGCGGCACGGCCCTCAGCGCGACGCCGCGGCCTGCTCCATCGCCACCTCGGCCTTCAGGCTCTCGATGTCGCGCCAGATCGACGCGACCGCCAGGACGCGCCCCGCCTGCTTGTAGCGCAGCGTGCAGGCGCGCGCGGCGATGTCGCCTTCGATCGCGATCTCATCCCACTGCTCGGCGTGGCCCACGACGTTGATCGACACGTCGTAGTGCTGGCTCCAGAAGAAGGGCACGGCGTCGAACCGCTCTTGCCCGCCGAGCATGTTGAGCGCGGCGGTCTGGCCCTGGCGCTGCGCGACGACCCAGTGCTCGACGCGGATCGCCGCGCCGCTGTGCGGGTCGGGCCAGCGCGCGATGTCGCCGGCGGCGAAGACGCCCGGCGCGCTGGTCTGCAGGCAGGCATCGACCACGACGCCGCGATCGACCGCGAGCCCGGCCTGCTCGGCCAGCGCCAGGCGCGGGCGCACGCCGACGCCGACCACCACCAGCTCGGCCGGCAGGCGGGTGCCGCTCTTGAGCACGACTTGCGTGGCGTCGATCGCGCTGGCGGTGTCGCCGAGATGGAAGACCACGCCGTGCTCCACGTGCAGCCGGCGCACGAAGTCGCCCATCTCCGGGCCCAGCACGCGCTCCATCGGCCGCTGCTCCGGCGCCACGACATGCACCTCGAGGCCGCGCGCGCGCAGCGATGCGGCGACTTCGAGTCCGATGAAGCTCGCGCCCATCACGACGGCGCGGCGCGCAGCGGCCGCGCGCGCAATGATGGCCCGGCTGTCGGCCAGGCTGCGCAGCGTGTGCACGTGCGGCAGGTCCATGCCGGGGATCGGCAGGCGCACGGCTTGCGCACCGGTGGCCAGCAGCAGCCGGTCGTAGCCCAGCCGGCTGCCGTCGGCGAGCACGAGCTCGCGCGCGCCCACGTCGATACGGTCGGCGGCGGTCTTCAGCCGCAGATCGATGCCTTGCTCGGCGTAGTAGCCGTCCTCGCGCAGCGGGATCCAGTCCTCGGACGCGTTGCCGGCCAGATAGTCCTTGGAGAGATTGGGCCGGTCGACGGGCGCGGCCTCGTCGTCGCTGAGCATCACGATGCTGCCTTGGTAGCGCATGCGCCGCAGCATCTCGGCCGCGGCAAAACCGGCCGCGCCGCCGCCGACGATCACCACATTGCGCGGCAAGCCGGCCGAGGGGATGGCGCGTTGTGTCGATGGCGCGGTCCGCTTGCCGAGCACGACGACCTTGCCGTCGCGCACCGCGGTGGACCAGCAGTCCACCGGTGCCAGCGCCGGCGCGCGCAAGGCCTCGCCGGTGCGCAGGCTGAAGCAGGCGTGGTGCCATGGGCAGCGCACCGTGTCGCCGACCAGCAGGCCTTCGGCGAGCGGGCCGTGGTAGTGGCTGCACTGGGCGCCGATCGCGAGGAACTCGTCGCCGCGGCGCGCCAGCAGCACGGGCTCCTCGCCCACCCGGCCGGCCAGCATCGCGCCGTCGGCAAGCGCGTCGACGGCGATGCCCTGCGCGAGATCAGGGACCGGGGCGTCGTGGGACGAGGCATCGCTCATGTCGACCTCCGCTGCGTACGTCCGTCACGGGCCTGCCGTGACAGGCGGGTTTCGTGCAGTGTGCGCGCGGCGCCGCGCAGCGATGCGGCTTGCCCCTGGTGCCCATGCAGGTTCCCTGCGGGCGGGCGGGCCCGCTCGCGCCGGCCGGGTGCGACGAGGCCGGGTCGTTCCCTGTGACTGCTCGAGGCTACGACCCCGCCTTGAGCCGATAGGCCAGCTGCGCGCGCGTGAGGCCGAGCATGCGCGCCGCGGCCGACAGGTTGCCGCCGGCGCGCGCCACTGCCTCGTCCATCAGCCGGCGCTCGATCGCCGCCAGCGACAGCGAACGCTCGCCCGGCTCGCACAGGCGGTCCAGCAAGGCATCGGACGCGGGCGGCGCGGGCGCTTCGACCTGGGCCTCGCCGTCGGCCAGCGCGCCGGCCGCGTCGAGCGAGTACGTCGCGCCTTGGACCTGCTCGCGGCGCAGCAGGTGGGCCACGTCGATCACGCCGTCGTCGTCGGCGCTGATCACGCCGCGCTCGACCAGGTTCTGCAGCTCGCGGATGTTGCCGGGGAAGTCGTAGTTCAAGAGCGTCTTCACCGCGCGCGCGGTGTAGCCGCGCACCTGCCGGCCGTGCAGGCGCGCGTAGCGGTGCATGAAGAAATTCATCAGCAGCGGGATGTCCTCGCGGCGCTCGCGCAGCGGCGGCAGGTGGATCGGGAACACCGCGAGGCGAAAGTACAGGTCCTCGCGAAAGCGCCCCGCCTGCACCTCGGCCTGCAGGTCCACGTTGGTGGCCGCGACCACGCGCACGTCGACCTTGATCGGTCGGCTGCCGCCCACGCGCTCGATCTCGCCTTCCTGCAAGGCGCGCAGCAGCTTGCCCTGGCCCACCAGGCTCAGCGTGCCGATCTCGTCGAGGAACAGCGTGCCGCCGTGGGCGCGCTCGAAGCGCCCCGCGCGCGACGCCACTGCGCCGGTGTAGGCGCCGCGCTCCACGCCGAACAGCTCGGTCTCCATCAGCGTCTCGGGCATCGCCGCGCAGTTGAGCGCGACGAAGGGCTGCTCCTTGCGTGCGCTGATGCGGTGAAGCATCGACGCGAACAGCTCCTTGCCGACGCCGGACTCGCCGGTGAACAGCACCGTCGCGCGCGTGGGCGCCACGCGCGAGAGCATGTGGCAGGCCGACTTGAAGGCCGACGAGACGCCGACCATGCCGTGCTCGCTCGCCGCGTCTTCATCGCTGGGCGATGCCGCGCCGCCCAGCACCGCGGGGATGCTGACGGTCTTCGCGGCGCCGAAGGCCTGCGGGCTCAGGAACTCCTGCGCGTTGAGGTAGCGCAGGTCCTCGCTGACGTCGCCCCAGGCGTCGGCGGTCTTGCCGATCACGCGGCAGATCGACGCGCCCGTCGAGCGGCACTCGACCTCGCGAAAGATCACCGGCATGCCGAGCATGCCGGTCACATAGCCCATCGCGTAGCCGAGCTGGGTCCAGCAGGCCGGCTCGGTGCCGATGCCGTAGGCCTCGATGTGCTCGTCGTCCTCGCTGGAGTGGTGCCACAGGAACTCGCCGTGGTAGGTGCCGCGCTCGACGTCGAACTCGAACTCCACCGGCTCGACCTTCACCACGCCTTCGAGCGCGTGCAGCCGCGGGCCGGCCATGAAGGTCGACAGCGGGTCGGCGTCGGGCCAGCGCTGGCGCACCAGCTGCGCGTCGCGCGCGCCCGACTTGTAGCCCGAGCGCGTGAGCAGGCCGCGCGCGCGCTCGAGCCCGACGCTGTCGATCAGCTCGCGGCGCAGCGTTCCGAGCGCCGAGGTGTGCATCAGCACCATGCGCTGGTCGTTGAGCCAGATGCGGCCGTCGCCGGGCGAGAAGAACAGGCACTCGGTGAGGTCGGCGAGCCGCGGGTGGTCGGTCTGCGCGAGCGGCGAGGGCTCGCCGCGGCGCATCAGCGCGCCGGTGGTGCGCGAAACCTCGGCCAGCGAGATGCGGGAAGCGGGAGCGGACTTCATCGGCGACGGCCCAGGTGCTGATTTGATGAGGCAACAGGCGCGCAGTGTGGCGAGCGCTTGATCAATTCATCAAGTCCCTCCTCTGGAAAACACCAGGGCCGCATGGGCGCACAGCGCACGCCGCGCGGCCCCGGGAAAACACCGAAGGCCTCCATGAAAAACCGGCCCTCGGGCCGCGCTTCGAGCGAGCCGTGCGCACGGCCGGCACGGCGGTTGAGATCACTGGTGGGCATCGGCCGCAGAACTGCCGATTTGAGCAAGCGCATCAGACCGAGAGGAGACCCGATGGGCGCACCCGAGAACACGAAGCTCCTGCAGCCTGCCCTGTGGCAGGGGCGCATCCACGACGGCGGCGAATGGCGCGTGCCGGCCGGCGGCAGCCGCGACGTGATCGAGCCGGCCACCGGCAACGTGCTCACGCGCACCGGCGTGGCCGATGCCGAGGACATGCGCGGCGCGATCGGCCGCGCGGCCGCCGCGCAGCCGGCCTGGGCCGCGCTCGGCCCGCGCGAGCGCGCGGCGGTGTTCCATCGCGCCGCGGCCTTGCTGCAGCAGCAGTTCGACGAGCTGGCGCTCGCCGTCACGCGCGAGACCGGCGGCATCCTACCCAAGGGCCAGCACGAGGTGCGCGAGGCGATCACGCTGTGCCAGCTTGCTGCCGCGCTGCCGATGCAGGCGCAAGGCCAGGTGCTGCCCAGCGTGCCGGGGCGGCTGAGCATCGCGCGGCGCGTGCCGCACGGCGTGGTCGGCGTGATCTCGCCGTTCAACTTTCCGCTCATCCTCGGGCTGCGCTCGGTGGCGCCGGCGCTGGCGCTGGGCAACGCGGTGGTGCTCAAGCCCGACACGCGCACGCCGGTCAGCGGCGGCTTCCTGATGGCGCGCCTGTTCGAGGCCGCGGGCCTGCCGGCCGGCGTGCTGCAGGTGCTGCCGGGCGATGCGCCGGCCGGCGAGGCGCTCGTCAGCGACGTGCGCGTGCCGATGATCGCCTTCACCGGTTCGCCGGCCGTGGGCCGGCGCATCGGCGAGCTCGCGGGCCGGCACTTGAAGAAGGTCTCGCTCGAGCTGGGCGGCGCGAACTCGCTGATCATCCTCGACGACGCCGACCCCGACCTCGCCGCCAGCAACGCGGCCTGGGGCGCGTGGCTGCACCAGGGCCAGATCTGCATGGCCGCGAACCGCATCCTGGTGCACGAGTCGCTGATGCCGGCCATCAAGCAGCGCCTGGTTGCCAAGGCCCGGCAGCTGCCGGTGGGTGATGGCGCGAGCGGCCAGGTCGCGCTCGGCCCGATGATCGACGCGAAGCAGCTGCAGCGCCTGCACGCCATCGTGCAAGACAGCATCGCCGCCGGCGCCACGCTCGAGGCCGGCGGCAGCCACGAGAAGCTCTTCTACCAGCCGACCGTGCTGTCGGGCGTGAAGCCGGGCATGCGCTGCTTCGACGAAGAGTGCTTCGGCCCGGTGGCCAACCTCATCAGCTTTCGCAGCGACGACGAGGCGGTCGCGCTCGCCAACGACAGCGAGGGCGGCCTCGCCGCCGCGGTGATCGGCGCCTCGGTCGGCCGCGCGATGGCGATCGGCCAGCGGCTGCGCGCGGGCATGGTCCACATCAACGACCAGACCGTCAACGACGAGTGCACCAACCCCTTCGGCGGGCCCGGCATCGGCGGCAACGGAGGCAGCGTCGGCGGGCCGGCCGACATCGAGGAGTACACGCAGTGGCAGTGGCTGACCGTGAAGGACACGCCGCCGCAGTTCCCGTTCTGATCCAGGAAAGCCATCGATGAACCTCGCCGACAAGACCATCGTCGTCACCGGCTGCTGCTCCGGCATCGGCAGCGACTTCGCCAAGCTCGCGCGCCTGCAGGGCGCGCGCGTGATCGGCCTCGACCGCGCCGACGCGACGCTCACGCTGGACGGCTTCGTGAAGGCCGACCTCGCCGACCCGGCGTCGATCGACGCCGCGCTCGCCGCGCTGCCCGAGCGCATCGACGCGCTGGCCAACATCGCCGGCGTGCCGGGCACCGCGCCGGTGGCCGCCGTCGCGCGCGTCAACTACCTCGGCCTGCGCCACCTCACGCAGCGCGTGCTGCCGCGCATGCCGGCGGGCGGCGCGATCGTCAACGTCTCGTCCATCCTCGGCGCCGAATGGCCGCAGCGGCTCGATCGACACAAGGCGCTGGCCGCGATCGAGGGCTTCGCCGAAGGCGAGCAATGGCTGCGCGACTTCCCGGTGCCGCAGGCGAGCTGCTACCAGTACTTCAAGGAAGCGCTGATCGTCTGGACGCTGACGCAGTCGCAGAAGCTCTTCATGGCGCGCGGCGTGCGCATGAACTGCGTCGCGCCGGGGCCGGTGTTCACGCCCATCCTCGGCGACTTCGTCTCGATGCTCGGCGAGGAGCGCGTGCAGAAGGACGCGGTGCGCATGAAGCGGCCGGCCTTCAGCGACGAGGTCGCGCCGGTCATCGCCTTCCTGTGCAGCGACGCGTCGCGCTGGATCAGCGGCGTCAACCTGCCGGTCGACGGAGGGCTCGCATCGACCTACGTCTGACGCCGCCCTTGCGCTCTTGAGCCGGCCCACCGAAGGCCGGCCTGACGACACCACCACTCGAGGAGACAAACATGGTTCACCAGCGCCACATCGTGGCGTGGGCGGTCGCGCTCGCGCTGCCCGCCGCCCACGCGATCGACATCGACACGCCCGACCCGGACTGGAGGCTGCGGCTCGACCTGACGCCCAAGTACAGCGCCGGCTATCGCCTGAAGAACCCGTCGGCCGCGCTCACGCGGCTGGACGTGGCCGCCGATCCCGGCACCGTCAACGAGGACGACGGCGACCACAACTTCAACAAGGGCCTGATCTCGAGCCGCTTCGACCTGCTGGCCGAGATGGACCTCACCGCGCCGAACTTCGGCGCGCGCATCAGCGCCAACGCCTGGCGCGACGCGGTCTACCTGCGCCGCAACGACTACCGCGGCACCGAGATCTACGCCGCCGGCGCACCCACCGGCACCATCGTCTCCACCGCCAACAACCGCCCCGGCCAGGCGCTCGACGAGTTCCTGCCCGACACGCGGCGCCAGCACGGGCGCGACAGCGAGCTGCTCGACGCCTTCGTCTACGTGAAGGGCGAGGTCGGCGGCATGCCGGGCACCTTGCGCCTGGGCAAGCACACGCTGCAATGGGGCGAGAGCCTGTTCTTCGGCCAGAACGGCATCGCCCATGCGCAAGGCCCGGTCGACGTGGCCAAGATCCTCTCGGTGCCGGGCTGGCAGTTCAAGGAAGTGCTGCTGCCGGTCGAGCAGGTCTCGGGATCGCTGCAACTCGCCGAGGGCCTCTCGCTCGGCGCGTACTACCAGTTCAAGTGGCGCCCGAGCAAGATCCCCGGCGTCGGCAGCTACTTCTCGAACCAGGACTACGTCGGCACCGGCGTCGTCAACTTCGGCGTCGACGGCAGCGGCAACCCGATCCTGCTGGCCTACGACGCGAGCAAGGACCTGCGTCCCAAGGACTCCGGCCAAGGCGGCGTGCAGCTGCGCTGGAGCCCCACCGGCAGCGACTACGAGTTCGGCTTCTACGCCGCGCAGTACCACGACAAGACGCCCGCGGTGCCGGTGTTCGACTTCGTCAACGGCAACGTGCACCTGGCGTACGCGAAGAACATCCGCACCTTCGGCGCCAGCGTCACCTCGTCGGTCGGCCAGTTGAACTGGGCGCTCGAGGGCTCGGTGCGCAGCAATGCGCCGCTCACCAGCGACCCGGCGGTGCTGGGCCTCGGGCCGATCCTGAGCTGCGGCAACTCGGACAGCGAGCCGTGCTTCGCGGTCGGCCGCACCGCGCACCTGCAGCTCTCGGGCATCTACGTGCTGCAGCCCGGCGCGCTGTGGGGCGGCGGCGCGGTGCTCGGCGAGCTGGCCTACAACCGCCGCCTCAAGGTCACGAAGGACATCTTCGCGATCGGCCCCGACGGCAGCAGCGCCGGCCTGGGCGGGCTGGACCCGAACACGACCAAGGGCGCGTGGGCGTTTCGCATGCTGTTCGAGCCGCAGTACTTCCAGGTGCTGCCGGGTCTCGACCTCTCGCTGCCGATCGGCCTGGGCGTCAACTTCGGCGGGCGCTCGTCCGCGATCTTCAACTACGCGGGCGGCGCCTCCGATGCCGGCGACTACAGCATCGGCGTCAAGGGCAAATACCTCAACGCCTGGAATTTCGGCCTGACCTACACCGACTACTTCGGCAAGGCCAAGACCTTCACCGAGACGCTCGTCGCGGGCGCCGGATCGCCGCGCCAGCTCACGTTCGGCCAGTCGCTCAAGGACCGCGCCTACGTGAGCTTCACCGCGTCGCGCACGTTCTGAACGCATCCCCCACGGAGTCTTCGCCATGCATCACAAGCACATCCTGCCGGCCTTGCTGATCGCCGCCGCACCGTTCGCGCAAGCCGCCGTGTCCGCCGACGAGGCGGCCGCGCTCAAGACCACGCTCACGCCGCTGGGCGCCGAACGGGCCGGCAACAAGGACGGCACGATCCCCGCGTGGGACGGCGGCGCCACCAAGGCGCCGGCCGGCTACAAGCCCGGCGATCCGCGCCCCGACCTGTTCGCCGCCGAGAAGCCGGTGCTGTCGATCAGCGCCAAGAACATGGACCAGCACGCCGCCAAGCTGAGCGACGGCGTGAAGGCGCTGATGAAGAAGTACCCCGACTTCCGCATCGACGTCTACCCGACGCACCGCACGGCCGCCGCGCCGCAATGGGTCTACGACAACACCTTCAAAAACGCCACGCGCGCCAGGCTGGCCGACGGCGGCCACGGCAGCGAGAACGCCTACGGCGGCATTCCCTTCCCGATCCCCAAGGACGGCTACGAGGTGTTCCAGAACCACCGCCTCGCCTGGACCGGCACCTACGTGCAAGCGCCGGTGCGCGTGTGGGTGGTCACCGCCGACGGGCGCCGCGCGATGGCCTCGGGCGGCGTGCAGACCTTTCGCAAGCAGTACTACGACCCCGAGGGCAGCCTCGAGAAGTTCGACGGCTACTACTCGCTCGGCAAGTTCGCCGTCACCGAGCCCGGCTCCAAGGCCGGCGAGGCCATCCTCGCGCACGACCCGCTCAACGCCTCGCTGCCGCGCGGGCTGTGGCAGTACCTGGTGGGCCAGCGCCGCGTGCGCAAGGCGCCCTCGGTGGCCTACGACACGCCCGATTCGGTGACCTCGGGCATCGGCCTGTTCGACGAGGCCTTCATGCTGTTCGGCCCGATCGACAAGCACGAGCTCAAGCTCGTCGGCAAGAAGGAGCTCTACATCCCCTACAACAACAACCGCGCGGCGGCGGCCAAGGTCGCCGACCTGGTGACGCCCAACACGCTGAACCCGGCGCAGGTGCGCTGGGAGCTGCACCGCGTGTGGGAGGTGGAGGCCACGCTCGCCGCCGGCAAGCGCCACGTCGTGCCCAAGCGCAAGTACTACATCGACGAGGACAGCTGGCAGATCGTGCTGTTCGACGGCTGGGACGCCAAGGGCGAGCTCTGGCGCACCAACTTCACGCTGACCCTGCTCGCGCCCGACATCCCGGCGCTGGTGGGCAACATGCTGTGGGGCGGCTACGACCTGCAGACCGGCGCCTACTACCTCAACATGGCCTCGAACGAGCTGCCGGCGCAATACAAGCCGGTGGCGCCGATCTCGCGCTCGTTCTTCAGCCCCGAAGAGCTGGCTAACGAGGGCGCGCGGTGATCCGCGCAGCCATGCTCGCCGGCCTGGCACTGTGGGTCGCGGCAGCGACCGCACAGCCGCCGGCCGTGCTCGCCGAACCTGCGCTGCAGACGCCCAGGGCACTCGGCGCGGCGATGCTCGCCGTCACGCGCGCGGGCTCGCGGCTGGTGGCCGTGGGCGAGCGCGGCATCGTGCTGCTGTCGGACGACGACGGCGCGCACTGGCGCCAGGCGCAGGTGCCGGTGCGCAGCACGCTGACCGCCGTGCGCTTCGTCGATGCGCGCAACGGCTGGGCCGCCGGCCACCTCGGCGTGATCCTGAAGACGGCCGACGGCGGCGCGAGCTGGGCGCTGCAGCTCGACGGCATGCGCGCCGCCGAGCGGCTCGCCGCGTCGCTGCGCGAGGCCGGCAACGCGCGGCTCGCGCAGCGCATGCTCGAAGAAGGGCCGGACAAGCCCTTCTTCGACCTCGACTTCGCGCCCGACGGCCGCAGCGGCTTCGCGGTCGGCGCCTACAACCTCGCGTTCGCCACGCGCGACGGTGGCGCGAGCTGGCAGCCGATCGCCACGCGCCTGCCCAATCCGAAGAGCCTGCACCTGTACGGCGTGCGCATCGTCGGCGGCGCGGTCTACGTGGCAGGCGAGCAAGGCCTGCTGCTGAGGTCCGACGACGCCGGCACGGCCTTCCGAGCGCTCGAGGTGCCCTACAAGGGCAGCTTCTTCGGCCTGCTGGCCGCGCGCTCGGGCACGCTGATCGCGTACGGCCTGCGCGGCAACGCCGTGCGCTCGAGCGACCAGGGCGCGCACTGGGACAAGCTCGCCCTCGGCGCCGCGAGCCTTGCGGCCGGTGGCGAGCTTCCCGACGGCACGCTCGTGCTGCTGGCGCAGACCGGCGAGCGCTTCGAAAGCCGCGACGACGGCCGCAGCTTCGAGCGCCGCGCCGCCACCGAGTCCTTGCCCGCCACCGGCTTTGCACCCGCCTCCGGCACCAGCACGGACCTCGTGCTGGCCAGCCTGCGCGGCATGACGCGCCTTGCCGCGCGCTGATCCGACGATGAACACCGCCTCCACCGCCACGCTCGACGACCAGCCCGTGGTCGCCGACCTGGCTCACTTCGACCATCGCTCCGGCACCTGGGCCGAGCGCGCCTTCTTCAACCACCGCCCCTGGGTGCTGGCGCTGTGCCTCGTGCTCACGCTGCTGCTGGGCTGGCAGGCGACGCGGCTGCAGCTCAACGCCAGCTTCGAGAAGAGCCTGCCGTCGGCGCACCCCTACATCGCCAACTACCTGGCCCACAAGGCCGACCTGGCCGGCCAGGGCAACGCGATGCGCATCGCCGTCGAGCACACGAAGGGCGACATCTTCGATGCGCACTACCTCGAGGTGCTGCAGAAGATCAGCGACGAGGTCTTCCTGCTGCCGGGCGTGGACCGGCCGTTCATGAAATCGCTGTGGACCGCGAACACGCGCTGGGTCGCGGTGACCGAGGACGGCCTGGACGGCAACACCGTGATGGGCGACAGCTACGACGGCAGTGCCGCCGCGCTGGCCGAGGTGCGCGCCAACGTCGAGCGCTCGGGCGAGATCGGCCAGCTCGTCGCGGCCGACTTCAAGTCCAGCATCGTCTTCGTGCCGCTGCTCGAACGCGACCCGCGCACCGGCGAGGCGCTCGACTACGGCGCGCTGTCGCGCCAGGTCGAGGCCTTGCGCGCCAGGTACGAGGGCGATGCGATCCGCATCCACGTCACCGGCTTCGCCAAGGTCGCCGGCGACCTGATCGAAGGGCTGCAGCAGGTGCTGCTGTTCTTCGGCCTCGCGCTGCTGATCTGCGCGGCGGTGCTCTATGGCTACACGCGCTGCGCGCGCAGCATGCTGCTGGTGGTGGCCTGCTCGCTGGTGGCCGTGGTGTGGCAGTTCGGCCTGCTGGCACTGGCCGGCTACGCGCTCGATCCGTACTCGGTGCTGGTGCCGTTCCTCGTGTTCGCGATCGGCATGAGCCACGGCGCGCAGAAGATGAACGGCATCATGCAGGACATCGGCCGCGGCACGCATCGCGTCGTGGCCGCGCGCTACACCTTCCGACGCCTGTTCGTCGCCGGCCTCACGGCGCTGCTGTGCGACGCGGTGGGCTTTGCGGTGCTGGCGCTGATCCGCATCCCGGCGATCCAGGATCTCGCGGTGGTGGCCAGCATCGGCGTCGCGGCGCTGGTGTTCACCAACCTCGTGCTGCTGCCGGTGCTCTTGAGCTACGTCGGCGTGAGCCCCGCGGCCGCGCAGCGCAGCCTGCGCCTGGAGGCGACCGAAGGCGGCGGCGCCCAGCCGCGGCTGTGGCGCCGGCTCGACCGCTTCACGCAGCGCGGCCCGGCGCTGGCGGCGATCGGCGCGGCGCTGCTGCTCGCGCTCGGCGGCTATGCGGTGAGCCGGCACCTGCAGATCGGCGACCTCGACCCCGGCGCGCCCGAGCTGCGTGCCGACTCGCGCTACAACCGCGACAACGACTACATCGTGAGCCACTACGCCGCCGGCTCCGACATCCTGGTCGTGATGGTGGCCACGCCCGAAGACCAGTGCACGCGCTACGCGACGCTGGCCAAGGTCGACCAGCTGTCGTGGCGGCTGCAGCAGCTGCCGGGCGTGGAGTCCACGCAGTCGATGGCCGCGCTCTCCAAGCTCGCGATGGTGGGCTACAACGAGGGCAACCTGAAGTGGTACGAGCTGATCCCCAACGACAGCGCGCTGGGCGGCGTGCAGACGCGCGCGCCGCGCGAGCTGTTCAACCAGGGCTGCTCGTTCCTCTCGCTCTACGTCTACCTGAAGGACCACCGCGCCGAGACCTTGACCAGCGTGGTCGACGAGGTCGAGCGTTTCATCGCCGCCCAGCCGCGCGGCGACGAGCGCTTCATGCTCGCCGCCGGCAGCGCCGGCATCGCCGCGGCGACCAACATCGTCGTGCAGCAGGCCATGCGAGAGATGCTGCTGTGGGTCTACGGCGCGGTGCTGCTGCTGTGCTGGGTGACCTTCCGCTCGTGGCGCGCGGTGCTGGTCGCGGTGCTGCCGCTGGTGCTGACCTCGATCCTGTGCGAGGCGCTGATGGTGGCGCTGGACATGGGCGTCAAGGTCGCGACGCTGCCGGTGATCGCGCTCGGCGTGGGCATCGGCGTCGACTACGCGCTCTACGTGCTCAGCGTGATGCTCGCGCAGCTGCGCGCCGGCGCCACGCTGTCGGCGGCGTATCACCACGCGCTCAAGTTCACCGGCCGCGTGGTGCTGCTGACCGGCATCACGCTCGCGCTGGCGGTCGGCACCTGGGCGCTCTCGCCGATCAAGTTCCAGGCCGACATGGGCATCCTGCTGGCCTTCATGTTCCTCTGGAACATGGCCGGCGCGCTGGTGCTGCTGCCGGCGCTCGCGGTGTTCCTGCTGCGGCCCGCGCCGGCCGCGTCTTCCCCCGAACCGCAGGCGCAGCCCGCCTGAACACCTCACGGAGCGTTCGCATGCTCGACAAGCAACTCGCCGCGCTGGTGGCGCAATCGCAGGCCGCCGGCGTTCCCGACCTGTGCGACCTGCCGCCCGCCGCGTGCCGCGGCCTGTACCGCCAGATCCTCGCCGCGGCCGACGTGCCGCCGGCCGACGTGGCGGTCGCCGACCGGCGCA
Source organism: Caldimonas sp. KR1-144 (assembly GCF_049446155.1). Taxonomy (NCBI): domain Bacteria; kingdom Pseudomonadati; phylum Pseudomonadota; class Betaproteobacteria; order Burkholderiales; family Sphaerotilaceae; genus Caldimonas; species Caldimonas sp. KR1-144. The sequence goes on from NZ_JBMSEE010000002.1 coordinate 288,550, forward strand.
TCGAGCGGCCCGACGCGGACGGCACGCTCGGCCTGCGCATCTACACGCCGCGAGGCCAGGGTCCGCATCCGCTGGTCGTCTACTACCACGGCGGCGGCTTCGTGCTGGGCGACCTCGACGGCTATGACCGCGTCTGCCGCCGGCTGTGCGAGGACAGCGCGGCCGTGATCGTCTCGGTGGACTACCGGCTCGCGCCCGAGCATCCGTTCCCGGCCGCGGTCGACGATGCATGGACCGCGCTCGCGTGGGCCGCGCAGCATGCCGGCGAACTCGGCGCCGACGCGAACCGCCTCGCGGTCGCCGGCGACAGCGCCGGCGGCACGCTGGCCGCGGCGATGACGCTGCTCGCGCGCGAGCGCGGCGCACCGCGCATCGCGCGGCAGGCCCTGGTCTACCCGGCCACCGCGGCCGGCCGCGACGGGCCTTACGACTCGCGCAGCACCTACGCCGCGGGCCCGACGCTGACCGCCCGCAGCATGGACTACTTCACGCGCCACTACTTCGGCCCGAGCGGGCGCGCGCCGGACCTGCGCGGCGCGCCCATCCTGGCCGAGAGCCTGGCCGACCTGCCGCCCGCGTTGTTGCTCGTGGCCCGGCACGACCCGCTGCGCGACGAGGTGATCGCCTACGGCACGCGCCTGCTCGAAGCCGGCACGCCGGCCATCGTGGTCGAGTACCACGGGCTCGCGCACGGCTTCATCAGCATGGCCGGCAGCGTCGACGCGGCGCGGCTGGCGCAGCAGCAGCTGGGGCAGTTCCTGCGGGCGATGGCGTCGACGCGGGACAAGTAGCCGCGCTGCACATTCCCCGCAAGGCCGTGCGCGCCATCTCAGCCGCGCTGCCCCGGCATCGGCACGCGCTTGCGCACCGCTGTCGACAGCACCAGCGAGGTCGTCACCGAGCCGTTCACCGCGAGCGCGTCCACCACGCGCTCGAGGTCGAGCGGCTCGGCGAACGCGCAGCGCACGACGAAGCAGTCCTCGCCAGAGACGCGGTCGGCCTCCAGGACCTCGGGCATCTCCTCGAACAGCTTCAGGTAGCTCTTGATGTGGGCGTGGGTGGTGCGCACGCGGATGATGGCCTGCAGGCCGAGCCCGAGCGAGCGCAGGCTGATGCGCGCGCCGTAGCCCTCGATCACGCCGGCCGCCTCGAGCTTGCGCACGCGCTCGCTCATCGCCGGCTGCGACAGGCCGATGCGCTTGCCTAAAGCGGCCAGGCTCTGGCGGGCGTCCTGCTGGAGCGCGTCGAGGATCTGGAAGTCCTTGCGGTCGAGGTTCATCGCGTCCTTCGCCATGGGCGCGCCGATGACTCATCGGCGCCGGGTCGGCATTTTCGATGGCTTGCCATTCGCAGGCGCGGCCTCGCTCGATAACGTCGCCTGCACCTCGAACCTCGACACGGCACGCGACGAACATGAGCCCGACGATCCTCATCCTTCCCGGCATCGGCAACTCCGGCCCCGCGCACTGGCAGACGCGGTGGGAAGCCGGCGATGCCTCGATGCAGCGCGTGCAGGCGCGCGACTGGGACCGCCCGGACCGCACCGAGTGGGTCGCGGCGCTCGACGCCGCGGTGCAGCGCAGCGGACCGCACACGGTACTGGTCGCGCACAGCCTGGCGTGCCTGCAGGTCGCGCACTGGGCGGCGCAAACGGCTCGCCGCATCCGCGCTGCGCTGCTGGTCGCGGTGCCCGACCCGAGCGGTGCGTCGTTTCCGGCCGAGGCGACCGGCTTCGCGCCGCTGCCGATGCAGCGCTTCGCGTTCCCGAGCATCGTGGTCGCCAGCAGTGACGACCCCTACGGCAGCGTCGACCACGCGCGCGGCTGCGCGCAGGCCTGGGGCAGCCGGCTGGTCGAGATCGGGCCCGCGGGCCACGTCAATGCCGCCAGCGGCCTGGGCGATTGGCCGCAGGGTAGGGCGCTGCTCGATCAATTGCGCCGCCACGTGGGGAGTTGAACGCTCGCCGGTCTGTTTGAGGCCTGGTTTGGGCTGGGCAGCGCGCTCGCGGCAGGCGGTCCCCGGCGTGGGGCGCGTCGCGATTGTTCGAGCGCAGTGAGCGTAGCGAACGAAGCGAGTTGAGCGGCGGGCCACGAGACCGAGGAGCGCAGGGCACCCTCGCGCAGCGAGGGCAAGCACCGAAGCGCAGCCGCCTGAGCGCCCGCGCCCTTGCCTGTCATGCCTGTCTGCCGCCCGCCGGGGCGTCGTCCGCGAACAGCTCGCACACCACGCCGCGCAGCCACTGGTTCGCCGGCGAGCGGTGCGCCTTGGCGTGCCAGAACACGTTGATCGCGACATCCGGCAGCTTGACCGGATGCGGCAGCCAGGCCAGGCCGAACGGCCCGGCCAGCTGCGCGGCCAGCCGTTCGGGCACCGTCGCGACCAGGTCGGTGCCCTGCAGGATGTGGCCCACGCCGACGAAGTGCGGCACCGTGAGACGCACCATGCGCTCCACGCCCGAGCGGCGCAGCAGCTCGTCGACCTTGCCGTGGCCGGTGCCGGCGGCCACCACCACCAGGTGCTCGGCGGCGCGGATGTCCGCGATCGACAGCTTCTTCTTGTCGAGCGCGTGGCCGCGGCGAAAGAGGCACACGTAGCGCTGCCTGAACAGCCGGCGCTGGAAGAAGCCGGCCTTGAGCTGCGGCAAGAGGCCGATCGCGAGGTCGACGCGGCCGGCCTCCATGTCGTCGCGCAGGTTGACGGCGGTGTTGCGCACGGTGCTGAGCGTGATGCCCGGCGCCTCGCGGCTCAGGCGCTCGACCAGCCGCGGCAGGAAGACGATCTCGCCGATGTCGGTCATGCCGATCGTCATCGAGCGCTTCACCTGGGCCGGGTCGAACAGCGCGCGCTGGTTCAGGCCGCTGTGGATCATCGCCAGCGCATAGCCCACCGGCTCGGCCAGCTGCTCGGCGAACGGCGTGGGCACCATGCCCGAGGGCGTGCGGATGAACAGCTCGTCGCCGAACAGCTTGCGCAGCCGGGCCAGCGAGTTGCTCACCGCCGGCTGGGTGAGGCCCAGCACGTCGGCCACCTTGGAGACGCGCCGCTCGACCATCAGGTGATGAAACAGCACGAGCTGGTTCAGGTCGATGTCGCCGAGCTCCACAAGCGTCTCCTCATCACCGGCAGTGATGTTCGTTATTCAGGTAATTCTATTGGCTGAGCATCGATCGCTCGCCAAGATGCAGGCCATCGAAAGAAGCCTGCGACATGGAAGTCCTCGTCCAACCCCTGAACCGCGTCATCCGGGTCGAGCCCGGCGCGACGCTGCTCGAGGCGTTGCAGGCCGCGCAGGTGCCGATGTCCTACTCGTGCATGGCCGGGCGCTGCGGCACCTGCCGCTGCAAGGTCATCGAAGGCGAGGTGCTCGAAGGCAGCAAGGAGCAGCAGCGTCCGCTCGACGCGCGCGACGGCGTCGTCCTGGCCTGCCAGACCTATGTCACCGAGCCCTGCACGATCGAGATTCCCGAGCCGGACGAGATCGTCGTCCACCCGGCGCGCATCGTGAAGGCCACGGTGGTCGCGGTCGAGGACCTGACGCACGACATCAAGAGGCTGCTGCTCAAGCCGGCCAAGCCGCTGGACTTTTCGCCCGGCCAGTACGCGCAGCTGCAGTTCACGCCCGAGCACGTGCGGCCTTACTCGATGGCCGGCCTTTGCGACGACGGCCTGCTCGAGTTCCACGTGCGCCTGGTGCCCGACGGCCGCGTCACCGGCTACATCGCGCGCGATCTCAAGCCCGGCGACGCGGTGCGCGTCAGCGGCCCGCTGGGTTCGGCCTACCTGCGCCGCAAGCACGAGGGGCCGATGCTGTGCGTGGCTGGCGGCACCGGGCTGGCGCCGGTGCTCTCGATCCTGCGCGCCGCGGTGGCGGGCGGCATGCGCAATCCCATCCACCTGTACTTCGGCGTGCGCACGCCGCGCGATGTCTACGGCCTCGCATGGCTCGAAGAGCTCGCGCGCGACCACCCGGGGCTGAAGCTCAACGTCGTCGTCAGCTCGGGCGGCGATGCAGCGACGCAGCGCTGCGGCCTGGTCACCGATGCGATCGAGCAGGACCTCGGCGACCTGGCCGGCTGGCGCGCCTACCTGTGCGGCTCGCCGCCGATGGTGGAGGCGACCACGCTGGTCGCGCGCAAGAAGGGCATCGCGCCCGAGCGCATCTACGCCGACGCGTTCTACACGCAGGGCACCTGAGGAGCACGAGAACATGCACGCCGCCAACCTGCCGCCCGACGCGCTGCGCGAACGCGCAGCCCAGCGCGCCAACTACTACGAGCGCATCGGCACGCGCCACATGACGCCGCTGTGGGAGGTGCTGGGCGCGCTGGTGCCGACGCAGCCGCGCTCGCCGGTGCAGGCCGCGCTGTGGCGCTATGCCGAGCTGCGCGAGCAGGTCATCGAAGCCGGCCGCCTGATCACCGCCGAGGAGGCCGAGCGCCGCGTGCTGATCCTCGAGAACCCGGCCTTGCGCGGGCAGTCGAGCATCACGCAGTCGCTCTACGCCGGCCTGCAGCTGATCCTGCCCGGCGAGGTCGCGCCCGCGCACCGCCACAGCCAGTCGGCGCTGCGCCTGGTGCTCGACGGCGAGGGCGCCTACACCGCGGTCGACGGCGAGCGCACGACGATGCGCCGCGGCGACTTCATCATCACGCCGGCCTGGACCTGGCACGACCACGGCAACCTCGGCGACCAGCCGGTGGTCTGGCTCGACGGGCTCGACATCCCCATCGTGCGCTTCCTCGATGCCGGCTTCGCCGAGAAGAGCGAGCAGCACTCGCAGGTCACGCAGCGACCCGAGGGCGACGCGCTGGCACGCTACGGCGCCAACATGGTGCCGGTCGACTACCAGCCGCGGCCCGCCGAGCCGACGCGCGTGTTCGTCTACCCGTTCGAGCGCACGCGTGCCTCGCTGAAGGCCATTGCCGGCGGCACGCCCGATGCGCACCACGGCCACAAGCTGCGCTACGTGAACCCGGCCACCGGCGCCTCGCCGATGCCCACGATCGGCGCGTTCGCGCAGTGGCTGCCGCGCGGCTTCGAGACCCGGCCTTATCGCTGCACCGACGGCACGGTGGTCGTGTGCCTCGAAGGCGAAGGCGAGGCGAAGGTCGGCGGGCAGACCTGGCGCTTCCAGGAGAACGACATCTTCGTCGTGCCCTCGTGGCACGCCCTGCAGCTGCGCGCCGACCGCGACAGCCTGCTGTTCAGCTTCTCCGACCGCCCGGTGCAGCAGGCGCTCGGCCTGTGGCGCGACGAGCGTCTTTGAACCCATCGATCGAAGGAAGAACCATGAAGCTCGCCGTCGAGGCTCCCCCGCTGTTCACGCTCGCCGTCGCCGGCCGCGAAGAGCGCTTTCCGGTCAACCGCGTGTTCTGCGTCGGCCGCAACTACGCCGCGCATGCGCGCGAGATGGGCAAGGACCCGGACCGCGAGCCGCCGTTCTTCTTCATGAAGCCGGCCGCGGCGGTCGTCGATGCGGCCGATCCGGTGCGCGTGCCGTACCCGCCGCAGACGAAGAACTACCACCACGAGATCGAGCTGGTGGTCGCGATCGGCAAGGGCGGGCGTGACATCGCGGTGGACAAGGCGCTCGAGCACGTCTACGGCTACGCCGTGGGCCTGGACATGACGCGCCGCGACCTGCAGCTCGAGGCGCGCGACAAGGGCCGGCCGTGGGAGTTCGGCAAGTCCTTCGCGCAGTCGGCGCCGATCGGCGCGCTGCACCGCGTGCAGGAGGTGGGCCATCCGGCCGCCGCGGCGATCACGCTGACGGTCAACGGCCAGCCGCGCCAGTCGTCCGACATCGCCAAGCTGATCTGGTCGGTGGCCGAGTCGATCGCGGTGCTGTCGCAGTTCGACGCGCTGGCGCCGGGCGACCTGGTCATGACCGGCACGCCCGAGGGCGTGAACGCGGTGGTCGCCGGTGACGTGATGCGCGGCGCGATCGCCGGACTGGGCGAGATCGAGGTGCGCGTCGGCTGACCCGATTGGCGCGCAACGAGCAAGGAGACCAGCATGACCCAGCCCTCGACCGTGTTCCCGATCAAGCCGCAGTGGGAAAGCGAAGGCACTTCGCGCATCCCCTTCCTCACCTACACCGACGACGAGATCTACCGTCGCGAGCTGGAGCGCTTCTTCTACCGGGGCCACTGGTGCTACGTCGGCCTCGAGGCCGAGGTGCCGAACGCCGGCGACTTCAAGCGCACCGTGGTCGGCGAGCGCTCGGTGATCATGGTGCGTGACGCCGACGGCTCGATCAACGTGATCGAGAACGTCTGCGCGCACCGCGGCATGCGCTTCTGTCGCGAGCGCCACGGCAACCGCAAGGACTTCGTCTGCCCGTACCACCAGTGGAGCTACACGCTCAAGGGTGACCTGCAGGGCGTGCCGTTTCGGCGCGGCGTCAAGCAGGACGGCCAGGTCCACGGCGGCATGCCAGCGGACTTCAAGACCTCGGACCACGGGCTCACGAAGCTGAAGGTCGCCACGCGCGGCGGCGTCGTGTTCGCGTCGTTCGACCACGAGGTCGAGTCGCTCGAGGACTACCTGGGTCCGACGATCCTCGGCTACTTCGATCGCCTGTTCAACGGCCGCCAGCTCAAGATCCTCGGCTACAACCGCCAGCGCATTCCGGGCAACTGGAAGCTGATGCAGGAGAACATCAAGGACCCGTACCACCCGGGCCTCTTGCACACCTGGTTCGTGACCTTCGGGCTCTGGCGCGCCGACAACAAGTCGCAGCTGCGCATGGACGAGCGCCACCGCCACGCCGCGATGATTTCCACGCGCGGCAGTGGCGGCAAGGCCGAGCAGGTGACCCAGGTCTCCAGCTTCAAGGAGACGATGCAGCTCCATGACGCGAGCTTCCTCGACATCGTGCCCGAGCCCTGGTGGAACGGCCCCACCGCGGTGATGACCACCATCTTCCCGAGCGTGATCCTGCAGCAGCAGGTCAACAGCGTCTCGACGCGCCACATCCAGCCCAACGGCCATGGCAGCTTCGATTTCGTCTGGACCCACTTCGGCTTCGAAGACGACAGCGACGAGATGACGCAGCGCCGCCTGCGCCAGGCCAACCTGTTCGGCCCGGCCGGCTTCGTCTCGGCCGACGACGGCGAGGTGATCGAGTTCTCGCAACAGGCTTTCGAGAGCAAGCCCTTCCATCGCACGCTCGCCGAGCTGGGCGGCCGCGAGGTCGAGGACACCGAGCACATGGTGACGGAGACGCTGATCCGCGGCATGTACGAGTACTGGCGCAAGGTCATGGAGGACTGAGCGATGGCCGCGAACATCCGCTTCGAAGACTGGCTCGCGCTGACCCAGCTCTACGCCGACTACGCGAGCGCCGTCGACTCGGGCCACTGGGACCTGTGGCCCGAGTTCTTCACCGACGACTGCGTCTACCGCCTGCAGCCGCGCGAGAACCACGAGCGCGGCTTCCCGCTCGCGACGCTGTCGTTCACCAGCAAGGGCATGCTGAAGGACCGCGTCTACGGCATCAAGGAAACGCTCTTCCACGACCCGTACTACCAGCGCCACGTCGTCGGCGCGCCGGTGATCCGCAAGGCCGAGCCGGGGCGCTTCGAGTGCGAGGCGAACTACGCGGTCGTGCGCACCAAGCTGTCGGAGGCGTCGACGGTGTTCAACGTCGGCCGCTACCTCGACGTGGTCGTGAGCACACCGCAAGGGCTCAAGTTCGCGTCGCGCGAATGCATCTACGACAGCGAAATGATCCCCAACTCCATCATCTATCCCATCTGAGGGCCGCACGATGAGCCAAGACAACTGGGTCGACGCCATCGCGGTCGACGAACTGCCGAGCGACGACGTCAAGGGCGTCGTCGTGGCCGGCCGCGACATTGCCATCTACACCGTCGGCGACGACATCTTCGCGACCGACAACGTCTGCACCCACGGCCAGGCGCGGCTGTGCGACGGTTTTCTCGACGGCCACGAGATCGAGTGCCCGCTGCACCAGGGCAAGTTCGACGTGCGCAACGGCCGCCCGACCTGCGACCCGGTCACCGAGTCGCTGCGCAGCTACCCGGTGAGGATCGAAGGCCAGCGCGTCTTCCTGCAGATCGACTGACATCTTTTCCTGGCCGCCACGCACGGCCACCGCGAGCCACGCAGGCTCGCATCCACACAAGGAGACAAGCATGAAGTTCAACGCATGGCGCGCCGCCGCGCTCGGCACCGCTCTGGCAGGTTCGGCGCTCGCCGCCCAAGCCGTCACCGTCGGCCTGATGGCCCCGCTCTCGGGTCCGCAGGCGCTCGTAGGACAGGACCAGGTCGACGGCTTCTCGCTCGCCGTCGAGCAGCTCGGCGGCAAGCTCGGCGGCCAGCCGCTGACGCTCTTGAAGGAAGACGACCAGCTCAAGCCCGAGATCGGCCAGCAGATCGTGCGCAAGCTGATCGACAAGGACAAGGCCGACGCGATCGTCGGGCTCTCGTTCTCGAACGTGCTGATGGGCAGCCTGCCGCGCCTGGCCGAGTCGGGCGTGGTCGCGCTCGCCACCAACGCCGGGCCGTCGCCGATCGCCGGCGCGCAGTGCAAGGCCAACGTGTTCTCGCTCGCGTGGCAGAACGACGGCGCGGCCGAGGCGATGGGCAAGTTCGCGCAGGACCGCGGCCTCAAGCGCGTGTACCTGATGGCGCCCAACTACCAGGCCGGCAAGGACATGCTGGCCGGCTTCAAGCGCTTCTACAAGGGCCAGGTCATCGACGAGGTCTACACCCAGGTCAACCAGCCCGACTACTCGGCCGAGATCGCGCAGCTGCAGGCCGCCTCGCCCGAAGCGGTGTTCGTGTTCTACCCGGGCGGCATGGGCATCAACTTCGTCAAGCAGATGAGCCAGGCGGGCCTGATGGGCAAGCTGCCGCTGTACTCGGTGTTCACGGTCGACGGCACCACGCTGCCCTCGCTGCGCGAATCGGCGGTCGGCACCGTCAGCGGCGCGATGTACGACGCCGCGCTCGACACGCCGGAGAACAGGAAGTTCGTCGCCGCCTTCGAGGCCAAGTACAAGCGCACGCCCAGCCTCTACGCCGCCACCGGCTACGACGCCGCCCAGCTGCTCGACGCGGCGCTGCGCAAGTCCGGCGGCGACGCGAAGAAGCTCGCCGCGGCGGTCAAGGCGGCCGGCGGCGAGTTCAAGTCGGTGCGCGGGCCGTTTCGCTTCGGCAAGAACAACATGCCGGTGCAGAACTACTACGCCTTCGAGACCGTTCGCGACGGCGGCAAGCTCGCGACCAGGCTGATCGGCACGCCGCTGGCGTCGCACGCCGATCCGTACGCGGCGCAGTGCAATCTGCCCTGAGGAGTACGTCATGAGGTACTTCGCGCGGGCCGAGCGCCGGGCCGCTCCCAAGCCGGCCCGCATCCCCTCGGGGGATCGGCCGACGTACCCGTCGGACGAGGGGCTGCCATGAGCGCGACACTGCTGCTCGCACAGCTGCTCAACGGCCTGCAGTACGGCGTGCTGCTGTTCCTGCTGGCCGCCGGCCTGACCCTGGTGTTCGGGATCATGAGCTTCGTGAACCTGGCGCACGGCTCGCTGTACATGCTGGGCGCCTACGCGGGCGCGCTGGCCTACGCGGCGACCGGCTCGTTCGCGCTCAGCATCCTGGGCGCGATGGCCGCGGCGCTGGCGATCGGCCTGCTGCTCGAGGTGAGCATCGTCTCGCGCCTGTACCGGCGCGACCACCTCGACCACGTGCTCGCGACCTTCGGCCTGGTGATGTTCTTCAACGAGCTGGTGCGCATCGTCTGGGGGCCGCAGCCGCTGTTCGTGCAGGTGCCCGAAGTGCTCAGCGGCACCGTCAGCCTGTTCGGCTTCAACTACCCCTCGTACCGCTTCGCGATCATCGTCGCCGGCCTCGTGGTCGCGGTGGGTTCCTACTTGCTGATCCACAAGACGCGGGTGGGCATGCTGATCCGCGCCGGCGCGCAGAACCCGCAGCTGGTTGCGGCGCTGGGCGTCAACATCGGCCTGCTCAACGCGATGCTGTTCGGCGTCGGCGCAATGCTGGCTGGCGTGGCCGGCGCGATGGCGGGGCCGGTGCTGTCGGTGCAGTCGGGCATGGGCGAGCCGGTGCTGATCACGACCCTCGTGGTGATCGTGATCGGCGGCATCGGCTCGGTGAAGGGCGCGCTCTACGGCGCCATCATCGTCGGCCTGGTCGACACCTTCGGCCGCGTGATGCTGCCGCTGCTGCTGCGCCAGATCGCCGAGCGTTCGATCGCCGATGCCGCCGGGCCCGCGCTGGCCTCGATGAGCGTCTACCTGCTGATGGCCCTGGTGCTCGCGCTGCGACCGCAGGGCCTGTTCCCGGTCCGTCGCGGCTGAGGGAGTCCGCCATGTCCAAGCTCCATCCATGGCGGCCGGCGACGGCCGTGCCGCTGGCCGTGCTGCTCGCGCTGGCCGCCGTGCCCTTCATCGCGCAGGCGATCGGCCAGCCGTTCTGGACCTCGTTCTTCGCGCGCATCCTGATCTACGCGATCGCGGCCTCGGCGCTCAACCTCGCGCTCGGCTACGGCGGGCTCGTGAGCTTCGGCCACGCGCTGTTCATGGGCCTGGGCAGCTATGCGGTCGCGCTGCCGGCCTTCCACGGCGTCGACAGCGGCTGGGTGCACCTGGCCTGGTGCGTCGGTGCCTGCGCGCTGGTGGCGCTGGCGGTCGGGGCGATCAGCCTGCGCACCTCGGGCATGTCCTTCATCATGATCACGCTGGCCTTCGCGCAGATGGGCTACTTCCTGTTCGTGAGCCTCAAGCAGTACGGCGGCGACGACGGGCTCGCGGTGTCGGCGACCAGCCGCTTCGCCGGCCTGGACCTCGGCTCGACGACGACGCTCTACGGCGCCGCGCTCGCGGTGCTGGTGCTGCTCACGTGGTGGATGGCGCGGCTGCGCGTCGCGCCCTTCGGCATGGCGCTGCGCGGCGCGCGCCAGAACGCGCGCCGCGTGCAGGCGATCGGCCTGCAGCCGCGGCGCGTGCAGCTCGCGGCCTTCGTGATCTCGGGCGTGGTGTGCGGCCTGGCCGGCCTGCTGCTCGCCAACCTGAACGCCTACGCCTCGCCGAGCACGATGTCGTGGACGGTCTCCGGCGAGCTGATCGTGATGGTGGTGCTCGGCGGCATGGGCACGGTGTTCGGCCCGCTACTCGGTGCGCTGGTCTTCCTCGGCCTCGAGGAAGTGCTCAAGGGCTGGACCGATCACTGGATGGCGATCTTCGGGCCGCTGATCGTGGTGATGGCCCTGGTCGGGCGGCGCGGCATCGTCGGCCTGCTCGAGAAGCTCGCACCCGCGGCGCGCCGCGAGCCTCGCGCTGCGGCCCCCGAGGCCGCGCTTCAGCAAGGAGGCGCGTGATGGCCGCCGCGCTTCGCACCCAGGACCTCGTGATGCGCTACGGCGCGTTGCTGGTCACCGACCACGTCAGCCTCGACATCCGCCCGGGCGAACTGCACGCGGTGATCGGCCCCAACGGCGCCGGCAAGACGACGCTGATCAACCAGCTCAGCGGCGAGCTGCATTCGCAGCAAGGCCGCATCGACTTCGACGGCCGTGACGTGACCGCGCAGCCGGTGCATCGCCGCTCGCGCGACGGCCTGCTGCGCTCCTACCAGATCACCTCGATCTTTGAGGAGTTCACGGTGCTCGAGAACGCCGTGCTCGCCGCGCTGGCGGCGCGCCGTCACGCCTTCGGCTTCTGGCAGCCGATGCTGGCCGATGCGCCTGCGCGCCGCGCCGCCGAGGAGGCCGTGGCCGCCGCGGGCCTGGCCGCGCAGGCCGCGGTGGCGGCCGGCGAGCTCGCCTACGGACAGCGCCGCCAGCTCGAGCTGGCGATGACGCTGGCCGCGCAGCCCAAGCTCCTGCTGCTCGACGAGCCGATGGCCGGCATGAGCGTGCAGGAGTCGGCCGCCGTGACCGCGCTGCTGCGCGGCTTGAAGGGCCGCTACACCATCGTGCTCGTCGAGCACGACATGGACGCCGTGTTCGCGCTGGCCGACCGCATCACGGTGCTGGTCTACGGCCGCGTGATGTTCACCGGCACGCCCGCCGAGGTGCGCGAGCATCCCGAGGTGCGCGCCGTCTACCTCGGCGAAGAGAGCGTTTGAGGCGCGCATGAACCCACCCTATCTTTCGGTGCGCGGCCTGCAGGCCGGCTACGGCCGCGCGCAGGTGCTGTTCGACATCTCCTTCGACGTGCGGCCCGGCGAGGTCGTGACCCTGCTCGGGCGCAACGGCATGGGCCGCTCGACGACGATCAAGTGCCTGTTCGGCATGCTGCCCTGCCTGGGCGGCGAGATCCTCGTCGACGGCTGCGCGACGCAGGGCCAGCCCCCGCACCGCATCGCGCGCCAGGGGCTCGCGATCGTGCCCGAGGGGCGGCAGATCTTCACCGAGCTCACGGTCGAGGAGAACCTGGTCGCGACCTCGCGCGTCAATGAAGGCAAGGGCGCGCGCGCCTGGACGCTCGAACGCGTCTACGGCTTCTTCCCGCGCCTGAAGGAGCGCCGAACCAACCTCGGCTGGCAGCTCTCGGGCGGCGAGCAGCAGATGCTGGCGATCGGCCGCGCGCTGATGACCAACCCCAGGCTGATCGTGCTCGACGAGGCCACCGAGGGCCTCGCGCCGGTGGTGCGCGACGAGATCTGGCGCACGCTGGCCGAACTCAAGCGCGAGGGCCTGGCGCAGATCGTGATCGACAAGAACGTGAACCGGTTGTTGAATCTGGCCGACCGGCACGTCGTGATCGAGAAGGGCCGCGTGGTCTGGCAGGGCGACTCGCAGGCCCTGCGCGCCCAGCCGGCCATCATCCACCAATACCTGGGAGTCTGACGCCATGCAGCTCTACGGCTTCTTTCGCAGCGGCACCTCGCACCGCCTGCGCATCGCGCTCAATCTCAAGCGCCTGGCCTACGAGCAGGTCGCGATCGACCTGCGCCGCGAAGAGCACCTGCGCGCCGAGTTCAAGGCGATCAACCCGCAGCAGCTGGTGCCGGCGCTGGAGTTCGGCGGGCGCGTGCTGACGCAGTCGCCGGCCATCATCGAGTGGCTCGAGGAGCGCTATCCCGACCCGCCGCTGCTGCCGCCCGGCCCAGACGAACGCGCGCAGGTGCGCGCGCTCGCGGCCATCGTCGGCTGCGACATCCACCCGGTCAACAACCGCCGCATCCTCGAGGCGCTGCGCCACCGCTTCGGCGCCGACGAGGCCGCGATCAACGACTGGTGCGGCACCTGGATCGCCGCCGGCTTCGACGCCTTCGAGGCCCTGGTCAAGGCGCACGGCCGCGGCGGCGAATTCGCGTTCGGCCACCAGCCGACGCTGGCCGACGTCTACCTCGTGCCGCAGATCGAGAGCGCGCGGCGCTTCAAGGTGGAGCTCGCGCGCTGGCCGCGGCTGATGGCGATCGACGCCGCCTGCGCGCGGATCGAGGCCTTCCAGCGCGCCGCGCCGGCCGTGCAGCCCGACGCGTCCTGAGGCCCGGCAGGCCGGTTCCGCCAGAGGCGTGATCCGAGACCGGCCGCTGCGGCATGATTTCTGCACAAACGAGCCTCGGGGCCGCGCGATCCCTTTCGTGGTGCGCGCGGCCGTGAACAAGCTCATGAAAGCGATCCCATGTTGCACACGGGCAGGGCATCGAGCGCGCGCGCAGCGCTCAGCGGCGAAGCCTTCGGCACGCTGATCAATCTCTCGGGCCGCCGGCGCTTCACCTCGCAGCGCGTCGTGCTCTACGCGGTGCTGGCCGCGCAGGGCCGCGACGGCGCGCTGCAGCTGTCGAAGGACGCGCTGGCGACGTTTTGCCAGGCGCATCGCGCGCTGGTCGACGGCACGGACGAGCTGCCGGGGGTCTTCTGCGACGAGCTGCACGAAGCCTACTTCGGCGACGAAGGCGGCGACGCCGTGATCCGCGGCTTCATCGACCTCGCGCAGCGCACGCACGAGGGCATCGCGGGCGGTCACCGCTACGCAAAGCGCTGCCTCGACGAGCTCGTGGACAGCGCAACGCCGCTGCTGGCGATGCTCAACCGCATCACCCAGGTCTACGAAGACCTGGCGCGACGCCAGGCCGGGCTGGCCCGCAAGCAGCTGCGCGGCGTGATGAGCGACATCGAGTCGATCGCCAAGCAGGCGCGCATCGTCGCCTTCAACGCGCAGATCGTGGCCTCGCGCAGCAATGCCTCGGGGCGCGAGTTCGCGGTCGTGGCGTCGGAGATGTCGCAGATCACCACGCGCATCGACGAGCTGGTGCGCGAGGCGATGAGAACGTCGGTGGCGTGAGCGCCTGACCCGGTGAGGTCAATGGTCCTCGTGGTAATCCGCGGCGCCTTGCTTCCAGTACGCGGCGAGCTTGGCGTCCTCGCGCGGGTGACCCTTGTCGACCAGCACGATCTCGCGCGCCTTGGCGATCATCGAGGCCTCGGCGGCACACCACACGTAGCCTGAGCCCTCGGGCAGCGGCAGCGCACGCAGCGTGGCGATCCATTCGTCGGGGCTGGCGACCCATTGCACCTCGAGCCCGGCGCGGCTGGCGATCGCGCGACGGTCGGCCACGTCGGCCACCTGCATCAGCACGATCGCGCGCGTCGATGCCGGCAGTTCCTCGAGGCGGCGGTGGATCGCCGGCAGCGCGCTGGCGTCGCCGGCCAGCAGGTGCCAGTCGTAGTCGGTCGGCACGATCATCGAACCGCGCGGGCCGGCGATCACGGCGCGCTGGCCCGCGCGTGCGTTGCGCGCCCATTCGGAGGCGCCGTCTTGGCCGTGCGAGTCGTGGAGGACGAACTCGATCGTCAGCTCGCGGCGCTCGCGGTCGAAGCGGCGCGGCGTGTAGTCGCGCAGCACCGGCTCGCCATCGGCGCCCTGGAACACGAACTTGACGTGGTCGTCGAACGAGGCGGAGACGAAGCCGCCGAGCGCCTCGCCGGCGAAGGTGATGCTCGTGAAGTGCGGGCCGAGCGGCTGCACGGCGGCCACCGTCACGTCGCGGCGCACGAGCTCGTGGCGCACGCGCAGCACGCGGCGGCCGGATTCGGGAGCTTGCATGGGTCGATCGTCAATTGGTTGATAATGTCATCCATCATGCGCAAATCAGTTGACCATGTCAAACATGTGGGTGCCGGCCCGGCCGCGGCCGCGCCGGACGACGTGCTGGAGGCCGTGCACGCGGTGATGCACGCCTGGCGCGCGCGCCAGTACCGCGTGCTGCGCGACGGGCCGCACGACCTCACGCACATGGAAGGCAAGCTGCTCGGCTTCTTTGCGCGCCATCCGGGCGCAACGCAAAGCGAGCTGGCCGCGCACTCCGGGCGCGACAAGGGCCAGCTCGCGCGCCTGGTCGGCAGCCTGCGCGAGCGCGGGCTGCTCGAAGCCACGGTTGACGAGAACGATCGCCGCGCGGTGCATCTGCAGCTCACCGCCGACGGCGCGGCGGTGCACCAGGCGCTGCAGCGGCAGGGCCGGCGGCTTTCGGCGGCGGCGGTCGCAGGACTCAGCGCGACGGAGCGCGAGCAGCTCGTCGCGCTGCTGGGCAAGGTGCTGGCGCAGCTCGAGCAGGTGGGGTGACGGCGCCAGGAGCTCCCTCTCCCGCTTGCGGGAGAGGGTTGGGGGTGAGGGCAGGGCGCACCCCTCACCCCCGCCCTCTCCCCGCCGGCGGGGCGAGGGAGCGAAATCAGGCCGGCAACGCCGCCCGCAGCGCCGCCGCCAGCTCCGCGCGCCGCGCCGGCTTGGACAGCACGCTCGCCGCACCGGCCGCTGCCGCGCGCGCGGCCAGCATCGCGCCGCCGTAGCCGCTGAGCAGCAGCACCGGCAGCGACGGCTGCTCGCGGCGCAGCGTCTCGATCAGCTGCGTGCCGCTCAGGCCCGGCATGACCTCGTCGGTCACCACGGCATCGAAGGGCGGCTGCGCGGCGCGCAGCGCGTCGAGCGCGGCCAGCGGGTCGGTAAAGGTCTCGACGCGGTAGCCCAGCGCTTCCAGCGATTCGAGCGCCAGCTGCGCGAGCGCCGGTTCGTCGTCGATCACGGCGATGCGCTGGCCCTGGCCGCGCGGCAGCGCGTGCGGCGCGGGCTCGGCGGCCGCGAGCGGCTGCGTTGTCTCGGGCAGGTAGAGCGTGAAGCAGGCGCCGCCTTCGGGCAGGTTCTGCACGTCGATGCCGCCGTCCGCCTCGCCGGCGATGCCGTGCACCATCGCGAGGCCGAGGCCGGTGCCGCCTTCGCGCGAGCGGGTGGTGAAGAAGGGCTCGAACAGGTGCTCCATGGCGTCGGCCGGCACGCCGGGCCCCTGGTCGGCCACGGCCACCGTCGCGTAGCGGCCGGCTGCCAGCCTGCCGTGCGAGAGCACCGTGTCGGCGGGCAGCGCGCGGCGCGCGATCGTGACCTGGACGCGGCCCTGCGGCGGCGAGGCCTGCGCGGCGTTGCGGCACAGGTTCATCAGCGCCTCGTAGAGCTGGGTCGGGTCGCCGCGCACGCGCAGGCCACTGTCGCGCGCGTCGAGCTCGAAGTGCAGCGCATGCCCCAGCGACGCGCCGCTGGCCTGCAGCGCCTCGCGCACCAGCGGCTCGAGCTCGAAGGCCACCGCGGCCTGCGCGCCGCCGCGGCTGAACGCGAGGATGCGCTCGACCAGCGCACTGCCGCGTTCGGCGGCGTGCATCAGCTTGTCGAGGTGCTTGCGCTGGCGGCTGCCGGGCTCGGCGGCCTCCTGCGCCAGCTCGCCGAAGCCGACGATCGCGCCCAGCACGTTGTTGAAGTCGTGCGCCACGCCGCCGGCCAGCGTGCCCAGCGCCTCCAGCCGGCCGGCGCGCGCCAGCCGCGCCTGCAAGGCCTGCTGCGCCTGCGCGCGCCGTTGCTCGGCGCGCTGCGCCAGCGCCAGCGCGCCGAGCATCACCGCGAGCAGCAGCGCCAGCGTCGCGCCGGCCACGGTGGCGGCGCTGCGCCAGTCGGCCAGCGCGCTCGCGCGGTCGCGCGAGACGCGCACCGTGATGCCGTAGCGCGCGAGCCGGCGCTGCGCGACGAGGCGCTCGCCGTCGTCGAGCGCCGAGCGCGCTGCGGCGCCGGCGTCGCGCGCGAGGCGCAGCGCCATCGCGGCTTCGTCGCCCACCGGCTCGTCGATGTGGACCTGCGCGAGCCGCACGCCGTCGTCGCGGTAGATGCCCACGCGGTCGTGCGCGTCCAGCATGCGCGCGTTGAACGCGCCCAGCAGCTGCGGCTCGCCGACCGCGCCGACGATCCAGCCGGCGGCCGCGCGGCCCTGGTGCGGCGCCGCTGCGGGCACGGCCAGCGCGACCAGGTTTTCGCGCGTCACCGGGTCGGCATAGGGCCGGCTCACCGCGGCGCCGTCGGGCGCCAGCCGCGCCAGCGCCGGCGCAAAGGTGCGGAAGTCCGGCGCCGGCGTGAGGTCGGAGCCGGCGCGCGCCTGGCCCTCGGCGTCAAAGATCCACAGCGTGCGCACCAGGTGGATCAGGTCGGCGCCGCGGCGCAGCGCCGCGCTGTCGTCGGCCTCGGCGGCATACCGGCTGCGCTGCGCGGCCAGCGCGCGCAGCCCGCCTTCGGCGCCCTGCAGGCCGCGCTCGATCGCGTCGGCCAGCGCGGTGGCCAGCAGGGTCACCTCGCGCGACTGCGCGGCCAGCGTCTGCGTGCGGTGGTGCCACAGGACGCCCGCGGCCAGCAGCGCGCCGGCCAGCCAGGCCAGCAGGGTCCAGACCCATGGCGAGCGTGCCGGCGCGGCCGGGTTTGGCGACGCTTCGTTCACGTGCCCACCGTACCATCGCGGCCATGAATGCGACGGCCCAGACTCATGTCCTGATCGTCGACGACGACGAGTCGATGCGCGAACTCGTGAGCGACTACCTGGCCGACAACGAGATGCGCGTCACCGCGCTGGCCTCGGGCCGCGACCTGTTCGCGACGATCGACCGCGAGGCGATCGACCTGGTGATCCTCGACCTCAAGCTGCCCGGCGAAGACGGCATGCAGCTCGCACGCGGCGTGCGCGAGCGCGCCACCGTGCCCATCATCCTGCTCACCGGCCGCAACGAAGAGGCCGACCGCGTGATGGGCCTCGAGCTCGGCGCCGACGACTACGTCACCAAGCCCTTCAGCCCGCGCGAGCTGCTGGCGCGCGTGCGCGCGGTGCTGCGGCGGTATCAGGTGCAGGCCACGCTGCCGGAGCGCGACAACGCGCGCCGCGCGTTCCGCTTTGCGGGCTGGGAGCTGAACCTGCGCACGCGCCGCCTGCGCTCGCCCGACGGGGCTGACGTGGAGCTGTCCAACGGCGAGTTCAGCCTGCTCGTGGCCCTGTGCCGCGCGCCGCAGCGCGTGCTGTCGCGGGACCAACTGCTGTCGATGTCGCGCCTGCATGAGGCGGAAGTCTATGACCGCACGGTTGACGTGCAGGTGAGGCGCTTGCGGCTGAAGCTCGAGGCCGATCCGGGGCAGCCGGCGCTGCTGGTGACGGAGCGCGGGGCAGGGTATCGGTTTGCTTGCGAGGTGGAGACGTTGTACTGAGGGCGGTCCTTATCCGGCGGATGCGACTGACGTTCGCAAGATGGGTGTTGAGGTCTTCCCGAGTTTGTGAGGGCAGTCGGGGGCAGCGCGTCGGGTGACTGCGATGCAGCGGTTGCAGCCCTTCGATGGCGCATCCAGAGCGCGTGCTGACCGCCAGCAAGCAGTCACCGGTCCTGACGACCATGAACCCAGCGACGGTCTGCTATGCGACGCGCAGCGGTCGTAGGCCCAGGCAGTCGTGGTCAGGACCGACCCAATGACCGCTCGTCACCGGAGCGAATCGGCGGATTCGACCCTCAGCTGCCGTTCGCGGTTCTCCGAACCTGCCCGACGGCCAAGCATCGGCTCAACTCACTGCGCGTCCATGAAGCAGCCGTTCGTGGCCTCCAGGATCCGGCCATAAGCAGACGTTGGTAACCTGGAGCTTGGAGTTGGCTCGAGAGGTAGCCTCCGCACTACACTCCAATTTGCTCTTCGAAGGGAAAACGCATGCCCGAGCACACTCCTCTTCAAGTCAAGGATGCACTCCGAATGCTGGACCTTGGCAGTTCAGTGGCCGAGTTCGATAAGTCGCTGGAGAAGTACTTTGTTGAGAACGAGGCCTTCCACGCCCTAATTCGGGACGAGGCAGATGTCATCGCAGGAGACAAGGGAACGGGGAAGACAGCTGTCTACCGCATCCTTCAAAAACGGTTCGGTCATATTGCCGAATTGAAGGGGGTCGAAGTGCTTGCTGCATTCAACCCGGCTGGAAACCCAATCTTCCAAAAGCTGGTCCAGCAGCAAGTCTTGACAGAGGGGCAGTACGTTAGCGTCTGGAAGGCCTACATCCTGTCTCTCGTTGGGAACTGGGCCATCGAGATCGCCGGCGAGGGCTATTCTAAGAACTTCAAATCGTTGCACGTCCTCCTGACGGAAACTGGACTTCGATCGAGAGACGATAAGCCCGAGACGATATTCAGCAAGCTCATCAATTCCATACAACGCGTTCTCACCCCAAAGGCTGCCGAGGTTGAGATGACGTTGTCCGAAACAGGCGTTCCCATCGTTACACCACGAGTGGAGTTCGGGGCAGGTGACGCATCGAGGACGCCAAAGGAGGTCCCGCACGAGGAGGCACTTAGGTTGCTGAACTCGTGTCTTACGGACTTCGGCTTCTCTGTTTGGCTTGCGCTCGACCGACTCGACGAGGCATTTCAGGGCTTCCCAGCTGTCGAAGTACCAGCGCTTCGCGCACTCCTGCGGACGTACCTGGATTTGCTCGAATTCGACAAACTGCGCCTGAAACTGTTCGTCCGACGGGACTTGTTCCGCAAGATTGTGGGTGGCGGCTTTGTGAACCTAACCCACATCAACGCTAGAAAGCGGGAGATCGTTTGGGGTGAAGCCGATCTGTTGAATCTACTTGCGATTCGCATTCGGGATAACAAGGAGTTCGTTGCGGCAATCGGAGCGATCGACCTCGCGGACGAGGAGCTTTTCTATCGCTTGTTCCCAGGCAAGGTCGATCAAGCCGAACGCAAACCAACATCATGGAACTGGATCATGTCCAGGATCCGCGACGGCAACGACGTCAAGCCTCCCCGGAACTTGATTGACCTAGCCAACTTGGCGCGCGAAGAACAGATTCGCGCGGAATCACGTAGTCCAACGGTCATGACTCTAGATGGCCCTTTGATCACGCCGGATTCGCTAAGGGGCGCACACGAGCGATTGAGCATACAAAGAGTAGAGGACACCCTACTAGCAGAGAGCGCGGCGGATACTGCGCGGCTCATTGAACGTTTCCGGAAATCGAAGTCCGAGCACAACCTCGAAACTCTAGCCTCTACTCTTGGAGTAAAGGAGGAAGAACTGCAGGCGGCGATTCGCCAACTCATCGAGATTGGATTTCTAGAGGGTGTTAGGTCGACCTGGAAGGTACCAATGCTTTACCGTGATGGGCTCGACATTCGTCAAGGCAAGGCCTTTGCCCCGGATCAGACGCCAGATCCTGAAGAGTAAGGAAGTTCTCTTCGCGTAGCGGCGAGCGCGCGATGGCTCGCGGACGACGTTACGACTGAATTTGACCGGCATCTTTGGGTCGGGTTCGGCCTGTCGTCTTGAGCAGAAGGAATCGTTCGCGGGCCGTCACGCGCGCCGCATTGGACCAGTGACCGGTCAGGAGGGTGCAGCGGTCGTCCGCCCGGTTGACCCGCGTGCGACTGGTTTCAGCCTCGGCCGCCGCGCAACTGCCGATCCTGACCGGCAGCACCCAGTCTGAAGCAGAAGTCCGCCACCCGGACGACAGGCCTGGCGTTCAAGGGAATTCGAGTGGAGCCTGTTGACCCTTCCGGCTGGAACGGCGGCATGACTCCCATCGGTCAGCCCTGCGAATGTCGAGACGCCCGCAAGCCGTGAGAAGATGATCGAGCGTGACGTCGAAAACGCGATCAACGATCGCATGCGGCGCATTCGTCATGACTCGACATGAGCTTTGACGAGCGAGCACTCACGCAGCCGAGCAACCCAACGGAATGAACTCGACAAATCGCCAGGCCATTTGGGCAAGCGATCCACGCTGGACGCGCGCCAGAGAACATGCACTGCGCGGCGAGGTGCTGCAGGCGGAGATGCTGCTGCGCGGCCTGCTCGCCGAGCACCGTGATTGCACGCCGGCACGCTTGACGGTCGCCGACTACATGGCCGAACGCGGGGACCTCGATGGTGCCCTGCAACTTCTTCTCACCCCGCGGGCCGATGACTCCGATGGCAATTTGGGCTTCGCGGTCGCGCGAGTGCAGGTTGCCCGTGGAGACCCGGCGGCGGCGCGTGCGGCGCTCGAAGCCGCCCTGGGTCGCCAGCCCCGTTTCCTGGAAGCATGGTTGATGCTCGCCGAGGTTTGCGATGTTCTGGGCGATGCGCACGCGGCATTGCGGGCACGCACCCGCCTCTTCGCCGAAGCGAACGCCCAGGGTCGCTGGACCAGCCACGAGACGACCGAGCCGCAGTGGCAGCAGGCTGTGCGCCGCAACATCGAAGCCTACCGGCGCGACAAGCGCGAGCGGCTGTTCGCGGCATTCGCTGAAGTTCGCGAACGACACGGCGCCGACTCGCTGCGCCGCTTCGAACGCGCGCTGACCGGGTATCTGCGCGAATGGGATGCGACCCCGCCCGACGCCCGCCAGCGTCCCAAGTTCTTCTGGTTTCCCGATCTGCCGCCAGGGCCCTACCACGACCCGATGCTGCAACCGTGGGCCGCGACACTGCGTGACGCGTGGCAGGACATCCGCGACGAAGCCGTCGAACTGCTGCGCGAGGACCGCGACTTCGAGAGCTTCCTCGGCCTCAAGCCAGGCCAGAAGGCGCCGGGGTCCATTGGCGGCGCGGCAGAGAACCCTGCCTGGGACGCGTTCTTCTTCTACAACCATGGGGTCCGCTACGACGCGAACCACGAACGCAGCCCGCGCACCAGCGCGCTGCTCGAGTCGATCGAGCTGTGCCGCATACCGCGCCAGGCACCGGAGATCTGCTTCTCGCTGATCCGCCCGCAGTCATCGATCCTGCCTCACTACGGCGTGACGAACGTGCGGCTCGTGTTCCACCTGCCGCTCGTCGTTCCGCCTGATTGCGCACTCAACGTGGCCGGGATCGAGCACCACTGGCGCGAGGGCGAACCGATCCTCTTCGACGACACCTATGAACACGAGGCCTGGAACCGTTCGGACCAGCCGCGCTTGATCCTGTTGATGGACTGCTGGAACCCCCACCTCACTCAGAGTGAGAAGGAGGCGGTGCGCCATGTCATCGAGGCCATCGACGAGCTCGCCCTCTGAAGCCGGGGTTCGGCACGTGCCGGCCTGGTAACCCGGACAGGTTCGCTTGCTCGTGAGACCGGGAACGCTCGCGCCCGCGCCTCAGCGCTGCGGGGCCCGTTGCTCCACGGCCCGCTCATAGACCGCCTGGCGCGAGTCCCAGTGCCACTGCAGCAGCTCGGCCGTGCGCCGCACGATCCATTGCGCCTGCGCGGCCGGCAGGCTCGTGGGCGCCGCCACGAGGCCGTTGAAGCAGCGCGACAGGATCTGGTCTTCGTCGATCCCGTCGCGGTGATGGAGGGTCTGGCACTGCTCGACGAGGAGGTTGGCCATGTCCTCGCTGAACTCGTACAGCGAGGCCAGCGCCTGCTTGCCGATCGTCAGGCGCTGGCGTTCGTCCTGGTAGAGCTCGACGAAAGAGTCGGGCACGAATGTCTGGTTCTCGTCGTACACGTGACTTCCGGTGATGGAGACCCAAGGCGCATTCTCGGCCACGGCCACGGCCGGTGCCGGTTCGGGCTGCGCCGGTCCGGCTTGGCGCAGCGCGGCTTAGCCCAGTCTCAGCGGCACATAGATCCGCTCGCCGTCGCGCAGCACCAGCAGCGCCGCTGCCGAGCGCGAGGTGCTCGCCGCGGTGCGCGCCTCGCCGACGTTGGCCACCGGCTTGCCGTCGATCGCCAGCAGCACGTCGCCGGGCTGCACGCCGGCGCGTTCGGCCGCGCCGCTGACGCCTTCGACCAGCAGGCCCTGCGGCACGCTGAGTTCGCGTCGCTCGCCGGGCGACAGCGGGCGCAGCGCGAGGCCGAGCCGGCCGCCTTCGGCGGAAGGGCGCTCGTCGGCTTGCGCGACCTGCTTGTCGTTGGCCGCGCCGAGCCGCACGCTCACGTCGCGGTGCGCGCCGTCGCGCCAGACGTCGAGCTTGACGGTGTCGCCGGGCTGTGCGAGGCCGATCGCCGCCGGCAGGTCGCCTGACACGCTCACCGGCTTGCCGTCGACGGCCAGCACCACGTCGCCGCTGCGCAGGCCGGCCTTGTCGCCGGCGCTGCCCTTGTTGACCTCGGCGACCAGCGCACCGGCCGGCTTGGGCAGGCGGAACGACTCGGCCAGCGCCTGGTTCACGTCCTGCACCGTCACGCCCAGCCGCGCGTGCTGCACCTTGCCGTGCGCGAGCAGCTGCTGCTCGACGTGCTGGGCCACGTCGACCGGGATCGCGAACGAGATGCCCTGGTAGCCGCCCGAGCGCGAGTAGATCTGCGAGTTGATGCCGATCACCTCGCCGCGCATGTTCAGCAGCGGCCCGCCCGAGTTGCCCGGGTTGACCGCGACGTCGGTCTGGATGAAGGGCACGAAGCCGTCGCCGGGCAGCGAGCGGCCGGTGGCGCTGACCACGCCGGCGGTGACCGTGTTCTCAAAGCCGAACGGCGAGCCGATCGCCATCACCCATTCGCCCACGCGCGGCGGCGTGCCTGACGCGAGCCGCACGGTCGGCAGATGCTTCGCGTCGATCTTGAGCACCGCGATGTCGGTGACGCGGTCGCTGCCCACCACCTTGGCGCGGAACTCGCGCCGGTCGGTCAGCTTGACCAGCACCTCCTGCGCGTCGGCCACGACGTGCGCGTTGGTCAGGATCACGCCGTCGTCGCGCACGATGAAGCCCGAGCCCTCGCCGCGCACCGGCAGGCGCAGCGAGGGCGGCATGCCGCCGAAGCGGCGCTGGAACTGGCGCAGGAAGTCGCGCAGCTCGCCGCCGCCTTCGTCTTCTTCGTCATCGCCGTCGGTGCTGACCTTGCGTTCGCCGCTGACGCTGATGTTGACGACCGCCGGGCCGTAGCGATCGACGATCGAGGCCATGTCGACCGAGCCGTTGGGGCCGCCGGGCGCGGCGAGCGGCGCGGGCGCGGCGGCGGCCGGCGGCGGGGCGTAGGCATGTGCGTGCTGCCACCACAGCGTGCCGCCGGAGGTCAAGGCCACCGCGGCCGCGACCGCGAGCACGCTGCGCTGCAGGGGAACGTAGGTCGTCATGATCGATGCTCCTTTTGCGTCGTCGGGGCCGTGCAGCGGCCCCTGCGGCGCACTGTGGGTGCGCGACTTGAATGCCGCGTTGCAGCCGACATTGCATCTGTCACACGGCCTCGCGCGCCTGCAATGTCGGCGGCGATGCGGCGCTCGACAGTGGTTCCAGGCGCCGCGATGCATGCGGCGCCGCTTCGATGAACTCGAACGAAAGGAACCGGACCATGAACACCCGCAACTCGCTGAGGAGTCTTGCCGCCGCCGCCGCGCTGATCGCCGGCGGCACCATCGCAGCCCACGCCGAAGGCCTGTACGCCGGCGCGGCGCTCGGCTCGCCGCACTACGGCGGCGACGCCGTCGCCGGCATCGACGGCTCGGGCAGCGGCGTCGGCGGCAAGATCTACGGCGGCTACGAGCTCACGCCCAACTTCGCGATCGAAGGCGGCTGGTTCGACGCCGGCCACATCGACAACGCCAACGGCAAGGCCGACCTGCGCGGCGCCTACCTCGACGCCGTGGGCAAGTACCCGATCGCGCCGCAGTGGTCGCTGCGCGGCAGCGTCGGCGTCGCCGAGGGCCATTTCGACACCAGCCGCGGCGACGACCACAGCCCGGCGCTGAAGCTGGGCGTGGGCGTCGACTACGCGCTGACGCAGAAGGTCTCGCTGAGCGCCGGCTACGACTACTACCGCTTCAGCAACGCCTTCGACGGCAAGCCCACGGTCGGCATGCCGACCATCGGCATGAAGATCGGCTTCTGACCGATCGCGACGCGCTGACCGAACCAAGGAGAACGCGATGGACCTGTTCGTCCGCGAGGGTCTGCGCGCCGCCGCGCTGGCGGCCGCCGCTTCGGCGCTGCTCGCCGCCGGCTGCGCGGTGCCGGTGACGCGCGTCACGCGCGTCGTCGACGAGCCGCCGATGATGGCCCAGGCGCCGGCCTGGGACCGCCTGGGCACCGTGACGCGCATCGAGGAGGTCGAGACCAGTGCGCAGCCGACCGGCGGCGGCGGCGTGCTCGGCGCGCTGGTCGGCGGCGCCGTCGGCAACCAGTTCGGCCGTGGCGGCGGGCGTGCGGCGATGACGATCCTGGGCGTGTTCGGCGGCGCGGTCGCCGGCGACACGATCGAGCGCAACCAGGCCGCCGCGGCCAGCAGCCGCTACTGGCGCGTGTTCGTGCGCTTCGACGACGGCGAGCACCGCGAGTTCGACTACCGCGACCTCGCGGGCCTGCGCAGCGGCGAGCGCGTGCGCCTGCGCGGCGACGGCGTGCTGCAGCGCGGCTGACCAAGCCGCCACGCGCAACCCCACAGCGGATGGCCGGCATGGACAGACGATGCGCGCTTCGCGGCCTGGCGCTGCTGGCGGCGTGGGGCTTGAGCGGCGCGCTGCACGCCGGCGCTGCGCCGCCCGCGGTCGCCGGGCGCGTGTCGTGGCTCGCCGGGCGCACGACGCTGCAGGCGGCCGACGGCGTGCGCGAGCCCGCGCGGCCCAACCTGCCGGTTGCCGCCGGCGACACGCTGGTCACCGACGGCTACGCGCGCGCCGAGGTCTGGATCGGCAGCACCGCGCTGCGGCTCGACGCCGCCAGCACGCTGCGCGTCAGCGCGCTCGACGACACGCGGCGCGCGTTCGCGCTCGATGCCGGCAGCCTCGCGCTGCGCGTCGACGACGATGCCGATGCGCATCGCAGCGCGATCGAGACCGCGCTGGGCCGCTTCGTGCCGCAGCAGTCCGGCGCCTGGCGCGTCGACCTGCGGCATGACGGCATCGACGCGACCGCGCTGCGTGGCGGCCTGCGCTTCGAAGGCTTCGGCACGCGCGTCACGGTGCTGGGCGGCCAGCGTGCGCACCTGCGGCGCGAGGGCGCCGGCCTGCGCATCACCTTCGATGCCGCGCCGCGCGACGACTTTGCGGCCTTTGTCGATGCGCGCGACCGCGATGCGGCAGGCCTGCACGCGACGGGTGATGTCGAACGACGGCCGTTGGCTGCAAAACGGTGATGATGGCGGGCATGGAGGCCATGACGAGGTGACATCGATGCGACGAGCTGTCCGCGTGATGGCGCTGTGCGCGACGCTCGCGGGCTGCGCGATCGCGCCGTCGCCCGAGCGCCTGGCCGACCCGCTCGCCGATCACCCGGTGCTGCTGCTCGGCGAGGTGCACGACAACGCCACCGGCCTGCAGTGGCGCAACGCGCTGCTCGAGCGCCGCGTTGCCGCCGGCTGGCGCCCGGCGATCGCGATGGAGCAGTTCGACCGCGAGCGCCAGGCCGACCTCGACCGCGCGATGGCAAGCTGCGCCGACGCCGACTGCGTGATCGCCGCCGCCGCGTCGCCGCAGGCGCGCTGGGACTGGCCGCAGTACCGCCCGGCGATCGCGCTCGCGCTGCGCCATCGCTTGCCGCTGATCGCCGCGAACGTCTCGCGCGCCGACGCGGCCCGCGCGATGCGCGAGGGTTTCGGCGCGGTGTTCGATGCCGCGCTGGTCGCCGAGTACCGGCTCGACGCGCCGCTGCCGCGCGAACTCGAAGCCGCGCAATCGCGCGAGATCGACGCCGGCCACTGCGGCAAGCTGCCGGCCGCGATGCTGCCCGCCATGGTGCGGGCGCAGGTCGCGCGCGACATCTGGATGGCCGCCGCGCTGCGCGCGCATGCTCACCGGGGCGTCGTGCTGCTGGCCGGCAACGGCCATGTGCGCCGCGACCTCGGCGTGCCGCGCTGGCTCGACGGCCTGGCCGGCGTGGCGAGCATCGGGTTCGTCGAGGAGCCGGCGCCGGCCGGGGCCTTCGACCGCGAGGTCGCGCTGCCGAAGCGCGAGCGCGCCGACCCGTGCGCGGGGCTGTGACGCATGCCGCGAGCGACGCGCCTGGCCGACAAGTTCGTCCAAGACCGTGGCGCTGCGTCATGGATACTCGGACCGTCCCCTCCGCCAGACCCCCATCGATCGCGACGCCGAAGCCATGCTGCGCTACTTGCTCCGGATGCTGCTCCTGCTCGCCGTGTTCCACCACGGCGTGGCGCTGCCCGGCACGTGGCAAGGCGGCGTGGCGCCCGAGCAGGACGGCGAGCATGCGGTGATGCACTGGCAGCAGCAGGCGCACCACCATCACGACGACGGCAGCGTGCATGAGCACGCCGGGCCGCAGTCCAACCAGCACCTGCAGGTCGACTGCACGCTGCACTGCCCGGCGCTGATCGCCGTGCTGCCGGCCGCGGCCCTGCCCGCACCGGCCAGGGCGCCGCTGGTGCCGCGCACCGATGCGCAGCCGAGCACGGCCTTTCTCGAACTGCCCGAACGACCTCCCCGCCGCCTGAGCTGACGCCCAAGCGCCGCAGCCACGCTGATCGCGTGACTGCGGCTGTCAGCCACCTGGCGTGCGGCGATGGGCCGCCCGCCGTGACGGTTCGAGGTTTCCCTTGTCGAGATTTCCCAAGCGGTGGGCCGCGGTGATGACCGTGGTCTGCCTGTCGTGCTGCGCCGCACTGGCGCAGGACGCTCCCCCGCCTGCGCCGTCGCTCGCGCAGGCGGTCGATGCCGCGTGGCGGCACCGGCAATCCTCGCTTGCGTCGCAGGACCGCGTGCGGCAGGCGCAGGCCAGCGGCGTGGCGGCGCGCAGCTGGCTGGCGGGCGCGCCGGCGCTCGAGTTGTCGACGCGCAGCGACCGCTTCCATGCCGACGGCGGTGCGGTCGAGCACGAGGCCGGCGTCGCGCTGCCGATCTGGCTGCCGGGCCAGCGCGACGCCCACCTCGCGGCCGCCGATGCCGAACTGGCGTGGGCCGAGGCCACCGAAGCGGCCGACCGGCTCAAGCTGGCCGGCGAGGTGCGCGAGCGCGCCTGGGAAGCCGTCGCGGCCCAGGCCCAGCTCGCGCAGGCCGAGGCGCAGGCGCGCTCGCTCGAGTCGCTGGCCGCCGACGTCGCGCGGCGCCTGGCCGCTGGCGAACTCGCGCGCTCGGATCTGCTCGACGCGCGCGCCGAGGCGCTGAGCGCCGATGCCCAGGTCGAGGAGACGCGCGCCCGGCTCGCCGCGCTGCGCGCGCAATGGCGCGCGCTGACCGGGCTCGAGGCGCTGCCCGATCCCGCCGAGGCCGAGCGCGGCAGCGCGGCCGTCGACGAGGACGCGCATCCGGCACTGCGCATCGCCGAGTTGGCCGCGCAGCGCAGCGAGCGCGCGCTCGAGGTGGCGCGCCGTTCGTCGCGCGAGGCGCCCGAACTCGGCATCGGCTTGCGCCAGGAGCGCGGCGAACGCGGTGCGGCACTCGAGCGCACGGTCGCGGTGTCGCTGCGCTGGAGCTTCGGCAACGACGCGCGCAACGAGCCGCTGAAGGCCGAGGCGATGGGCCAGCGCAACGCGGCGCGCGTCGAGGCGATGCTGTTGCGACAGCAGCTCGCCGGTGACCGCGCTGCGGCCGCCGCCGCGCTGCGGGCCGCGCAGGCGCAGCTTGCCGCCGCGCGCGAGCGCCAGGCGCTGCTCGCCGAGCGGCTCGGCCTCGTCGAGGCGGCCTTTCGAGCCGGCGAGCAGGACCTGCCCGCGCTGCTGCGTGCACGCAGCGCGCAGGCGCAGGCCGCCGCCGCACTGAACCAGCAACAAGCCGCGCTGGGCCTCGCCCGCGCCCGACTTCACCAAGCTCTGGGACTGCTTCCATGACCTCAACGATTCTTCTTGCGGCGCGGCGCGGCCTGGCCGCCTCGCTGCTGGCCGCTGCCTGCGCGGCCGTGGCCGGCCCCGGCGCGCACGGCCCGAATGGCGAGCATCTCGACGCGCCTTCCGGCGCTGCCGCCGCGGCCGACAGCACGCCGCGCCTGGAGAGCTTCTCCGAGGCGTTCGAGCTTGTCGCGCGGCTGCACGACGACGCGCTGGTGATCGACCTCGGCCGCTACGCGAGCAACGAGCCGGTCGTTGCCGCGACGCTCGAGGTCGAAAGCGGCGCGGCCAAGGCCGCCGCCGCGTTCGACGCGGCCAGCGGCAGCTACCGCGTCACCGATGCGGCCCTGCTCGCCGCGCTGCACGGTGCCGGCAAGCATGCGCTGATGTTCACGATCGCCGCCGGCGGCGACGCCGACCTGCTCGAGGGCTCGCTCGAGGTGGCCGCCCATGAGCACGGCGACGCCGTTCACGGCGGCCTGGGGGTCGCGTCGGCCTGGCCGCTCGCGGCGTCGGCGCTGTTCGTCGGCGGCGTCGCGTGGTTCGGCTGGCGCCGCCGCTCGGCGCAACGCACGGGAGGCCGGGCATGAAGCCGATCGCCTGCCGCTTGTCGCTGGGCCGCGCCTTCGGGCTGCTGGCGCTGGCTTCGCATGTCATGTCGAGCGTGGCCTCGCCGGGGGCGCACGGCCCCAACGGCGAACACCTCGATGCGCCGACCGTCAACGTACGCAACGGCCTCGGCCGACTGCCCGACGGCAGCGTCAGCGTGCCGATGGCCGCCCAGCGGCGCATGGGCATACGCACCGTGATGCCGTCGCCGACCGAAGCGGCCGCCAGTGTCGAGCTCGCCGGTCGCGTGCTGATGGACCCGGCCGCCGGCGGGCTGGTGCAGCCGGCGCAAGGCGGGCGCATCGAGCCCGGACCGCGCGGCCTGCCGGTGGCCGGCCAGGCGGTGCGGCGCGGCGAGGTGCTGGCCTGGGTGCGCTTCCAGGCCGAGCCCTATGCGCAGGCCGGCCAGCGCGCGCAGCTGGCGGAGCTGCGCGCCGCGCGCCAGCTCGCCGAGCAGCGCGTGCAGCGCCTGTCGGGCCTGGAGGGCAGCGTGCCGCGCAAGGAGATCGAGGCGGCGCGCGCCGAGGCCGAGAGCCTGGCCGCGCGCGAGCACAGCATCGCCGGCAGCCTCGACGCGCGCGAGGCGCTGCGCGCGCCGCTCGATGGCGTGATCGCGCGCGCCGAAGCGGCGCACGGCCAGGTCGTCGCAGCGGGCACGACGCTGTTCGAGGTCGTCGATCCGGCGCGCGTCGTCGTCGAGGCGGTGACCGCGGACGCGGCGCTGCCGGGGCGCGTGGCGTCGGCGCAGTTGCAGGGGCTGCCGCAGCTGTCGCTGCAATGGCTCGGCGCGTCGCGCAGCCTGCGCGACGGCATGATCCCGCTGAGTTTTCGCGCGCGCGCCGCGGCCGATGCGCCGCTGCCGCTGGCCGTCGGCCAGCCGGTGACCGTGATTGCCGCGCTGTCCGACAAGGTCAGGGGCTTCGTGCTGCCGGCCGAGGCGCTGGTGCGCAACACGGCCAACGAGCCGGTGGTGTGGATCAAGGCGGGCGCCGAGCGCTATGTCGCGCAGCCGGTGCAGGCGAGGGCGCTGGACGCCACCCGCGTCGTCGTCACGCAAGGCCTCGGCGAGGGCAACCGCGTCGTCGTGCAAGGCGCTGCGCTGCTCGCGCAGATCCGCTGAGGAGGCGCACCGATGTTTGATCGCATCGTTCGCGCCAGCCTCGCGAACCGCCTGTTCGTGCTCGCCTTCGCGGTGCTGCTGCTGGTGTGGGGCGCGGTGACCGCGTCGCGCACGCCGGTCGACGTGTTTCCGGCGCTGGACAAGCCGCTGGTCACCGTGCTGACTGAGGCCGGCGGCATGGCGCCCGAAGAGGTGGAGCAGTTCGTCACCTTCCCGATCGAGACCGGCCTGAACGGCATGCCCGGCGTCACGCGCGTGCGCTCGACCTCGGGCGTGGGCCTGTCGATCGTCTATGCCGAGTTCGACTGGGGCACCGACGTCTACCGCAACCGCCAACTGGTCTCCGAGCGCCTGGCGCTGGTGCGCGAACAGCTGCCACCCGGCATCGCGCCGGTGATGGGGCCGGTCTCGTCGATCATGGGCGAGATCATGCTGATCGCGCTGCCGCTCGAGGCGGGAAAGGCCGCCAGCGGGAAGACCGTCACGCAGCCGCCGCCGGGCCGCCCCAAGGCGGCTGCGGTCCCCTCGGGGGACCGACCGCCGTACCCGGCGGGCGAGGGGCGGACAGTGACACCGATGGAGGTGCGGGAGTACGCGGACTACGTCTTAAGACCGCGCCTGCTCGCGGTGCCCGGCGTCTCGCAGGTGATCCCGATCGGCGGCGAGGTGCGCACGCTGCGCGTCGAGCCCGACACGCAGCGCATGGCCCAGGTCGGCGTCACGCTGTCGCAGATCGAGGCGGCGCTGTCGGGCTATGCCTCCAATGCCGGCGGCGGCTTCATCGACCTCAACGGCCGCGAGTTCCTGATCCGCCACCTCGCGCGCACGCGCCATGTCGAGGACTTGCGTGGCATCGCCGTCGCCTGGAAGGACGGCCGCCCGGTGCTGCTGGAGCAGGTCGCCGAGGTGCGCCATGCGCCGGCGATGAAGCGCGGCGACGCCAGCTTCGGCGGCCACCCGGCGGTGATCGTCAACGTGCAGAAGCAGCCCGATGCCGACACCGTGCGCGTCACGCGCGCGGTCGACGCGGCGCTCGCCGAGCTGCGCCAGGGCCTGCCCGCCGGCATGGGCGCACCCGAGGTGCTGTTTCGGCAGTCGGAGTTCATCGAGGCGTCGATCGGCAACGTCTTCGAGGCGCTGCGCGACGGCGCGGTGATGGTGGCGATCGTGCTGTTCGCCTTCCTGCTCTCCGCACGCACGACGCTGATCTCGCTGATCGCGATCCCGCTGTCGCTGGCGGCGGCCTTTCTGGTCTTTCGCCTGCTCGGCCAGTCGATCAACGTGATGACGATGGGCGGCCTCGCGATCGCGATCGGCGAGCTGGTCGACGACGCGGTGGTCGATGTCGAGAACATCCTGCGACGGCTCAAGCAGAACCGCAGCGCCGCCGAGCCGCTGCCGGTGCTGGAGATCGTGCGGCGCGCCAGCGTCGAGGTGCGCTCGGGCATCGTCTATGCGACCGTGATCGTGGTGCTGGTGTTCGTGCCGCTGTTCGCGCTGCCGGGCATCGAGGGACGGCTGTTCTCGCCGCTGGGCGTGGCCTACATCGTCTCGATCCTGGCGTCGATGGCGGTGTCGATGACGGTCACGCCGGTGCTGGGCAGCTACCTGCTGCCGCGCATGAAGCAGCTCGACCACGGCGACAGCCCGCTCGTCGCCTGGCTCAAGCGCTGGGACGAGAAGCTGCTGCGCTGGTCGTTCCCGCGCGCCAGGCAGCTGATCGCGGCGGCCGCGCTGACGGTCGTCGCGGCGGCGGCCAGCGTGCCGTTCTTTCCGCGCGCCTTCCTGCCGCCATTCAATGAGGGCGCGCTGGTGCTGGGCATGCTGATGAACCCCGGCACCTCGCTCGAGGAGGCCAACCGCATCGGCAGCGCGGCCGAGCAGCTGATCGCGCAGGTGCCCGAGGTCGTGCACGTCGGGCGGCGCACCGGCCGCGCCGAGCTCGACGAGCATGCCGAGGGCGTGCACTCGTCGGAGATCGAGGTCGCGCTCCAACCTTCTGAGCGCGGCCGCGAGGCGGTGATGGCCGACATCCGCAAGCGCCTCGAGGTGCTGCCGGCGCAGGTGGCGATCGGCCAGCCGATCGCGCACCGGCTCGACCACCTGCTGTCGGGCGTGCGCGCGCAGATCGCGCTCAAGATCTACGGCGACGACGTCGACGCGCTGCGCGGCCTGGCCGAGCAGATGCGCGGCCGGCTCGCGGGCATCCACGGCCTGGTCGACCTGACGGTCGAGAAGCAGGTGCTGGTGCCGCAGATCACCGTGCGGCTCGACCATCGCAAGGCCGCGCAGGCCGGCCTCGCGCCGGGCGAGGCGGTGCGCCTGCTGCAAACGCTCAGCGACGGCTCGCACAGCGCGCAGATCGTCGAGGGGCAGCGCCGCTACGACCTGGTGCTGCGCCTGCCCGATGCGCGCCGCAGCCCGCGCGACCTCGCCAACACGCTGATCGACACGCCCGCGGGCCGGCTGCCGGTTTCGGCCATCGCCTCGGTGGAAGAGACCGACGGGCCGAACCAGATCGGCCGCGAGAACTCGCGCCGGCGCATCGTCGTCTACGCCAACACCGACGGCTCGGACATGGGCCGCATCGTGGCCGACATCCGCGCCGCGATCGCCGCCGAGAAGCTGCCCCCGGGCTACTTCGTCAGCCTCGAGGGCCAGTTCCAGGCCCAGGAGCAGGCCGCGCGCCTGATCGCGGGACTGTCGCTGGTCTCGCTGGCGCTGATGTTCCTGGTGCTCTATTCGCGCTACCGCTCGGCGGTGCTGGCCGGCCTGATCATGGCCAACATCCCGCTCGCGCTGATCGGCTCGGTGGTCGCGATGTGGATCGCCGGCGTGAGCCTGTCGGTGGCGTCGATGGTGGGCTTCATCACGCTGGCCGGCATCGCGACGCGCAACGGCATCCTCAAGATCAGCCACTACGTCAACCTGTGCCGCTTCGAGGGCGAGGTGTTCGGCGAGGCCATGATCGTGCGCGGCTCGCTCGAGCGCCTGACGCCGGTGCTGATGACCGCGCTGGTGGCGGCCTTCGCGCTGACGCCATTGCTGCTGTCGCCGCAGGCGCCGGGCAAGGAGATCCTGCATCCGGTGGCGGTGGTGATCTTCGGCGGGCTGATCAGCTCGACGCTGCTCGACACGCTGCTCACGCCTCTTGCTTATGCGCTGGTCGGACGCGCCGCGACGGAGCGCCTGCTGCAAGGCGGCGGCGACGAAGCCTTCTGAACCCGTGCACCGATCCAACAACAGGGAGAACCGTGCTGCGTTCGCGCCGCATGCCATCAACGGAGAACTCGAGATGAATTTCAGTCACTTCAAGCCCCTCGCCGCGCGCGCCCTGCTGGGTCTCGCACTGGTCTCTTGCCTCGCCGGCGTCGCGCAGGCGCACGGCGACGGCGCGGCCAAGCACGGCGGCATCGTCAAGTCGGCCAACGACCTGAGCTTCGAGCTCGCCGGCAGCGCGGCGGGCGCGACCGTCTACATCGAAGACCACGGCGAGCCGCTGGCCGCGGCCGGCTTCAGCGGCAAGCTCACCGTGCTGCGCGGCGGCCAGAAGCTCGAGGGGGTGCTGCAGCCCGGCAAGGCCAACGAGCTGGTGGCCGCGGGCCTGCAGCTCGCCTCGGGTGACCGCGCGGTCGTCGTGCTGACGACGCCGCAGAAGCAGGTCGTCTCGGTGCGCTTCGCGATGCCCTGACCGCCGCGCCTTCGGCGCGGGCCCGAAGAGCCTGCGCCGGCGCCTCGTTCGCGCGCCCTGCGGGCCGCACCCGTGATCCGCGAGCCGGAAGGCCTCGCGCGGATGAGCTCGTCCGCGCACGACCGTTCGTGCGAGGCGCGGCGCGGCCTTGCCGCGTGTTGCGCGGATGTCATCACCGTGTCAACACCGACTCGATTCGTACAAGACCCCATGCCGATGCCTGGTGGATTCTTGGCACCGATACGAAGGCTTTCGCCACCTCGCCCTTCCACTTCACCCCACACGCAGCACGCCATGTTCACGACCCAACGATTTCGCCAGGCCCTGATCCCGGCGGCCGCCAGCCTGCTTTGCAGCTCACTTGCCTGGGCACAGCAGGCCGAGCCCGCTGCCGCCGCGGCACCCGAGAGCGCGGCATCCGCAGCCGCGCAGACCGCGCCCGCGCCCACCGCTGCAGCATCGAGCTCGGCGACCTCGCTGGGCACCGTGTCGGTCAAGGGCAGCAAGCAGCCCTACCGCAACCTCTCGGCGACCGGCGCGACGAAGAACGACGCGCTGATCAAGGACCTGCCGATGAGCGTGCGCGTGATCAACGCCGAGGTGCTGCAAGACGCCGGCGTGACCGATCTCGCCGGCGCGCTCGAGTTCGGCAGCGGCATCTCCAAGGCCAACAACTTCGGCGGCATGTGGGACAGCTACGCGATGCGCGGCTTCACCGGCAGCCCCGACTTCGGCTCCGACTACATGGTCAACGGCTTCAACTCGAGCCGCGGCTACAACGGGCTGCGCGACGGCGCGAACACCGCCTCGGTCGAGATCCTCAAGGGCCCGTCGTCGGCACTGTACGGCCGCGGCGAGCCCGGCGGCACGGTCAACATCACGACCAAGAAGCCGCTGTTCCAGCCGGCCTACTCGGTCGAGCTCGGCGCCGGCAGCTTCTCGACCTGGCGCACCGCGGCCGACCTCACCGGCCCGATCGGCGAGCGCGTCGCCTACCGGCTCAACGTCGCGCACGAGGACGGCGACAGCTTCCGCGACACGGTCGAGAAGAAGCACACGCTGGTTGCGCCCTCGGTGCTGTGGATGATCACCGACGACACGACGCTGTCGTACGAGATCGAGGCGCTCGAGCAGAAGGCACCGCTCGACCGCGGCGTGGTCGCGGTCAACAACCAGCTCGGCGTCGTGCCGGTGTCGCGCTTCCTCGGCGAGCCGGGCGACGGTCCGATCACGATCAAGTCGCTCGGCCACCAGGTCTTCGTGCAGCACTACTTCAACGACGACTGGTCGCTGCAGACGGGCGTCAGCTACCGCGACAGCTCGCTCGAAGGCCTGGCCACCGAGGCCTGGCGCTGGAACCCGGTCAACGACGGCCGCACGCTTGACCGCCAGCAGCGCCAGCGCGACTACGACGCGACCGACATCTCGGGCCGCTTCGAGGTGCTCGGCAAGGTCGCCACCGGCGGCATCAAGCACAACCTGCTGTTCGGCGTCGACGGCTACCGCTTCGAGGACACGCGCGTGCAGCAGCGCGGCCGCTCCGCGGCGTTCCCGTACTCGATCGACATCTTCGCGCCGGTCTACGGCGTCGCTCAGCCGGCGCCGCTGGCCACGATCCAGAACACGGTCGAGCGCCAGTACTCCACCGCCGCCTACCTGCAGGACCAGATCGAGTTCACGCCGCAGTGGAAGGCGCTCATCGGCACGCGCCACGACCAGTACCGCCAGGTCGTGCTCAACCGCAACGTCACGCCGAACGCGGCCACCGCGCAGGAACTCAGCGCCAACAGCCCGCGCGTCGGCCTGGTCTACCAGCCCACCAGCACGGTGTCGCTGTACGCCAGCGCGGCCAAGGGCTTCCGTCCCAACAGCGGCATCAGTCGCACCGGCGAGGCCTTCCCACCCGAGGAGAGCCGCTCCGTCGAGACCGGCGCCAAGTACGACAGCGCCGACGGCAAGTTCAGCGGCACGATCGCGCTCTACAAGATCCGCAAGGAGAACGTGCTGACCTTCGACCCGGTCGACACGGTGTTCTCGATCGCCGTCGGCGAAGTCGAGAGCAAGGGCGTCGAGCTCGACTTCTCCGGAGAGATCGCGCCCAACCTGCGCCTGACCGCGGCCTACGCCTACACCGACTCCAAGGTCACCAAGAGCACCGATGCAGCCGCGGGCACCGGCATGGCCGAGGGCCGACGCTTCCCGAACGTGCCGCGCAACAGCGCCAGCCTGTTCGCGATCTATTCGCTGCCGGTGGCCGACGGCCGCGCCAGCATCGGCGGCGGGCTGAGCTATGTCGGCGAGCGGCTCGGCTCGGTCGACGTCGCCAACGACTTCAAGCTGCCCTCGTACACCACCGTCAAGCTGGTCGGCGCCTACGACGTGACCAAGCACCTCAAGCTGTCGGTGGACATCGAGAACCTGTTCGACAAGGAGTACTACGCCAGCTCGTACAGCGACCTGTGGGTGTTCCCCGGCACCGAGCGCAAGATCATGGTCACGGCGCTGTACCGCTTCTGACGAGGGGACCGACGATGAAGAGAAGCTTCACCGCCATCGCGCTGGGATTCACGGCGTGGCTCGCGCCGCTGGCCGCGCAGTCTCACCAGGTCTGGTTCGAGCGCGGCCCCGGTGGCGTCGTGGCCCGCTACGGCGAGCTCGACGCGAACATGCACGAGGTCTCGCCCGGCGGTCTCGACCGATTCGTGCAGCTGCAGGCAAGCAGGATCAGCGCGCGCGGCGAACAGCCGATCGCGCTGCTCAAGCAGCGCGATCGCTTCGAGCTGCCCAAGGGCACCAGGCTCGCGCCGGGCGACAGCCTGGTCGCGGTCGACAAGCAGTACCCGATGTTCGACACGCAGCGCGACGGCAAGGCGCTGCGCACCTGGTGGACGCCGGCCACGCGCTGGATCGGTGACTTCTCGGCGCGCAAGCCGGTGCTGACGCTGGACATCGTGCCCACCGGCGTCAAGCAGGACGGCAAGCAGCAGTTCCAGGTGGTCTACCTGGGTGAGCCGCTGGCCGGCCAGAAGGTCAAGATCGCCACGCCGGCCGGCTGGGTGCGCACGGTGACGAGCGACGTCGAAGGCAAGTTCGCGGTGTCGCTGCCGTGGCGCGGCACCTATGCGATCGGCCTGTACTTCGTCGACGACGCCGCGGGCGAACGCAACATCGACGGCAAGGTCGAGGCCTACCAGCTCGAGGGCTACAACACGTCCTTGTCGTTCACGCTCGACAAGGGACTGGCGCCGCTGCCGGTCACCGAAGAGACGCTGCCGGCTTCGGTGCGCGCCGAGCGCGGCCTGCCGCCGGTCAAGCACTGAGGCTCGCAGAGGTCGCCATGACTCGCGCTCACCATTTCCAGGCGACGTGCACCATGGCGGCCACGCTCGCAGCGCGTCCTGCGAGCCGCGCTGCGAGCGAGCCGCGAACCGAAATGCCGGCGCCGGCGGCCGTCGCGGCATTTCGTTTCGAACATCGCTCACTGGCGGGACATTGCGGTGAATGCCGCGCTCGCGCGCTGAACCGGCACGCTTGATGCGTCATGACGAGCATGTCCTTCGCCGTCACGTCCGTGGTGCACCGCTCATGCACAACGATCCGCGATCACAGCGGACAGACCCGTTGAGGAGACCCATGTCGTCAGCCATTCCCCTCCAATCGCCAGGCGCGGCCGTCCTCGCGCAAACGCCCGCGGCAGCCGCACACCGCTCGCGCATCACTTCGGTCGACGCGCTGCGCGGCCTGGTGATGCTGATCATGCTGCTCGACCACGTGCGCGAGACGCTGTACCTGCACCTGCAGGTCACCGACCCGATGGACGTGGCGAACACGCCGCCGCAGGTGTTCTTCTCGCGCCTGGCGGCGCATTTCTGCGCGCCGGTGTTCGTCTTCCTCACCGGCCTGGGGGCGTGGCTGTATGCGCATCCGCCCGGGCTCACGCCGCGCCCGGCGCGCGAGTTCCTGCTCAAGCGCGGCCTGCTGATCATCGGCCTCGAGCTGACGCTGGTGAGCTTTGCGTGGAGCGGCGACTTCCCGCTGAAGGTGATCTACCTCCAGGTGATGTGGGCGATCGGCTTTGCGATGGTGGTGCTCGCGTTCGCGTCCAGTCTCTCGCCCAAGCTGCTCGCGGCGGTGGGACTGGTGATCGTGTTCGGCCACAACGCGCTGGCCGGCATCAACCTGCCGCGCGAGCATGCGCTGTACGAGATCTGGACGCTGATGCTGCATCGCGGCTGGCTGATCGAGGACGCGGCGGTCAAGGTGCGATTGACCTATCCGGCGCTGCCCTGGGTCGGCGTGATCCTGCTCGGCTGGGTCGCGGGGCCGCTGTTCGGCCAGGCCCTCGACGGCCATCGCCGCCGCCGCTGGCTCGTGGCCCTGGGCCTCGGGTGCTGGGCGCTGCTGCTGGTGCTGCGCGGCTTCAACATCTACGGCGAGAACGCGCCGTGGGTGGCCGGCGCGGACACGGTCCACACCGTGATGTCCTTTCTCAACTACACCAAGTACCCGCCCTCGCTCGACTTCCTGCTGATGACGCTGGGCGCGGGCTGCCTGGTGCTCGCGGCGATCGAGTTCAGCGACAACGCGGCCACGCGCGTGCTCTCCACGTTCGGCGGCGCGCCGATGTTCTATTACCTGCTGCACCTGTACCTGCTGCTGGTCAGCTACAAGATCCTGCTGGCCGTCTTCGGCCCCAACCAGGGCACGCGCTTCGGCGTCTCGCCCGACCAGTTCTGGGTCGTGTGGCTCGTCACCGCCGCGCTGATCCCGGTGCTGTACCTGCCGTGCCGCGCCTTCGCGAACTACAAGCGCCGCACCAAGCGCGCGTGGGTGCGCTACTTCTGACCGCGGCTCGCGGCCTCCTTCACCGATCAAGTTCCACGGAGCCTTCCATGAACCTCAGGCGCCTTCTCGCCCGCGTCGCGCTGACGCTTTCCTTCGCCGTGGCCGCGGTCGCGCCCAGCCTGGCGCAAAACGCCGAACCGGCGGCGCCGGCCCAGCCGCAGATCCAGGCCGTTGCCGCGCCCGGACTGGGCGCCGCCAAGGCTGCGGCCGCGACCGACAACCCCTATGGCCTCGAAGCCCTGTGGAAGACCAGCGACGCGGTCGCCAAGGCCGTGCTGCTGATGCTCGTCGCGATGAGCATGGGCAGCTGGTACGTGATCATCACCAAGCTCTTCGAGCAGTCGCGCATGAACCGCCAGGCGCGCGCGGTCGAGCGCGTGTGGGAGGCGCCCACGATCGCGCACGGTGCCGAGCAGCTCGAGCGCGGCAGCCCGTTTCGCTACATCGCCGAGATCGGCGTCGAGGCGACGCGCAAGCACGGCGGCCTGCTGGCCCACGTGGATCTCAACGAGTGGCTCACGCTGAGCCTGCACCGCGCCACCGAGCGCGTGCAAAGCCGCATGCAGAACGGCCTCGCGCTGCTCGCGACGGTGGGCTCGGTGTCGCCCTTCGTCGGCCTGTTCGGCACGGTCTGGGGCATCTACCACGCGCTCACCGCGATCGGCGTCGCGGGCCAGGCTTCGATCGACAAGGTCGCAGGGCCGGTCGGCGAAGCGCTGATCATGACCGCCATCGGCCTCGCGGTCGCGGTGCCGGCCGTGCTGGGCTACAACTGGCTGGTGCGTCGCAACAAGGGCGTGATGGACGAGGTGCGTGCCTTCGGCAACGAGCTGCACCCGGCGATCCTGGCGTCCGTCAAGGCCGCCTGAGCCAGCGAGCGAGGAGCCCGGCGATGGCCATGAACGTTGGCGCGGCCGACGGCGAGGAAGACGTCGTCATGTCGACCATCAACACCACGCCGCTGGTCGACGTGATGCTGGTGATGCTGATCATCTTCCTGATCACGATCCCGGTGGTCACGACCTCGGTGCCGGTCGACCTGCCCAAGCAGACGATCGAGATGCGCGAGAGCAAGCCCGACAACATCGTGCTTTCGGTCGACGCCGCCGGCGCGATCTACTGGTACGACGCGCGCGTGCCCGACACGCGCGCGCTGACCGAGCGGCTGAAGAAGGTCTCGACGATGCAGCCGCAGCCCGAGGTGCACATCCGCGGCGATGCGCGCAGCGACTACGAGGGCGTGGGCCGCGTGCTGTATGCCTGCCAGCTGGCGGGCATCGGCAAGGTTTCGTTCATCACCGAGCCGCCGGCTGGCGGCTGACGCAGGAGTCCCCGATGGGCATGAACGTAGGCAGCCCCTCGAGCGCCGACGCCGAGGTGATGGTCGACATCAACACCACGCCGCTGATCGACGTGATGCTGGTGCTCTTGATCATGCTGATCATCACGATCCCGATCCAGCTGCACGCGGTGAACCTGAACCTGCCGGTCGGCGCGCCGCCGGCGAGCGACGTGAAGCCCGAGGTCGCGAAGATCGATATCGACGAGCGCAGCACGCTGTACTGGCAGGGCGAACCGTTGTCGGGCCTGGGCGAGCTGGAGTCCCGCCTGCAGGCGCTGGCCGCGCTGCCGGCGGCGCCGGACCTGCACCTGCGCCCGCACAAGCGCGCCAAGTACGAGGTCGTGGCGGCGGTGCTCGCGAGCACCAAGCGGCTGGGCCTCACCAAGATCGCCGTGATCGGCAGCGAACAGTTCGTGGAGTGAGCGCGGCATGAAGCAAGCTGCATTCGAGCCGGGCAAGGGTTCCGGCCGTTCGGTCGGCATCGGCGTCGTCGCCGGCGTGCACGTGGTGATCGGCTGGGCGCTCGCGTCCGGCCTCGGCAACGAGATGGTCAAGGCGATCAAGAAGCCGCTCGAGGCGGTCGTGCTGCAGGAGGTGGTGCTGCCCCCGCCGCCGCCACCGCCGCCGCCGCCCAAGCCGATCGAGCAGCCCAAGCAGATCGTCCAGCAGGCGCCGGTGCCGCCGCCGCCCTTCGTGCCGCCGGCCGAGATCGCCGCGCCGCCCAGCGATGCACCGGTCGTGATGTCGACGCCGACGCCGCCCGCCGAGCCGGTGCCGATCGCACCGCCGCCGCCGCCCGCACCGGCTGCGCCGGTGGGCAAGGTCGACCTGGCGATCGCCTGTCCGACCCAGGTGCGCCCGGAGATTCCGGCCAAGGCGCTGCGCGACGGCGTCTCGGGCACGGTGCGCGCGCAGGCGACGATCACCGCCGGCGTGGTGAGCGCGGTCGAGATCCTCGGCGGGCCGCGCGTCTTCCATGCGGCGGTGCGCGAGGCGATGCAGAAATACCGCTGCACGGCGCCGGACGGAACGGTGGCGGTGCAGGTCTTCGACTTCAAGGTCGAGTAGGGGCGATCAAGTCCGGCTTTTCCTTGCGGCGGCCTTGTTCCTGCGGCGATGCGCGAGCAGGCTGCGGCGCTGGTCGAGCAGAAAGGGTCGATCGATCGACGCTTCGAGCTGTTCGACGGCGGGTGCCGGCACGCCGGCGGCCACGAAGTGGTCGCGCCAGCCGTCGACCACCTCGGCGACCTCGTACGCGAGATCGAGCGCCTGGTCGCGGTCGAGCCAGTAGAGCTGGCTCATGGCCAGCGCGTCGTCGACGCTGGACCGCGCGCCGCCGGCGCCCACGAGCATCGCCTGATAGCCCAGCGACTGCCCCGTGGGCAGTACGTCGAAGGCTGGCGCCAAGACGTGCTGCTGGTCCGCGCGCACGATGAGCACGTGGTTCTTCTCGTGGTCGTCCGTGTTGTCGATCAGGATGTTGAACAGCAGCCGGCGCAGCAGCTCGGCCATCTGCCGGCGGTTGAAGTCGTTGTCGGTCGGACCGCGCCGGCGCAGCAGCTGCGCGAGGTTCGGGTACGAGTACTCGGCGCCGGCAGCGCGCAGCGCGACGTGCGCCGACAGCGCATGCACCCGGCCGCCGCCGGCCGCGCGATCGAAGCGCCGCACCGCGACGGCTGCCGCGCCGCGACCGAACCGCACGGGACGCGTCTGCGCGACCTCGATCCCGGCGCGTGCGGCCAGCGTCATGGCGGCATGCTCGACCAGCGGTTCAGCGGACGGATCTTCCTCGCCGAACTTCAGCACCCACGGCACGCCTTTGATCTCGATCAGCGCCTTGGGACGCGCACCGCCCATCGTCCCGGGAGCGATCAACCGGCGCTGGCCTTCGTCGACTTTCTCGCCCGATTGGATGCGACGCACCAGGGTATGCAGTGCTTCGACGTCGTCGAGCTGCGCAAGAGGGCCGGCGTGGCGCGGCAGGTAGGCCTCGCGCGATGTCGACACGCCGAGAGCGCCGAAGCGATCGTCGCCGGCGAAGTACAGCATCTCGAGCGTCGACAGCCGCGGCGGACGATCGATGTGCTTGATGACGCGTTCGCCCCAGCGATCCGGACGCGCGTCGTCGACGGCGCCGGCTGCGGCGTCCTTCTCGCGCGGCAGGTGTTCGACATCGGCCAGCGGCAGATCCTCGCTCAGCGGGAAGCCTGCGCGCAGCCATGCCGAGTCGTAGCGCACCGACACGCCGCGGGTGCCGGTCATCACCAGGTTCAGATCGCCGATCAGGACCGGGCGCAGCGGATCGGCCAGGTACCACAGGTGGAGCTGGTCGGCGACCTTGTAGTCCCTGGCCATGATCAGCGCTCGTCGCTTCTCGGCTTCGACGCGCGACGGCGCCCGGCGCGCTGCTGACGCAATGCCGCGGCCGCCCGGACGTCGGCCTCGAGCGCGCCGAAATCGAACTGCGGTTCCGCCAGCGCTGCCAGCGCTTTGGTGCGCCCCATCATCCACAGGGCCGTGGCGTAAACGCCCATGCTCACGCCCGGCTCGCCGCGCTCCATGCTGGCCAGCGTCGGGACCGACACGCCGATGCGCTGCGCCCACGAGCGCTGAGACTCGTTGCGACGAAGGCGGGCGAGCGCGAGGTGCTGGCCCAGTTCGGCGAGTGCCTGGGAGACTTCGGGCGGCAGACCGGAGAGGGAGGGTGAGGCCTTTGACACAAATAAACTTTAGCGATCCAAGGCGAGATATGCAAGTTTATTTGTCATTG
The DNA here is from genome assembly GCF_049446155.1 of Caldimonas sp. KR1-144. Classification (NCBI taxonomy): domain Bacteria; kingdom Pseudomonadati; phylum Pseudomonadota; class Betaproteobacteria; order Burkholderiales; family Sphaerotilaceae; genus Caldimonas; species Caldimonas sp. KR1-144. The sequence goes on from NZ_JBMSEE010000002.1 coordinate 331,883, forward strand.
ATGGTGCGATCGCACCGTGCCACCCCTCACGCCATCAGCCCAGCTGCCCCTGGCACAAGTACTTGATGTGCAGGTAGTCGTCCAGCCCGTAGCGCGAACCTTCGCGCCCGTAGCCGGACTCCTTGACCCCGCCGAACGGTGCGGCCTCGGCCGCGATCGCGCCCTCGTTGATGCCGACGATGCCGGTCTCGAGCGCGTCGGCGACGCGCCAGATGCGCGCGACGTCGCGCGAGTAGAAGTAGGCCGCCAGGCCGAACGGCGTGTCGTTGGCGTGGGCGACGACATCGGCCTCGTTCGCGAAGCGGAACACCGGCACGACCGGGCCGAAGGTCTCCTCGCCGGCGCAGGCCATCGCGGGCGTCGCGCCGGTCAGCACCGTGGGCGCGAAGTAGTTCGGACCGTCGGCCCGGGCGTTGCGCACGCGCTGGCCGCCGACCACGATGCGCGCGCCCTTGGCGATCGCGTCTTGCACGTGCCGCTCGATCTTCTCGACCGCGCGCGCGTTGATCATCGGGCCGATCTGCGATTCGGCTCGGCTCGCCGGCCCGACCACCAGCGCGCCGACGTGCGCCGCGAGCCGCTCGACGAAGGCGTCGTGCACGGCCTCGTGCACGTAGACGCGATTGGGGCACACGCAGGTCTGGCCGCCGTTGCGGAACTTGGCGGCCATCAGGCCGTCGACCGCGGCGTCGAGGTCGGCGTCGTCGAAGACGATGAAGGGCGCGTTGCCGCCGAGCTCGAGCGAGAGCTTCTTCAGCGTCGCGGCCGAGGCGCGCGCGAGGTGCTTGCCGACCGGCGTCGAGCCGGTGAAGCTGATCTTGCGCACGCGCGCGTCGGCGAGCCAGACGTCCACGACCTCGGGCGTGCGCTCGCGCGAGGCCGTCACGATGTTGAGCGTGCCGGCCGGAAAGCCGGCCTCCTCGGCCAGGCGCACCAGCGCCAGCGAGGTGAGCGGCGTGTCCTCGGCCGGCTTGCACACCACGGTGCAGCCGGCGGCCAGCGCGGGCGCGATCTTGCGCGCGATCATCGCGGCCGGAAAGTTCCACGGCGTGATCGCCGCGACCACGCCGACCGGCTCCTTGACCGCCATCATGCGGCGCCCGGCGAGCGGCGCGGGGATCACGTCGCCGTAGGCGCGCGTGGCCTCCTCCGCGAACCACTCGACGTAGCTCGCCGCGTAGGCCACCTCGGCGCGGCCCTCGGCGAGCGGCTTGCCCTGCTCGCGCGAGATCAGGCGGCCGAGGTCGTCCTGGTGCGCGAGGATCAGGTCGTTCCAGCGCTTGAGCGCCGCGGCGCGCTGCTTGGCCGGCGTCGCGCGCCAGGCGGGGAAGGCGGCATGGGCGGCCGCCAGCGCCGCGTGCGCATCGGCGGCGCCGCTGTCGGGCACAGCGGCGAAGCGCGCGTCGTCGGCCGGGTCGGTGACGGCGAGCGTGCGGGCCTCAGCGCCGTCGCACCAGCGGCCGGCGATGAAGTTCTGGGAGCGGATGAGTTCGTCGCAGCGCAGGGTGAGGGGCATGGTGGTGTTTGCGTTCGGGCTGAGGTATCGAAGCCCCCGTCCCGGCTCAGCCCGCCGCCACCCGCGCAGCAATCGCCTCGCCGAGCTCGGTGGTCGAGGCCGTGCCGCCGAGGTCGCGCGTGCGCGGGCCTTCGATCAGCACCTGCTCGATCGCCTTGACGATCGCATCGTGCGCGGCACGGCCGGCGCCCTGGCCTTGCGTGAGGAAGTCCAGCATCAGCGCGCCCGACCAGATCATCGCGATCGGGTTGGCGATGTTCTGGCCGTAGATGTCGGGCGCCGAGCCGTGCACCGGCTCGAACAGCGAGGGGAACTTGCGGTCCGGGTTGAGGTTGGCCGAGGGCGCGAGGCCGATCGTGCCGGTGGTTGCGGGGCCGAGGTCGGAGAGGATGTCGCCGAAGAGGTTGCTCGCGACGACCACGTCGAAACGACCGGGCTGCAGCACGAAGCGCGCCGAAAGGATGTCGATGTGCTGCTTGTCGACCGTGACCTCGGGGTAGTCGCGGCCCACCGCGTCGGCGCGGCCGTCCCACCACGGCATGCTGATCGCGATGCCGTTGCTCTTGGTCGCCACCGTCAGGTGCCGGCGCTTGCGTGCGCGGGCCAGCTCGTAGGCGTAGCGCAGCACGCGGTCGGCGCCGTGGCGAGAGTAGACCGACTCCTGGATCACGATCTCGCGATCGGTGCCTTCGTACATCACGCCGCCGAGCGAGGTGTACTCGCCCTCGGTGTTCTCACGCACGACGAGGTAGTCGATGTCGCCGGGCTTGCGGCCCGCGAGCGGGCAGGGCACGCCCTCGAACAGGCGCACCGGGCGCAGGTTGACGTACTGGTCGAACTCGCGGCGGAACTTCAGCAGCGAGCCCCACAGCGAGATGTGGTCGGGCACGCTGGCAGGCCAGCCGACCGCGCCGAAGTACAGCGCGTCGATGCCCTCGAGCTGGCGCTTCCAGTCGCTGGGCATCATCTGGCCGTGCGCGGCGTAGTAGTCGCAGCTCGCCCACTCGATGAGGCGGTACTCGAGCGCGATGCCGAAGCGCCGGGCCGCGGCGTCGAGCACGCGCAGGCCCTCGGGCATCACTTCCTTGCCGATGCCGTCGCCGGGGATCACGGCGATGCGAAAGATGGGTTCCATGGATTCGGGACCTGTGGAGGAGGCGCGGCTTCAGGCCGCCTGCGCGACCTGGGCCGCGTCGAGCTCGTCGAGCCAGCCGCAGCGCAGGTCGGGCACCGAGCGCGCGAGCAGCTCGTAATAGGGGTGGTGCGGGCCGCGATCGTAGTCGGCGCGCGCCACCTGAGTCAGCTTTCGGCCATGCTGCATCACGACGATCTCGTCGCAGACCGCACGCACCGTGTGCAGGTCGTGGCTGATGAAGAGGTAGGAAACGCCCAGCTCGCGCCGCAGCTCGGCGATCAGGTCCAGCACCGCCGCGCCGACCACCGTGTCCAGCGCCGAGGTCACCTCGTCGCACAAGATCAGGTCCGGCTCGGCCGCCAGCGCGCGCGCCAGGTTCACGCGCTGCTTCTGTCCGCCCGAGAGCCCGCCGGGCAGGCGGCCAGCCACCGCGCGCGGCAGCTTCACCAGGTCGAGCAGCTCGCCGATGCGCCTTTGCAGCGCCGCACCGCGCAGGCCCTTGTAGAACTGCAGCGGCCGGGCCAGGATGCGCTCGATCGTCTGCGCCGGGTTCAACGCGGTGTCGGCCATCTGGAACACGATCTGGATGCTGCGCAGGTCGTCCTTGCGGCGCTGCGCGAGCGTCGGCTCGAGGTAGCGGCCGTTGAACAGGATCTCGCCCGCGCTCGGCGCCACCAGCCCGGCGATCGCGCGCGCCAGCGTCGTCTTGCCCGAGCCCGATTCGCCGATCACGCCGATCGCCTGGCCGCGATACAGGCGCAGGTCGATGTCCTGCAGGATCGGCACCGCCGGGCGGCCCTGGCGGTCGAGCGGGCCGTAGCCGGCCGACAGGCCGCGCACCTCGAGCAGCAGCTCTTCTTGCGTGATCAGCGCGCCCTCGCGCGGCGCCGGCCGCGCGGCGGCCAGCAGGCTTTGCGTGTACTCGTGCGACGGTGCGCTGATGATGCGTTCGGTCGCGCCGATCTCGCGCATCGAGCCGTCGCGCAGCACGAGGATGTGGTCGGCCATCTGCGCGACGACCGCGAGGTCGTGGCTCACGTAGACCGCGGTCGCGCGGCGCTCGCGCACCACGCGGCGAAAGGCCCGCAGCACCTCGATCTGCGTCGTCACGTCGAGCGCGGTGGTCGGCTCGTCGAGGATCACGAGGTCGGGGTCGGTGATCAGCGCCATCGCGGCCATCAGCCGCTGCAGCTGGCCGCCAGAAACCTGGTGCGGATAGCGCGCGCCGATGGTCTCGGGATGCGGCAGCGCCAGTTCGCGAAACAGCGCGACGGCCTTGGCCTCGGCCTCGGCGCGCGTGAGCGTGCCATGGATGCGCGCCGGCTCGACCACCTGGTCCATGATCGTGCGCGAGGGGTTGAACGAGGCCGCGGCGCTTTGCGCGATGTAGGCCACGCTGCGCCCGCGCAGGGCACGCTGCTCGGCGGGCGACAGCGACAGCACGTCGGTTTCGCCGATGCGCACGCTGCCGGCCGCGATGCGGCAGCCGTGGCGCGCATAGCCCATCAGCGCCAGCGCGGTGGTGGTCTTGCCCGAGCCCGATTCGCCGATCAGCGCCAGCACCTCGCCGGGCTCGATCGAGAAGCTGAGCTGGTCGACCAGCGTGTTGTCGCCGGCGGCGATCGTGAGGCCTTCGACGCGAACCGATGCGCCCATCAGCGTGCTCCCCGTTCGCGCGCAGCGCGGCCCGGCAGGTTGTCGATGATCAGGTTGACCGCGATCGTGAGACTGGCGATCGCCACCGCCGGCGCGATCACTGCGGCGCCGCCGTCGGGCAGCGCGCCGATGTTCTCGCGCACCAGCGAGCCCCAGTCGGCCGCCGGCGGCTGCACGCCCAGGCCCAGGAAGCTCAGGCTGGCCAGCAGCAGCACCACGTAGACGAAGCGCAGGCCCAGGTCGGCCAGCATCGGCCCGGCGATGTTGGGCAGGATCTCGCGCAGCATGATGTAGAGCGTGCCCTCGCCGCGCGTGCGTGCGACGACCACGTAGTCCATCGCGTTGATGTTGACCGCCAGCGAGCGCGCGATGCGATACGCACCCGGCACGTAGATGAGCGCGGCGGTGGCCACCAGCATGCCGATCGACGAGCCGAAGCCGGCCACCATGATCAGCGCGAACATCTTGCTCGGGATCGCGGTCAGCGTGTCGAGGCCGCGGCTCAGTGCCGCGTCGACCCAGCGCCCGCTGGTGGCGGCCAGCAGCGCGAGCGTGGTGCCGATGCCGCTGGCCAGCAGCGTCGCGATCAGCGCGACGCCGACCGTGTAGCGCGCGCCGTCGATCACCCGCGCCAGCATGTCGCGGCCGAGGTAGTCGGTGCCCAGCCAGTGCTCGGCGCCGATCGGCGCGAACACCGCGCCGCTGCCGAGGCTGGCGATGTCGTGCGACAGGAACTGCGGCCCGAACACCGCGGCGAACAGCCAGGCGGCGAGCACCGCCAGGCCCAGCAGACCGGAGGCGCCGAAGCCGCGCAGGCGAGCGCCGCGCGCGCGCCGCGGCGCGGCTTCGGCCGGCGCGACGGAAGAAGTGGTGGCGTTCATCGGCGGGACCTTCAGCGGTGCCGCAGCCGCGGGTTGGCGACGATGCCGCACACGTCGGCCAGCGTCACGAGGATCAGGTAGCCGGTGCAGAAGATCATGGCGCAGGTCTGGACCAGGGGCATGTCGCGCTGCGCGACGCCGTCGACCATCAGCTTGGCGATGCCGGGGTAGTTGAAGATGGTCTCGATGATGATCACGCCGCCAAGCAGGTACGACAGGCTGAGCGCGACGGCGTTGGCGATCGGACCGACGGCGTTGGGCAGCGCATGTGCCAGCACCATGCGCGCCGGCGAGGCGCCCTTGAGCCGCACCATCTCGATGTAGGGTGCCTCGAGCTGGTCGATCACGGCCGCGCGCGTCATGCGCATCATCTGCGCGACGATCACGCAGCACAGCGTCATCACCGGCAGCGCGAAGGCCTGCAACAGCTGGCCGAGCGAGTCGATGTCGTTCACGTAGGACAGCGCCGGGAACCAACGCAGCTGCACGGCGAACACCAGCACCGCCAGCGTCGCGATCAGGAACTCGGGCACCGACACCACGCCGACCGCGGCGGTCGAGGCGGCGCGGTCGAACCACGAGCCGCGCCACACCGCCGAGGCGATGCCCAGCGTCAGCGCGATCGGTACCGAGAACAACGCGGTCACCGCGGCCAGCAGCAGCGAATTCGGCAGCCGGCTGGCGATCAGCTCGGCCACCGGCATCGACGTCACGGACGACATGCCCGGGTCGCCCCGCAGCAGGCCCGTGAGCCAGCGCCAGTAGCGCACGGGTCCCGGCACGTCCAGGCCCATCTGCGTGCGCAGCGCGGCCAGCGCCTCGGGCGTGGCCTCCTGTCCCAGCATCTCCTGCGCGGCGTCGCCGGGCAGCACCGCGGTGATCGCGAACACGATCACCGACACCGCCAGCAGCGACAGCAGCGCCAGCGCGACGCGCTGGGCCAGCAGCTTGAGGATCAGCAGGTTCATCGGCGGATGCTGCTCAGGCTTCGAGCCAGACGTGCTCGGCGAAGGAATAGCCCATCAGCCCGCCCAGCGGAATCGGCGACAGGCCCTTCACCTTCGTGCTGTGGCCGTCGATGCTGGCCAGGAACAGCGGGATGCCGATGCCGGCCTCCTGGTGGATCAGGGTCTGCATGTCGGCGTACAGCTGCTTGCGCTTGGCGAAGTCGGTTTCCGCGCGCGAGGCCAGCAGCAGCTGATCGAACTGCGCGTTCTTCCAGCGCGACTCGTTCCACGTCGCGTCGGACTTGAAGAACTGCGTGAGCAGCGCGTCGGCGCTCGGGCGCGGGTTGATGTTGCCGAAGCCGACCGGGCTGTTGAGCCAGTGGTTGGACCAGTAGCCGTCGGCCGGCATGCGCTTGATGTCGAGCTCGAGGCCGATCTTCTGCGCGGTCTGCTGCAGCACCAGCGCGATCTCGACCGAGTACAGCGCCGCCGGCGAAGTGACGATCGCCACCTTGCCGCCGATGCCCGACTTCTGCAGGTGGAACCTGGCCTTGTCGAGGTCGAACGCGCGCTGCGGCAGGCCGGCGAAATGGAAGCGGTTGGTCGGATCGATCGGCTGGTCGTTGGCCACCACCGCATGGCCCAGCGCGATCGACTTCTTCATCTGCTCGCGGTCGAACAGATGCTTCATCGCGAGCACGAAATCGGGGTTGGCGCCGGGGCCCAGGTCCTTGCGCATCACCAGGTCGGAGTACTGGCCCGACTGCGTCGTGAAGATCGCGTAGCCGGGCGTGCCTTGCACGCGCGCCACCGAGCGCGGATTCACCGCGGCCACCAGGTCCATGCCGCCCGACAGCAGCGCGTTGACGCGCGCGGTCTCGTCGGCAATGCCGACGAACTCGATCTCGTCGAGGTAGGGGCGCCCGGGCTTCCAGTAGGCCTCGTTGCGCACCGCCAGCGAGCGCACACCGGGCTTGAACTCCTTGAGCTTGTAGGGCCCGGTGCCGATGCCGGCGCTGAAGTCGGTCGTGCCGTCCTTGACGATGTGGAAGTGGAACGTGCCGAGGATCACCGGCAGGTCGGCGTTGGGTGCGCTCAGCACCACCGTCACCTCGTTGGGGCCGCTGGCCTTGACGCTGTCGATCTGGTCGGCGAGCGCCTTGGCCTTGGAGGCCGTGGCCGGGTCCTTGTGGCGCATCAGCGAGAACACCACATCGGCCGGCGCCAGCGGCTTGCCGTCGTGGAACGTCACACCCTTTCTTAGCGTGAAGACCCAGGTCCTGGCGTCCTTGCTCGTGAACGACTCGGCCAGTGCCGGCTGCGGCGAAAGGCTGGCGTCGAGCGAGGTCAGGCCGTTGTAGAGCATCGTGCCGCGCGAGTAGTCGGTCTGGTTCGACTGCTTGGCGGGGTCGAGCGTGTCGGTGACCGCGGCGGTCGCGCCGGCCACGCGCAGCCGGCCGCCCTTGCGCGGCGTTTGCGCGTGGGCCGAGACCGCGATGCCGGCCAGGCTGCCTGCCAGGCCGGCCTGCATGCCGCCGGCCAGCAACATCGAGAGGATGTCGCGCCGGCTGGCGCCGCGCGCAAGAGCGTCCATGAAGCGCTGGCTGTCTTGCGGGCCGACGAAGGGTGCGAGCGGCTGGCGGGTGCTCATGAACTGCTCCTGGTCTTGTGCGGGAAAGAGTCGGTCGAAACGAAAGATACGGCGTCAGCCGAGCTTGTCCTTGAGCCGGTAGTACAGACCCACCGCCGGCAGGAACCACGGCGGTCCGAAATGGCCGGGGATCGCTGGCCAGGCGCGGCCGGCCCAAGGATTGGCATCGCGTTCGCCGGACATCAGCGCCGCCATGCGTTCGCCCATGTGCACCGACATCTGCGTGCCGTGGCCGCTGTAGCCCATCGAGTAATACAGGCCGTCGCGCTCGCCGGCATGGGGCAGTCGGTCTTGCGTCATGTCGACCAGGCCGCCCCAGCAATAGTCGAGCCGCACCGCGCCGAGCTGCGGAAAGGTCTGCGCCAGGCCCTGGCGCAGGATCTCGCCGCTGGCGGCGTCGGACTGCGGGCTGGAGATCGCGAAGCGCGCGCGTCCGCCGAACACCAGGCGGTGGTCGGGCGTGAGGCGGAAGTAGTGGTGGATGTTGGCCACCGTCGTGTAGGTGCGGCGCGCGGCGAGCAGCGCCTGCGCGCGCTCTGCGCCGAGCGGCTCCGTGACGACGATGAAGCTGCCGATCGGAACGATCCGCCGGCGCAGCCAGCCGAACGTGCCGTAGCCGCCGTGGCGCGACGCGCCGGTGGCCAGCAGCACTTGGCCGGCGGTGAGGCTGCCGCGCGCGGTGTGCAGGCGGTGCGTGCGCCCGCCCAGGCGTTCGAGCCGCTTGACGCAGGCGTTCAGGTGGATGCCGGCGCCGCGCCGCTCGGCGGCGGCGGCCAGGCCATGCGAGAAGCGGCCCATGTGCATCTGCGCGCTGCGCTTGTAGAGCAGGCCGCCGTGGAAGCGCTCGCTTTGCACCTCGGCGCGCACGCGAGGCGCGTCGAACACCTCGACGTCGGTGTCGACGCCGTCGGCGACCAGGCGCTCGGCGCTGCGCGCCAGCGCCTCGAGCTGGCCGGGCCGCGTGGCCAGCTTGAGCTTGCCGTGGCGCAGGAAGTCGCAGTCGATGGCCTCGTCGCGCACGACGCGCGCGACGGTGTCGACCGCGTCGTCGTAGGCGCGGTACCAGGCCGCCGCCCGCTCGCGGCCGACCTTGGCGGCGACGTCGGCGTAGTCGACCGCGAGACCGTTGTTGACGTGGCCGCCGTTGCGCCCCGAGGCCTCGGCCGCGATGCGCGGTCCGGCTTCGAGCACCGCGACGCGGGCGCCGCGGCGCGCCAGCGCCAGCGCGGCCGACAGCCCGGTGAAGCCGCCGCCGACCACGGCCACGTCGACATGCGCCGGCAGCGCCTCGGCGGCGGGCGCGAAGGCCGGCGCCGAATCGGTCCAGTAGGCGTCGAGCTTCATCGCGGCTGGCGATTGCACAGGCGTCAGAGGCCGACCACGCCCGGCAGGCCGCCGATGTCCTGGATCTCGGTGTAGTTGTAGGCCGGGTTGCCGGGGCCGTGGCCGCGGTTGACGAAAACCTTGTGCTTGATGCCGATGTCGTCGGCCGACATCAGGTCGTAGCGCAGGCTCGACGAGACGTGCAGCACGTCTTCCGGGTTGCAGCCCAGCGAGTCGAGCATGTACTCGAAGGCCTGCAGGCGCGGCTTGTAGGCCTGGGCCTGCTGCGCGGTGTAGACGCGGTGGAAGGGCGCGCCGAGCATGGCGACGTTCTTCTGGATCTCGGCGTCCATCGCGTTGGACAGGATCACCAGCGGGATCTCCTTGGCCACCTTGGCCAGGCCGGCCGGCACGTCGTCGTGCGGGCCCCAGGTCGGCACCGCGGCGACGTAGCGCTGCGCCTCCTCGTCGAAGTACTGGATCTTCCACTTGCGGCACAGGCGGCGGATCGCGTTCTTCAGCACCACGTCGTAGGGCTTCCAGTCGCCCAGCACCTCGTCGAAACGGTAGGCCGCGAAGTCGAGGATGAACTGCTCCATCCGCTCGGCCGGGACGCGGTCGGCAAAGATGTCGCGCGTCATCTCGCGCATGCGAAAGCGCGTCAGCGTGCCGTAGCAGTCGAAGGTGATGTACTTGGGTCGGAAGGCCATTGCGAATCGTCCTAGGGGAAGGCCGCCGTCAGGCGACAAGACATGTCCGTGACAGGGTCATTGCAACATGGCGCCGCTGCACGGATGTGGGGTATTGGGCGCGCCGGGGCGCCGAAGCTGTGGTTTGCGATGGGCCAATCGGCATGCCATGCGGTGTGCCCAGTAGCCGTGCGCCGTTGCACCTCAATGCGTCGCCGCGAAGTCGACGAGCACGCTTTTGAAGCGCAGGTTGGCTTCCACCGCCTGGCGGCCCAGGTCCTTGCCGATGCCCGACTGGTGGTAGCCGCCGGTGGGGATCACGAAGTCGTTGCTGCGCCCGTAGCGGTTGATCCAGACGGTGCCGGCGCTGATGCCGCGCATCGCGCGCAGCGCGCGGCCGATGTCGGCGGTGTGCACGCCGGCGGCCAGGCCGTAGTGCTCATGCGCGGCCAGGGCGAGGCCTTCTTCCTCGTCGGCGAAGGTCTGGACGGTGAGCACCGGGCCGAAGATCTCTTCGCGCACCGCCGGGTTGGCGGCATCGACGCCGCCGAGAAGCGTCGGCTGGAAGAAGGCGCCGCCGGGGCCGCCGTCGTAGAGGCCGCCGCCGCAGCGCACCTCGGCGCCGGCCGCGCGCGCGCGCTCGACGATCTCGGCAATGCGCGCGGCCTGACCGCGCGAGACGATGGGTGGCAGCGTCGCCGTGTCGTCCCAGGTCGCGCCGGGGCGATGCTGCGCAAAGCGCGCAGCGATGCGCTCGACCAGGGCCTCGGCGATGCCACGCTGCACGATCAGCCGCGAGCCGGCCACGCACACCTGTCCGGCATTGCCGGTGATCGCCGTGGCGATCATGCCGGCCAGGCGCTCGAGGTCGGGCGCGTCGTCGAACACCAGCTGCGGACTCTTGCCGCCGAGCTCCAGCGTCACCGGTTTGGGGCCGTGCTGCGCGCACGAGGCCATGATGGCCGCGCCGGTGCGCGTCGAGCCGGTGAAGGTCATCTTCGAGATCAGCGGATGGGCGGTCAGCGCCTCGCCGGTCGTGCGGCCGTCGCCTTGCACGATGTTGAAGATGCCGGCCGGCACGCCGGCCTCGACAGCCAGCTCGGCCAGGCGCAGCGCCGAGAACGGCGTCAGCTCGGAGGGCTTGAGCACCACCGCGTTGCCGGCCGCGAGCGCCGCGCCGACCTTCCACGAGACCATCACCAGCGGGAAGTTCCACGGCGTGATCGCGCCGACCACGCCGTAGGGCTCGGCGATGACCATGCCGAGATGGTCGCTGCGCGTCGCGGCGACCTCGCCGCCGAGCTTGTCGGCGTACTCGGCGAAGAAGCGCAGCCCCTCGGCGGTGAACGGCACGTCCCAGGCGGCGGCGTCGCGCACCGGACGCGTCGAGCACACGGCTTCGAGCGGCGCGAGCCGAGCGACATCGGCCTCGACCAGTTCGGCCCAGCGCCGCATCACGCGGGCGCGTTCGCGCGGCGCGCGGCGCGCCCAGTCGCTCGTGCGCCAGGCGTTCCAGGCGTTGCGCACCGCCTCGTCGACCGCGGCGGCGTCGGCGATCGGCAGCTCGGCATGGACCTGCGCGTCGGAGGGGCGGCGCACCTCGATGCGCCCCGCGTCGGCCACCAGGCGGCCGCCGATGAAATGGCCCGAGGGCGCGGAGATCTGATCGGGCTGGAACACTTGCACTGGGCTTCCTCGGCGACGATGCGGGTGGCCGCATGCTAGGCAGCCTGACGCCGCATGTGCTGGCGTTGACGCGCGCGCGGCAGCATCGAAATGGCGAATCGCCCCCGTCCGGCAGACGATGGTTGCGAGTTGTGCCAGGCAGCAAGATCGTCCTAGCAAGGGCCGCTGCGACCTGTTCCAGTCGGTCGAAAAAGTTTGCGGAGAACCACGCTTGAGTCACCCTCGCCAATCACGCGCACCGGCTGCAGACGGCATCACGCTGCGGCCGATGACGGCTGCCGACCTGGAAGCCGCACACGCGCTCTCGGCCGAACTGCGCTGGCCGCACCGACCGGCCGACTGGGAACAGGTGTTCCGATTCGCCGAAGGCCTGGTCGCCGAACGCGACGGCGAGATCGTCGCGACCGGCCTGCGCTGGCGCTTCGGCGATCGCCACGCGACGATCGGCCTCGTGATCGTCGCGCCGGCCTGCCAGGGCCGACGCATCGGCCATCGCCTGATGACGGCCCTGCTCGAAGGCCTGGAAGACCACACCGTTCTGCTGCACGCCACGCCCGAGGGCCGCGGCCTCTACGAGCGCCTGGGCTTTGCGCGCACGGGCGAGCTGCGCCAACACCAGGGCACCGCGCTGCCGGCGCCGCTGGTCGCGCTCGACCCCGGCTGGCGGCTGCGCCCGGCCGGCCACAACGACGCGCAGGCGCTGCGCTTCCTCGACGCCGCCGCGCGCGGCATGCCGCGCGATGCGCTGGTCGACGAGCTGTTCGCAAGTGCCGAGGCCACCGTGGTGCTCGACCACGAGGAGCAGCCGCGCGGCTTCGCGATGCTGCGCCGCTTTGGCCGCGGCCACGCGATCGGCCCGGTGGTGGCGCCCGACGCGCAAAGCGCCAAGGCGCTGATCGCGCACCTGGCGGGCCTGTCGGCAGGGCGCTTCGTGCGCATCGACATCGACTTCGACAGCGGGCTGGCGGAGTGGCTCGAGGACCTGGGCCTGCTGCGCGTCGACGCGCCGACGACGATGGTGCGCGGCGCGCCGCTGGCGGTGTCGCCGCAGGTGCGACTGTTCGCGATTGCGACGCAGGCGGTGGGCTGATGCCGCGTTCGCGGGCGACCCCCTCACCCCAGCCCTCTCACCCTGGCGGGGGCGAGGGAGAGGCTCCCTCGCCCGCGATCCACAAGAGCTTCATCTACAAGGCCGACCCCGTGCGCGGCCTCGTCTGGGCCGACGTATTCGCGCAGCGCATGCCGGATCTCGCGTTTCGCCAATGGCCCGACGTCGGCGACCCGGCCCGGGTGCGCTTTCTTGCCGCCTGGGAACCGCCGCACGACCTCGCGCAGCGCTTCCCGAACCTGCAGGTGCTGTTCTCCACCGGCGCAGGCATCGACCAGTTCGACTTCGCTGCGCTGCCGAGCGCGCTGCCGGTCGTGCGCATGATCGAGCCAGGCATCGTGCAGGGCATGGTCGAGTACGTGATCTGGGCGGTGCTCGACCTGCATCGCGAGATGCCGCAGTACCAGCGCCAGCAGGCGCAGGGCGACTGGACGCCGCGCCCGGTGCGGCCGGCGCGCGAGCGGCGCGTCGGCGTGCTCGGCCTCGGATCGCTCGGCCAGGCGGTACTCGCGCGCTTGGTTCCGTTCGGCTTCGACTGCGCGGGCTGGAGCCGCTCGCGCCGCGATGTGCCCGGCGTGCGCTGCTTCGCCGGCGATGGCGAGCTCGCGGCCCTGCTCGAACGCAGCGACATCCTCGTGTGCCTGCTGCCGCTGACCGAGGCGACGCGCGGCTGCCTGAACGCATCGCTGTTCGATCGGCTGCCGCGCGGCGCCGCGCTGGTGCACGTGGGGCGCGGTGCGCAACTGGTCGAGCGCGACCTGCTCGCGGCGCTCGACGACGGCCGGGTTGGCGAGGCGGTGATCGACGTCACCGAGCCCGAGCCGCTGCCGCCGCTGCATCCGTTCTGGCGCCATCCGCGCATCCGGCTCACGCCGCACATCGCGAGCATGACCGCGCCTGAGAGCGCGGCCGAGGTCGTGATCGAGAACCTGCGGCGCTTCGAGGCCGGCGAGCCGATGCATGGCCTGGTCGATCGCGCGCGCGGTTACTGATCAGGCCTGCTGCACAACGTTGTGCCGAATCGCCGCACACAACCGCAGCCTGCTGCGTCGAGGCCCGCGAATGCAGCACCACTGTCGAGCACGGCCGTCCTAAGCTGGTGGCCATCAATGCAAAGCCTTCGCTCGTCGTCATGCTGACCACCACCCGTCCCGTCCACGATGAACTGATCGCGCTCGACCGCGCCCATCTGGTCCATCCCGTCGCGCCGTGGCGCAAGCACGAGCAGCGCGGCGCGACCGTGCTGGCGTCGGGCCGGGGCTCGTGGCTGGTCGACGACCAGGGCCACGAACTGCTCGACGCCTTTGCGGGCCTGTGGTGCGTGAACGTCGGCTACGGGCAGGAAAGCGTCGTGCAGGCCGCCGCCGAGCAGATGCGCAGCCTGCCCTACGCGACCGGCTACTTCCACTTCGCCAGCGAGCCGGCGATCCGTCTGGCCGCCAAGCTCGCCGAGATCACGCCGGCCTCGCTGACGCGCGCCTATCTCACGCTCGGCGGCTCGGAGGCGGTCGACGCGGCGGTGCGCTTCATCGTCCAGTACTACAACAACACCGGCCGGCCGACGAAGAAGCAGTTCATCGCGCTCGAGCGCGGCTACCACGGCTCGTCGTCGACCGGCGCCGGCCTCACCGCGCTGCCGGTCTTCCATCGCGGCTTCGACCTGCCGCTGCCGACGCAGCACTACATCGCCTCGCCGAATCCCTATCGCCATCCGAAGGGACACGATGCACAGGCCGTGATCGGCGACTCGGTCGCCGCGCTGCGCGCCAAGGTCGCCGAGCTCGGCGCCGACAACGTCGCGGCCTTCTTCTGCGAGCCGATCCAGGGCTCGGGCGGCGTGATCGTGCCGCCCAAGGGCTGGCTCAAGGCGATGCGCGACGCGGCGCGCGAGCTCGACATCCTGTTCGTCGTCGACGAGGTCATCACCGGCTTCGGCCGCACCGGCCCGATGTTCGCGTGCGAGGCCGAGCGTGTGGAGCCCGACCTGATGACGCTGGCCAAGGGCCTGACCGCGGGCTACGTGCCGATGGGCGCGACCATGCTGTCCGAGCAGGTCTACGCCGGCATCGCCGACGGCGCGCCGGCCGGCGCGCCGATCGGCCACGGCGCGACCTACTCGGCACATCCGGTCGCCGCGGCCGCCGCGCTCGAGGTGCTGCGCCTGTATGAAGAAGGCGGCGTGCTGGCCAACGGCCAGCGCGTGGCGGCGCACTTCGCGGCCGGGCTGGAGGGCTTGCGCGCGCACCCGCTGGTTGGCGATGCGCGCCACCGCGGCCTGCTCGGCGCGCTCGAGCTGGTGAGCGACAAGGCGAGCAAGCGCGGCTTCGACGCCTCGCTCGGACTCGCCGACCGCCTGTTCGACACCGGCTACCGAAACGGCCTGGTGTTCCGCTCGTTCGGCGACCACATCCTCGGCTTCGCGCCGGCGCTGACCTACACCGAGGCCGAGTTCGAGCAGATGTTCGCGCGGCTGAAGAAGACGCTCGACGACGTGCTCGCGGCACCCGAGGTGCGCGCGGCGCTCGCCGGCTGAAGGCCCGCCGCACAATCGCGGCATCCAGGCACCCTCTCGTTCGCCATGCCCGCCGAATCGCTCAAGATCGACCGACTCGACCTTCGCATCCTTGCCCAGCTGCAGAAGAACGGGCGCATGACCAACGTCGACCTCGCCGACGCGGTGGGCCTGTCGCCCAGCCCCTGCCTGATCCGCGTCAAGCGGCTCGAGCAGGCCGGCTACATCGCCGGCTACGGCGCCCACCTGCAACTCGAAAAGCTCGGCGACACGCTGACCGTGTTCACCGAAGTCACGCTGGCCGACCACCACCGCGAGGACTTCGTGCGCTTCGAGACGGCGATCCGCGGCGTCGACGAGATCCTCGAATGCCATCTCGTCAGCGGCGGCTACGACTACCTGCTGCGCTTCCTGACGCGCGGCGTGAACCACTACCAGGCGGTGATCGAAGACCTGCTCGAACGCAACATCGGCATCGAGAAGTACTTCAGCTACATCGTCATCAAGTCGCCGTTCATCAAGACCCACTACCCGATCGAGCGGCTGTTCCCCGTCGAGCGCTGACGCCGGCGCCCGCTCCGACTTTCATGCCATCGTCTTCTCCAGCGAACCCCGCCCGCTTCGTCCGTCTCGCCGAGACCGAGCGCCCCGAGATCACGCTGCGCATCGATGGCGAGCCCGCCACCGCGCTGCTCGGCGACACGTTGCTGGTCGCGCTGCTGCGCAACGGCCGGCGCGTGCGCGACAGCGAGTTCGGCGACGGCACGCGCGCGGGTTTTTGCCTGATGGGCGCGTGCCAGGACTGCTGGGTCTGGGGCGAGTCGGGCCAGCGCCTGCGCGCCTGCGCCACGCCGGTCGAGGCTGGCATGCAGGTGTTCACGCGCGTGCCCGCGCAGCAGTGGCCGATGACGCCGGACCTCATTGCGACGCTGGCGCGCGTCAAGAGCGCGACCGGGCAGGGTCGCGACGGGGGCCTCGATACCTCAGCCCGAACGGACTTGACATGAACGGCCAACCGCGCGTGATCATCGTCGGCGCCGGCCCCGCCGGTGTGCGCGCCGCGCAGGCCCTGGTGCAGGCCGGCGTGCGCCCCATCGTTGTCGACGAAGGCCGGCGCGACGGCGGCCAGGTCTACCGCCGCCAGCCCGAGGGCTTCAAGCGCCCCTACGCCAAGCTCTACGGCAGCGAGGCCGCCAAGGCGCATGCGCTGCACCGCGACTTCGACGCGCTGGGCCCGCAGCTCGACCATCGCAGCGAGACGCTGGCCTGGAACCTCAGCGCCGGCGAACTGCATGTCGTGCGCAACGACCAGGCGAGCGCGCTGCCGTTCGACGCGCTGATCGTCTGCTCGGGCGCGACCGACCGGCTGATGCCGGTGCCCGGCTGGCAGCGCGCCGGCTGCTACAGCCTCGGTGCTGCGCAGATCGCTTTGAAGGCGCAGGCCTGCGCGATCGGCTCGCGCGTCGTCTTCCTCGGCAGCGGGCCGCTGCTGTATCTCGTCGCCTCGCAGTACCTGGAGGCCGGCGCGCGCATCGAGGCGGTGCTGGACACCGCGCCCGCACGCAAGCGCTGGGCGGCGCTGCGCGGCCTGCTGGCGCGCCCGCGCCTCGCGCTGCGCGGCCTCGGTCTGATCGCCGGCCTGCGCCGCCGCGGCGTGACGGTGCTGCAGGGCGTGACGCCGCTGCGCATCGACGGCGACGATGTGCGCGGCGTCGAGGGCGTGGCGGTGCGCGACGCGCAGGGCCGCGAACAGCGCTTCGAATGCGACGCGGTCGGAATCGGCTGGCACCTGCGCGCCGAGACGCAGCTCGCCGACCTGGCGCGCTGCGAGTTCCAGTTCGAGCCGGTGAGCCGGCAGTGGCTGCCGCGCATCGACGCCGACGGCCGCAGCAGCACGCCGGGCGTCTACCTGGCCGGCGACGGCGCGCGCATCCTCGGCGCCGACGGTGCCGAGGCCGCCGGGCGGCTCGCCGCGCTGGCCGCGCTGGCCGACCTGGGGCATGCGCGCGGGCGCGCGCTCTACGAAGCCGAGGCGGCGCCGCTGCGCTCGACACTCGACCGCATGGAGCGCTTTCGCCAAGGTCTCGCGATGGCATTTCCCTGGCCGCACGAACAGGCGGCGACGCTACCCGACGACGCCATCGTCTGCCGCTGCGAGGCCGTCACCGCCGGCGAGCTGCGCCGCTGCGTCAGCGAACTCGACAGCCGCGAGCTCAACCGCGCCAAGGCCTTCAGCCGCGTCGGCATGGGCCGCTGCCAGGGCCGCTACTGCGGCCACGCGTCGGCCGAGATCGTTGCGTGGGCCTGCGGGCAGCCGGTCGAGCTGGTCGGGCGGCTGCGCACGCAAGCGCCGGTCAAGCCCTTGATGATGAACACGCGCGAGGCCGTGTCCCATGAGTGAGGTGATCGCAAGCGACGTGCTGGTCCTGGGCGGCGGCCTGATGGGCACGACCACCGCCTTCTTCCTGCGCCGCCAGCACCGGCGTTCGGTCACGCTGCTCGAGCGCGAGCTGGTCGGCCGTCAGGCCAGCGGCACCAACTTCGGCAACGTGCGCCGGCAGGGCCGCGCGCTCGAGCAGCTGCCGCTGGCGCACCGCGCGCGTGCTGTGTGGGGCCGCGTGCACGAGCTGCTTGGAGAGGACCTCGAGTTCGTGCCCTACGGCCACCTGCGCGCCTGCTACACCGAGCGGCAGGCGGCGGTGATCGAGCAGTACGCGCGCGACGCCAGGCCGCTGGGCCTCGATCTCGAACTCTTCAGCGCCGAGCAGCTGCGCCGGTGCTGGGGCATCTTCTCGCCCGAGGTGGTGGCCGGCTCGCTGTCGCCGAACGACGGCCATGCGAACCCGCGCCTCGCCGGTCCGGCGTTCGCGCGCGCGGCGCGCCGCGAAGGCGCCCACATCGTCGAGCACGCCGAGGTGCTGCACGTCGAGCGCGACGGCGCGGGCTTCACGGCGCACGTGGCCGACGGCCGCCGCTATCGCGCTGCGCAGCTGCTGGTGGCCTGCGGCGCCTGGTCCAACCGCATCGCCGCGCCGTTCGGCGAGGCGGTGCCGATGGACGCGCGCGGGCCGCAGATGGGCGTGACCGAACCGCTGCCGTATGCCATCGGCCCGTCGATCGGCGTGTCGACGCCGATCGAGACCGAGGGCCTGTACTTCCGCCAGATCACGCGCGGCAACATCGTCTTCGGCGGCGGACTCAAGGGCCCGGCCGATGCCGAGGCGATCCGTGCCTACGTGCGGCCCGACAACGTCTTGCGCCAGTTGCGCGAGCTGCGCCGCTTCGTGCCGGCGTTCGAGCATGTGCAGCTGATCCGGGTGTGGAGCGGCATCGAGGGCTACACCGCGGACTGGAAGCCGGTGATGGGGCCGAGCGCGCGCGTGCCGGGGCTGCACTACGCCTTCGGCTTCAACGGCGAGGGCTTTGCAATCAGTCCGGGCGTCGGCGAGGTGATGGCCGAGCTGATCGCCACCGGCACGACCAGCACGCCGATCGAGCCGTTCCACATCGGCCGCTTCGCGGCGGCGACCGCGGCGGCGGCCTGATTCGCGCCCTCTCCCGCGCGCGGGAGAGGGTTGGGGTGAGGGCGAGGACCGGCGCTAACCGCGCCGCGCGGCAGCGGCGTTCGCGCGCCAGCGCTGCACGCTGCCCGACAGTGCCATCCACAACAGCGCCAGCGCGAACAGCGTCCACAGCACGCGCACCGCCACCGCCGCGGCGACGCCCGCGGGGCCCGGCAGCCAGCCGGTGTGCAGCGGGTAGACGACGTTGAGGTAGCGCGCCGCAAGCGGCAGCTCGCGCCAGGTCGTCGTGCGCAGCACCGTGGCGTCGTCGGCGCGCAGGTAGACGTTGTTGAGGCCGTTGGGATGCCACTCGTCGCTGCGCAATCGCACGCGCACGATGCCGCCGTCGCCGGCGTACAGGCGCATCGGCTGCGCGCCGGGCAAGGCGCGCGTGGCCGCTTGCAGTGATTCGCCGAGCGTTGCCGGTGTCGTGCCTCGGGCTTGCGCGAGCTGTGGGGGCGGCGAGGGCGGCAGTTCGGCGGACCAGGCCGACAGCGCGGCGCGCGCCAGCTCCGGCCAGCGCAGCACGAAGCCGCTGGCCAGCATGCCCGCCAGCGGCAACACGACCGCGACACCGACGAACCGATGCCAGCGCCGCCACGGCGATCGCGCCGGCAGCGCGCGCACGCGCCACCAGATGCGCAGGCCCATGGCGATCAGCACCAGGCCGGCGAGCGCGGCGGCACGCAGGACCCAGGGGCCGACGTCGGCCTGCAGCAGGTGCTCGTGAAGATCGAGCACGCGAGCGCGCACATCGCGGCGATCCGTTTGCATCGAGAGCAGCGCGCCGCTGTCGGCATCCAGCTCGGCCCAAAGCCCTGGCGCGGCGAGATGCACGCGGATGGGCTGGCCCGCCCGGCGCGGAAGGTCGACGAGATCGGCCTGCGCACCCGGCTGCGTGCGCGCGAGTTCGGCGAGGCCGCGGTCCAGCGCCTGCGCCCATCGGGCCGGCGGCGGCAGTGTGCCGGGCGGCGTGGGCAGCGGCTGCAGCCACAGCAGCAGCGCGCCGCTCAGTGCCGACAGCGCGAACAGCGGCGCGAGGATCCAGCCCAGCCGGCGGTGCCAGCGATAGCTGTGCTTCACGCCTCGTCGGGCAGGCTGAACACCGCGTAGACCTTGCGCAGCGTCTCGCGGATCTCCCACACGCCGGTCGTGCGGGCCGGGAAGAACAGCGTGTCGCCGGCGCGGATTTCGAGCGGCGCGCCGCCGGTGGGCGTGAAGACGCAGGCGCCGGCGAGGATGTGCATCAGCTCGGCATTCGCGAGCTGGCGCTCGAAGCGGCCCGGCTCGCACTCCCACAAGCCGCTCTGGTTCTCGCCGGCGCCGGCGAGCGCGACGTCGATGCCGCGCATGCGGCACGGCGGCTGGCTCAGCGGGCGCAGCGGCGTGCCCTGGTCTTGCAGGCCGTCGATCGTGGCGGCCTGCTGGAGGATGGTGATGCTCATTGGACAGGCTCCGTGCTGCGCACTGCGGGATTCGCCTTTGGAACGGCCAGGCGGTTCATGCGGAAAGCGGCAGTTCGCGTTGGACGATCTCGGTGAACCAGCGCACGCCCAGCGGCAGCGCGTCGTCGTTGAAGTCGTAGCAGGGGTGGTGCAGTGCGCGTTCGCCATCGGGGCCGGGATCGGCGCGGCCCTGGCCCAGCCACAGGTAGGCGCCGGGGCGCGCTTGCAGCATGAAGGCGAAGTCTTCCGAGGTGAACGCGGGCCGCGGCGCGATGCGCGCATCGAGGCCGACTGCGGCCGCCGCCGCAAGGGCGCGTTCGGCCTCGGCGGCGCTGTTGATCGTGGCGGGGTAGTAGCGCGAGTACTGCACCTCGACGGTCGTGCCGCTGGCGAGCGCGACGCCTTGCGCGGCTGCGCGCAGCGCGGCTTCAATGCGGTCCTGCGAACCGGCGTCGAAGCTGCGCACGGTGCCGGTGATCGTCACCTCCGCCGGCAGCACGTTGTGGCTGCGCCCGCCCTCGATGCGGGTGACTGACAGCACCGCCGACTCGCTTGGGTCGATGCGGCGCGAGACGATGGTGTGCAGCTGCGTGACGAGCTGGCTGGCCGCGAGGATGGCGTCGGGCGTGTGATGCGGCTGCGCCGCATGGCCGCCGCGCCCGCGCAGCGTGATGTCGAAGCGGTCGGCCGCGGCCATGATCGGGCCGGGCCGCGTCTGTGCGCTGCCCAGCGGCAGGTCGGGCCAGTTGTGCAGCGCGTAGACCGCGTCGCAGGGAAAGCGCTCGAACAGGCCCTGCTCGATCATCGCGCGGGCGCCGGCGCGGCCTTCTTCGGCCGGCTGGAAGATGAAGTGCACCGTGCCATCGAAGCGCCGCGTGCGCGCGAGCTGTCGTGCGGCGCCGAGCAGCATCGCGGTGTGGCCGTCGTGGCCGCAGCCGTGGTGCGCGCCGTCGACGCGGCTTCGGTGCGCCGGACGGCCGAGTTCGGTCGTCGGCAGCGCGTCCATGTCGGCGCGCAGGCCGACACTGCGCGCGCCGCTGCCGTGGCGCAGCGTGCCGACCACGCCGGTGCCGCCCAGGCCCTCGTGCACATCGAGCCCGAGCAGGCGCAGCGCCTGCGCGACGATGCCCGCGGTGCGCCGCTCCTCGAACGCGAGTTCGGGATGCGCGTGCAGGTCGCGGCGCAGCGCGACCAGTCCGGGCAGCAGGTCGGCGACCGGCGCCGCGAGATCAGGCGCGCGCGGCACGGGCTTCGAGATCGCGCGCGACGACGAGGGCATGGACCGCGGCCTCGGACACGGCCTCGTCGCCGATCTCTTCGGCACGCCGGTGCCGGCTCAGGAACTGGCCGGGCGTCATGCCGCAGCTGTTCTTGAAGTGCCGCGACAGGTGGCTCTGGTCGTAGAAGCCCGCCGCCGAGGCCGCGTCCGCTGGCGGCATGCCGTCGGC
This sequence comes from Caldimonas sp. KR1-144, assembly GCF_049446155.1. Lineage (NCBI taxonomy): Bacteria > Pseudomonadati > Pseudomonadota > Betaproteobacteria > Burkholderiales > Sphaerotilaceae > Caldimonas > Caldimonas sp. KR1-144. The sequence continues at coordinate 353,443 of NZ_JBMSEE010000002.1, forward strand.
GAGCATCGCCTGCACCCGGCGCACGCGCAGCTCGCAGATGTAGCGCCGCGGCGAGATGCCGGCGTGGCGCCTGAACACCGTCGAGAAGCGCCAGATGCTCAGCCCGGCCTTGGCGGCCAGTTCCTCGAGCGGCAGGCGCTCGTCCAGGTGCTCGTCGATGTAGGCGAGTGCCCAGGCGATCGAAGGATGCATGGACCCTCGAGAAGCGTCGAGGGGCGCGTGGGGCTGCGGCTTCATGTTCGAAACGATAGGGCTGCGGCGGCTTCGGCTCGAACCGTACTGCCCCCCTTTGGCAGCAAAGGATTCTGTTGTTCGGCCGCATCCGCGCAGGATCTGCGGCGGCGTGCGGGCGCTCCCAGCGGCGGTGCGCGCGCGCCGCGGCCGCGCACCATCCGGCGCCATCGCGACGCCGCCGATGGCGCCCCGGACCCTATCGCCCTCATAGAAATGTAGCCTGCAAATAGATAGCACACGATGTATAGTTCGCCCCATGGCAAGCAAGACACCCCACACCGCCGCCAACGAGGCCGCAGCGCCCAAGCTCGAGCAGCAGTTGTGCTTCGCCGTCTACTCGACGATGCTGGGCTTCAACAAGGTCTACCGTGAGCTGCTCAAGGACATGGGCCTGACCTATCCGCAGTACCTCGTGATGCTGGTGCTGTGGGAGCGCGACGGCCTCACGCTCACCGAGATCGGCGAGCGCGTGTTCCTCGAGTCGCCGACGCTGACGCCGCTGCTCAAGCGCCTGCAGTCGGCCGGCCTGATCGAGCGCGAGCGCTCGGCCCAGGACGAGCGCCAGGTGATCATCACGCTGACGCGCAAGGGCCGCGAGCTGCGTTCGCGCTCGGCCACCGTGATGTCGTGCATCGCCGAGGCCACCGGCTGCTCGCTGCGCGAGATCAACGGCCTGCGCGACCAGCTGCTGGCGCTGCGTTCCAACATGTTCGCCCACGCCGCCTGAGTCTTGCGGACAGGGCACTTAGGTGCCCTTTCGAACGCTACATACATAGTACACGACCTAATCGCATGCAACCAACATGACGGCCTCGCGCACCGACATGTCCTTTCCTTCTCCAAGCCGCGACACGCAACCCACAGGAGCCACCATGAACCTCAAGTCCCTCATCGCCGCAGCCGCCATCGCGTCCCTTGCCGGCGGCACGGCCGCAGCCGCGCCCGCCGACGCGGCCAAACCCGCGGTCCAGGCCGTGCAGCGCAGCGCGAGCACCATCACCACCCAGGACGGCGTTCAGCTCTACTACAAGGACTGGGGCCCGCGCGACGGCCAGCCCATCGTCTTCAGCCACGGCTGGCCGCTCAACTCGGACAGCTGGGAATCGCAGATGCTGTTCCTCGCCAACCAGGGCTATCGCGTCGTCGCGCACGACCGCCGCGGCCACGGGCGCTCGAGCCAGCCCTGGGACGGCAACGACATGGACCACTACGCCGACGACCTGGCCGCGGTGATCGAGACGCTGGGCCTGAAGAACGCGGTGCTGGTGGGCTTTTCCACCGGCGGCGGCGAAGTCGCGCGCTACATCGGCCGCCACGGCACCAAGCGCGTCGCCAAGGCGGTGCTGGTCTCGGCCGTGCCGCCGCTGATGGTGAAGACCGCCGACAACCCCAAGGGCCTGCCGATCGAGGTCTTCGACGGCATCCGCAACGCGCAGATCGCCAACCGCTCGCAGCTCTACAAGGACATCCCCAGCGGCCCGTTCTACGGCTTCAACCGTCCCGGCGCCAAGGTTTCGCAAGGCCTCATCGACGCGTGGTGGGCGCAAGGGATGACGGGCGGGCACAAGAACACGCTTGACTCCATCAAGGCCTTCTCGGAGACCGACTTCCGCGCCGACCTGAAGAAGTTCGACGTGCCCACGCTGGTGATCCACGGCGACGACGACCAGATCGTGCCGATCGACCTCTCGGGCCGCGCGTCGGCCGAGCTGGTCAAGGGCGCGAAGCTGATCGTCTACGCCGGCGCGCCGCACGGCCTGACCGACACGCACAAGGACCGGCTGAACCAGGACCTGCTGGCCTTCGTCAAGCAGAAGTGATCGCTGCCTCGGCCTGAGCCTCGCCGACCGGCCGGATCCAGCCCGCGAGGGCCTGGCGGCCGGTCGGCGTCCATTCGAGCGCACGCTCGCCGGGCTGCTTGCGCAGCCAACCGCGTTCGACGAACGCGTCCATCAGCGCGACGGCGAGCGGCCCGGCGAGGTGGTCGCGCCGTTCCGACCAATCGATGCAGCCGTAGGCGATGCGCGCGGCATGGGCGCCGCCGCTGGAGCGGCGCTGCCAGGCCGCGCCGTCCAGGCCGAGCCCGTCGAGCGCTGCGGCGCCGCGCGCGGTGACGGCGAAGCCCCCGCCCTCGCGCGGCACGAGCCGGTCTTGCGCGCGCAGGCCGTCGAACAGCGCAACGCCGAGCTGGCCGGCGAGGTGGCCGTAGCAGCAGCGCGCGAAGCGCAGCCGCGCGCGCTGCGGCGACTGCCAGCTCTGCGCATGGCTCGTGCGCTCGGCCACCATCGCCAGCGCCTCGAGCGCATGCGCGACGTCGGCATCGGCCAGCCGGTAGTAGCGGTGGCGCCCGCGCTGCTCGCAGGCCACGAGGCCGGCATCGAGCAGCTGCGCGAGGTGTCCGCTGGCGGTCGCGGCGCTGACCGAGGCGGCGCGCGCCAGTTCGCCGGCACTGGCGAACTCGCCTCCCAGCAGGTAGCTCAGCATGCGCGATCGGCTGGCGTCGGCGACCAGGGCGGCAATGCGCGCGAGGCGCGGTTCATGGGGCGTGGGGCGCAAGGCGGCGGGCATGGCGCGCTTTCTACCGCAATGCGCGGCGCCCGCTCAGGCCGCCGGGCGCTCGAAGGTCTCGGCCACGACCTCGGTGAAGCGGCGTTCCTCGCGCAGGATGAAGCGCTCGCGCTGCGCGAAGCCGAAGTTGGCCTGCGCGGCGGCATCGGTCTTCAGCCGTGCGCGGTAGGCCTCGTAGGCGGCCAGCGAGTCGAAGGCGATCAGTCCCCAGCCCTCGACGTTGCTGCCCTCGTGCGGCAGGAAGTAGCCGACCAGGTGGCCGCCGAGGCGGGGAATGATCGCGGCCCAGGCCTGCGCGTAGGCGCGAAAGGCCTCGCGCTGGAACGGGTCGATCTCGTAGCGGATGAAGCAGGTGATGGCCATGGCGTGGGCGTCTCGGTGAGGAATGGAGGCAGTGTCGGCGTGACGGCATCGCCGATGTTTCGCCGCAGGCCGAAGCGTCGCGCGCAACGCGGGGAGCCGATCGGCGCCTTGTCAATGTCTCGATGCGGGGAACTGCACCCCGTTTTGCCCCCTTCTGGGCGCGATGGCCCGAGGTCATCTGCTGATACTGGCTTGGCCCCTGGGCGCGGGGCTTGTTCGGTGGGCGCCCAGATCGTCGCCGCGGCCGGGGAGGGGCTGCGCGGCGATCCGCGCGTGACGGCGCGGCCGCATCCCTTGTCGATACCTTGCCGGCCTTGATCCTCCGATGAACGCTTTCCTGCCAACGACCTACAACCCCTGGGTCGTCGGCCTGTCGCTGCTGATGGCGGTGTCCGCGTCCTACGTGGCGCTGGATCTCGCCGGGCGCGTGCGCGGGCGCGCACGCGTCTTCACGATCGCCTGGACCGCCGGCGGCGCCGTCGTGATGGGCTCGGGCGTGTGGTCGATGCACTTCGTCGGCATGCTCGCGGTCTCGCTGCCTATCGCGCTGAGCTACGACCTCGCCGAGACCATGCTGTCTTGGGCGGCCGCGGTCGCGGTGTCGGGACTGGCGCTGCACATCGCCGCGCGCGAGCGGCTGGGCGCGCGTACGCTGGCCATCGGTGCGCTGCTGATGGGCGCCGGCATCTGCGCGATGCACTACCTGGGCATGGCCGCGCTCGATCTCGAGCCGGGCATCGTCTGGAACCCCTGGCTGGTGCTTGCCTCGGCCTTGATCGCCGTGGTCGCGTCGGCCGTCGCGCTGCTCGTCTTCTTCGGCCTGCGCCGCCTCAGCGGTCTGCGCGCCCACGTGGCGCAGCTGCTGGCCGCGCTGCTGATGGGCGCGGCGATCAGCGGCATGCACTACACCGCGATGGCGGCCGCCGGCTTTCCGGTGGGCGCCGTGTGCCGCAACCTCGACGGCCTGAGCGGCAGCGGCCTCGGCGGCCTGCTCGCGCTGTCGACGCTGGGCATGCTGTCGATCGCCGTGCTGACCTCGGCGCTCGACGCGCGGCTGCAGGCCAAGGCTCACCAGGCCGAGCAGGAGCGCGACGCGCGCGAGCTGGCCGACGCCGCCAACCGCGAGAAGACCGCCTTTCTCGCGCGCATGAGCCACGAGCTGCGCACGCCGCTGAACGCGATCCACGGCTTCGCCGAGCTGATGCTCAGCGAGCCGCGGCCGCAGTCGCACGAGGTCCAGCAGCACCGGCTCGAGCTGATCGTCAACTCGAGCCGCCACCTGCTGGCGCTGATCGACGACCTGCTCGACGTCTCGCGCATCGAGCTCGGCCGGCTCGACGTGCATGTGGCGAGCACCGAGCTGGTCGCGGTGGCCCAGGCGGCGATCGGCGAGCTCGAGGAGCAGGCGCTGCGCCGCGGCGTCTCGGTGAAGCTGGTGCACGAGCCGCGTGCGCTGTGGGCGCTGGCCGACCCGCTGCGCACGCGCCAGGTGCTCTCCAACCTGTTGTCGAACGCGATCAAGTACAACCGCCCTGCAGGCAGCGTGACGATCGAACTCGCGCAGCGCGACGGCTGGGTGCGCATCGCGGTGGCCGACACCGGCCAGGGCATGACGGCCGAGCAGCTCGCGGCGCTGTACCAGCCGTTCAACCGCCTCGGGCGCGACGCCGAACCGCAGGGCGCCGGCATCGGCCTGGTGATCGCCAAGCACCTGGTCGAGGGCATGGGCGGGCGCATCGAGGTCGACAGCGAGGCCGACGCGGGCACCTGCTTCACGGTCTGGCTGGCGCGCAGCAGCGAGCCGCAGGCGGCGCCGGCCGTCGCGCCGGCGCGCCCGCTCGCCGAGCGCGCGGACGTGCGGGGTGCGGTGCTCTACGTCGAGGACGACCCGGTCAACCAGCTGCTGATGCAAAGCTGCCTGGCGCTGCGCCCGGGCGTTTCGCTGCTGATGGCCGCCGACGGCACCGAAGGCATCGCGACCGCGCTGTGCGCGCGGCCCGACCTGGTGATCACCGACATGATGCTGCCCGACATGCACGGCAGCGAGCTGGCGCAGCAGCTGCGCGCGGTGCTCGGCGCGGCCTGCCCGCCGCTGATTGCGTTCTCGGCCAATGCGATGCCGGCCGACATTGCCGCCGCGCGCGCCGCCGGCTTTGCCGACTACCTGGTCAAGCCGGCCACGACGCAGGCGCTGCTGGCGACGATCGACCGCGCGCTGGCACACGCGGCGCCGCGCAGCGCGGCGACCGCGACGTCACAGCCGCGTCAAACGGCCTCGGCGGCCTCGGCGTCCGGGTTGCGGCCCGAAGGCGCCTGACCGTCGGGCGGCGCGGCGCCGCGACAGCCGCTTGCCGCGCCGGCCCAACGGTTGTTCAATCCATCCCTGAGCGCGCCTGGCGACGAGGGGCCCCCAGAGGCCCGCTGAAGGTGCGGCGCGCCATGACAGGGAGTGCTCCATGGGTGCGAACGACGCCGGCCATCTGGCCGCCGAGGCCTCGCCGAGCGCACTGATCGGCACCTCGGCCGACGGTGTCGTCACGTACTGGAACGCCGCCGCCGAGCGCCTGTACGGCTACACGCGGGACGAGGCGATCGGGCGCCCGGTCCACGAGCTGATCGTGCTGGCCGCCCACGACGACGAATCGAGGCGCATGCGCGACGACGCCCGCCACGGCATCGAGCGCAGCCACGAACTGGTGCGCCGCTGCAAGAACGGCTCGCTGATCTACGTGCAGGCGGTGGTGACGGCGCTGCGCTCGCCGTCGGGCGAGCTGCAGGGCTTCCTGTCGAGCAGCACGGACGTCACCCACCTCAAGGTGCAGCGCGACGCGCGCCTGCTCGAGTCGCGCTACCGCGAGCTGCTGGAGTCGACGCCCGACGCGATCGTGCTGGTCAACGACATCGGTCGCATCGTGCTGGCCAACAGCCAGGCCGAGGTGGTGTTCGGCTACGCGCGCGAGGAGCTGACCAGCCAGCCGCTCGAGATGCTGATGCCGCCGCGCTACCGCGCCAGCCACGTCGGTCACCGCACGAACTACCTGTCGCAGTCGCGCACACGGCCGATGGGCCTGGGCCTGGAGCTCTACGGCCTGCGCAAGAACGGCGAGGAGTTCCCGGTCGAGATCAGCCTGAGCCCGCTCGAGACCGAGATCGGCCGCCTGGGCATGAGCGCGATCCGCGACATGACCTTTCGCCGCAAGGCCGAGCAGAAGTTCCGCGGCCTGCTGGAGTCGGCGCCGGACGCCATCGTCATCGTCGACAGCCGGGGGAACATCGTGCTCGTGAACACGCAGACCGAGCGGCTGTTCGGCTATCCGCGCAGCGAGCTGCTCGGTCAGCCGATCGAGGTGCTGGTGCCCGAGCGCTTTCGCGACGCGCACCCGAGGCACCGCTCGCAGTTCTTTGCCGACCCCAACGTGCGCCCGATGGGCGCGGGCCTGCAATTGCACGGGCGCCGCCGCGACGGCAGCGAGTTCCCGGTCGAGATCAGCCTGAGCCCGCTCGAGACCGAGGAAGGCACCCTGGTGAGCAGCTCGATTCGCGACATCACCGACCGCCGCCGCGTCGAGCAGGCGCTGCAGGACAAGAACATCGAGCTCGAGCGCGCCAACCGGGCCAAGGACCGCTTCCTCGCGACGATGAGCCACGAGCTGCGCACGCCGCTGAACGCCATCATCGGCTTCACCGGTCTGATGCTGATGAAGCTGCCCGGGCCGCTCACGGCCGAGCAGGAAAAGCAGCTGGGCATGGTGCAGTCCAGCGCCAAGCACCTGTTGTCGCTGATCAACGACCTGCTCGACGTCGCGAAGATCGACTCCGGCACCGTCGAGATGCAGCTGGCCGAGCTGAACCCGCAGCCGCTGGTCGAGGAGGTCGTCGCGACGCTGCGCCCGGCCGCCGAGGACAAGGGCCTGCGGCTGGACCTGAGGCTGCCGCCGCATCCGCTGGTGCTGCGCACCGACCGGCGCGCGTTGCAGCAGATCCTGATCAACCTGACGAACAACGCGATCAAGTTCACCGAGCGCGGCGCGGTGTCGCTGACCGTCGCGCGGCGCGACGCCCCGGCGCGCCCGACGATCGAGTTCGCGGTCGTCGACACCGGCATGGGCATTTCCGAGCAGGACCAGTCGCGGCTGTTCCAGCCGTTCAGCCAGGTCGGCAGCGGCGCGGCGCGCGGCCCCCGCGAGGGCACGGGGCTGGGCCTGTACCTGTGCAGCAAGCTCGCCGAGCTGCTCGGCGGGCGCCTCGAGCTGACCAGCGAGGTCGGACGCGGCAGCCGCTTCTCGCTGCACCTGCCGCTCGAACCGCAGGCCTGACCGCCACCGGAGGACGCCGATGAGCCTGACGCCGAGCCGCCTCAAGTCGGGCGAACACCCTCTCGGGGGGCAGGCGCGCAGCGCCAAGGGGGCAACATGACCGCGCGCATCCTGATCGTCGAGGACAACCCGATCAACCGCGAACTGATCGACTACCTGCTGCGCGCCTACGGCTTCGAGACGCTCAAGGCCTCGGACGGGCACGTCGGGCTCGAGGTCGCGCGCCGCGAGCGGCCCGACGTGATCCTGTGCGACGTGCAGATGCCCGGCATGGACGGCGTCGAGTTCGTGCGGCAGGTCCGCGCCGACGCGGCGCTGGCCGCGACGCCGCTCATCGCCGTCACCGCGCTGGCGATGGTCGGCGACCGCGACCGCATCCTCGGCGAAGGCTTCGACGGCTACATCGCCAAGCCGATCGAGCCGACCGATTTCATCGCCGCGGTCAACGGCTTCCTGCCGGCGCGACAGCGCAGCGACGACGACGCGCCACCGCAGGCCTCGCCGCCGTCCTCACATGAGGCGGCCGCCGCGCCGGCGCACGCGCCGCCCCGCGCTGAAGGGCGCGGCCGGCGCATCCTGGTGCTCGACGACACGCCCTTCAACCTCGAGCTCAAGCGCGACCTCCTGATCCCGCACGGCTTCGAGGTCACGACCGCGCAGACTGCGCAGGAGGCATGGGACGCGGCGAAGGCCCAGCCGCCGGACCTGGTGATCTCCGACGTGGGCTCGCCGGTCGGCAGCGGCTTCGACTTCATCCAACGCGTGAAGGCCGACCCGGTGCTGCGCGACGTGCCCTTCATCTTCTTGACCTCGACGCACTGGGACAGCGCATCGCGCGCGCGCGGCCTCGCCCTGGGCGCGACGCGCTACCTCGTGCGCCCGATGGAGCCGGTGCGCCTGCTGGCCGAGATCGAGGCCTGCCTGCCGCCGCGCCGCGGCGACGACTGACGGCCACGCCTGTGCCTTTCGGACGAGGGCGTTCCCACTCGCGATGACGATTCGCGCCCGACGGCGAATGTGCCCAGAATCGCCGGGCGTCGTGCGAGGCCGGAGTCCGGGCGCCGACGGTGTTGACTGACAGGAGCCTGGCCATGTTCGGATTGACGCCTCTCGGAACCGTGCACACCGCCATCGCACTGGTCGCCGTGGCCGCCGGCCTTGTCGCGCTGGTGCGCGACAAGGAGATCTCGCCCGACACCGGCCTCGGCCGGACCTACCTGTGGGCCACGGTGCTCACCTGCCTGACCAGCTTCGGCATCTTCCAGCACGGCGGCTTCGGCGTGCCGCACGTGCTGTCGCTCATCACGCTGCTCACGCTCGCGCTCGCGATGCTGGCGGCCAGGACCGCTGTGCTCGGGCGCGCGTCACGCTACGTCAGCACGCTCGCGTTCTCGCTGAGCTTCTTCTTCCACACGATCCCCGGCGCGACCGAGACCTTCACGCGGCTGCCGGCAGGCGCCCCGCTGTTCAGCGGGCCCGAGGACCCGGCGCTGCAAAAGCTCGTCGGCGTGTTCTTCGTGCTGTTCCTGATCGGCGCCGGCCTGCAGGTGCGGCGGCTGTGGGCCGGCAGCGCGGGCGTCGTTGCGCGCGCGGCCTGAGCCACGCCAGCGTCCCGCACGCGCTCAGCAGTTGGCGTTCGGGGCGAGCGAACGCGCGCCGTGCGGCGCGCGGCGCTCCAGGCGCACGCCCAGCCACGCGATCGCGCCGCCCGCGGCGGTGAGTGCCGCGGCGATCGGCGGCAGCGACGCCAGGCCGGCGCCGTGCGCGATGGCCGCCCCGCCGAGCCACGCGCCCAGCGCATTGCCGAGGTTGAACGCGGCGATGTTCAGGCTCGACGCCAGGCTCTCGCCGCCGGTGGCCTGCTGCAGCACGCGCAGCTGCAGCGGCGAGACGGTCGCGAAGGCCGCCCCGCCGAGCAGGCCGACGAAGATCACCGCCGGCACCGGTGCCGTCACGGCCCAGCCCATCAGCACCAGCACCACGGCCAGCGCCGCCAGCGTGCCGAGCAGCGCCGGCACGAGGGCGCGGTCGGCCAGCCGGCCGCCGAGCATGTTGCCGCCGATCATGCCGACGCCGAACACCAGCAGGATCGCCGACACCGCCGCCTCGGACACGCCGGTCACCTGCGTGAGGATGGGCTGGATGTAGGTGAACACCGCGAACACGCCGCCGAAGCCGAACACCGTGGCGGCCAGCGCCAGCAGCACCTGGGTGCGGCCGAGCACGGCGAGCTGGCTGCGCATGCCGGCCGCCGGCGCGTCGTTCTCGCGGCTGGCCGGCACGAATCGCAGGATCACCAGCGTCGCCAGCACGCCGATCGCGGCCACGGCCCAGAAGGTCGAGCGCCAGCCAAAGTGCAGACCCAGCCAGGCGCCGGCCGGCACGCCCAGAAGCGTGGCGACCGTGAGGCCGGTGAACATGGTCGAGATCGCCGAGGCCTTGCGGTCGGCCGGCACCAGGCTCGTGGCCACCACCGCGCCGACGCCGAAGAAGGTGCCGTGCGCGAGCGAGGTGACGACGCGCGCGGCCATCAGCAGCGCGTAGTTCGGCGCCAGTGCACAGGCGAGGTTGCCGATCGTGAAGATCAGCATCAACGCGACCAGCGCGGTCTTGCGCGGCAGCCGCGTGGTCGCCGCGGTCAGCAGCGGTGCGCCGACGAAGACGCCGAGCGCGTAGCCGGAGATCAGCAGGCCGGCGGCCGTGAGGCTGACTTGCAGGTCGGCCGAGATCTGCAGCAGCAGACCCATGATGACGAACTCGGTCGTGCCGATGCCGAACGAGCCGACGGTGAGCGCGTAGAGCGCGGCGGGCGTGCGCGGCGCGGTGGGCGGCGTGGGGGACATGGGAAGCGGTCGCTTGAAGCTGAGGTCCGGCTGAGGTTAGGGATCCGGGCCTCAAAGAAAAACGCCATAAAGCGACAATCACTTTCCATGATCTCTTGAGAATCAAGGAGCGCCGCGATGAACCGCGTGAGCGACGTGATGCTGTTCCTGCGCGTGTTCGACGCCGGCTCGATCAGCGCGGCCGCGCGCAGCCTGGACCTGTCGGTCTCGCTGGCCAGCCAGCGCCTCAAGCGCCTGGAGCGCGAGTTGGGCGTGCCGCTGTTCCACCGCAGCACCCGCCAGCTGCTGCCCACGCCCGAGGGCCTGCTGCTGGCCGAGCAGGGCCGTCCGCTGGTCGAGGACCTGGAGGCGCTCACGGGCAGCCTGCGCGAGGCCGCGCGCGGCGTGAGCGGCGTGCTGCGCCTGACCACCTCGTCGACCTTCGGGCGGCAGTACATCTCGCCGCTGCTGCCCGAGTTCCTCGCGCTGCATCCGCAGCTCAAGCTCAGCGTCGACCTGACCGACGAGCTGCAGGACATCGTCGCCGGCGGCTTCGACCTCGCGGTGCGCATCGGCGCGCTGCAGGATTCGTCGCTCGTCGCGCGCCCGATCGCGACCAACCGGCGCGTGCTGTGCGCCGCGCCCGCCTACCTGGCGCGGCGCGGCCGCCCGGCCCATCCGCGCGAGCTGGCCGAGCACGACTGCCTGCTGCTGACCTCGCGCGACGCTCGCCAGGACAGCTGGCGCCTGCGCGACGGCCACGGCCGCGAACAGGTGGTGCGCGTGAGCGGTCCGGTCGAGGCCAACCAGGGCGAGCTGCTGCGCGACGCGGCACTCGCCGGCCTGGGCATCGCGATGCACTCGATCTGGCACATCGTCGACGACCTGCGCGCCGGACGGCTCGAGGTGGTGCTGCCGAAGTACGCGCCGCCGCCGACCAAGATCCACGCGGTGATGCCGCGCCGGCGGCTGGTGCCGCCGCGCGTGCGCGTGTTCGTCGACTTCCTGGCGCGCAGCTTCGGCGACACGCCGCCGTGGGAACGGTGAGACTTCAGCCTGGATTCACGCCGCTTCCGGCAGCGGATTGCGAAAGCTCACGTTCAGCAGGTTCCACGCAGTGATGGTCGCGATCGCGAAGCCGAGCTCGGCGATCTCCTGGCCGTTGAAGTGCTGCTTCAGCCGGGCGAACTCCTCGTCGCTCGGATCGGCCGCGGGGATCGCGGTGACGATCTCGGCCCAGCGCAGCGCGGCGCGCTCGCGGTCGCTGAAGTAGGGCGCCTCGCGCCAGCCGGCGACGGCATTGACGTGGCGCGCGCTCATGCCCTGGCGCTGCAGGTCGGCCCAGTGCATGTCGATGCAATAGGCGCAGCCGTTGATCTGCGAGACGCGCAGGAACACGATCTCGAGCAGGCGCTTGTCGAGCGAGCCGTTCTTGATGACGGTCGACAGGTCGTACAGCCCCTTGAAGGACTTGGGCGCGAGCTGGAAGTAGGCGACGCGGGGCGCGTGGGCAGACATGGGCACAAACCTTTCGAAGCGTCGGAGTCCGCACCGCGCGGCCTCCATGCTCCTTAGACGGCCCGGCGCGCGCGCCTGTGACAGCTCACTGCATCGCCTCGATGTGCGCCAGCTTGTCCGGGTTGCGGATCGCGTAGACCGCGACGATGCGTTCGCCGTCGGTCACGAAGGCCTGCGCCGACTCGATCACGCCGTTCACGTAGCGCAGCACGCCGGTCTCGCCGTTGATGCGCGCAAGGCGGTAGCTCAGCTGGCTGCCCAGGTGCTTCCAGTTCGCCCAGTAGAGATTGGCGATGCGGTCCGGCCCTTCGAGCGGATGGCCGAACGAGGGCACCTTGCCGCCGCCGTCGCCGATCAGCTGCGCCTCGTCGGCCAGCATCGCGACCATGGCCTCGCGCACGCCGCCCTGCGCGGCCTGCACGAAGCGCTCGATCAGCCGGTGATGCGCCTCGGGCGCGACCTCGAAGCGCGGGCGCTCGGCCTGCACGCGTTCGCTGGCGCGGTGCACCAGCTGGCGGCAGGCCGCCTCGCTCTTGCCGAGCGCGGCGGCGATCTCGTCGTAGTCGCGGTCGAACACCTGGCGCAGCAGGAAGGCCGCGCGCTCCTCGGGCGCCAGGCGCTCGAGCACGCGCAGCAGCGCGATCGACAGCTCGCCGGCGAGTTCCACCGCCGCCTCGGGCGTGCGCTCGTCGAGCTCGTCGACCAGCGGCTCGGGCAGCCAGTAGCCGACATAGGCCTCGCGCTCGGCCTGGGCCGCACGCAACCGGTCGATCGCCAGCCGCGTGACCACGGTCACCAGCCAGGCCTCGGCCGACTGCAGCGCATCGCGGTCGGCGCGATGCCAGCGCAGCCAGGCGTCCTGCAGCACGTCTTCGGCGTCGGCGCGCGTGCCGAGCATGCGGTAGGCGATCGAGAACAGGCGCGGGCGCAGCGCGACGAACGGGGTGTCGGCGGCGTCGGGCTGGGCAGGATCGGTCATGGCGTTTCGCACGGTACGCGTTGGGTTTGACCACAAGACGAACGGGGCGAGGCACGTGTGACAGGCCCTACCGCGGCGACACCACCCGCACGACGACTTCCTTGTAGGTGCGAAACCCCATGCGCTCGTAAAGCGCCCGCGCTCCGGTGTTCGCGCTCATCACGTGCAGGAACGGCGTCTCGCCGCGCGCCATCTGACGGCGCACGAGCTTGGCGATCAGCCGGCGCGCCAGGCCGCGGCCTTGCTGCTCTGGCAGGGTGCACACGCCGCTGATCTCGCGCAGGGGACCGGCGACCATGCGCTCGCCGGCCATCGCGATCAGGCGCTCGCCGTCGAAGACACCGAAGTACTCGCCCAACTCGATGGTGCGCAGGCCGAAGGGGCCGGGGCGCGTCAGCGTCGCGAGGTCGAGCGCCTGCTGCGCGTGCGTGGCGTCCAGCCGCCGCGCCTCGGGTGCATCGTCGGCCTCGGGTGGCGGCGCGTCCCAGACCATCTTGTGCATCGTGGTCTCGGCGTCGACCTGCCAGCCCGCGGGCGGCGGGCCGCTCCAGCCGTCGCAGTAGAAATGCTCGCCCTCCGCACAGAAGGCGCGCAGCGCCTCGAAGTCGGGCGCCGTGGGATCGGGGAAACCGACGATCGGCGAAAAGCCGGACGCGTAGCGGCGCGCGCTCGCGGTGCCGGCGGAGAACTTTGCGTGCGGTCCGGTCAGCGTGTGCCAGATGATGTTGTCGAGCAGCTGGTTCATGGCGGCGCTCCTTGGCGAGGCGCCAGCCTAACCTAGCCCGGCGATCGCTCGGCCGGCTGCTGCGCCTGCAGCGAGGGCGGCGCAACCATCGCGCGACGCGCATCGGACTCGGCGATCGACTGATGCGCCGCCCAGCCCGCCAGGGCCCAGGCGGCCACGACGGCGAGATCGGCCACCACGCCCCAGATCCAGTTCGGTTTCACGCTCGCGTTCCCATCCATTCAGCAGTGACTGAATGATGGGCGGGCGAGCGCGGCGGATAAAGACGGCTGCGTGGATCGCAGTGTTGCGGCCGGTGGAACAGTGGCCGCGGCGCCAGCGCCGCTCGCGCGGGCGTGGGCCGCTCACTGCACCAGCAGCACCCGCATGCCCAGCTGCTGGCCACTGCCGCGCGCCAGCACGCGCACCGTGGCCTGGCGGGCCTTGAAGCCGGCCGGCAGTGGCAGGCTGCCGCGCAGCACCTCATGGGCGGCGATCGAGATGTCGACCGGCTTGAGCGTCACCGCGGTTTCACTGCCGCGCTCGCCGTCGCCGGTGACCACCAGCTGCAGCGTGCCGTCCACCGGCTTGGCGCCCGCTTGCGGCCGCGCCAGCACGACCTGGTAGCTCAGGTTGCCGTCGCGCGCGCTGAACTGCCCGGCGCGCACCTCGACACTGCCGCCGCGCGGGTCGGGCGGCATCGCCGCGACGGCCGCGCCCACGTCGGCGCGCAGCCGCGCGATCAGCGCCTGGCTGGCCTGCGCCTCGGCGCTGGCCTTCTCGCCCTGGGCCAGCGCGGCGTCGAGCCGCCGGGTGGTCTCGGCCAGCTGGCTGCGCAGCTGGGTGCGCTCGGCGTCGGCCTGCTCGTAGGCGGCCTTGAGCCGGGTCGACTCGCCGGCCGAAAGGCGCGGCGGCAGATGACGCTCCTGCACGTAGATCACGGCGGCGGCGCCGCCGGCCAGGCCGAGCAGCAGCAAGACCAGCCAGCGCGGCAGGCGCCAGCGCGCGCGGCGCCGGCCATAGGGCTCGAAGGGGACGGGCTTGAATCGGCCGAACATGGCAGGCAGCGGTTTCGAGGGCGAGCGGACGCCGAAGGGTACAACCGCTCGGGGCACCCCTTGCAACAGGGCGTGCCAGGACCTGGGGATGGACTTCGTCGCCGGGGCTTGCATGATTCGATTTTTCGAGTAAAGTTGAATCATGGAAGCAGATCAAGTCGTCAAGGCCCTGGCCGCGCTGGCGCACCCGATTCGCCTGCAGGTCTTTCGGGCCCTGGTCGTTTCGGGCCCGCCGGGCCTGACCCCGGGCGTGATGCAGGAGGGCCTGGGCGTGCCGGCCGCGACGCTGTCGTTCCATCTCAAGGAACTGGCCGCCGCGGGCCTGGTGAGCACCGAGCGTGCGAGCCGTCACATCGTCTACCGCGCGGCCTTCGAGCGGATGAACGCGCTGCTCGGCTACCTCACCGAGAACTGCTGCCAGGGCGCCGGCTGCCTGGTCGAGACGAAGGCCGAGGCCGGCTGCGGCTGCTGACAACCCCCAAGCTGACCACCCCAAGGAGTGTGCGATGAAGCGATTCCACGTCCATGCCCACGTGCAAGACCTGCAGGCGAGCATTGCCTTCTATTCCAAGCTGTTCGACGCGCAGCCGACGCGCGTCGAACGCGACTACGCGAAATGGATGCTCGAGGATCCGCGCCTGAACTTCGCGATCTCCACGCGCGGCGGCGGCAAGACCGGCGTTGATCACCTGGGCTTCCAGACCGATGACGCCGCCGAGCTCGACGAGCTGAAGTCGCGCGCGCAGGCCGCCGACATCGCGCTGTTCGACGAAGGCCAGGTCGGCTGCTGCTACGCGCGCAGCGAGAAGCACTGGATCACCGACCCGCAGGGCATCGCCTGGGAGCAGTTCCACACGCTGGCCGACATCCCGGTGTTCAGCGAGGCCTCGGCGACGTCGTCCGAGAAGGCCTGCTGCCCGGCGCCGAACACGAGCGGCAAGCCGGTCGGCATCGCGGTGAAGCCGGCGTCGTCGTGCTGCTGAGACGCACATGACCGCCCACGTCCTCATCCTGTGCACCCACAACTCGGCGCGCAGCGTGCTCGCCGAGACCATGCTCAACCACTGGGCGCGGCGCCTCGGGCGCGACGTGCGCGCGCACAGCGCCGGCAGCGCACCGAGCGGGCGCGTCAACCCGCATGCGCTCGCCGCGCTGGAGCGCGCCGGCATCGACACCGCGGGCGTTCGCAGCAAGAACTGGGACGAGTTCGCTGCGCCCGATGCGCCGCGCATGCGCATCGTCATCACCGTGTGCGACCAGGCCGCGGCCGAGCAATGCCCGTTCTGGCCGGGCAGCCCGGTCAAGATGCACTGGGGCTACCCGGACCCGTCGAACGCGGCCGAGGCCGACAAGCCGCAGGCCTTCGAGCTCACGCGCCAGGCGATCGGCTACCGCATGCTGCAGCTGCTGCAGCTGCCGATCGACACCATGAGCGACGCCGAGCTCCAGGCCGCGCTCGACGAGATCGCGCGGCGATGAGCGGCGTATCCCGGCGGCTGCTGGCCGAGGGCCTGGGCACCGCGCTGCTGCTCGCGGTGGTGATCGGCTCGGGCGTGATGGGCGAGCGCCTGGCCGCGGGCAACGTGGCGATCGCACTGCTCGCCAACACGCTGGCCACGGTGGGCGGGCTGTACGTGCTGATCGAGGTGTTCGGCCCGGTCAGCGGCGCGCATTTCAATCCGGCGGTCTCGTGCGCGATGGCCTGGCGCGGCGAACTCGAGCGCGGCCTGCTGCTGCCCTACGCCGCGGCGCAGCTGGCCGGCGCGGTGCTCGGCGCCTGGCTCGCGCATGCGATGTTCGAGATGGCGATCTGGCAGTTCTCGGCCAGGCCGCGCAGCGGCGTCGGCCAGTGGATCGCCGAGGCCGTGGCGACCTTCGGCCTGCTGCTCGTGATCCTGCGCGCGCCGGCCGGCCGCGTCGCGGCGATGGTCGCGGCCTACATCGGCGCGGCCTACTGGTTCACCGCGTCGACCTCGTTCGCCAATCCGGCCGCCGCTTTCGGTCGAATGTTCAGCGACAGCTTCGCGGGCATCGCGCCGGCCAGCGTGCCGGGCTTCGTCGCGGCCGAGCTGGCCGGCGCGGCGCTGGCCGTGGCGCTCGACCGCTGGCTGCGATCGGTCGAGCCGGCGCGCCACAGCGCCGCGCCCATCAGCACGACGCCGGCGAGCTGCACCACGCCCAGCGAGCGGCCGTAGACCGCCGCGTCGATGACGATCGCCGCGCACGGATAGACGAACTGCAGCACCGCGACGCGCCCGGCCGGCAGTCGCGCCATGCCAGCGTAGAGCAGCACGTAGGCCAGGCCGGTGTGCAGCACGCCCAGCCCGGCGAGCCAGGCCCAGGCCGGCGCGCCCTGCGGCCAGCCGTTGGCGAATGGCCACCACAGCAGCGCCAGCGTGCCGACGAGGCACTGCCACCACGCCAGCGCGAACGGGCTGACCGAGCGCGCGCGCTTGGCGATCAGCGTCACCGCCGCATAGCTCAGCGAGCCGCCCAGGCACATCGCGATGCCTTCGAGCGCGCGCGCATCGAGCGTCACGTCGCTGCCGGCCAGCCCGGTCGCGAGCGCCAGGCCGGCGAGCGCCACCGCGGCCGCGGCCCCCTGCCGGGCCGACAGCGGCTCGCGCAGCACCCACACGCCCAGCAGCATCACCCACAGCGGCTGGACGTGGAACACCACGGTCGCCAGGCCGATCGAGGTGCGCTCGATCGCGGCGAAGAACAGCGCCCAGTTCAGGACGACCAGCACGCCGGCGGCGAGCGCGGCGGCCCAGGCCGCGCCGCGCAGGCGCAGCTCGCGCAGGCGACCGCTCATCGCGCCCCAGGCCAGCAGCGCGAGCGCGCCGAACGCGCAGCGAAACCACACGGCGGTCAGCGGCGCCTGGCCGGCCTCTTCGAGGAACACGCCCAGCGTGCCGAGCAGCAGGCCGCCGGCGACCATCAGTGCGGTGCCGCGCCGCGCCTCGCCGGCGGCGGCCGGCGTCGTGGATGGGAGGGCGACGTTGCTCATGGCTTCATCGTCGGCGACGCATGGCCTTGCGTGAAGCGAATCCTTTTGAAGCTTAGGATTCGATAAACGAATGGGAGGCCAGAGAAGCCATGCGCCACACCGACCTGCAGCTCGACTGGCTGCGCGCCTTCGTCGCGGTGGTCGACGCCGGCACGCTTTCCGGCGCCGCGCCGCTGATCCACCGCTCGCAGTCCGCGGTGAGCATGCAGCTCAAGAAGCTCGAGGACGCGGTGGGCCGCCCGGTGCTGCTGCGCGGCCCGCGCCACCTCGAGCTCACGCCCACCGGCGCCGAGCTGCTCGGCTACGCGCGCCGGCTGCTCGAGCTGCACGACGAAACGCTCGCCGCGCTGCACGGCCCGCGCATCGCCGGGCGCGTGCGCCTGGGCGTGCCGGACGACTATGCCGAGCGCTACCTCACGCCGGTGCTGCGCAGCTTCGCGAGCCGCCATGCCGGCGTCGAGATCGTGCTCGACTGCGAGCAGTCGACCTCGCTGATCCCGCGCGTGCAGCGCGGCGAGATCGACCTCGCGCTGGTCTCGCGCGACCGGCCCACGCGCGGCACGCTGCTGTTCCACGAGCCGCTGGTGTGGGTCGGCGCGCCGCAGCACGAGGCCTGGCGGCGCGAGCCGCTGCCGATCGCGGTGTACGAGGCGGCGAGCCTGGCGCGGCGCGACGCGCTCGCGGCGCTGGCGGCGCAGCGGCGCGCCTGGCGCGTGGTCTACGACAGCTCGAGCCTGGCCGGGCAGCTGGCGGCCGTCGACAGCGGCATCGCGGTCGCCGTGCTCACGCGCTGCAGCGTGCCGGCGCACCTGCAGGTGCTCGGCGAGCGCCACGGCCTGCCGCCGCTGCCGTCGATGGAGGTCGCGGCGCTGCGCAGCAAGGCCTCGCGCGGCTCGCGCGCGGTCGACGCGCTGGAGCAGCAGATGCTGCAGACCTTGCGCGCGCTGCCGGCCTGAACATCGGCGCGCTCACCCCAAGCCCGTGCCCGAGGGAGAAGGCGTCACCGCGCGGCCGGGTGCCATGGCGGGGATCGGCTGCATCGCCTCCACGAACTGCTGCGTCGCGCGCTCCCACGTGAAGGTCTCGGCATGCGCGCGCACCGCGTCGCGCGGCAGCTCGAGCGCGCGCAGGCAGGCGGCGCGCAGGTCGGTGTCGAGCACGCCGCCGGCGGACTGGCCGACCACGTCGATCGGCCCCGGCACCGGGAACGCGGCGACCGGCGTGCCGCAGGCCATCGCCTCGACCATCACGAGGCCGAAGGTGTCGGTCAGGCTCGGGAACACCTTGACGTCGGCGCTGCGGTACAGCGCGGCCAGCTCGGGCCCGCCGAGCACGCCGAACCAGCGCACGTTCGGATAGCGCGCCTGCAGCTTCGCGCGCTCGGGCCCTTCGCCGGCGACCCACTTCTCGCCCGGCAGGTCCAGCGACAAGAAGGCCTCGACCTGCTTTTCCACCGCGAGCCGGCCGACGTAGAGGAACACCGGCTGCGTGTCGCGTTCGACGCGCGCGCCGTCGGGGCGGAACATCTCGAGATCGACGCCGCGCGACCACCAGCGCGGCTTGGTGAAGCCGCGCGCGCGCAGGTCGTCGACGATGGCCGCGGTGGGTGCGAGCGTCGCGACGCCGGCGTTGTGGAAGCGCCGCAGCACCGCATAGCTCCACGCCAACGGCAGCCGGATGCGCGCATGCACGTACTCCGGAAAGCGGCTGTGGTACGCGGTGGTGAAGGGCCAGCCGCGGCGCAGCGCGACCGAGCGCGCGAGCCAGCCGAGCGGGCCCTCGGTGGCGATGTGCAGGCAGTCGGGCGCGAAGGCGTCGATGCGCCGCGCGACCTCGCCGCGGCCCACCAGCGCGAGCTCGATCTCCGGGTAGCTCGGGCAGGGCATCGAGCGCAGGCCCTGCGGGGACAAGAGCTCAACCTCGTGGCCCAGGCGCTGCAGTTCGCGCACCGTCATCTTGAGCGTGCGCACCACGCCGTTGACCTGCGGCTCCCAGGCGTCGGTGACGATGAGGATCTTCATGCGCTCTCCTTGGCGGCGTGAGGGTGAGGCGGGGCGTGGCGGTCCTGGCGGGCGGTGATCGCGGCCATCGCCGCGGCGACCGCGAGGCCGAAGCACCAGATCAGCGTCGGCAACGGCAGCTCGGCGGCGCCGAGCGCCGCGTAGACCGCCAGCAGGCCGATCACGCCGAGGTTCTCGTTGAAGTTCTGTACCGCGATCGAGCGCCCGGCGCTCAGCAGCACGTGGCCGCGGTGCTGCAGCACCGCGTTCATCGGCACGACGAAGAAGCCTGCGCAGGCGCCCACCGCGACCAGCAGCGCGAAGGCCTGCGCCGGCGTCTCGCAGAACACGATGCACGGCAGCAGCAGGCCCATCGCGATGCCCAGCGGCAGCACGCCGAACGCGCGCCCGAGCGACACCCAGCGCCCCGCCGCGGTGGCGCCGGCCACCAGGCCGATCGCGCCGGCGGCCTGCAGCATCGCCGCGTGGTGCAGCCCCAGGCCGAGCGACTCCTGCGCCCAGCGCAGCATCACCAGCTGCAGCGTCGCGCCGACGCCCCAGAACAGCGTGGTCACAGCGAGCGAGCGTGCGCCTTGCGCGTCGCGCCAGAGCATGAGGTGGTCGCGCGCAAAGCCGCCCAGCAGCGCGCGCGCATCGCAGGGCAGCGCGCGGCGAGCGGCGCCACTGGCGGGGATGCCGAGGTTGAGCGCGGCGGCCAGCGCGTACAGCGCGAGCACGGCGGCGAGCGCGGGCACGAGGCGCGTGGCTTCGTGAGTGGCGGGGCTCCACGGTGCGGCCCAGGCCGCATCGGCCTGCGCGAGCGGGCTCACCAGCGCGCCGCCGGCCAGCGTGCCGAGCAGGATCGCGCCGACGGTGCAGACCTCGATCCAGCCATTGGCCGCGACCAGGCGCGACGGCGGCAGCAGCTCGGTGATCAGGCCGTACTTGGCCGGCGAGTAGAGCGCCGCGCCGACGCCCGCGAGCCCGAAGGCCAGCAGCGGATCGCCGCCGGCGAGGATCAGCGCCGCACCGGCGGCCTTGAGCGCGTTGGCCACCATCATCACGCGCGGCTTGGCCCAGGCGTCGGCCACGGCGCCGACGAAGGGCGCGAGCAGCACGTAGGCGAGCGTGAAGCCGAGCTTGAGCAAGGCGGCCCACCACGCCGGCGCCGACAGCTCGCCCAGGCGCGCGATCGTCACGATGAGCAGCGCGTTGTCGGCAAGGCCGGAAACGAACTGCGCAGCGATGAGAGCGTAGAAGCCTGGGGGCACGAGGCGGTCGGTGGCGCCGGCAGGTGGGCGACGGCGGCATTGGGCGACAGCCGCGTGATGCGCGTGTGACAGCGCCGCGCAATGACGTCACGGATTGCCACGGCCCGTGGAAGCCGCCGCGCCGCGCGGCGGAAGCGTCCGCGGACTGACCCCCCTTTTTGGGCCGTGACCATTTAGAGGTCTGTCGCGGCGCGCCGCCGCCCGCGACCATGCCGCCGGCCTTCGACGCCGCGCTCGACGCGGTGCGCGACGAGGTCGATGCGCAACGCGGGTCGCGCATCGCGAACGCACCGCAACGCCCGCCATGAATTCCCACAAGGACAACGACATGCACATCCTGAACCCACCGCGCCGCGATCAGGCGCCCGCGAAGGCCTTCGCCCTGTGGCTGGCCACCTGGCTGGTCGCCTTCCTCGCCTCGACCGTGCTGGCCGGCTGCGGCGGCGGCTCGGATGGCGGCGAAGCCGGCGCGCCGGCCACGCCCGACGGCCCGAGCCAGCCCGCCACCGGTACGCCGACCGCGCGCGGCACGCCACAGGGCACCGCCAGCTCGGCGCTGATCGGCGCCGAAGGCGGCAGCGTCGCGAGCGCCGACGGACGCCTGAGCGTCACGGTGCCGGCCGGCGCCTTCGCGCAGCCGACCACGGTCGCGATCCAGCCGATCACGAACACCGCGCACGGCGCGCTCGGTGCGGCCTGGCGCATCACGCCCGAGGGCCTGTCGACGCCGGTGCCGATGACCATCACCTTCCACGCCGACGACGCCGCGCTCGACGGCACCTCGCTGCACGCCCTGCGCATCGCGACCCAGGACGCGCAGGGCCGCTGGTCGGCGCAGCGCGCGCCGCAGCGCGATGCCGCCGCGCGCACGGTCAGCGTGCAGACCACGCATTTCAGCGATTGGGCCGTCACGACCGACCTGCGGCTCAAGCCAGCCGGCGCGGTGGTGCCGGTCGGCCAGACCCTGGACCTCGTCGCGGTCAGCTGCGCCGGCGTCTCGATGGACGAGATCACGCTGGCGCTCGAGCCCTGCACCGAAACCGGCATCAGCCCCGGCGAGCTCGAGGACTGGTCGGTCAATGGCGTGCTCGGCGGCTCCGCGGCGACCGGCACGGTGGCCGAGCTCCCCAGCGCGCCGACCCAGTACCGCGGCGCGGGCCGCTTCACCGCGCCGGCCCAGGTGCCGGGCGAAGGCCCGGTCGCGGTCTCGGTGCGCTACACGGCCAGCGGCGACGCGGTCAACAGCGGCGACAGCTACACCCTGGTCGCCAATGTCTGGATCCTGCCGGTCGCCGACTGCGCCTGGCTGCGCCAGGCCGACAAGCTCGACTACAGCGTCGAGCTGGGCTACCAGTTCGAAGGCTCCGGACCGCTCGGCACGCTGAAGCTGAACCAGTACGGCAAGATCCTCGGCACGATGACGCGCGTCGACACGAACGACCTGTTCGGCACCTGGCAAGGCCTCACGACGCGCGGCGTCGCGTCGCTCGGCGACACGCACACGAGCGGCGACGTCACCTCGCGGATGTACGGCGAGGGCCTGCCGGCGATCGGCGAAAACCTCGACCAGAACCAGTTCAGCGGCGTGACCCTGGTGGTCGACTACACGAACTGCAGCTACTCGGTGACCGCGCAGGTGGCGGTGGTCACGCACACCGGCGAGCCCAACGATGTGCCGCGGGTGCAGAACGTCGGCGGCTTCGCGCGCGGCAACGTCAGGGTCAGTGCGGTCGACCATCTTGCCGGCGACGAACGCATGCCGCCGCGGCTCGATCCCGACGCGGCCGGCACCTATGCGCCGGGCGGGCTGGGCGTCGGCCTGGTCGCCGACGGCTACAGCAACCCGCAGGGCATGGGCACCGCGGCGGTGAACTGGAACATCACGAGGAGCGCGCCGTGATCGCGGCCGACGGGGCGCCGGGGCGCGGCGGCCCGCGGCAGGCCTGAACGTCATCACGCCGACACGCGAGGCCGGCAGGCTGCCGATCCCAGCATGCCGACCATCGATCTCGTCTACTTCAATGCGGGCGGCGGCCATCGTGCCGCCGCCCTCGCGCTCGAAGCCTCGCTTGCCGAGCAGCGGCCGCACTGGCAGGTGCGGCTGGTCAACCTGACCGACGTGCTCGATCCGCAGGACCTGTTTCGCAGGCTCACCGGCATCGGGCCCGAGGACATCTACAACAAGCGCCTCGCGCGCGGCTGGACGCTCGGCCTCGCGCAGGAGCTCAAGCTGCTGCAAGGCGTGATCCGCCTGGGCCATGCGCAGCTGGTCAAGCGGCTCGCGTCGCACTGGGCGCGCAGCGAGCCGGACCTCGTGGTCTCGCTGATCCCCAACTTCAACCGCGCACTGCACGAAGGCCTGGCCACCGCCTGCCCCGGCGTGCCCTACGTGACGGTGCTGACCGACCTGGCCGATCACCCGCCGAACTTCTGGATCGAGACCGGCCAGCGCCAGCACTTCATCTGCGGCACGCCGCGCGCGGTGTCGCAGGCGCTGGCCGCCGGCCACGCGCCCGCATGCGTTCACGCGACCAGCGGCATGATCCTGCGCCCGGGCTTCTACCGGCAGCCGGCGATCGACCGCGCCGCCGAACGCGCGGGCTGGCGCCTCGACGCCGACCGGCCGACCGGCCTGGTGCTGTTCGGCGGCCACGGCTCGAAGGCGATGGACGGCATCGCGCGCCAGCTGCACGACGTGCAGCTGATCTTGCTGTGCGGCCACAACCAGGCGCTCGAGCGGCGCCTGCGCGCCTTGCCGGCCAGCGCGCCGCGCGTCGTGCTCGGCTTCACCAGCGAGATCCCGTACTGGATGCGCCTGGCCGACTTCTTCATCGGCAAGCCCGGCCCCGGCAGCGTGAGCGAGGCGGTGCAGCAGCGCCTGCCGGTGATCGTGACGTGCAATGCCTGGACCATGCCGCAGGAGCGCTACAACGCGCAGTGGATCCGCGAGCACGGCGCGGGCGTCGTGCTGCCGAGCTTTCGCGGCGTGCGCGCCGCGGTGCAGCGCGTGGCCGACGGGCTCGAGAGCTACCGCGAGCGGCTCGCGAAGATCGACAACCGCGCGGTGTTCGAGATCCCGGCGATCCTCGACGGCATCTGGCAGCGCGAGAGCGCCGCTATCGACGCGCGCGCCTGAACGCCAGCGCGGCCAGCAGCCCCGCGGTGATGCCGATGCCGGCACCGGCCAGGCCGTCGGCGCCCAAGGCCGACGAGCCCGTCTTGTTATCGAGCGACTGCAGCAGCGCGCGCCAGTCGGCGGCGGTGATCTGCGTCATGTTCCTGGCTTGTGGCAGCCCGTAGACGCAGATCTCGCCGCCCGGCAGCTTGCAGAAGCGCTCGGCGGGGCACTGGGTGAGGATGGCCTGCGGGGCGTTCTCGGCGCACTTGGCGCCCGCGCTTCGCAGCACCTGCAGCGTGACCTCGGGATGCTTGGTCAATTGCTCCGGCATGGCGGCCTCCGTGAGCAGCGCCTGGGAAGCGCAGCTTAGCGCTAGCGTGGCGGCGGCTCGAGCGGGCGCGTCGGCAGCTCGTCGAACTGCGGCAGCCCATCGGCGATCTCGTGCCACGGCGCCTTCGAGCCGACGAAGACATGGCACAGCGGCCGGTTCACCGGGTCGTCATCGAGCACCCCCAGCGCCAGGCCCAGGACCTTGGGCTTGTCATCGAACCTGCTGAACAGGTTGGAGCCGCACACCGAGCAAAAGCCGCGGTGAGTGCCGGGCGAGGACTCGTAGAAGCGCACCAGCGCTTCGCCGCGTACCCAGCGGAAATCCGCCGTCCTGACCTTGCCGCGCGCTCGGAAGGCCGAGCCGTGCGACTTGCGGCACATCGAGCAATGGCAGTAGAGGAGATCGATGACGCTGCCGTCGATCTCGAACGCAACGCCCTGGCACAGGCAGCTTCCACGAAGCATGAGTCAGGCTCCAGGTCCATACCGGAGCCCGACTGTAGGCCGCAAGCTCAGTTGTGCTCCGGCATCGCCGACGAATGGTGGCTCGTGATCGCCCAGCGCTTGCCGTCCCACTTGTAGGTGAAGGTGTAGCGCGCATGGACGGCGGTGCCGTCGGCGAACGAGAAGGTGTAGAGGCCGGCGTCGATGGCGGTGTTGCAGTCGATCTCGATGTTGCGGCTGTCGATCGCGCCGACCGGCTTGCGGGCGAGGAAGTGCTCGAAATAGTCTTCCTTCTCGGCCGCGCTCAGGCGCGGCTTGTTGGAGACGGTGGGCAGCAGGATCGACTTGGCTGCGTAGTTCTCGACCACCTTCTTCGCGTCGCCGCTTTGCAGCGAGGCGTTCCAGCGGTCGAACAGGGCGGCCACTTCCTTTTCGGAGGTCGCGTGGCAGACCTCGGAGCGGGCGTAGACGCCCGGCGAGGCCGCGGCGGCAATGACGGTGGCGGCGGCAAGGAAACGAACGGGCAGCAATGCAGGCTCCGTAGTTGAGATGCGCCCGATTGTGGAAAGCCGTGCCTTGCGCTTGACTGAATCGGCAGGGCCGCCGCGCGCGAGCTGACGCGCGCATGACGCGCCCGCGATGCGGCCCAGCTCACCTGCGCTCGGCCGCTTCGATCTGCTGCGCGAGCGGCAATCGCGCTGACGCGGTCGACCATGCGGTCGAGCCTGCCACGGCGATCGCGCTCGATGTTCGTCAGGCGCTCGATCGCGCGCACATTGCGTTGCGTCAGGTCCCCGACCTCGACGCGCCGCGCGGCAGATTCACTCTCTCGGCCGGTCATCCGAAGATCAGGTACAGGATCACCAGCACGACCGCGGGGACGCCGAGCAGCCACCCGATGAAGTACTTGCCCATGGCCTCGTCTCCTTTCACGGCGCCGTGCGCCGCAAGCGCGCAGGCGGGTTCGGCAATCGCCGTGCCCGCATCCGCGGGCGCGCCGGCTCCTCAATGGCGCCTGAGGAAAGACCTCATCAATGCCGCGCGTTCGGCCGCATGCGTTTCCAGCAGGAAGTGCGGGCTGTCGAGGATGTGCGCCTCCATGCGCGGCAGCGCCTTCATCCACGAGAGCGTCTCGTCGAGTTCGAAGAAGACATCGTGCCGGCCCCACAGCAGCAGCGCCGGCGGCTGGGAGTGCTGCAGGTAGCGGGCGATGTCGTCGAACCATGCGACATGGCTGCGGTAGTCGAGCAGCAACGCGCGTTGGGTTTCGAGCCGGCCGGGCAGCGACATGACCCGCCAGTCTTCCTCCCACCGCCGGGAGTCGATGCGCGCGGCAATGTCCGCCGGCACGCCGCCGACGTACTGGTCGCGCGTGCCCTCGAAGCTCAGGTGCGCGCTGGCCTCGGCCAGCCGCAGCGGCGTGGGATTGTCCCCCGCGTGGCCGCCCACTGCGCCCCCAGCACGCTCAGGTGGGCGTTGGCGTTCTGCACGATGAGGAAGGACTCGATTCCGAGCTGCGCCAGCAGCCCGTCGACCAGGTCCGCGAAACGCGAGAACGTGGGCCCTTCGATCGGCTGCGAAGCCCCGAACCCCGGCAGGTCCGGCGCGACGACGAAGCACTCGCGCGCCAGCGGGCCGATCACGCGGCGAAACGATGCCGAGGAGCTCGGAAAGCCGTGAATCAGCAGGAGCGCCGGCTTGCGCGCATCACCTGCCAGGCGAACGGCCAAGGGCGTGCCGTGCACCTCGAGCAGCCTGGGTCTCGACCTCGTCATATCGCGGCGGCGAGGAGGTCATTCTGGCGAGCCGGGGATCTCGGTGCCTTGGAGGATGCGGACCTCCCGATCGGCGGAAGAACCCAGCAAGGCCAGGGCGGCCCGGTAGGCCGCACTCTCGTAGGCGGCCACGGCCATGGCCGCGCTGTCGAACTCCACCACGACGCAGCGTTGAGGCCCTTTGCCATGGCCCTCGAACGATGCGACCGCAAGGCCGCGGGTCAGGAAGCGACCGCCAAAGGCCTCGATGGCGGCGGTGGCCGCGGCGGCGTAGCGCTCGTGGACCGCCGGATCGTCGATCGCGTGATACCAGGTGACCCAATAGCCCTTGGACATGGCGCTTCCTGGTGACCAATGGCTCGGGCCGGCGCTTCAACCCGCCCGCGAACGCGACGGCAACGGCTTCCACTCCCGCCTCAGAAGCCCATACACCCAGGAATCCGAAACCTCGCCGTCGACGATGCAATCTTCCCGCAGCCGGCCTTCGCGAACAAAGCCGAGTTTCTCGAGCACGCGGCTCGACGCCGTGTTGCGCGTGTCGGTCTCGGACTGGACGCGGTTCAGGTCCAGCGTGTCGAAGGCCCACTGCAGCAGCGCGCCCGCGGCCTCGGTGGCAAAGCCTTGGCCCCATGCGGCGTCGTCGAGGCAGTAGCCCATCGACGCGCTGCGGTAGTCCGGATTCCATCGGACCAGGCCGCACCAGCCGATGAACGCGCCGCCGGCGCGTTCGATCGCGACCCGCGCGCCGGTGCCCTCCTGCGCCATCTGCCTGCACGCCGCAATGAAGCGTTCCGCCCGCGCGCGTTCCGTCCAGGCGGGTGCGTCCCAGTAGCGCAGCACGTGGCGGTTGCTGTGCAGTGCGAAGAGGGCGTTCGCATCGGCGTCCGCGAACGGGCGCAGCAACAGGCGAGCGGTGTGAAGCGTCGGCGGGGGCAGGGGCATGGGCGAAGTGTGGCGCCAACGGCGCCACCGAACCAGCCGGTGCCTGCCGGCACCGGCCCTGCGCTCAGCGCAGCCCCATGCAGTTCGCGAAGAACGTCGTCGTCGCCGGCCAGTCGGAGAACATGCCGATGATGCCGACGTCGCGCGACAGCACTTCCAGCACGCGGAACACGTCGCCTTCGGTCTTGATCGCCGAATCCACGGTCTGCAGGTAGAAGCCGTTGTTGCCGTCGGCCAGCACGCCCGAGCGCTCGAGCGACCAGCTGATGATGTCCAGGCCGGCCTGGCGCGCGTCGTGCGCGTACTGGCTGGGCACGATGCGCCCGCCCGCGTCCAGCGCCAGCAGCGCAAAGATCGGCGGCGCGACGATGTTGATGCCCTGGGTCTTGTAGCCGACCAGCTCGGCGTAGCTCGGCAGGTCGGCCACGACGTTGGCGTCGTCGAGGTAGACCGCCTGGCGGCCGAAGGCGGCCTCGTTCCTGACCCAGTACAGCACGTCGCGGATGTCGAAGCTTTGCGGGTACACGTGCGAAGGCGCCACGCGCGCCTGCTTGTACTCGTCGATCAGCTTTTGCGCATAAGCCTCCTGCGTGAAGCCGTTGAAGGGCATCGGCACCACCGGGCTCTTGAGTTCGGGCGTCATCTTCACGCCCAGCCGCTTGAACAGCTCGATGCTCTCCTTGTGGGTCATCAGCGTGCCGCTGCTCGGGCCGGCGTAGAGGTCGGTGCGAAAGCTCGCGGTGCCGCCCAGGTACTCGGCCGCGGTGCGCGCGCGCGGATCGAAGGCGTCCATCTTGCCGCGCAGGGTCTTGAACTCGGCCAGCGTGATGTCGCTGGTGCGGCATTCGGCGCTGGCCGGCGTGAGCAGGTTGCCGCCGGCGTCATAGGTGGCGGGCTGGAAGGGCTTGCTGCACTTGGCGGCCAGCGGCGTCACCAGGATGTTGGTCGTGGTGTGCAGGTCGTTCTGCGCGTGGCGGCAGACGAGTTCCTTGTCCTTGGTGAAAGCCACGTCGCACTCCAGCACGCCGGCACCCATGCGCGCGGCGGCCTCGTAGCTCTCCTTGGTGTGCTCGGGAAACTGCAGCGGCGCGCCGCGGTGGCCGATCGAGAACGCGCGCGAGGTGTAGACCCCGCGCTGGGCGCACTGCTGCAGCTGGCGCTTGAGCGGGCCGTCGCTCATGTCGTCGACGAGGAAGAAGGGGCGCGGGCCGAGCTGCACCGAGCCGGGCGCGGTGGGCGCGCCGCCGTGGGCGTGGGCCAGCGTGGCCATCAGGCACGCCAGCGAGAACGAGACGAAATGCTTGCGCATGGAAAGGGACTCCCAGAGGTTGCGCCCGCGCGGGACGTGGGCGGGGCAACGCTAGGCAGTGCAGATGGCAGGCCGATGGCAGATGCGTGACGAGGCGCGCATTCGCCTGGTGCCCCGCTCACGTGGGTGGCGGGTACCAGCGCTGCAGCGCCGCCTGCGCATGCGCAGGCCGGTCCTCGCCCGCCGGCAGCCAGCGGCGCCAGCTCGCCGCGGCGCGCGCCATGAAGTCGAGCCACGCCACGTGGCGGCGCAGCACGCGCTGCTGGCGGTGCTCGATCAGCGGGTTGAAGATGCCGTGGCGGCTGAACAGCTGGCGCGGGTTCTTCTTGACCCACAGCCACGAACCCATCTCCAGCGTCAGCGGCAGGAACACCGCGTCGGGCGCGCGTTCGCGTGCGCGCAGGTAGAGGTGGTCCCACAGGTCGCCGTGCGCTCGGTACTGGTGGCTTTGCGGCTCGAACAGGTAGCGGTGCTGCGGGTGCGTGCGGTCCAGCAGCCCGGCCAGCGCGTCCAGCTCGGGCAGGTGCTCGATCGGCCGCGCGCTGTGCGCGAACGGAAACCACACGCGGTCGCGCACGCCGAAGCCGGAATGGCAGTCGACCGTCAGCGCGAACGGCCGGCCGAGCAGCTCGTGCGCGACCAGCTCGCACAGCGCGGCGCTCTCGGCCTCCATCGGCGCGCCGGCCACGCCGCGGTACCAGGGCAGCGCCGCGCTCAGGCGCTGGCCGCCCACCAGCGGCGCGGCACCGGCCGCCTCGACCGGTGCGTTGCGCATCAGGTCGACGCCGCGCGGGTTGGCGCGCGTGCCCAGCCACAGTCCGCCGGGGTTGACGAGCGGCATGAAGACGAGCCGCAGGACCTCGAGCTGGCGGTGCAGCAGCTCGTCCCAGCGCAGCCGCTCGATCACGCTATGCAGGAAGGCCAGCGCGACCTCGGCGCCGATGCGTTCGAGCCCGTGCACACCGCCGAAGACGCCGAGCGCCGGCGCGTCGGGCGCTCGGCTGCCCATCGTGAGGGCGTGCACCGGCAGGCACTGGCCCGCGGCTTCCACCTCGGCGACGACGCGCACATCGAGGTGGTTCGCTCCGGCATCGATCAGGCGCTGCAGCTGTTCGAGCTCGGCGATCGGCGGGGTCAGGCTCACGCCGCGAGGATGCCGCACGGCCTTCGCGCTGCAAAGGGCGGCGTGGTCACGCACGCGTCACGCAGGCGTCACGAAGCGGCGCTACGTTGGCTCGTTCACGCAGCGCACCACCGAACCACCGCACCATGACTCGACTCAAGCAACTCCTTGCTCCCGCGCCCGCGATCGGCGCGGCCGTGCTGTGGGGCGTGTACGAGGCTTTCGCCCTCACACGCGCGCGCTGGCGGGCGCGCGGCCGTGCTGCCATGCTGCGCCGCTGAAGCAGCGTCCGCGCCCGCCGCCGCGCTTGGGTCCGCGGTTTGCCTCTTCTCTTGTCGACGACGCGAAACGCGCCGCAAGACAGGAGATCCAGATGAAACCCTTGCAATCCATCGCCGCAATGGCCAGCCTTGCCGTGGCCGCGTTGTGCGTCGCTGTGCCGGTGCTGGGGCAGGACCTGCCTTATCCGGAGGCCGACTTCCTGCGCAAGGCGGCCGCCGGCGGCCATGCCGAGGTCCAGGCCAGCCAGCTCGCGCAAAGCCGCGCGACGACGCGCGAGGTGAAGGACTTCGCCACGCAGATGCTCGCGGAGCACGCCAAGAACGCCGAGGCGCTCGAACGCCTGGCAGCCTCCAAGGCGGTGACGCTGCCGCAGGTGCCGACCAAGGCGCAGACCGCCGAGATCGAGGCGCTGGCCGCCACCGAAGGCGCGGAGTTCGACCGCCGCTACGCGGAGCGCTTCGGCGTGAAGGCGCACGAGGAGATGCTCGCGCTGATGAACACGGGAGCGCAGGCCAAGGACCCGCACGTCAAGGACTACGCCGAGCAGACGCGCGCTGCGGTCGAGCAGCACCTGAAGATGGGCAAGGCGCTGCAGTCCTCGGTGGCCAAGCGCACGAGCGCCGCCGCCGCACGGCCGTGAGGCGTCGCGGCAGCGCGAGCGCGCGCGCGATGCCGTCCCATGACAGGAGCCTTAAGTTCTGCGGTCCCTCGGGCAGGGCCTTATGCGTTGGTCGCCCTGCCACCGACGCTGGGTGAGGGCGGTCGTCCTTCAGATCGCCTCGCGCCCTTTGCTCAGGTGCACGCGCAGGTCGGGCACCATCACGCCCACGGCCTTGACCGCGGCGCGCAGCTCGTCCGGCGTGCAAGCGAACTCCTCGCACCAGTAGCGCAGGTTGCGCGCGTCGTTCAGGTCGACGCGGCTGCGGTCCTCGGGCGCGCGGCCCTTCGTGTCGTCAGCCATGGGTCGGCCCCGCATTGGCAGTGCCCGGCCAAACGCGCACGAGCAGATCGACGAAGGTCTCGCGATCCCCAGCAGCAAGGCTCTCGATCTCGTCGAGTGCCGCGCGTTCCGGCGAGCAGCAGGCCGTCGCCCACAGCTCCCGACCGCAGGCCCGCAGCGCCCGAGGATCCAGCAGCGCGCCATGCCGCAGCATGGCGTTGGCGAATCGGTCGGCCCACAGTTCCCGGTCCATGGCGAACTTGGGCAACCGCCATGCCCGGGACCCGCGTCAGGCCGATGCCGCCGCCCGCGCCAGCAGCAGCGCGCGCTCGCGCTGGTTGCGCGTGAGCGCGGCCGCGCGCTCGAACTCGACGCGCGCTTCGCTTGCCCGCCCCAGCTTGGCGAGCAGGTCGCCGCGCACGCTCGGCAGCCAGTGGTACTGCGCCAGCGTCGCGTCGTTGGCGATCGCGTCCACCAGCGCCAAGCCGGCCGCCGGACCGTGCGCCATGCCGACCGCGACCGCGCGGTTGAGCTCGACCACCGGCGAGGGCGCGACGCGGGCGAGCGATTCGTACAGCGAGGCGATCTGCGCCCAGTCGGTGTCCTCGGCGCGGTGCGCGCGCGCATGGCAGGCCGCGATCGCCGCCTGCAGCGCGTAAGGGCCGTGCGCGCCGCCCAGCGCGACCGCGCGCGCCAGCGCCGCCAGGCCGCGGCGGATCAGCAGTGGGTCCCAGCGCGAGCGGTCCTGGTCGAGCAGCAGCACCGGCTGCCCCTGCGCGTCGGTGCGTGCCGCGGTGCGCGAGGCCTGGATCTCCATCAGCGACACCAGTCCGTGCACCTCGGGTTCCTCGGGCGCCAGGCCGGCCAGCACGCGGCCCAGGCGCAGCGCCTCGTCGCACAGCGCCGGGCGCATCCAGTCGTCTCCGGCGGTGGCCGAGTAGCCCTCGTTGAAGATCAGGTAGATCACCTCGAGCACGTCGGCCAGGCGCGCGGCGAGCTCCGGCCCGCGCGGCACCTCGAACCGCACCTTGGCCGCGGTGAGGCTGCGCTTGGCCCGCACGATGCGCTGCGCGATCGCCGGCTCGCTGGCCAGGAAGGCGCGCGCGATCTCGTCGGTCGTCAGGCCGCCGAGCAGGCGCAGCGTGAGCGCGATGCGCGCGTCGACCGACAGCACCGGGTGGCAGGCGGTGAAGACCAGGCGCAGCAGGTCGTCGCCGATCTCGTCCTCGCTGGCTTCGGCCAGCGCGTCGACGAAGTCGGGCGTGTGGTCGGTGCCGAGCGCGGCCATGTCCTGCACGATCTCGTCGTGCTTTTCCGACTGCATGCCGTCGCGGCGGATGCGGTCGAGCGCGCGGTGCTTGGCGGTGGTCATCAGCCACGCGGCCGGCTTGTCGGGCACGCCGTCCTCGGGCCAGCGTTCGAGCGCGGCGACCAGCGCGTCCTGCGCGATCTCCTCGGCCAGGCCGACGTCGCGCACCATGCGCGCGACCACGGCGACGATCTTGGCCGATTCGATGCGCCAGACGGCGTCGATCGCGTGGTGCACGTCTGTCGTCATGCCGAACCCCGCGCCGGGCCGCCCCAAGCGGGGTTCGCGCCCCCTCGGGGGACAGCGAACGAAGTGAGCGTGGGGGGCGTCATTCCTGCGGAACCGCGTTCGGATCCATGTGCATCAGCTCCCATTGATGGCCATCGAGATCCTCGAAGCCGTGACCGTACATGAAGCCGTGGTCCTGCGCCGGCATCGGGGCCGTGCCGCCGGCGGCCAGCGCCTTGCGCACCAGCGCGTCGACCTCGGCGCGGCTCTCGCACGACAGGCACAGCAGCACCTCGGTCTGCTTGCGCGCGTCGCTGATCGGCTTCTTGGTGAAGCCCTGGAAGAAGGGCTCGACGAGCAGCATCGCGTAGATGTTCTCGCCCAGCTTCATGCAGGCGCCCTGGTCGTTGGTGAACTTCGCGTCGAAGCCGAAGCCCAGCGCCTCGAAGAAGGCCTTGCTGCGCGGCAGGTCCTTGACCGCGAGGTTGACGAAGATCTGCTTGTGCATCTTGGATGTCTCCCGTTTTGAAGAGGCGTCGGTCAGCTGCGCTCGGCCTGGGCCTTGAGATCCGCCAGGCCGGCCTCGAAGTCGCGCCCGACCATGCGGTCCATGTCGAAGAACAGGTGCGCGATCTTGGCCACGTAGGGCAGCGGGCCCTGCATCGCCCAGGTGACCTCGGTGCCGCCGGCGGCCGGCGCCAAGGTGAAGTGCACGTCGTTGTGCGCCTCGAAAGGATCGAGCATGTCGAGCTTCATCTGCACGCTCGATGACGGCGTGGACTGCGCGATCGCCAGCCGTCCGCGGCCGACGTCCTTGTTGCCCGCGAACTCGTAGGTCGCGCCGGGGCCGGCGGCGGGGCCGCTGTAGCGGCCCTGCACCGCCGGATCCTTCTTGTTGAACGGGTTCCAGGCGTTGAAGCGCTGCAGGTCGTTGATCTGCGCGAACACCTTGTCGGGCGCGGCGGCGATGTGCGTCTTGCGCTGCACGACGAAGGTGTCGGGGCGGGTGGCGGCGGCGATCAGCACCGCGGCGAGCGCCGCGACCACGGCGAGGGCAATGAACTTGAGCATGGTGTTCTCCTTGTTCTTGATGAGGGTTCAGCGCGCGCCGCGCCCGGTCTCGAGCTGGCGAAAGCGCTCGATCGACTCGCTCGGGCCGAGATCGTCCAACTCGTACAGCGCTCGCACCTCGATCTCGCCGTCGGCCTGTTCGCCGAAGGGCGCCGGGAAGCGGCGCGCCCATTCCATGGCCTCCTCCCGGGAGCGCACCTCGATCAGCGTGTAGCCGGCCACCAGTTCCTTGCTCTCGGTGAACGGGCCGTCGATCACTCGGCGGCGGCCGCCGCGGTACTGGATGCGAAAGCCCTTGGACGTGGGCTGCAGGCCGTTGGCGTCGAGCAGCACGCCGGCACGGGCGAGCTCCTCGTGGTAGCTGGTCATGGCGGCCAGCAGGGCTTCTTCCGGCAACTTGCCGGCCTCGGTGTCGGCATTGCCGCGCACGATGATCATGAATCGCATGTCGGGCTCCTTCGGTCGTGGAACGAGGCAGTGCTTTTCGCTGCCTTCGAACCCACGACGAACGGCCGGAGCCGGAATCGACACGCGGCGCTTCAGCGCACGTAACAGGGCCCCACTTCGCGAACCTCGACGGTGCACCAGGCCGCTGCCGGGCATTCCTCGGCGATGGCGAGCGCTTGCTCGCGCGTCTCGACGTCGAGCAGGAAGAAGCCGCCGACCATTTCCTTGGCCTCGGCGAACGGCCCGTCGAACAGGCGCTTGCGGCCGTCGCGCACCTGCAGCCGCACGGCGTTGGCGGTCGACTGCAGCGAGTTGCTGGCCATCAGCACGCCGCGCTGCTTGAGGGACTCGGTGAAGTCCAGCATCGCGCCGTAAGCGGCGCGGCCCTCGGCTTCGCTGCGTTCGGCGCGCTGGCCGATCGGCTCGACGATCAGGAGAAGGTGTGGCATCGGCAGTTCGCGCCTCGTGGGCGCTTCATGGACGAAGGGGCGCTTCATACCATGCCTGGCGGCATCGGTGTGAAGCGGCCCTGCGACGGGAACTGCTTTGGCCGTGGCGCCTCGCGGCTCAGGGCTTGCGCGTCTGCCGGTCGTGCTTGGCGTGCGCGATGTGGCGGCTCGCGTGGTCCTGACGCTGCTCGAGCTTCACCGCCTCGCGGCGCGTCACGGTGCCGTCGGCCTCGGCATGCGCTTCGGCGCGCGCGAGCCGGGCCTGTTCGCGGCCGAGGCGGCGGGCCTCGGGCTGGGTCAGCGCGCCGGACGAGACGCCTTGCTCGATGCGCTGCTCCTGCCGGTCCTGGCGGTGGTCGAAGCGCTGCTCGGCGGCCTGGCTGGCGGGCGCGGACTGGGCTTGCGCTGCGGCCGCGGCGGCGACCAGCGCGGTGGCGAACATGAAGTGGGTCCAGTGGGACATCGTCGGCTCCTGTGGTGGCTTGTCGGCCGGCGCGCCGCGCGCAACCGGTTGCCGCTTGAACCCGCCGCCGCGGCGCAGGCTTACGCGCGGCGGCGCAATTCCGAGCAAATCGCTGGGGCGGGCGTAAGAAGCCGCCGCCTCCGCGGTTGAAGCGGCAGAAGTCCCTCGCACGCCATGCAAGCCGCCACCCTCGCCGCCCACCGCTTCGGCTTTGCCGAGACCAGCCTCGCCGCCCTGCGCGGCGATCCGCGCGGCTGGGTGCTGGCGCAACTGCGCGAGCCGGCGCCGCTCGACGGCGCCGGGCTGGCCGGCAGCGCCGAGGCCGGCGAGATGACGCGCGCCGTGCTGCGCCGGGCGCTCGCCGCGCCCGCGCCGTCGATGGCGGCCTCGGCACCGGCCGACGACGCGACCCCGCGCGACCCGGACCGGCTGCGCCTGCGCCGCGCCAACCTCGCGGCCTTGCAGCGCCGCTGGCAGCACGTGATCGCGACGCCGACGCCGGTGGCCGAGCGCTGGACGCTGTTCTGGAGCAATCACTTCTGCGTCGCCGCGACCAAGGGCGCGACGCTCGCGCTGGTGGCACCGCACGAGCGCGAGGCGATCCGCCCGCACGCCTTCGGGCGCTTTCGCGACCTGCTGCGCGCGGCGACGCTGCATCCGGCGATGCTGCTCTATCTGGACAACGCGCAATCGGTCGGTCCCGGCTCGCGCGCCGGCCGGCGCCGCGAGCGCGGCCTCAACGAGAACCTCGCGCGCGAGCTGCTCGAGCTGCACACGCTGGGCGTGGACGGCGGCTACACGCAGGCCGACGTGACCGAGCTCGCCAAGCTGCTGACGGGCCGGACGGTCGATCGCGAGGGGCCGATGACGGCCGAGTTCCGCCGCGCGATCCACGAGCCGGCCGACAAGCGCGTGCTGGGGCGGCGCTATCGCGAAGGCCCCGAGGCGGTGGAGGCGCTGTTCGACGATCTGTCGCGCCATCCGTCGACCGCGCGCCACCTGGCCACCAAGCTCGCGCGCCACTTCGTCGCCGACGATCCGCCCGCGGCCCTCGTCGACGCACTGGCCGCGAGGTTTCGCGACAGCGACGGCGACCTGCGCGCGCTCGCCGAGACGCTGTTCACGCACGAGCTCGCGTGGCGCGCCGAGGGACCGCCCAAGTTCAAGCGGCCGGAGGAATTGCTGTTGTCGGCGCACCGGCTGATGAAGCTGCCGATCCTGCGGCCCGAGCGGGCGCAGACGGCGCTGGTTCAGATGGGCCAGCCGCCGGGCCGCGCGCCCTCGCCGCAGGGCTGGCCCGACCGCAGCGAGGACTGGCTCGCGCCCGACGCGCTGTGGAAGCGCGTGCAGTGGGCCTCGGCCTTCGCGGACGAGCACGCGGCCTTTGCCGACGCGCGCCAGCTCGCCAGCCTGAGCTTCGGCGCCGACCTCGGCGCCGGCACCGCCACGCAGATCGAACGCGCCGAGAGCGGCCGCCAGGCGCTGGCGCTGCTGCTGGCCAGCCCCGAATTCCAACGCAGGTGACACGCATGGCCAACTCGCTGCCGTCTCGCCGACAGATCCTGCGCGGCCTCGTCGCCGCGCCGCTGGCTGCGGCCGGCGCGCGGCTCGCCTTGGCCGCGCCCGCCGCCGGGCCCGATCGCTGCGCGCTCGTCGTCGTGATGCTGCGCGGCGCGCTCGACGGGCTCGCGGCCGTGCCGGCCACCGGGGATCCGGCGTGGCGCGCGCTGCGTCCGCAGGCCGAGGCCGAGCTCGAACGATTCGGCCCGCCGCGGCGCCTGGACGGCATGTTCTCGCTGCACCCTGCGCTGGCGCAATTGCATCGCTGGTGGGGCGAGGGCTCGCTGCTGGTGGTGCATGCGGTTGCGAGCCCGTACCGCGAGCGCTCGCACTTCGACGCGCAGCAGCAGCTCGAAAGCGGCGGTGCGCGGCCTTTCGAGCTCTCGACCGGATGGCTCGGCCGTGCCCTCGCCGCCACCGGCGGGCGCGGCGTCGCGCTCGAACAGGCGCTGCCGCTCGCGTTGCGCGGCGCGCCCGGTGCAAGCAGCTGGGCGCCGAGCGCGAACGCGAGCGCCGACGCGGACCTGCTCGCGCGCGTGGGCCGGCTCTATGAGAGCGATGCGCAGCTCGGCCCGATGTTCGAGCAGGCGATGGCCCAGCATCGCGGCGACGACATGGCCGCCGCGGGCGGCGCCGGCTTCGCGGCGCTGGCGCGCCAGGCCGGGCGCTTCCTCTCGGCACCCGACGGCCCGCGCGTCGCCTGGCTCGAAAGCAGCGGCTGGGACACCCACACGCAGCAGGCGCCACGTCTGGCGCGCCTGCTCGGCGGGCTCGACCAGGGCCTGGCCGCGCTGCGCGAGTCGCTCGGCGCGCGCTGGTCGGACACCAGCGTGCTCGTGATGACCGAGTTCGGCCGCACCGCCGCGATGAACGGCAGCCTCGGCACCGATCACGGCACGGCCGGCGTGGCCTTTCTCGCCGGCGGCGTGGTCGCGGGCGGGCGCGTGCGCAGTGACTGGCCGGGCCTCGCGCGCGCGCAGCTCTTCGAGGGCCGCGACCTGCGGCCGACCACCGACTTGCGCGCGCTGATTGCCCCGGCCCTGCAGCGCCACCTCGGCGTCTCGCGCGCGCAGATCGAGCGCGAGCTGCTGCCCGGCGCGCCGGCCGCGCTGCCCGACCTGTGGCGCGGCGCGGCTTGACGCGCCCGAGCGTTGCCGCGAGCCTTGCGAGATCGATGATGAAGCCGATGTCCGTTCGACACCTGTGCGCCGCGCTGGCGCTGCTGGCCGGTGCGGCGCAGGCGCTGGCCGCGCCCGTGGCCGTGCCGGACCCCGAGGCCTGGGCGCGCCTGTCGCCTGCCGAGCAGGAGGCGCGCCGCGCCGAGATCCGCGAGCAGTTGCGCCGCGCCACGCCCCAGGAGCGCCAGGCGTTCCGGCGCGAGATGCGCGAGCGGCTCGAAAGCCTGTCGCCCGATCAGCGGCGCGCGCTGGCCGGCCAGGTGCGCGAGCGCTGGCAGCAGATGCCGCCCGAGGAGCGCGAGCGCATCGCGCGCGAGCGCCGCGATCGGCTCAAGGCGATGACGCCCGAGGAGCGCCGTCAGCTGCTGCAGCAGCGCCGCGAGATGCTCGACAAGCTCAGCCCCGAGGAACGCGCCGCGCTGCGCGAGAAGCTGCCGGCGCGATGAAAGGGCGAGTTCGATGCCTCCAGGGACGCTCGCGGTGTCGCGCCTGACGCAGTGGCTCGGCGCGTCGCGGCCCGAGGCCGGCGACGACTGGCAGCTGTGGCGCGAGGCCTGCGACGGGCGCGAGGCCAGCGCGACGCGCCTCGTGCGCGCGCTCACACCGCAGGCGCTGGGGCTGGCGCTGCAGATGCTCGGGCGGCGAGAGGACGCCGAGGACGCGGTGCAGGACGCCTTTGCCCGGCTGTGGCGCAGCGCGCCGAGCGACACGCGCGGCGCGAGGCTGTCGACCTACTTCAACACCATCGTGATCAACCGCTGCAAGAGCCTGCTGGGGCAGCGCCGCGAGCAGGGCATGGAGCCCGAGGCGCTGGTCGAGCTGCACGACGCGCGGCAGCATGACGAGGCGCCGCAGCAAGAACATCGCGCATCGCGCCACCGCATCGGCGAGGCGCTGGCCAGGCTCCCGGCCCGCCAGCGCATGGCGGTCGCGATGTGGGCCTATGCCGATGCCTCGGTGGCCGACATCGCGCGGGCGCTGGAGCTCGACCCCAACGCCGCGCACCAACTTCTGTACCGCGCCAAGCTGGCGCTGCGATCCCGCCTGGAAGGGGAAGCGACATGATGAGTCCCGAGCGAGACGACGATGAACTGCGCTGCGCGCTGCGCGCATCGCCCGCCGAGGCCGACGCAGCCTCGATCGAGGCGCTGCAGTCGCGCGTGATGGCCCATTGGCGCGCCTCGCACGGCGCGGGCTCGGCGCAGTCGAACGGCGGGCATGCGCTGCGCTGGTCGGCATCGCCGCGCTGGTGGATCGGCGCGGGCGGCCTGGCTCTGGGCTGCGCGCTGGCGGTTGCGCTGTGGCTGCAGCGACCGGACCCGGCGCTGGAGGAGCTGATGCAGCCAGATGTGTTGTCGCAGATGGTGGCCGGCGAGCTTTGATCAGTCTTCCAGCTCGGCTTTCGCCATCTCCACGTCCAGCCGCTCCATCGCGTCCATCGGCGTGCAGGCGGCGGCCTGCTCGTAGAGCTTGGTCGCCTCCTTCAGCTTCTTCTCGCCTTCGAGCATCACCAGGCCGTTGGCGTACTCGACCATCGCGATCGCGCTGGTCGGGTTGAGCTTGAGCGCGGTCTGGAACATCTTGAGGCCGGTCGCCGCGTCGGCGCCCTGGGTCTTGCCGAGCAGCTTGCCGACCTTGTCGATCACCTCGGCATGGAAGGCGCCCAGCGCGATGTGCGCGTCGGCATGCTTGGGCGCGAGCTTGATGGCGGTTTCCAGCGCGCCCTTGACCTTGCCGCCCAGGCCTTGCGCCAGCGCCTTGGCGACACTGATGCCCTGGCTGTAGCGGCCCAGCGCATAGGCCATCAGGTAGTGGGCGTTGGCGTTCTTCGGCTCGGCCGCGGCCTGCGCCTCGGCGCGCTGCGCCACCTCGAGCAGCAGGTCGAGCTTGGCCTTCTCGCTCTTTTCCAGGTAGTTGGCGTAGATCGCCTGCGCCTTGTTCGCGACCGTGATGCCCGCGCCGCCTGCCTTCAGGCCCGCATCGGCCGCGGCCTTGAATTCGCCGGCGTGGAACAGCGTCCAGGCCTGCAGCACGGCGGCTTCCGCGGGGCAAGGCTCGGCGTCGCCGGCGTGCAGCCGGGCCCAGTGCTTCTTCAGCGCGGCGGCGTCGTAGCGGTAGTCGTCGCTGTCGTAGGGAAAGGCGGTCCACTTGGCCATCGCTTGTCTCCTGTCGTGTGTTCTTCGTTCGGCCGCTTAGGCATTCAGCTTGCCGGCTTGGGCGGTGCGCGGTAGCTGCCGACCAGCGAGAACAGGTGTTCGCGCTGTGCCGGCTCGAGATAGGGCATCAAGAGGCTGAGCAGGTGGTAGGCGCCGCGCAGCAAGGCGGCACCGGCGCTCTCGGGCTCCAGGGCCTTGCGC
This sequence comes from Caldimonas sp. KR1-144, assembly GCF_049446155.1. Taxonomy (NCBI): domain Bacteria; kingdom Pseudomonadati; phylum Pseudomonadota; class Betaproteobacteria; order Burkholderiales; family Sphaerotilaceae; genus Caldimonas; species Caldimonas sp. KR1-144. The sequence continues at coordinate 393,631 of NZ_JBMSEE010000002.1, forward strand.
GGGTCGCGCACGTATTCGTAGCTGAGCCAGTAGGTCAGCACCACCACCATCGCGGTCGAGACGGCGTCGGCCTCGCGCGCGTCGAGGCCGCGCGCCCCGAAGGCCTGGTGGCGCGCGAGGCCGTCGAGCACGGCCTTGACCGCCTCCTGCTTGTGCTTGAGCACGAACTGGAAGTGCGTCTCCAGCCGCCGGTTCTTGCTGAGCAGGTCGTTGAGGTCGCGGTAGAGGAAGCGGTACTGCCAGATCAGCTCGAAGAACATGTGGAAGAACAGCCAGGCGTCCTCCACGTTGGCCACGTTGTCCGCCGCGCGCAGCAGCTCGTTGAGCTTTTGCTCGTAGCGGTCGAACAGGCTGTTGATCAGCTCGTCCTTGGCCGGGTAGTGGTAGTAGAGGTTGCCGGGGCTGATGTTCAGCTCGGCCGAGATCAGCGTGGTGCTGACGTTGGGTTCGCCGAAGCGGTTGAACAGGTCCAGCGTGACCTCGAGGATGCGTTCGGCGGTGCGGCGCGGCGCTTTCTTCGGAGGGCGCGAGGTCATGTCGGGCGACGGCGGCGGGGTGTGGCGGCTGGGCGATCTTGCACCATCCGGCGCCTTGTCCCAAGCCGCGCCGACCCCACGTCGGCACTGCCGTGGGCTGCTTCCTACAATCCGCCGCTTCGCCTGCACGCCATGAACGACAACCGACCCATCGTCGCGCCGCCGCCCGCCGGCCTCCCGGCGGTCCGCTTCGAGGCCGTCGCCAAGACCTACCGCCGCGGCAGCGGCGACGAGGTGCGCGCGCTGCAGGGCGTGAGCTTCGACATCGCGCCGGGCGAGTTCTTCGGCCTGCTCGGCCCCAACGGCGCCGGCAAGACGACGCTGATCAGCATCCTCGCCGGCCTCTCGCGCGCCAGCGGCGGGCGTGTCACGGTGATGGGCCACGACGTGGTCGACGACTACGCGGCCGCGCGGCGCTGCCTGGGCATCGTGCCGCAGGAGCTGGTGTTCGACCCGTTCTTCTCGGTGCGCGAGACGCTGCGCATCCAGAGCGGCTACTTCGGCGTGCGCGGCAACGACGACTGGATCGACGAGCTGCTGCGCGAGCTGGGACTGGCCGACAAGGCCAACGCCAACATGCGCCAGCTCTCGGGCGGCATGAAGCGGCGGGTGCTGGTCGCGCAGGCGCTGGTGCATCGTCCGCCGGTGATCGTGCTCGACGAGCCGACCGCCGGCGTCGACGTCGAACTGCGCCAGACGCTGTGGGCCTTCATCTCGCGGCTCAACAAGCAAGGCCACACGGTGCTGCTGACCACGCACTACCTGGAAGAGGCCGAGGCGCTGTGCGGACGCATCGCGATGCTCAAGCAAGGCCGCATCGTCGCGCTCGACCGCACCGAGGCGCTGCTGGCCGATACCTCGCACCAGGAAGTGCGCTTCAAGACCGACGACGCGCTGCCGCAGGACATCGCGTGCCAGGCGCGCGTGACCGGGCGCATCGTGCAGCTCTCGGCGCACGACGCCGGCGAGGTCTGGGCGATGCTCACGCGGCTTCGCGAGGCGCGGGTGCGGGTCGAGGACCTGGAGATCGGGCGCAGCGACCTGGAAGACGTGTTCCTGGAAATTATGCAGGGCGAGCGTTCGGGAGTTGCATCGTGACGTTCGACGGCGCCCAGACCCTGTTCCGCAAGGAGATCCTGCGCTTCTGGAAAGTGGCCTTCCAGACCGTGGCCGCACCGGTGCTCACCGCGGTGCTCTACCTGCTGATCTTCGGCCACGTGCTCGAGGAACATGTGCAGGTCTACCCCGGCGTGGGCTACACCAGCTTCCTGATCCCGGGCCTGGTGATGATGAGCGTGCTGCAGAACGCGTTCGCGAACAGCAGCTCCTCGCTGATCCAGAGCAAGATCACCGGCAACCTGGTGTTCCTGCTGGTGACGCCGTTGTCGCACTGGGCCTGGTTCGTCGCCTACGTGGGCGCCTCGGTCGTGCGCGGCCTGGTGGTCGGCCTGGGGGTGTTCGTCGTCACCGTCTGGTTCGCGCCGCTGCACCTGGCCAATCCGCTGTGGGTGCTGGCCTTCGCGCTGCTGGGCGCGGGCATGCTGGGTTCGCTGGGGCTGATCGCCGGTCTGTGGGCCGAGAAGTTCGACCAGATGGCGGCGTTCCAGAACTTCCTGATCATGCCGATGACCTTCCTCGCCGGCGTTTTCTATTCGGTGCATTCGCTGCCGAGCTTCTGGCAGGCGGTGAGCCACCTGAACCCCTTTTTCTACATGATCGACGGGTTCAGGGCCGGCTTCTTCGGCGTGAGCGACGTGTCGCCGTGGATCAGCCTGGGCATCGTGGGCCTCAGCTTCGTGCTGGTCGCGGGGTTGGCGCTGCGGCTGCTGGCGACCGGCTACAAGCTGCGGCACTGAGGTTCTTCGCGAGTTGGGCGGGGACAGGCTGCGCGCGGCCTGTTCAGGGTCATGCCGTTCCTCTTTGAAGGAGAACAGCGGTGCTTGAGCAAGGGAGTGGGCAGGCCGCCGAACCGAAGCGCCCACGCCGGCCTGCCCGCTCCCTTGCGATCAGCCCAACCAAGTGGCTCGCGAAGAGAAAATCCAACCCCACCTAGAATCTCGCCACCATGTCCGACCCCACACCCGCCGACGTCGAGCGCTACATCGCGCAGGGCCTTGCCTGCGAGCAGCTCGCCGTCGAAGGCGACGGGCGGCACTTCTTCGCCACCATCGTCAGCGCGGAATTCGAAGGCCTGTCGCGCATTGCCCGCCACCAGCGGGTCTACCGGGCGCTGGGCGATAGAATGCGCGAACAAATCCACGCGCTGTCGATGAAGACGCTCACGCCGGCCGAATACGCTGCCGCTCCGGCAGCTTCGGCCACCCATCACCATCACTGAACCCGGCCGCGGCGTGGACGTGGCCCGGTGAGGCGCGCCGCGCCCTTCGCGTGGCGGCTTGATTGGGTCGGGGTCCGTGGTCCGCGGTGAGACCTGCATGGACCAACTCCTCATCCGCGGCGGCCGCACCCTCCAAGGCGAAGTCGCGATCGCCGGCGCCAAGAATGCCGCGCTGCCCGAACTGTGCGCGGCGCTGCTGACCGACCAGCCCGTCACGCTCGACAACGTGCCGCGCCTGCAGGACGTGGCCACCACGCTCAAGCTGCTGCGCAACATGGGCGCTGCGGCCGACTGGGTCGGCGAGCGCGACGGACCCACCGGCAACACGGTGCGCATCGACGCCTCCAGCGTCACCTCGCCCGAGGCGCCGTACGAGCTGGTCAAGACCATGCGCGCGGCCATCCTGGTGCTGGGGCCGCTGCTGGCGCGCTTCGGCGAGGCCACGGTCTCGCTGCCCGGCGGCTGCGCGATCGGCTCGCGCCCGGTCGACCAACACATCAAGGGCCTGCAGGCCATGGGTGCGCAGATCAGCGTCGAGCACGGCTACATCCTGGCCAAGGCGCCCAAGTCTTCAGGCGGCCTGCGGGGTGCGCGCATCACGACCGACATGGTTACCGTGACCGGCACCGAGAACCTGCTGATGGCCGCGACGCTGGCGCAGGGCGAGACGGTGCTCGAGAACGCCGCGCAGGAGCCCGAGATCCCCGACCTGGCCGAGCTGCTGATCTCGATGGGTGCCCGGATCGAAGGCCACGGCACGAGCCGCATCCACATCCAGGGCGTCGACCGCCTGCACGCGCCGAAGGCGGCGCACCGCATCGTGCCCGACCGCATCGAGGCCGGCACCTTCCTGTGCGCGGTCGCGGCCGCCGGCGGCGACGTGACGCTGCGCGGTGCGCGCGCCGATCACCTGGACGCGGCGATCGAGAAGCTGCGCGAGGCCGGCGTGAGCATCACCGCCGGCAGCGACTGGATCCGGGTGCAGGCCTCGGGCCGTCCGCGCGCGGTGAGCTTTCGCACCAGCGAGTACCCGGCCTTCCCGACCGACATGCAGGCGCAGTTCATGGCCGTCAACTGCATCGCCGACGGCAGCGCGCAGATCGCCGAGACGATCTTCGAGAACCGCTTCATGCACGTCAACGAGCTGCTGCGCCTGGGCGCCAGGATCGAAGTCGACGGCCGCACCGCGATGGTCACCGGCGTCGAGCGCCTGTCGGGCGCGACCGTGATGGCTACCGACCTGCGCGCCTCGGCCAGCCTGGTGATCGCCGGCCTCGTGGCCGAGGGCGAGACGCGCGTCGACCGCATCTACCACCTCGATCGCGGCTACGACCGCATGGAAGCCAAGCTGCGCGGCCTCGGCGCCGACATCGAAAGGGTGAAGCCGTGATCACCCTGGCGCTTTCCAAGGGCCGCATCTTCGACGAGACGATGCCGCTGCTGGCCGCGGCCGGCATCACGGTGACCGAGGATCCCGAGACCTCGCGCAAGCTGATCCTCGCGACCAACCGGCCCGAGGTGCGCGTGGTGCTGGTGCGCGCGACCGACGTGCCGACCTACGTGCAGTTCGGCGGCGCCGACCTCGGCGTCGCGGGCCTGGACGTGCTGCTCGAGCACGGCAGCGAGTGGGGCGGCGCGGGCCTGTACCAGCCGCTGGACCTGCGCATCGCCAAGTGCCGCATGAGCGTGGCCACGCGCGCCGACTTCGACTACGCGTCGGCCGTGCGCCAGGGCTCGCGCATTCGCGTCGCGACCAAGTACGTGAGCGTTGCGCGCAACCACTTCGCCGACAAGGGCGTGCACGTCGATCTCATCAAGCTCTACGGCTCGATGGAACTCGCGCCGCTGACCGGCCTGGCCGATGCCATCGTCGACCTGGTCTCCACCGGCAGCACGCTGCGCGCGAACCAGCTGGTCGAGGTCGAGCAGATCATGCCGATCTCGTCGCGCCTGGTCGTCAACCCGGCCGCGCTGAAGCTCAAGCGCGAGCCGATCCGGGCGTTGATCGACGCCTTCGAACGGGCCTTGCCCCAGGACTGAGAAAGAACATGAGCGTCGCCATCCGCCACCTCGACACCACGCAAGCCGACTTCGAAGCCGAGTTTCACCGCGTGCTGCACTGGTCGGCGGAGACGGACGACGCGATCGAGCAGCGCGTGGCCGAGATCCTCGCCGACGTGCGCGTGCGCGGCGACGCCGCCGTGCTCGAGTACACGCAGCGCTTCGACCATCTCCAGGCAACGTCGGTCGCGGCGCTCGAACTCACGCGCGACGAGCTGCGCGCGGCGCTCGAGGCCATCACGCCGGCCCAGCGGGCCGCGCTGGAATCGGCCGCGGCGCGCGTGCGCAGCTACCACGAGCGCCAGCTCGAGGCCTGCGGGCGCAGCTGGAGCTACCGCGACGACGACGGCACGCTGCTCGGCCAGAAGGTCACGCCGCTGGACCGCGTGGGCATCTACGTGCCGGGCGGCAAGGCGGCGTATCCGTCGTCGGTGCTGATGAACGCGATCCCCGCGCAAGTGGCCGGCGTCGGCGAGATCGTGATGGTGGTGCCGACGCCGCGCGGCGAAAGGAACCCGCTCGTGCTTGCCGCGGCCTACGTGGCCGGCGTGCACCGCGCGTTCACCGTCGGCGGCGCGCAGGCGGTCGCGGCGCTGGCCTACGGCACGGCGACGATCCCGCGCGTCGACAAGATCACCGGCCCGGGCAATGCCTACGTGGCCAGCGCCAAGCGGCGCGTGTTCGGACAGGTCGGCATCGACATGATCGCCGGGCCCAGCGAGATCCTGGTGCTGGCCGACGGCAGCACGCCGCCCGACTGGGTCGCGATGGACCTCTTCAGCCAGGCCGAGCACGACGAGCTGGCGCAAAGCATCCTGCTCAGCCCGGATGCGGCCTACATCGCCAAGGTGCAGGAGGCGATCGACCGCCTGCTGCCCGCGATGCCGCGCCGCGACGTGATCCGCGCCTCGCTCGAAGGCCGTGGCGCGCTGATCCTCACGCGTTCGATGGACGAGGCCTGCGCGATCAGCAACCGCATCGCGCCCGAGCACCTGGAGATCAGCTCGTCCGAGCCTTCGCGCTGGGAACCGCTGTTGAAGCACGCCGGTGCGATCTTCCTCGGCGCCTTCACCAGCGAAAGCCTGGGTGACTACTGCGCCGGGCCCAACCACGTGCTGCCGACCTCGGGCACCGCGCGCTTCTCGTCGCCGCTGGGCGTCTACGACTTCCAGAAGCGCACCAGCCTGATCGAGGTCAGCGAAGCCGGCGCGCAGGTGCTGGGGCCGATCGCCGCCGAGCTGGCCTATGGCGAGGGCCTGCAGGCGCATGCGCGCGCCGCCGAGCTGCGCCTGAAGAACGACAACGGAGGCTCGCGATGAGCGCCTTGAATCAGCGCATCACGGCCACCGTGCGCCAGGACGTGCAGTCGATGCACGGCTATGCGATCCAGCCCAGCGCCGGCTTCGTGAAGCTCGACGCGATGGAAAACCCGTTTCGCCTGCCGCCCGAGCTGCAGCGCGAACTCGGCGAGCGGCTCGGCCGCGTCGCGATCAACCGCTACCCGACGACCTGCGTCGCCGACGTGATCGGCGCGCTGTCGAGCTACGTGGAGCTGCCCGCCGGCTGCAAGCTGATGCTGGGCAACGGCTCCGACGAGCTGATCTCGCTGCTGGCAATGGCCTGCGACCGGCCCGGCAACACCATCCTCGCGCCGCTGCCGGGCTTCGTGATGTACGAGATGTCGGCCAGGCTGCAGGGCCTGGGCTTCGTCGGCGTACCGCTGACCGCGGACTTCGAGCTCGACGAGGCGGCGATGCTGGCGGCGATCGAGCGCCACCGCCCGGCCATCACCTACATCGCCTACCCGAACAACCCGACCGCCAACCTCTTCGACGAGGCCATCGTCGAGAAGATCGTCGCGGCCGTCGGCGCGCAGGGCACGGGCTTCGTCGTGTTCGACGAGGCCTACCAGCCGTTCTCGTCGCGCAGTTGGATGCAGCGCATGGCAGATCACGAGCATGTGCTGGTGATGCGCACCTTGAGCAAGTTCGGCCTGGCCGGCGTGCGCCTGGGCTACATGGCCGGCGCGGCGGCGCTCGTCGACGAGATCGACAAGGTGCGCCCGCCCTACAACATCAGCGTGCTCAACGCCGAGGCCACGCTGTTCGCGATCGAGCATGCCGGCGAGTTCGCGCGCCAGGCGCAGATCCTGCGCGCCGAGCGCGAGCGGCTGCAGGCTGCCTTGCGCGCGATGCCGGGCGTGACGCCGTTCCCGAGCGAGGCCAACATGATCCTCGTGCGCGTGCCCGATTCGGCGCGGGCGTTTGCCGGCATGAAGGAACGCGGCGTACTGGTCAAGCACATCGCCGGCCTGCACCCGCTGCTGGCGAACTGCCTGCGCCTGACCGTGGGGACGCCCGAAGAGAACACCCTGATGATCGACGCCCTGAAGGCCAGTCTATGAGTACCGAACAACGCATCGCCGAAGTCCAGCGCGACACCAAGGAAACGCAGATCCGCGTGCGCGTCAACCTCGACGGCACCGGCAGCGCCAAGCTCGCCACCGGCATCGGCTTTTTCGACCACATGCTCGACCAGATCGCGCGCCACGGCCTGGTCGACCTGGAGATCGACGCCAAGGGCGACCTGCACATCGACGGCCACCACACCGTGGAAGACGTCGGCATCACGCTCGGCCAGGCGGTCGCCAAGGCGGTTGGCGACAAGGCCGGCATCCGCCGCTACGGCCACGCCTACGTGCCGCTCGACGAGGCGCTGTCGCGCGTGGTGATCGACTTCTCCGGTCGCCCCGGCCTGCACATGGACGTGGCGTTCAAGGCCGGGATGATCGGCGGCTTCGACACCCAGCTCGCGTTCGAGTTCTTCCAGGGCTTCGCGAACCACGCCCAGGTGACGCTGCACATCGACAACCTGAAGGGCAGCAACGCGCACCACCAGTGCGAGACCATCTTCAAGGCTTTCGCGCGCGCGCTGCGCGCCGCCTTGGAGCTGGATCCGCGCCAGGCCGGCGTGATCCCCTCCACCAAGGGAAGTCTCTGACATGGGGCGCACCGTCGCCGTCGTCGACTACGGCATGGGCAACCTGCGTTCGGTGTCGCAGGCGGTGATCCATGCCGCGCACGGCCAGGGTGTCGACGTCGTCGTTACCGCCGACCCGGCCGTGGTGCGCGCTGCTGAGCGCGTGGTGCTGCCGGGCCAGGGCGCGATGCGCGACTGCATGCGCGAGCTGCGCGAGGCCCACGGCGGCGAGCTGCTCGGCGCCGTGCTCGAGGCGGCTTCAGACAAGCCGCTGATGGGTGTGTGCGTGGGCATGCAGATGCTGCTCGACCACAGCGAGGAGCAGGACACGCCGGGCCTCGGCCTGATCCCCGGCGTGGTGCGGCGCTTCCGGCTCGAAGGTCAGCTGCAGCCCGACGGCAGCCGCTTCAAGGTGCCCCAGATGGGGTGGAACCAGGTGTTCCAGCAGGCGCACGACGGCGCCGTCCATCCGGTTTGGTCCGGCGTGCCGGACGGCAGCTTCTTCTATTTCGTGCACAGCTTCTACGCCCAGCCGGCGGACATCCGGCACAGCGCGGGCGAAACCGTGTACGGCACGCGCTTTACCAGCGCGGTGGCGCGGGATAACATTTTTGCCACCCAGTTCCACCCCGAAAAAAGTGCTGCGCACGGCCTCGCCCTGTACCGCAATTTCCTGAACTGGCGTCCCTGAGCGCACGCATTCGCGTCCCCGCCCCCCACCGACCACAGCCATGCTGCTGATCCCTGCCATCGACCTGAAAGACGGCCGCTGCGTCCGCCTGAAGCAAGGCGACATGAACGAGGCCACCACCTTCAGCGAAGACCCCGCCGCGATGGCCAGACGTTGGCTCGAAGCCGGCGCGCGCCGCCTGCACCTGGTCGACCTCAACGGCGCCTTCGCCGGCAAGCCGGTCAACGAAGGCGCGATCAAGGCCATCATCGACGCGGTCGGCGACGAGATCCCGGTGCAGCTCGGTGGCGGCATCCGCGACCTCGACACCATCGAGCGCTACCTCGACGACGGCCTGTCCTACGTGATCATCGGCACCGCCGCGGTCAAGAATCCCGGCTTCCTGCGCGACGCCTGCACCGCGTTCGGCGGCCACATCATCGTGGGCCTGGACGCCAAGGACGGCAAGGTCGCCACCGACGGCTGGAGCAAGCTGACCGGTCACGAGGTGGTCGACCTGGCCAAGAAGTTCGAGGACTACGGCGTCGAGGGCGTGATCTACACCGACATCGGCCGCGACGGCATGTTGAGCGGCATCAACATCGATGCCACGGTCAAGCTCGCGCAGGCGCTGTCGATTCCGGTGATCGCCTCGGGCGGGCTGTCGAACCTGAAGGACATCGAGGCGCTGTGCGCCGTCGAAGGCGAGGGTATCGAAGGCGTGATCTGCGGCCGCGCGATCTACACCGGCGACCTCGATTTCGCCGCGGCGCAAAAGCGCGCCGACGAGCTCAACGGCGAAGGCTGATCACGGTGCTGGCCAAGCGGATCATTCCCTGCCTCGACGTCACCGGCGGTCGCGTCGTCAAGGGCGTCAACTTCGTCGAGCTGCGCGACGCCGGCGATCCGGTCGAGATCGCCGCGCGCTACAACGAGCAAGGCGCCGACGAACTGACCTTCCTGGACATCACCGCCACCTCGGACGGCCGCGACCTGATCCTGCCGATCATCGAGGCGGTGGCGTCGCAGGTCTTCATACCGCTCACGGTGGGCGGCGGCGTGCGCACGGTGGCCGACGTGCGCCGGCTGCTGAACGCCGGCGCCGACAAGGTGAGCTTCAACTCCGCCGCGGTGGCCGACCCGCAGGTGATCCGCGACGCGTCCGACAAGTACGGCGCGCAGTGCATCGTCGTCGCGATCGACGCCAAGGCGCGCGCCGACGGCAGCGGCTGGGACGTCTACACGCATGGCGGGCGCAAGAACACCGGGCTCGACGCGGTGCAGTGGGCCCGGCGCATGGCCGAGCAGGGCGCCGGCGAGATCTTGCTGACCAGCATGGACCGCGACGGCACGAAGAGCGGCTTCGACCTCGCGCTCACGCGCGCGGTGGCCGACGCGGTGCCGGTGCCGGTGATCGCCTCCGGCGGCGTCGGCTCGCTCGACGACCTGGCCGACGGCATCACGAAAGGCGGTGCCGACGCGGTGCTGGCCGCGAGCATCTTCCACTACGGCCAGCACACGGTCGGCGAGGCCAAGGCGCTGATGGCCTCGCGCGGCATCCCCGTGCGCCAGTGAGGGCGGGCCCGGCCACTACACTGGGCTTCATGAGCAGCAGCACCAGCAGCACTTCCTGGCTCGACGACATCCGCTGGGACCGCGATGGCCTCGTGCCGGTCATCGCCCAGGAAGTCGGCAGCAACGACCTGCTGATGTTCGCCTGGGCCAACCGCGAGGCGCTGGCGCGCAGCGCCGAGACCGGCCAGGCCGTCTACTGGAGCCGCTCGCGCCAGCGCCTGTGGCACAAGGGCGAGGAGAGCGGTCACTTCCAGCAGATCCACGAGATCCGGCTCGACTGCGACAACGACGTGGTGCTCTATAAGGTCACGCAGCTCGGCCACGAGCCGGGCATTGCCTGCCATACCGGTCGCCACAGCTGCTTCTTCCAAAAGCTCGAAGGCGGCACGTGGCGTGCCGTGGAACCGGTGCTGCAGGATCCGCAGCGCATCTACAAGTGACTGCTTCCAACGACACCCTGGCCCGCCTCGCGGCGGTGATCGAATCGCGCAAACCCGCGGCCGGCGGCGATCCGGACAAGAGCTACGTCGCACGCCTGTTCTCCAAGGGCGACGACGCGATCCTCAAGAAGATCGGCGAAGAGGCGACCGAGCTGGTGATGGCGGCCAAGGACGCCGACCGCCAGAAGATCGTCTACGAGACCGCCGACCTGTGGTTCCACAGCCTGATCGCGCTGGCGCAGCACGGCATCTCGCCTGCCGAGGTGCTGGCCGAGCTGGAGCGGCGCGAAGGCCTGAGCGGACTCGAGGAGTTCGCGCTGCGAAAGCTCAACCAACGCGAAGGAGGGTCGCCATGAGCGATGTCGTGAATCCCGGTGCCTCGGTCGATGCGGTCAAGCTGGGCCAGATCAAGCAGCTCACGCTGATCACCTACATCCTCTACGCCGTCAGCGCCTTCGTCGGCGTGACGGCGATCGTCGCGATCATCATCAACTACGTGAAGCGCGACGACACGGTCGGCACGATCTACGAAAGCCACTTCACCTGGCAGATCCGCACCTTCTGGTGGAGCCTGGTGTGGTTCGTCGTCGGCATGGCGACGATCTGGATGCTGGGCCTGGGCGCGCTGGTGCTGATCGCCGACGGCATCTGGGTGATCTACCGCATCGTGAAGGGCTTCCTGAACTTCAACGAAGACAAGCCGATGGTGATCCAGTGAACCGCCAGCAACAGCCATGAACGCCGACCCGAACTGCATCTTCTGCAAGATCGTCGCCGGGCAGATCCCGGCCAAGAAGGTCCACGAGGACGACGAGATCGTCGTCTTCCACGACATCCACCCCTGGGCGCCGGTGCACATCCTGATCGTGCCCAAGCTGCACATCCCCTCGATGGTCGAGGTGCAGCCCGAGCACGCCGGCCTGCTGGGGCGGATGATGGCGCTGAGTCCCAAGCTGATGCGCGAGCTGGGCGTGACCAACGGCTTTCGCCATGTGATCAACACCGGCCGCGACGGCATGCAGGAGGTCATGCACCTGCACCTGCACGTCATGGGCGGGCCGCGACCCTGGCTGAAAGGCTGAGCGGCCGAACGGCCGGCGATGGCCGAACCATTCGGCCCGACACGGGTCCGACATGGTTGCTCGCCTAGAATTTAAGGTTCCGGCACCGGGGCGCAGCTTCGGGGCCACGTCAGGAGATTTCCATGGGTTCGTTCAGCATCTGGCACTGGCTCATCGTGCTGTTGATCGTCGTGCTGGTGTTCGGCACCAAGAAGCTCAAGAACATCGGCAGCGACCTCGGCGGCGCGGTGAAGGGCTTCAAGGACGGCATGCGCGACGGCTCGGCTTCGGCCGAAACGCCGGCGCCCACCTCGCAGCAGGTGAGCGCCAACAAGACGTCCGACGCGAACACGGTCGACGTCGAGGCCAAGACCAAGTCCTGATCATTGGGGGCGGGGCCACCCGCCGCAACGCATGATCGACTTCGGCTTCGACAAGCTCGCGCTGATCGGCGCGGTTGCGCTGATCGTCATCGGCCCCGAGCGGCTGCCGAGGGTGGCGCGCACCGTCGGCCACATGATCGGCAAGGCGCAGCGCTATGTCGCCGACGTCAAGGCCGAGGTCAACCGCTCGATCGAGCTCGAAGAGCTCAAGAAGATGAAGACGCAGTTCGAGGACGCGGCGCGCGACGTCGAGCGCAATGTCTCGAACGAGATCCACCAGACGACGAGCGAGCTGAACCAGAGCTGGGGCGAGGCCAACGGTTCCGGCAGTTACGGCGCCGGCGACGCGCTGTCGGCGCCGCTGGCGGAGCCGCCGCGCGACTACAAGCCGCTCAAGAAGAACTGGCGCGTCAAGCGCGCAGCAGTGCCGCAGTGGTACAAGCAGCGCCACGGCGTGCGCGCGCATGCGCAGTCGGGTGCCGCGCGCGTCGCGCGCTTTCGCCCGCCCCGCACGCGTTGAGCGTGCCGTCCTCGAGCCCGTCGCGCCTACGCGCTGAAGCCCCAACTCCGTGAGTTCTCCAGAACCCCGCGACGAGCTCGAAGGTACCGAGCAGCCCTTCGTCACCCACCTGATCGAGCTGCGCGACCGCCTCGTGCGCTCGGTCATCGCCATCCTGGTGTGCTTCGGCGCGCTGGCGCTGTGGCCGGGGCCCGCTGCGCTCTACGACATGCTGGCCGCGCCGCTGGTGGCCCACCTGCCGGCCGGCACGACGCTGATCGCTACGAACGTGATCTCGCCCTTCCTGGTGCCACTCAAGATCACGCTGATGGCCGCCTTCCTGCTGGCGCTGCCGGTGGTGCTGTACCAGGTGTGGGCCTTTGTCGCGCCGGGCCTCTACAGCCACGAGAAGAAGCTGGTGCTGCCGCTGGTGATCGCCAGCACGGTCCTGTTCCTGATCGGCGTGGCGTTCTGCTATTTCTTCGTGTTCGGCAAGGTGTTCGCGTTCATCCAGGGATTTGCGCCCAAGAGCATCACCGCGGCGCCGGACATCGAGGCCTATCTCGGCTTCGTGCTGACGATGTTCGTCGCCTTCGGCGCGGCCTTCGAGGTGCCGGTGGCGATCGTCGTGCTGGCGCGTATGGGCGTCGTGACGACCGAGCAGCTCAAGAGCTGGCGCGGCTATTTCATCGTCGTCGCGTTCATCGTCGCAGCGATCGTCACGCCGCCCGACGTGATCTCGCAGCTTGCGCTCGCGATCCCGATGTGCATCCTCTACGAGGTGGGCATCTGGTCGGCCAAGCTGTTCATCAAGCACACCAAGACGCCCGACGCGGCCGCCGAGGAGCGCTGAACGCGTGCGGCGCCGGCGCTGACGCGCTACTGGTCGTCGCGCCGTGACGGCGGGCGCTGCGCCACGCGCACCGTCACGTCGAGTTGCTGGGCGCCGCGTTGCACCTTCAGCACCGCTTGCGACCGCGGCTTGAGCGCGGCCACCGCATCGAGCAGCTGCACCGTGTTGCCGACCTGCCGGTCGCCCACGCGCACCACCACATCGCCGGGGCGCAGGCCGCCGTCGCTTGCCGGGCCGCCCTGCAGTACGCCAGTGATCAGCACGCCTTCACGCACCGGCAGGCCGAAGCTCTCGGCGATCTCGGGTGTCAGGTCGCGCGGCTCGACGCCGATCCAGCCGCGCGTGACGACGCCGTCGCGGATCAGGCTGTCCATGACCTGGCGCGCGGTCGAGACGGGAATGGCGAAGCCGATGCCGAGATTGCCGCCCGAGCGCGAGTAGATCGCGGTATTGATGCCCATCAGCCGGCCGTTGGCGTCGACCAGCGCGCCGCCCGAGTTGCCGGGATTGATGGCCGCGTCGGTCTGGATGAAGTTCTCGAACGTGTTGATGCCCAGGTGGTTGCGCCCCAGCGCCGAGACGATGCCCGAGGTCACGGTCTGGCCAACGCCGAACGGGTTGCCGATGGCCAGCACCACGTCGCCGACCTGGAGCTGTTCGGAGTCGCCGAAGCCGACGGCCGGCAGACGTTCCAGGTCGACCTTGAGCACGGCCAGATCGGTGTCGGGGTCGGTGCCGACGACCTGGGCGCGCGTGCGGCGGCCATCGGCGAGCATCAGCTCGATGCCGTCGACGCCGTCGACCACGTGGTTGTTCGTCAGCACGTAGCCCTCGGGGCTGACGATGACGCCGGAGCCCACCCCGGTCTGCGCCTGCGGCTCGCGGTCGCCGAAGAAGAAACGGAACCACGGGTCGTTGGCCTGCGGCGCGCGCGGCGGTGCCTTGCTGGTGATGATGCTCACGACGGCCGGCGCCGCTCGGCGGGCGGCCAGCGCGTAGCTGGCCTGGGCCGCGGTGCCCGGCGGCAGCACCGCCGGGACGATTTCATTGCGGACGGTCGGCAGCGGCGCGACCGACGCGATGGGCCCGCGCGCCAGCCATTCAGGCTTGAGCGTGGCGACCACGAACAGCACGGCCAGGGCAACCGTGACCGCTTGCGAGAAAATGAGCCAAGTCTTGCGCATGGACAGCGAGGGAGATGACCGAGTGACGACCCGTGACGACATCGACGCCTACCTGCGCGGCCTGCTGGAGGTCGATCGGTTCAAGGATTATGGGCCGAACGGCCTGCAAGTTGAGGGCAAACCCGAGGTTCGCAAGCTCGTCAGCGGCGTGACCGCGAGTCGCGCGCTGATCGAGGCCGCGGGCAAGGCCGGTGCCGACGCGCTGCTGGTCCACCACGGCCTGTTCTGGCGCGGCCACGACGGCCGTCTGACCGGCTGGCTGAAGGCGCGCGTCGCGCTGCTGATCGAGCACGGCATCAGCCTGTTCGCCTACCACCTGCCACTGGACGCGCACCCCGAGCTCGGCAACAACGCGCAGCTCGGCGCGCGCCTCAGGCTCACGGCCGACGGCCGCTTCGGCGACCAGGACCTCGGCTGGCTCGGCCGCCCGCCGGCGGTGATGACGTCGGCCGCGCTGTCGGCGCTGCTGCAGTTCAAGCTCGGCCGCGCGCCGCTGGTGGTCGAAGGCGACGGCCGCTCGATCCAGCGCGTCGCGTGGTGCACCGGTGGCGCGCAGGGCATGTTCGAAGCCGCCATCCATGCGGGCGCCGATGCCTACATCACCGGCGAGATCTCGGAGCCTCAGGCGCACCTGGCGCGCGAGACCGGCGTGGCCTACTACGCCTGCGGCCACCACGTGACCGAGCGCTACGGCGCGCCGGCGCTCGGGGCGCACGTCGCGCAGTGCTTCGGCATCGAGCACCAGTTCATCGAGATCGACAACCCGGCATGAGCGCGGACTTGCCGCTCGCGCTGACGATGGGCGACGCCTGCGGCGTCGGGCCGGAGATCCTGGCGCGCGCGTTCGCGCGCAGCGCGCTGCCGGGCGCCGGCTACGTGGTCGGCGACGCGGCGGTGATGCGGCGCGCCGCGCGGCTGGTTGCGCCGACCGAGGGCGGCATCGACCTGCCGGTCGCGCTGATTGAATCGCCTTCGGACGCGGCGCACGTGCCGCCGCGCTGCGTGCCGGTCTGGTGCCCGCCGGGGCTGCCCGCGGGCCTGTCCGAGCTGCCGCTCGGCCGTGTCGACGCGCGCGCCGGCGCGGCCGCAGCGCTGTGCATCCGCGCCGCGGTGGCGCAGGTTCGCGAAGGCCACGCCGCCGCGCTGGTCACCGCGCCGATCCACAAGGAGGCGCTGGCCGCCGCCGGCGAGCCCTATCCCGGCCACACCGAGCTGCTGCAGGCCGAGAGCGCCGCCGGGCCGGTGCGCATGATGCTCGCCAACGACGAGCTGAAGACCGTGCTGGTGAGCATCCATGTCTCGCTGCGCAATGCGATCGCGGCGGTCACGCGCGAGGCGGTGCTCGAGACGCTGCGCATCGCGCACCGGGCGCTGCGCGACTTCGGCATCGCCGCGCCGCGCATCGCGGTGGCCGGGCTCAATCCGCATGCCGGCGAGGGCGGCCTGTTCGGCGACGAGGAGCTGCACGCCATTGCGCCGGCGATCGCCGACGCGCGTGCCGAGGGCATCGACGCGAGCGGGCCGCATCCGCCCGACACGGTGTTCATGCGCGCGCGCCGCGGTGCCTTCGACGCGGTGGTCGCGATGTACCACGACCAGGGCCTGATCCCGGTGAAGTACCTCGGCGTCGAGCAGGGCGTGAACGTCACGCTGGGCCTGCCCTTCGTGCGCACCAGCCCCGACCACGGCACCGCGTTCGACATCGCCGGCAGCGGCCGCGCCGACCCGTCGAGCCTGATTGCCGCGGCGCGCATGGCGCGCCGGCTGTCCTCGCGCTAGCCGCGGCCGCGCGTGCGGCGCAAGGCGCGCGCGACGAGCATCGCCAGCGCCAGCGCCGCCGGCAGCGCACGCACGTCGGTGGGCACCCACGCCAGCGTGGCGCCGCGCGCCTCGAGCAGCGCGGCGCCCAAATCCTGCAGCGACCGCAGCCGCACGTAGGCGGTGCCACTGCGGCGGGTGAAGCTGCGAAGGTGGCCGTCGTCCAGGCGCGTGAGCTCCTCGCGGCTGCCCAGCGCGCCGATGCCGCTGCGCTGCACGACGTCTTCGGCGCGCCAGAAGCCGATGGGCCGGCCCTCGGCATCGATGCGCGGGATCGGCACCGGCTGGTCGCCGCCGACGCCCACCAGCAGCAGCGGTGCGCCGTCAGGCGTCGGGGGCGCGCCGCTCTCGCCGTCGCGCAGCGGCGGCGCTTCCTGCCCATCGGTGACGAACACCGGCAGCAGGTCGGGCTCCAGCGTCTGAGCGCCACGCTGAGCCCAGTAGATGCCCTTGCCGATGTTGCTCGCGTTGGCCCAGCGCATGCGCCCGTCGATCGCGTCGAGCGCGGAGCGCAGCGCGTCATAGTGGGCGCAGACCTCCAGCGGCGCCAGCACCGGCAGCACGCGGTAGTCGGTGAAGACCGCCAGGCCGACGCGCGATCCGCACGGCAGATGCAGCAGCGCCGCCTCCAGGGCTGCCTTCGCAAAGACCAGCCGCGAGGCCGGCGCCGCGTCGAGCGCCGTGTCGCTCGCCTCCATGCTTTGCGTGATATCGAAGGCGACGAGATAGCTGCCGATGCGCCGCGGCATCGGCAGCGGCGGCAGGCTGCAGGCCAGCAGCAGCAAGGCGAGTGCTGCCGCCAGCAGCGGCTCGCCGCGCAGCCGGTGCCAAAGACTCATGGCAGGTCTTGCGCCGACATGCCGCCGAGCCGGACCTGGCGCTTCTCGACGTTGCCGCGCGCCGCGTCGCCGGCGGGCTCGTCTTCCTCGGGCACGAGCTGCAGCGCGCGCTCGAGGTTGTAGCGCGCGTCCCAGGCCTCGGGGCGCTCGCGCAGCAGCGCGCGAAAGCGCTGCTTGGCCAGTTCGGCGAGCGGCAGCGCGCGGGTGGTGTCGCCTCGCGCCATGGCTTCTTGCGCCTGCACCATGAGCGTGTGGCCGGCGTTGTAGAGCGCCGCTTCGCCAAGTTCGCTGCCTGCCTGGCGCGCGGCCAGGCCATCGTAGAGCGCCAGGGCCGCGTCGGCATCGCCGGCGCGGCGCAGCGCCTGGGCATGCGCGAACTGCACGCGCGCATCGGCATCGGCCGGCGGTGCCTCGGCGGAGGCGGCCGCCATCGCGCCGCTGACGGCCAGCGCCCGCTGCCAGCGGGCGGCATGCCACAGCGCCGGGGCGATGGCCGCCAGCAGTGCGGCGGCGAACAGCGCGTGGGCCAGGCGTCGGCGCATCGTGTTTCAGTCCCAGTCGCGGATCTGGCGCCCGACCAGCAGCGCCAGCGCCGCGCAGCAAGCCAGCGCCAGCGCGAAGCAGTGCGCATGCCAGTCGACGCGCGGCACGCGCTCTTGCACGGTCAACGGCTGGTCCTGCTGTCGCGCAATCTCGGCGATGGCCGCATCGATCGACTCGGGCGCGTCGGCCTGGTAGACGAAGTAGGGGCTGCTCAGGCTGCCGAAGAAGCGGTGCAGCGCGAGCTCCGGCGCTTCGCCGGGCATCGGCTGCGCGGACGGCGGCACGCCGAGGTCGGGACTCGAAGGCCCGCCGCGGATGTACAGGAAGTGCAAGGCGACGTGCTGGGCCGCGAAGCCGGTGCGCAGCCGCTCGCGCGTGGCCTCGTCGAGCTCGGCGCCGCCGTCGGAGACCAGCAGCAGCACGCGAGCGCCGGCATACGGCCGCTCCTCGAAAGCCTGAAGCGTGCGCAGCAGGGCCGGACCCATGCGCGTGTCGGTCAGGCCGCGCCCCACGCCGGCGGCGCGCAGGGCCGCCAGCACGGCCTCGGTGTCCCCGGTGAACGGCAGCACCGGCAGCGGCGCGGTGCTGAACAAGGTGACCGAGTAGCGGTCGTCCGGGCGCGTGCGCACCCAGCGCTCGAGCGCCTCGCGCACGGCCTGGCCCTTGGTCTGCCCGGCCGACAGCTCGCCGCCGCTTTGCTGGCCCGGGCGCCGGATCACCGCGTCCATGCTCGCGCTGCGGTCGAGCACGATCGCGACCTCGGCGCCGCGCGCGACGCGCGCCACGCTGCTTCGCTCGCGGTGCGGACCGGCCAGGCCCAGCACGATCGCGGCCATCGCCGCGGCGGCCAGCCAGCGCATCGCGCGCTCGACCCAGCGCCCGCGCCGATCGGGCGGCAGCCAGGCCAGCTGCGGAAAGGCCAGCGCCTGGACCGACGCGCGCCGCAGCGGCAGCAGCGCCAGCGCAAGCAGCGCGAGCAGCGCCGGCTGGTCGAACGAGACGCCGGCGCTGCTCATCGGCTGGCTCGCCGTTCGGCGTCGCGAAGCCGTTGCGCGAGGCGACACAGGTCGGCCTGCACGGCGCTCGCCCAGTCCGGGCGCTGGAAGAAGCGCGCGCTCGAGGCCGCGAAGAAGGTCTCGAGCTCGTCGCGCAACGGCGCGAGCCAAGGGCGCTGGTGAATCAGCCGGCCGATGTCGCTGGCCTGAACGGTCCATCCGGCCGTGGCGTTGAGCGCGTGGTGCAGCACCTGCCAGTCGCGCGGTCGGGCGGCGTCGCGCAACGACCGCAGATGGCGCCAGGCGCGCTCCAGCGGGCGGCGCGCATCGCGGCGCTGGCGCACCAGCCGCCACAGCAGCCAGGCCAGCGCGATCGCGCCGGCGGCGCCGGACGCAAGCATCGTCTGCCGGCGCGGCTGGATGACATCGGGCGGCGGCGGAACGCGTTCGGGTTGGCGCGCGGCCTGGCTCGGCTCGGCGCCCTCGTCGCGCAGCAGCGGAGAGAGTGTCAGCGTGGCCGCGGGAACTGTCGCGCCGGGCGCGAGCTCCCAGGCGGGCAGTTCGGCCGCCGTCTGGCGCCGCGGCGCATTGACGACCTGGTAGCGCACCACCAGCCAGGCGCGTCCATCGGCCGCGCGTTCGATGCGCGCCGGATGCCGCTCGAGCCAGCGCGTGATGCGCTGCGGCGCCGGTTCCTGCGGCGGCAGCGTCGGTGCTTGCCTGTCATCGAGGCGCACGCGCTGCTCGAGCACGTCGCCGATCACGTGGCCGTAGCCGCGCGGCTGCTCGACCTGCGGCGCCGCGCTCGCCGCGAACGGCAGCCACAGCAGGGCCGCGAGCGTGCGGCCGCTCCGGCGCCCGCTCATGCCTGGCCCTCGTAGAAGTAGCGCGTCAGCGCCTGCGCGTCGAAGCCGCCCGGCGCGGCGCACAGCTCGAACACCGGGCAGGCGCGCTCGGCCAGCGCGCCGTCCAGCTCGGCGCGGCGCGCGGCCACCGCCGCGCGCCATGAAGCGCGCAGCTTCGCGTTCATCCACACCTGGGCGCGCCGCGGGCTTTCGCTGTCAGCCAGCAGCAGCAGGCCGTCGCGTTCGGGCGGATGGGTTTCGGCGCTGTCCCAGGCCAGCATCGGCACGACGACGGCGGCGTCCAGTGTGTCCAGCACCGAGCGCAGCGCCGTCGCGTCCAGGCCGTGGAAGTCGGAGACGATGAACACCAGCGCCTGCCGCCCGGCGAGGCGGCGCGCGCAGTCGATCAGGCCGCGCGCGGGCGATCGGCCGCCCGCATGCCCGGGCGCACGCCGCGCCCGCGCGCCCGCAAGCGCTTGCGCCAGCGCCCACGAGACACCGCGGCCATGGCGAGGCGGGCAGTGAAGCTCCTCGCGCTCTTCATGGTCGAAGGCCATCAGCCCGGCCGCGTCGCCGTTGCGAAAGGCGCTCCAGCCCATGGCGCGCACAAACTGCGCCGCGACCTCGATCTTGTGCCGCCGCGCGCCGAAGTGCATCGACGGCGAGACGTCGACGATCGCCACCAGCGCGCTCGCCACGTGCGGCCGCGCGACGCGCACCAGCCAGTCGCCGTGCGGCGCGCGCAGGCTGGCGCGCAGGTCGAGCCGGCGCGGATCGGGGTGGTCGAACAGGCGCCGGTGCGCGACGGCTTGCTGGCCGCTGCCCAGCGCGATGCCGTGATGCGCGCCGGGCCGATGGCCGGCGAAGCGCTGCGGCCATCGGTAGAAGAACTCGTCGGGATCCGCGCTCGCGTTCACGGCGCGGCCACCGCGGCAGCGATGCGATCGATCAGCGGCCCCGCCAGCTCGGCACGCCGCAGCTCGTAGGCCGGCGCGAAGAAGATGCGATGCGCGAGCACCGGCTGCAGCACCTCGCGCACGTCGTCCGGCTCGACATGGCCGCGCCCGCGCAGCCAGGCGACCACGCGCGCCGCGCGTAGCAGCGCGCTCATGCCGCGCGGGCTGGCACCGGCCAGCACGAGGCGATCCATGTCGACGCCCGGCAGCGCGATGCCCAGGCGCTGCGGTGCCTCGGTCGCCTCCCAAAGCGCCAGCGCGTAGTCCTCGATCGCCTCGCTGAGGTGGATGTGCCGCTGGATCAGGGCGCCGATCTCGCCGAGCCTGCGCCAGTCGAGCTGCGCCGAGGGCACCGCATCGATCAGCGCGTCGATATCGTGGAAGCGCGCGTCGGCGAGCAGGGCGCGGCGCACGGCGCGGTCGGCCGGACGACGCATCGTCAGCTCGAACATGAAGCGGTCGCGCGCGGCGCTGGCCAGCTCGAAGGTCTCTTCGCGCTCGACGCGGTTGCGGTCGGCGAACACCGTCATCTGCGGGAACAGCCAGTCGCGCCCGAAGGCCGACACGGTGCGCTCGGCCATCGCGCGCAGCAGCAGTGACTGCACCTGCGGCCGCGCGCGATTGATCTCGTTGAAGAAGAAGGTCGTCAAGGCTTCGCCGCGGCGCAGCAGCGGGCCGGGCTCGATGCGCGGGCGCCCCTCGGCGTCGACGAAGGTGTGATAGACGAGGTCGCCGGGCATCAGGTCCACCGTGCCCTCGACGCGCTCGAACTCGCCGCCGACCGCGCGCGCCAGCGCGCGCAGCACGGTGGTCTTGCCGACGCCGACATCGCCTTCGAGCAGCACGTGGCCGCGCGCGAACAGCGCCACCAGCAGCAGGCGGATCAGTTCGGGCTGGCCGATCACCACGGCCGTGACAGATTGCTCCAGCGCCAGTGCGCGGGCGTGCCAGTCGGCGAGGGCGGCTTGGGGCTCGTGCATGGGCAGGCAGTCTTGCAGCGGCGGCGGCATGCGTCTTGCCACGCCGTGCAGCGGCGCCTGCCTGTGACTACAGTCGCCGTGCCCTCGAACCCGGACCGGAAAGGCTGGCTCCAGGATGTCGGACGATCACTTCTTCGCGCCGATCGGCGGCTATAGCACGGGCCCGCTGGCGCCGGACCGGCGCGTCGAGGGCTGGACGCGCGCGGTCTCGGACCGCTTCGTCGAAAGCTCGTTTTGCGTGCGCGAGCCCGAGCAGTTCGTCGCGTCGATGCGCCATCACGACCTCGGCGCGTTGGCGCTGACGCACTTCGATTCCAGCGGTCACGGCGTCAAGCGTGTGCTGCATTCGCAGCGGCAGGCGTCGACTGCGCGCGAGGACTTCTACATCGTCTGCGTGCAGCTGACGGGGACCTCCACGGTCGAGCAGGACGGGCGCATTGCCGAACTGCAGCCCGGCAGCCTGGCGATGGTCGACACGCGGCGCTCGTACGAGCTGCACATGGCCTGCGACTACCGCCAGGCCGTGCTGCGCATACCCGCGCAGGCTTTCGACCGACGCGCGCCGCATGCGGCCGAGCGGGTCGCCACGCCGGTCGACCCGGCAAGCGTCGCCGCGCTCGGCCTGTGCCAGACGCTGTCGGCGATCGGCGCCGCGCCCGCGCCGCGCGGCGCCGAAGCGCTCGATCTCGGCGACGCGGTGCTGGCCCTGCTCAGTGCCGGGCTGCGCCGGCCCGACGACGACATCGCGCCGGACGCGGCGCGGCGGCTGCAGCGCGTGAAGGCGCTGCTGCGGCCGCATCTTCACGAACCGCATCTGGGCGTCGAGGACATGGCCAAGCTGCTGGCGCTGTCGCCGTCGTACCTGCACCTGCTGTTTCGCGGCGAGGGCAGCTCGCCGATGCGCTGGCTGTGGCAAGAGCGGCTGCAGTGTGCGCGCGAGCTGTTGCGCGATGCGCGGCAGGCCGGGCGCAGCATCACCGAGATCGCGTTCGAGCTCGGCTTCAGCGATGCCGCGCACTTCAGCCGCAGCTTTCGGGCGCGCTTCGGCGTGACGCCGAGCGCGTGCCGGCGCGACGCGGCGCGGCCCTGACGCCGCGGATCAGTGCGTCGACGAGCCGGCCGGGCGCGCGAGCTGCGCGAGCTGGCGACGCGCACGCGCTGTGGCGCGCTCGATCAGCTCGGCCTGTTCGTAGGCGCGGAAGCGCTCGGTCTCGCACATGCGCGCGAGCATGCGCGCGGTCATCGACACGGTCTTCTGGTTGGCCTTGCCGTGCGTGAAGACGAAGAAGGCGCGCCCCGGGCTCACCCAGGACAGCCGCACGCGCTGCCACTTGCCGTCCAGGTGCATGCGGTAGGCGACGCCCGGCTGCACATGCTCGAGCAGGCCGATGCCGCGCGTCGGCGGCAGGCCCTCGGCGGCGGCGGTCTCCTCGAGCAGGATGTCGACTTCGGCGCTGTCGGGCCCGCCGGGTTCGCTGAGGTCGATGTCGACCGTGCCGTCCCAGTCGATCGCGCTTTCCTCGACCAGGCCGATCTGCTGCGCCTCCTCCGGCGTGAACTGCAGCGGCGCCGCGTGCTCCTCGGGCGCCGGCAGCTCGCTCGGCGCGGACGCCGGGGCCAGGTCCAGCGGCGTGGGGATCGGCACCGAGGCGACGTCATTGAGCTGCAGCTGCAGCGACTCCATCGCCTCTTCGGTGGGCGGTGCGAGCTTGAGCGACTCGGCGTGTGCCGGCAGCAGCTTGGCAAAGAAGTCCTTGCGCGCGGCTTCGGGCCAGCCGATCAGCGCGAAGCCCTCGTTGAGGTCCTTCATCAGCTGCGGCAGCGCGAGCAGGAAGGCCTTGCGCCGCGCCGGCTCGCCCTTGGGCTGCACGCTCAGCACGAGCTCGCTGGGCACGCGCGCCATGCGGTCGGCCAGCGCCTGCGTGCCGCGTGGGCCCGTGGCCATCACCAGCACCTGGCTCCAGACCTGCGCGAGGAAGTCGCGCACGAAGTCGGGCGCGGCCACCGGCTGCAAGCGCTGCTTCAGCTCGCGCATGTAGCGCTGCTGGATGCGCAGCTGGGTCTCCTTGTCGTCGAGCACCGCCGCCGCGGCGGCGTGCGGGCCGGCGTCCCTGGCCGTGTGCTTGCCGACCAGGGCTTCGAGGGCGTGCAGCTTGGACTCATACAAGTCCATCTGGTCGAACTCGCCCTCGATGATCTCCTGCACCAGCTCGCGAACGCGCTCGAGGAATTCCTTGCCCTGGCCTTCGTCGAAGTCCTCGTAGGCCGCGGCCAGCGTCGCGATGCGGTTGATGAAGCGCCGCACCGGGTGCTTGCGCGAGCTGAAGAAGCCGACGTCCTTGAGCGCTGCACGCAGCACCGGCATCTGCAGCCGCGCGATCTGGCGCGCCATTTGCGGCGGCACCTTGTTGTCCGACAGCACCTGATCGAACATTGTCGCGACGATGTCGATGACGAGGTTGTCGAGCGCGCCGGTCGAGGCGCGCATCAGCTCGTCGCGGTGGGCGCGGATCATGTTGATCGCACCCAGCGATCCCGCAGCGCTGGCCTGGCCGAAGGCTCCGGCGCTGCTCGGCGTTGCGCCGCCCGAGCCAGTGGCCGCGCCGCGCGCCGCGCCGGCTTCCATCGCGGCGCTGCCGATCACCGCCAAGCGGCGGATCATGTCATTGAAGTGGGCCTCGGTGCCGCCGCCATGGCCGCGCAGCGCGCCGGGGGCGCTCGCCGAGCCGGCCGCGCCGCCGCCCAGGCCGGCACCGAGCGCGCTGCCGAGCGCCGCCGGCACCGACACGATGCCGAAGATCGATTGCAGCGCATGCAAGGCCTGCTGCGTGTCGCGCGCCGAAACCGCATAGCCCGAGGTCTGGTAGCCCGAGGCTTCGCGCAGCATCTCGCGCGGCAGCTCGTTGCCGGGCCCCTGGACCGTCTTGACCGCCAGGCCGGCGGCCTGCACGCCGCGCGTCTTCAGGTCGGCAATGATGGCGCGGTAGCAGTCGCGCATGACGGGCGCGAGCGCGCGGCCGAGTTCGCGCGCGAGCAGCTTGCGCTCGATGGGGTCATCGGTGACGGTCTCGGTGGCCCGAAACAGCGCGCGGCCGATCGCTTCGGGCCGCAGCGGGTTGCGCTCATGGTCGGGGCGACCGAGGCCGAGCAGGCTGCCGACGAGGCTGTCGAGCTCGCGAAGCTCCCATTCGCAGTCGTGCTCGATGTCGGTCGACAGCCGGTGCGCCGAAACGCGCTCGTCCTCGGCGTGGTCGTCGACCAGCGACAGCGACTCGAATGTAGTGCTGGCCAGCGAGCGCGTGCTGGTGCGCGTCGGCAGCGACTCCTGGCCGACCGACTCGCGCAACGTCAGGCCGAACTGCTGGCTGAAGGCGCCCAGCTGAAGACGCAGGTCGAACTGCGCGCGCGAGATCACCGCGCGCGGCGCCTGCGCGAGCAAGGCGGCGCTCGGTTGCGCCAGGTGGTCGAGCAGCCGCTGCGCAGCCGCCACCACGGTGGCTTCGATCTGCTGGACGGCCGCCTGCAGCGTGTGATGGGCGATCAGCGAGTTCACGGAATCGACAGGCGGTGGGCACCGGCGCCGCCTGCTGCAAGGATCGCGGGCGGCGCTTCCGCCGAGCTTACTTCTTCAGGGCGTCGCGGATCTCGCGCAGCAAGACGACATCTTCGGGTTCGGCGGTCGGCGCCGGTGCGGCTTCGGGCTCGCTGCGCTTGAGGCGATTGATCTGCTTGACCATCATGAAGATGATGAACGCCAGGATCACGAAATTCAGCGCAACCGTGATGAAGTTGCCATAGGCGAACACGGCGCCGGCCTTCTTGGCCTCGGCGAGCGGCAGGCCGGCGGCCTGCCCCGCGAGCGCGACATAGTAGTTCGAGAAGTCGAGGCCGCCGAAGATCTTGCTGACCAGGGGCATGATCACGTCGGCGACCATCGAATCGACGATCTTGCCGAACGCGCCGCCGATGATGACGCCGACCGCCAGGTCGATGACGTTGCCCTTGACGGCGAACTCCTTGAACTCGGTCATGACTCCCACGGTGGCTTCTCCTGTGTGCGTTGTCGGGGCGCGGGGCCGCGCGGGCGCTTGATCGGCCCGTCGGCCGAGTATTCCCGAGCAAGTTGCCAAGTCAAGCGCGGTGCGTGCCCGTGCGCGCCCTGCGCGACGTGAAAGCCGGGGCCGCTTTGGGTGCCTTAGAATCGCAGGTTGCTTTTCGAACCCGTCCAGACTCTGAGGATCTCCATGAGCGAGCAGCAAGTCGACCAAGGCAAGCGCACGTGGCTGATCGCGTCCACCTGCGCCGGCGTTGCCGGCGGCGTGGCCACCGCGGTGCCCTTCGTTGCCACCTTCCAGCCCTCGGAGCGCGCGCGCGCGGCCGGAGCCCCGGTGGAGGTCGACATCAGCGGCCTGAAGCCGGGCGAGAAGATCACGGTCGAATGGCGCGGCAAGCCGGTGTGGATCGTGCGCCGCACGCCCGAGATGCTCGAGTCGCTGAAGAAGACCGACGCCCTGGTCGCAGACCCGAAGTCCGAGCGCAAGGCCGCGGAAGTGACGCCGATGGAGTCCACCCGCAACGAGTACCGCTCGATCAAGCCCGAGATCCTGGTCGTCGTGGGCATCTGCTCGCACCTGGGCTGCTCGCCGAGCGACAAGTTCGTGCCGGGTCCGCAGCCCTCGCTGCCGGACGACTGGGCGGGCGGCTTCCTGTGCCCCTGCCACGGCTCGACCTTCGACATGGCGGGTCGCGTCTACAAGAACAAGCCGGCGCCGGACAACCTCGAGGTCCCGCCGTACACCTATCTGTCGGACAGCAAGCTGCTGATCGGCGAAGCCAAGTCGGCCTGAGCGCAGGAGTACGAGGACCATCATGGCTGAATTCAAGGAAGTCCCTGCGAACGCGCCGCTCGGCCAGAAGCTGCTGGGCTGGGTCGACAACCGCTTTCCGCTCACCGCGCTCTGGAAAGAGCACATGAGCGAGTACTACGCGCCGAAGAACTTCAACTTCTGGTACTTCTTCGGCTCGCTGGCGCTGCTGGTGCTGGTGATCCAGATCGTCACCGGCATCTTCCTGGTGATGAACTACAAGCCCGACGCGAGCCTCGCTTTCGCTTCGGTCGAGTACATCATGCGCGACGTGCCCTGGGGCTGGCTGATCCGCTACATGCACTCGACCGGCGCGTCGGCCTTCTTCATCGTCGTCTACCTGCACATGTTCCGCGGCCTGCTGTACGGCTCGTACCGCAAGCCGCGCGAGCTGGTGTGGATCTTCGGCTGCGCGATCTTCCTGTGCCTGATGGCGGAAGCCTTCATGGGCTACCTGCTGCCGTGGGGCCAGATGTCGTACTGGGGTGCTCAGGTGATCGTGAACCTGTTCGCCGCCGTGCCCTTCGTCGGTCCGGACCTCGCGATCCTGATCCGCGGCGATTTCGTCGTCTCGGACGCCACACTCAATCGCTTCTTCAGCTTCCACGTGATCGCCGTGCCGCTGGTCCTGCTGGGCCTGGTGGTCGCACACCTGATCGCGCTGCACGAGGTGGGCTCCAACAACCCGGACGGCATCGAGATCAAGGCCAAGAAGGACGCGCAGGGCCGCCCGCTCGACGGCGTGCCGATGCATCCGTACTACACGATCCACGACATCCTGGGCGTGAGCGTGTTCCTGATGGTCTTCACCGCGATCATCTTCTTCGCGCCCGAGCTCGGCGGCTACTTCCTCGAGTACAACAACTTCATCCCGGCCGACCCGCTGAAGACGCCGGCGCACATCGCACCGGTGTGGTACTTCACGCCGTTCTACTCGATGCTGCGTGCGACGACCGACGTGATGGTCAACGTGCTCGCGGTGATCGCCGCGATCGGCGCGGTGCTCGCGATCCTGCGCGGCGGCCTGTCGGGCAAGGGCAAGCTCATCGTGGCCGTGGGCACCGTGGTCGCGATCGCGCTGCTCAAGACCTTCGAGGCCAAGTTCTGGGGCGTGGTCGTGATGGGCGGCGCCGTGATCATCCTGTTCTTCCTGCCCTGGCTGGACCGCAGCCCGGTCAAGTCGATCCGCTACCGCCCGAGCTGGCACAAGTACGTGTACGCGGTGTTCGTCCTGTTCTTCCTGGTGCTCGGCTACCTGGGTATCCAGCCGCCGTCGCCCACCGGCGAACTGGTGTCGCAGGTCGGCACGATCGTGTACTTCGGCTTCTTCCTGCTGATGCCGTGGTGGACGCGCCTGGGCGAGTTCAAGCCCGTGCCGGACCGCGTGACCTTCGCCGCGCATTGAGCCCAGCCGCAGGAGCAACACAATGAAGAAACTCATCGCAGCCCTGCTGGCCCTGCTCGCGCTGGCCGGCACCGCCCGCGCCTCCGAAGGCGGCATCGAGTGGGACCGCTTCCCGACCAGGAAGCTGACCGACATGGCCGCACTGCAGAACGGCGCGAAGCTGTTCGTCAACTACTGCCTGAACTGCCACGCCGCGGGCTTCATGCGCTACAACCGGCTCGCCGACATCGGCCTGACGGAAGAGCAGATCAAGGGCAACCTGATGTTCGCGACCGACAAGGTCGGCGAGACGATGAAGGTCAGCCTCGATCCCAAGCAGGCCAAGGAATGGTTCGGCGCCAACCCGCCCGACCTGACCGTGATCGCGCGTTCGCGCGCCGCGCAGGGCAAGGGCTCGGGTGCCGACTACCTCTACACCTACCTGCGTTCCTACTACCGCGACGAAACCAAGGCCACCGGCTGGGACAATCTCGTGTTCCCGAACGTCGGCATGCCGCACGCGCTGTGGGAGCTGCAGGGCCAGCGCGTCGCCAAGTACGTCGAGGTGGCCGATCCGCACAACCCGGAGAAGAAGCTCCACAAGTTCGACGGCTTCGAGCAGATCGCACCGGGCAAGCTCACGCCGCAGGCCTACGACGAAGCCGTCTCGGACCTGGTGGCGTATCTCACCTGGATGAGCGAGCCGTCGCAGAACCACCGCGTGCGCGTGGGCGTGTGGGTGCTGATCGCGCTGGCCTTCTTCACGGTGATCGCCTGGCGCCTGAACGCCGCGTACTGGAAAGACATCAAGTGACCGAAGCGCGCCGGACCCCGAATCCGGCGTGACGCGGAGCGGGCTGCCAGGCACCCGCTCCGTTTGTGTTTTGTAGATCGATAGAAATCACGGGAGCCGCCGCCATGATGGTGCTTTACTCCGGAACCACCGACCCCTACTCGCACCGCTGCCGTTTCGTGCTGTTCGAGAAGGGCATGGACTTCGAAATCCGCGACGTCGACCTGTTCGCGAAGCCCGAAGACATTGCGCTGATGAACCCGTACAACGAGGTGCCCATCCTCGTCGAACGCGACCTCATCCTGTACGAGTCGCACATCATCAACGAGTACATCGACGAGCGCTTTCCGCACCCGCAGCTGATGCCGGGCGATCCGGTGGCCCGCGCCCGCGTGCGCCTGTTCCTGTTCAACTTCGAGAAGGAGCTGTTCGCGCACGTCAACGTGCTCGAGGGCCGCGGCATCAAGGCCACGGACAAGCTGCTCGAGAAGGCGCGCAGCCAGATCCGCGACCGCCTCACGCAGCTCGCGCCGATCTTCCTGAAGAACAAGTACATGCTCGGCGACGACTTCTCGATGCTCGACGTCGCGATCGCGCCGCTGCTGTGGCGCCTCGACTACTACGGCATCGACCTGTCGAAGAACGCGCTGCCGCTGCTGAAGTACGCCGAGCGCATCTTCTCGCGCCCGGCCTACATCGAGGCGCTGACGCCGTCCGAGAAGGTGATGCGCAAGTAAGCGCAGCGTCGGTCGCATCGGTCCATGAGCAGCAGCGCCACGCCGCCGCCCGCCGCGCCCGAGGGGCAGGGCACGTCCACGCGTCCGTACCTGATCCGGGCACTGCACGACTGGTGCACCGACAACGGCTTCACGCCCTACCTGGCGGTCTACGTCGATGCCGGCGTGCAGGTGCCGGCCGAATACGTGAAGAACAACGAGATCGTGCTCAACGCCAGCTTCGAGGCCACGAGCGGCCTGCAGCTGGGCAACGAGACGATCTCATTCAAGGCCCGCTTCGGCGGCGTCGCGCGCGAGATCGTCGTGCCGGTCGACCACGTCATTGCGATCTACGCGCGCGAGAACGGCCAGGGCATGGCCTTCCCCGCGCCGGTGGGGACGCCGCCCGCCGGCATGCAGTCAGTGGCCGAGGCGAGCGGGCCGGCCGCCTCGGGCGCTGGCCGCGCAGCGGGTCTTCGCCTGGCCAAACCGCCCGCCGACGTTTCGGCGCCGCCGCCGCCCGATGAGGAGCCGGAGCCGCCCGCACCGAGCGGTGGCCGGCCCTCGCTCAAGCGCGTCAAGTAGAACGCGAGGCGGCACCTACAATCACCGATCCCGGGCCGGCTTAGCTCAGTCGGTAGAGCAACTGTCTTGTAAACAGTAGGTCATCCGTTCGATTCGGATAGCCGGCACCAGCACCCACACGCGCTTCAGCGGCCCGCTGACCCGGGCGTCACCGCCGGTTGCACTCGCCGGGCTCACCCGGCTTGAACCCGCACCCGTATCGCGCCAGACTGGCGGCCCCGCTCGGCCAGGGCTTTTTCGAGCCGCGGCTGCAACTGTCGCAGCTTGGCCGCGACGGCGGGGCTGGACACCAGGATCACGAAGGCGCCGCTTTCGTCGATCGGCCCCGGGCGCATCTGCGCCGCCAGGGCCGGCGGCAGGAGCGGCCGAACGGCCTCCATGCACTCGCGCGAGGCCTCGAGCATCGCTCTGAGGTGCGCAAGGGGCGCACTGCGCCGCATCGCCTCGCTCATCGTGAGCGGGTCGGGTACGGCGGGACGCTGCGGCGCGGGCATGGGATGAAGTCACGAAAGGACGGCGGCTGATGCAACTCATTGTGACCCACGGCCATAGCGCCCGCCCGCGCATCGTGCAGCTGGCCGCGTGGCAGCTGGCGGCGCTGCTGCTGGCGCTGGCGCTGCTGCTGATGGCGGTTTCGGGCGCCGTCTACCACTTCGTCTTCCTCAAGGCGGCGCGCGAAGGCTGGCCGGTCGTGAGCCAGATCGTGCGCCTGGTCGTTCGCGACGAGATCGCCCAGCGCGACCGCTTCCTGCGCGAGAACCTCGACGCGATGGCGCGCCGCGTCGGCGAGATGCAGGCCAAGCTGGTCAAGCTCGAGGCCGTCGGCGAGCGCACCGCGGGCATGGCGGGGCTCAAGCCCGAGGACTTGCGCGGCCTCGATGCCCCGGCGCCGGCGGCCTCCGCGCCGACGGTGGCAACGGGCGGCCGCGGTGGCCCCTATATTCCGGTCGCCTCGCCGTCGGTCGAGGCGATCGACCAGGCACTGGCAGCGCTGGATCGCCAGGCCGACCGGCAAGGCGATCTGTGGACGCTGATCGAGTCGCGCCTGCTCGAAAGCCGCTTGCGCGCGCTCACCGTCCCGAGCATCGCGCCGGTCGACGGGCCCATCGGCTCCGGTTTCGGTTTTCGCGCCGACCCTTTCACCGGCCACTCGGCGCTGCACACCGGCCTGGACTTCCCGGCCGATCCGGGCACGCCGATCATGGCCGCCGCGGGTGGCATGGTCGTGACCGCCGAGCGCCATCCGGCCTACGGCCTCATGGTCGAACTCGACCACGGCAACGGCTTGGTCACGCGCTATGCGCATGCCTCCAAACTCGCCGTGAAGTCCGGCGACCTCGTGCGCCGCGGACAGCCCATCGCCGAAGTGGGCAACACCGGCCGCTCGACCGGCCCGCACCTGCACTTCGAGGTGCTGGTCGAGGGCGTGCCGCAGGATCCGGCCAAGTTCCTGGCCCAGGGCAGCGAGGCGCGCAACACGGCCGGCCTGCGCACGCGGCGCTGACGGCGGGCCAGGCCCCGCGGGCCGTGCCGGCTCGGGCGCTGCGATAGACTGCGGGGCTTTGATCGGCCTCGCGCGCCCCTTGGCGCGCGGCTGCTTCCCACCGACACGAATGCGTCCCTGGCGGCCTCGCGGCCGCGGGCTTTCGCGCCTCACCGGCACCCCCGCATGTTGCCCAAGCTTCTCACCTCGATCTTCGGTAGCCGCAACGACCGCCTGCTCAAGCAGTACCGCGGCATCGTCGCGCGCGTCAACGCGCTCGAGCAACAGTTCGAGGCGCTGTCCGACGAAGCGCTGCGCGGCAAGACCCAGGAATTCAAGGGCCGGCTGGCCCAGGGCGAGACGCTCGACGCGCTGCTGCCCGAGGCCTTCGCCGCGGTGCGCGAGGCCGGCAAGCGCTCGCTGAAGATGCGCCACTTCGATGTGCAGCTGATCGGCGGGATCACGCTGCATCAGGGCAAGATCGCCGAGATGCGCACCGGCGAGGGCAAGACCCTGATGGCCACGCTGCCGGTCTACCTGAACGCGCTCGCCGGCAAGGGCGTGCACGTCGTGACGGTCAACGACTACCTCGCGCGCCGCGACGCCGAGTGGATGGGCCGCCTGTACGGCTTCCTCGGCATGACGGTGGGCGTCAACGTGCCCGGTATGGGGCGCGAGGAGAAGCAGGCCGCCTACGCCGCCGACATCACCTACGGCACCAACAACGAGTTCGGCTTCGACTACCTGCGCGACAACATGGTCTACGAGGTGCAGGACCGCGTGCAGCGACCGCTCGCCTACGCGATCGTCGACGAAGTGGACTCCATCCTCATCGACGAGGCGCGCACGCCGCTGATCATCAGCGGCCAGGCCGAAGACCAGACCGAGCTCTATCTGAAGATCAACGCGGTCGTGCCGCACCTCAAGCGCCAGATCGGCGAGGCCGATCCGCGCACCGGCGAAGGCGTGATCGAGCCGGGCGACTTCACCGCCGACGAGAAGAGCCACCAGGTCTTCCTCACCGAGGCCGGCCACGAGAACGCCGAGGCGCTGCTCTCGCGCGCCGGTCTGCTGGCCGAGGGCGCGTCGCTCTACGACGCGGCCAACATCACGCTGGTCCACCACCTCTACGCCGCGCTGCGCGCACACCACCTCTACCACCGCGACCAGCACTATGTAGTGCAAAACGGCGAGGTGATCATCGTCGACGAGTTCACCGGCCGCCTGATGACGGGCCGCCGCTGGAGCGACGGCCTGCACCAGGCCACCGAGGCCAAGGAAGGCGTGCAGATCCAGGCCGAGAACCAGACGCTGGCCTCGATCACCTTCCAGAACTACTTCCGCATGTACGGCAAGCTCGCCGGCATGACCGGCACGGCCGACACCGAGGCCTACGAATTCCAGGAGATCTACGGCCTCGAGACCGTGGTGATCCCGCCCAACAAGCCGACCATCCGCAAGGACGAACTCGACCTCGTCTACAAGACCTCGCGCGAGAAGTACGAGGCGGTGGTGGCCGACATCCGCGCCTGCCACGAGCGCGGCCAGCCGGTGCTGGTGGGCACGACCTCGATCGAGAACTCGGAGCTGATCGCCAAGCTGCTCGAGCAGGCGAAACTGCCGCACCAGGTGCTCAACGCCAAGCAGCACGCCAAGGAGGCCGAGATCATCGCGCAGGCGGGCCGCCCGGGCGTGATCACGATCGCCACCAACATGGCCGGCCGCGGCACCGACATCGTGCTCGGCGGCAACGTCGAGAAGCAGGTCCAGTTCATCGAGGCCGACGAAAGCATCGATCCGGCCGACAAGGCGGCGCGCATCGCCAAGCTGCAGGGCGAGTGGGCCGGCCTGAACGAGCAGGTCAAGGCCGTCGGCGGCCTGCGCATCATCGCCACCGAGCGCCACGAGAGCCGGCGCATCGACAACCAGCTGCGCGGCCGCTCGGGCCGCCAGGGCGACCCGGGCTCGTCGCGCTTCTACCTGTCGCTGGAAGACCCGCTGATGCGCATCTTCGCGGGCGACCGCGTCAAGGCCATCATGGACCGCCTCAAGATGCCCGACGGCGAGGCGATCGAGGCCGGCATCGTGACGCGCAGCATCGAGAGCGCGCAGCGCAAGGTCGAGGCGCGCAACTTCGACATCCGCAAGCAGCTGCTCGAGTACGACGACGTCAGCAACGACCAGCGCAAGGTCATCTACGCACAGCGCAACGAGATCCTCGAGGCCAAGGCCATCGGCGAGTCGATCCGCCACCTGCGTCGCGGCGCGATGACCGACGTGGTGCGCACCTTCGTGCCCGAGGAGAGCGTCGAGGAGCAGTGGGACCTCGGCAACCTCGAGAAAACGCTGCGCGACGAATGGCAGCTCGACGTGGCGCTCAAGGCGCAGGTCGAGAAGAGCGACGCGGTGAGCGACGAAGACATCGTCGAGCAGGTCGTCGCGGCAGCCGACCGCAGCTACGCGGCCAAGGTCGAGAGCGTCGGCCACGAGCAGTTCGAGAGCTTCGAGCGCATGATCCTGCTGCAGACCATCGACGTGCAGTGGCGCGAGCACCTCGCCTCGCTGGACTACCTGCGCCAGGGCATCCACTTGCGCGGCTATGCGCAGAAGAACCCGAAGCAGGAATACAAGCGCGAGGCTTTCGAGCTCTTCTCGCAGCTGCTGGACACCGTGAAGATGCAGGTCACGCGCGTGCTGATGACAGTGCGCGTGCAGACCCAGGAAGAGGTGGCCATGGCGGCCGAGGCCATCGAGGAGAAGGCCGAGCACATCGCCAACGTCACCTACACGCATCCCAACGAGGATGGTTCGGTGTCCGCCGAGACCGACGCCGCCACGCGGGTCGCCCAGGCGATGGCCGACGCGGTGCCGCGCGTGGGTCGCAACGATCCCTGCCCCTGTGGCAGCGGCAAGAAGTACAAGCTCTGCCACGGCAAGCTGGCCTGAGCCGATTTCGCGGAGCCTGGACATGCCGGTCAATCTCGTCGCCCCGAATCCTTCCGACCTGCTGCCCGTGCCCGGCGTCGAGCTCGGCATCGCGATGGCCGGCGTGCGCAAGGCCAACCGGCGCGATCTGACCGTCGTGACGCTGGTCGAGGGCTCGGCGGTCTCGGGCGTGTTCACGCAAAACCGCTTCTGCGCGGCGCCGGTGCAGGTCTGCCGCGAGCACCTCGCGGCCGGCGCCGGCATTCGCGCGCTGGTGATCAACACCGGCAACGCCAACGCCGGCACCGGCGAAGACGGCCTGGTGCGCGCACGCTCGACCTGCATCGCGCTGGCGCGCCACCTCGAGATCGCGCCCGAGCAGGTGCTGCCGTTCTCGACCGGCGTCATCATGGAAACGCTGCCGAACGATCGCATCGAGGCCGCGCTGCCGGCCGCGCTGGCCGACCTGAAGCCGGCCAACTGGGCGCTCGCGGCCGAGGCCATCATGACCACCGACACGCTGCCCAAGGCCGTGTCCAGGCAGGTCACCATCGGCGGCCAGGTGGTCACCATCAGCGGCATCGCCAAGGGCGCCGGCATGATCCGGCCCAACATGGCCACGATGCTCGGCTTCGTCGCCACCGACGCGAAGCTCGCGCCGCGCCTGCTCGGCGAGCTGGCGCGCGAGGCGGCCGACCGCTCGTTCAACCGCATCACGATCGACGGCGACACCTCCACCAACGACAGCTTCGTCGTCATTGCCACGCGCCAGGCGCAGCATGCCGAAATCACCCAGCTCGACTCGCCCGATGGCGTGATCCTGCGCGACGCGGTGATCGCGGTGGCCCAGCAGCTCGCGCAGGCCATCGTGCGAGACGGCGAAGGCGCGACCAAGTTCATCACGATCCGCGTCGACGGCGGGCGCAACAAGGAAGAGTGCCGCCGGGTCGCCTACGCGATCGCGCACTCGCCGCTGGTCAAGACGGCCTTCTTCGCCAGCGACCCGAACCTCGGGCGCATCCTCGCGGCGGTGGGCTATGCCGGCATCGACGACCTCGACCAGTCGCTGATCGACCTGTGGCTCGACGACGTTCACGTCGCCACCAAGGGCGGTCGCCACCCGGCCTACCAGGAAGCCGACGGGCAGCGCGTGATGAAGCAAAGCGAGATCACGGTGAAGGTCGACCTGCATCGCGCCAACGGCGCTGCCTCCGGCGCGAACCGTCCGCACGCCACGGTGTGGACCTGCGACCTCTCGCACGACTACGTCAGCATCAACGCGGACTACCGCAGCTGAGGCGGCGCCGCCGCGGCCGATGACAGACGCAACATTCGCCCGCGCCGCACTTGGCGGCGGCGGGGCTCGGCTGTTAGGATCGCCGCACTCACTTGCGAGTCCTCCCATGACCAAGCTGCTCGACCAGGACCGATGCCCCTCGCACGCCCACGCGTGGCGAGTCGCGGCGTCGTGCGCCGTGATCGCAGCGGTCGTGGCTGAGCCGGCGCTTTCGCGCTAGCGCTCCCCTCCCGGTCTCCCGCGTCCACCGCGGACTTGCCGACGAGGGTCGGCAAGACGGGCTGCCGCATTGGCGTCCACCGCTTGCCAATCGTCATCAGGGCTTATCGGCCCGAACGGATCCCACCCGGATCCCTGCAGGAGAGGATTTATGTCCAACAGGACAACGACAAGGCCATCGAAAGCCGGCGCCGACCGATGGACGACGCTCGTCGCCGCGTTGCGCGAGCGGCTGCAACTGGCGCCGAACGACCTGCTGCGAGACGCCGTCTACCGCCGGCTGTGGACCTCGATCCTGATCAGCTCGTTCGGCGGACAGGTGACGATGCTCGCGCTGCCGCTCACCGCGGCCGTGCTGCTGCACGCAACGCCCACGCAGATGGGCCTGCTCACCGCGATGGAGATCGTGCCCTTCGTGCTGCTGTCGCTGCCGGCCGGCGTGTGGCTGGACCGTGTGCGCAAGCTGCCGGTCTACATCGCCGGCGAGGCCAGCATCGCGGTCGTCGTGCTGTCCGTGCCGATCGCGTGGTGGCTGGGCTGGCTCGGCATGCCATGGATGTATGCGGCCGCCTTCGTGATGGGCTGCATCTACGTGACGGCCGGCTCGGCGGCGCAGATCGTGCTGACCCAGGTGGTCGCGCGCGAACGCCTGGTCGAAGCGCATGCGAAGAACGCGCTGGCGACCTCGGGCGCCGAGGTTGCCGGCCCGGGGGTCGC
Organism: Caldimonas sp. KR1-144; assembly: GCF_049446155.1. Lineage (NCBI taxonomy): Bacteria > Pseudomonadati > Pseudomonadota > Betaproteobacteria > Burkholderiales > Sphaerotilaceae > Caldimonas > Caldimonas sp. KR1-144. The sequence continues at coordinate 430,170 of NZ_JBMSEE010000002.1, forward strand.
CGGTGCGCTGATCAAGATCGTCGGTGCGCCGCTCGCGCTGGTTGTCGACGCGGTGCTGCTGGTGGTCTCGGTGACCATCCTGCGCGGCATCACGATCCACGAGCGCGTGCATGAGCGTGCCGACGCGCATTTCTGGCGAGACCTGAAGGCGGGCCTGCGCTTCGTCGCCGGCACGCCGCTGCTGATCTCGCTCGCCGTCGCGGTGGGCCTGTGGCAGATGTGCCATCACGCGGCGCTGGTCGTGCAGATCCTGTTCGCGACCCGCACGCTGGGCCTGAACGAGTCGCAGGTCGGGCTGTGCTACGTGGGCATGGGCTTCGGCACGGTGATCGCCAGCACGCTGGGCAACCGCATCTCCAGCCGCATCGGGCCGGGGCCTTGCCTGGTGCTGGGCTTCGCGGTGTGCGGCATCGGCTGGAGCGCGCTCGCGCTCGCGCCGGCCAATGCCTTCGGCGTCGCGACCTTTGCCGCGATGCTGTTCGCCTTCAGCGCCGGTGCGGTGCTGATCTTCATCAACTTCCTCGCGCTGCGCCAGGCGGTGACGCCGGCGCCGCTGCTGGGCCGCATGACGAGCTCGATGCGCTGGCTGATCCTGATCCCTGCCGGTCCCGGCGCGCTGATCGGCGGCTGGCTGGGCGAGCACATCGGCCTGCGCGCGGCGCTGGGCTTCGCCGGCGGCAGCGCGCTGTTGCTGGCCTGGTTTGCATGGCGGCATCCGGTGATCCGCCGCACGCGCGAGCTCCCGGTGCCGGAGGCCGAGTCCGACCTGCTCGGCGCCGAGGCGAACGTGCGCGTGCCCGAGCCCGCGCTGAAGGAGGCGGCATGAGGTTCGAACCCCGATCGACGCTGTTGATCGACGTGCCCGAGCGCATCGAGACCGAGCGGCTCGTGATCCGCTGCCCGCGCGCCGGCGACGGCGCGGCGTATCACGAGGCCATCACCGACTCGATCGAGACGCTCAAGCCCTGGCTGCCGTGGGCCAACGATGCGCAGAGTGTGGAGGTCAGCGAGGCGCAGTCGCGCAAGTTCCACGCGATGTTCATCGCGCGCACCGACCTGGTCTTCGCGCTGTTCAAGCGCGGCGCCGACGGGCGCGAGGGCCGGCTGCTCGGCGGCAGCGGCCTGCATCGGATCGACTGGCAACTGCGGCGCTTCGAGATCGGCTACTGGATCCGCAGCAGCCACCTCGGCCGAGGCCTCGTCAGCGAGGCCGTGCAGTCGCTCGCCGGCATGGCATTCGAGACGCTCCAGGCGCGCCGCGTCGAGATCCGCTGCGACGTGCGCAACGAGCGCAGTGCGCGCGTCGCGGAGCGCTGCGGATTCGAACTCGAGGGCACGTTGCGCCGCGACGCCCTGGACGTGCAGGGCCAGCCGCGCGACACGCGCGTCTTCGCCCGCATCGCGCCAAGCTGAGCCGACTCAGGCCACCTGCCGCTGCGCCGCCAGCACCTCGGCACGTACCTGTTCCGTCAGCTCCGCCTTCAGCTCGGCGAAGGCCGGCGTCGTCTTCATGCCGTAGTGGCGCGGATGCGGCAGCTCGACCTTGCGGTCGAGCTTGATGCGCCCGGGCCGCGCGCTCATCACGACGACGCGGCTGCCGAGGAAGACCGCCTCGTCGATGTCGTGGGTCACGAAGATCACCGTCTTGCGCTGCTGCTCCCAGATGCCCAACAGCAGCTCCTGCATCAGCTCGCGCGTCTGGTGGTCGAGCGCGCCGAAGGGCTCGTCCATCAGCAGCATGCGCGGCTGGTTGGCCAGCGCCCGCGCGAGCGCGGTGCGCTGCTGCATCCCGCCGGAAAGCTGCTTGGGGTAGTGGCGCTCGAAACCCTTCAGGCCCACCTTGGCGATGAAATCCTGCGCGATCTCCACCTGCTGCGCACGCGGCATGCCGCGCTCGCGCAGCCCGAAGCACACGTTGTCCAGCACCGTGAGCCAGGGGAACAGCGTGTAGCTCTGGAACACCATGCCGCGGTCGGCGCCCGGGCCTTCGACGCACCGCCCGTCGAGCAGCACCTCGCCGGACGACGGATGGTCCAGCCCCGCGACGATGCGCAGCAGCGTGCTCTTGCCGCAGCCCGAAGGGCCGAGCAGGGTGATGAAGTCGTTCTCGGCGACATCGAGGTCGGTGGCCTGCAGCGCCAGCGTCTCGCCGTGGGTCGAACTGAAGCGGCGCGAGACGCCGCGAACCTGGAGGATGCTCATCGTCCCAGCTGTGCCCAGGGAAAGAGGCGGCGGTTGAGCGCCTTGAACGCGAAGTCGCTGACCAGGCCGATCAGGCCGATCACGATGATCCCGAAGATGATCTGGTCGGTCGCCAGCAGCGCCTGGCTGTCGGTGATCATGTGGCCGATGCCGCTCGACGCGCCGATCAGCTCGGCGACGATCACGTAGGTCCAGGCCCAGCCCAGCACCATGCGCAGGATCTCGGCGATCTCGGGTGCGGCGCCGGGGATCAGCACGCGGCGGATCAGCCCGCGGTCGTTCACGCCCAGCGTGTAGGCGGCCTCGACGAGATCGCGCCGCGTGTTGCCCACCGCCACCGCAATCATCAGCGTGAGCTGGAAGAAGCTGCCGATGAAGATCACTGCGAGCTTTTGCGCCTCGCCGATGCCGGCCCACAGGATCAAGAGCGGGATGAAGGCCGAGGCCGGCAGGTAGCGCGCAAACGAGACGAAGGGCTCGAAGAAGGCCTCGATCGGCTTGTAGGCGCCCATCGCGACGCCCAGCGGCAGCGCGAGCGCGGTGGCGATCAGGAAGCCGCCGACCACGCGCCACACGGTCATGCCGATGTCGTGCGCGAATCCCATCTCGGCGACGAGCGTCCAGCCCGAGCGCATCATGGTCAGCGGATCGGCCAGAAAGGTCTTGCCGACCAGGCCGCCGAACGTGGCGGCGGCCCACAGGGCGACAAAGAGCACGAAGAAGCTCGCGCCGAGCGCGACGCGCGCGCCCGGGCTGACCGGCGTGAGCGGCTTCACTGGATGAAGCGCGTGTCCGCGAGCTTCGACAGATCGGGCACCTGCCGGATGATGCCGGCCTCGAGCAGCAGCTCGGCGGCCTCCTTGCTGAACGCCGCGTGCTCGCCGGCGAAGAACTTCTGGTTCGCCGCGCGGTCCTGCCAGCGCAGGTTCTTCTGGCTCGCCTCGAAGGCCTCGGGCGTCTGCTTCACGTCGGCGCCCATGGTCGCGAAGCTCTTCGCCGGCTCGGCCTTGATCAGGTCGAGCGCCTCGAAGTAGGCGTCGGCCAGCGCCTTCGCGGCCTTGGGGTTCTCGGCCAGGAACTTGGGCGTGCAGCCGAAGGTGTCCATCACCATCGGGTAGTCGAGCGTGGTCGCGATGATCTTGCCGGCCTCGGGCTTGGCGCGCACGCTGGAGAGATAGGGCTCGTAGGTCATGCCGGCGTCGAGGTCGGCGTTGCCGGCCAGGAAGGCATTGGCCGCGGCCTGCGGCTCGAGGTTCACGACCTTCACGTCCTTGAGCGTCAGGCCGTTCTTCTTGAGCATCCACGCCAGCGTGAAGTAGGGCGCGGTGCCCGGCGCGCTGGCCGCCACGGTCTTGCCCTTCAGGTCGGCGATCTTCTGGATGCCGGGCTTGACCACCATGCCGTCGGCGCCGTAGCTCTTGTCGAGCTGGAAGATCTGCGTCGTGGCCACGCCGTTGGCGTTCCAGACGATCCAGGTCTCGACCGTGGTCGCGGCGCACTGGATGTCGCCCGAGGCGATCGCCAGATGACGGTCCTTCTGCGGGATCTTGCGCAGCGTGACGTCGAGGCCGCGCTTCTTGAACAGACCCGCTTCCTTGGCCAGCGTGAGCGGCGCGAAGCCGGTCCAGCCGGAGATGCCGATCGCGACCTTGGTCTCCTGTGCGGCGGCCGGCAGCACGAGCAGCGCGGCTGCCATGGCGGCGATCGAGAACTTGAGGGACTTCATCGAGCGTTCACTCCTCGCGGTGGTTGATGACGATCAGACCGGAATCCACAGCGCCGGCAGCCCCGGCAGCGCACGGAACACGCGCGACAGCGCGCCGTCGGTGACCAGGGCCGTCGCGCGCTCGATGTCGGGCGCGAGATAGCGGTCGCGGTCGACCGTGGGGCACTGCGCGCGCAGCAGCGCATGCGCCTGCTCCAGCGCCTTCGAGCTGGCCAGCGGGCGCAGGAACTCGATGCCCTGTGCGGCCGCGAGCAGCTCGATGCCGAGGATGTGCGCGGTGTTGTCGATCATCGCTTGCAAGCGTCGTGCCGCAAAGGTGGCCATCGAGACATGGTCCTCCTGGTTGGCCGAGGTCGGCAGCGAGTCGACGCTGGCCGGATGCGCGAGCGACTTGTTCTCGGACGCCAGCGACGCGGCGGTGACGTGGGCGATCATGAAGCCGCTGTTGAGGCCCGCGTCGGGGGTGAGGAAGGGCGGCAGGCGCGAGACGCTGGCGTCGATCAGCATCGCGATGCGGCGCTCGGCGATCGCGCCGACTTCGGCGATCGCGACCGCCATCGCGTCGGCCGCCAGTGCGACCGGCTCCGCGTGGAAGTTGCCGCCCGAAATCATGCTGCCTTCGCCGTCGGGACCGTCGGCGAACACCAGCGGGTTATCGGTCACCGCATTCGCTTCGCGCAGCAGCACCAGCGCGGCGTGGCGCAGCTGATCCAGGCAGGCGCCCACGACCTGCGGCTGGCAACGCAGGCAGTAGGGGTCCTGCACGCGGTCGTCGCCCTCGAGGTGGGAGCGGCGGATCTCGCTGCCCGCGAGCAGCGCGCGGTAGTACTGCGCGACATCGATCTGGCCCGGCTGACCGCGCAGCGCGTGGATGCGCGGATCGAAGGGGCCGTCGCTGCCGCGTGCGGCGTCCACCGTCAGCGCGCCGATCACCAGCGCTGACTCCAGCACCGGCTCGAACGCGAGGAAGGCGTGCAACGCCAGCGCGGTCGAGGTCTGCGTGCCGTTGATCAGCGCGAGGCCTTCCTTCGCGGCCAGCGTCAGCGGCGCGATGCCGGCTTCTTGCAGAACCGCTGCCGCCGCGCGGCGCTCGCCGTCGACCAGGAACTCGCCCTCGCCGAGCAGCGCCAGCGTCATGTGCGACAGCGGCGCCAGGTCGCCCGAGGCGCCGACCGAGCCCTGCGATGGCACGTAGGGCACGAGTCCGGCGTTGAGCACCGCGAGCAGCGTGTCGATCACCGACTCGCGCACGCCCGAGGCGCCGCGCGCGAGGCTCGCGGCCTTCATCGCCAGCATCAGCCGCACGACCGGCGGCTGCAGCGGCGCGCCGACGCCGACGCTGTGCGAGCGGATCAGGTTGAGCTGCAGCAGGTCGAGCTCGGCGTTGCCGATGCGCTGGTTGGCGAGCTTGCCGAAGCCGGTGTTGACGCCGTAGACGGCGGCGTCGCCGGCGGCGGCGCGCTGCACCAGCGCGGCGCTGGCGCGGATGCCTTCGCGGCAGGCGGGATCGAGCTCGACGTGCGTGCCGCCGGCATGGATGGCGAGCAGTTGCTCGAGCGAGAGCGAGCCGGGCGTGAGGGTCAGGACCGCTCCCTCTCCCCGCCGGGGAGAGGGTTGGGGTGAGGGGTGGGTGCTGCTCATCGAAGTCATCGCTTGGCCCTCACCCCTGCCCTCTCCCGCTCGCGGGAGAGGGGGTCTTCAGCATCGGCAGGTTCAGGCTGTTTTCACGGGCACAGGCAATCGCGTCCTTGTAGCCGGCGTCGGCATGGCGCATCACGCCGGTGGCGGGATCGTTCCAGAGCACGCGTTCGATGCGCTTGGCGGCGGCGTCCGTGCCGTCGCACACGATCACCACGCCGGCATGCTGCGAGTAGCCCATGCCGACGCCACCGCCGTGGTGCAGCGAGACCCAGGTCGCGCCGCCGGCGGTGTTGAGCAAGGCGTTGAGCAGCGGCCAGTCGGAGACGGCGTCGCTGCCGTCCTTCATCGATTCGGTCTCGCGGTTCGGGCTCGCGACCGAACCGGAGTCGAGGTGGTCGCGGCCGATCACGATCGGCGCCTTCAGCTCGCCGTTCTTCACCATTTCGTTGAACGCGAGGCCCGCGCGGTGGCGCTCGCCCAGGCCGATCCAGCAGATGCGCGCCGGCAGGCCCTGGAAGGCAATGCGCTCGCCGGCCATGTCGAGCCAGCGGTGCAGGTGGGCATCCTGCGGGAACAACTCCTTCATCTTCGCGTCCGTCCTGCGGATGTCTTCCGGATCGCCCGACAGCGCGACCCAGCGGAACGGCCCCTTGCCGCGGCAGAACAGCGGGCGGATGTAGGCCGGCACGAAGCCGGGGAAGTCGAAGGCGTTCTTCACGCCCTGGTCGAACGCGACCTGGCGGATGTTGTTGCCGTAGTCGACGGTGGGAATGCCCATCGCCTGGAAGTCGAGCATGGCCTGCACGTGGACCGCGCAGCTCTTCGCAGCGGCGTCGCGCAGCGCGGCGTGCTGCTGGGCGTCTGCGCGCGCGGCCTGCCAGCGATCGAGGCTCCAGCCGGCGGGTAGGTAGCCGTTGACGAGGTCGTGCGCGCTGGTCTGGTCGGTCACGAGGTCGGGCTTCATGCCGCCTGACTTCGCGCGCTTGACGAGCTCGGGCAGGATCTCGGCCGCATTGCCGAGCAGGCCGATCGAGATCGCCTTGCCTTCGGCGGTGTACTTGGCGATGCGCGCGAGCGCGTCGTCGAGGTCCTGGGCCTGCTCGTCGAGATAGCGCGTCTTCAGGCGAAAGTCGATGCGCGATTGCTGGCACTCGATGTTCAGCGAGCACGCGCCGGCGAACGAGGCCGCCAGCGGCTGCGCGCCGCCCATGCCGCCCAGTCCGGCGGTGAGGATCCACTTGCCCTGGAAGCTGCCGCCGTAGTGCTGGTGGGCCGCCTCGGCAAAGGTCTCGTAGGTGCCTTGCACGATGCCCTGGGTGCCGATGTAGATCCACGAGCCCGCGGTCATCTGGCCGTACATCATCAGGCCCTTGCGGTCGAGCTCGTGGAAGTGCTCCCACGTGGCCCACTTGGGCACCAGGTTGGAGTTGGCGATCAGCACGCGCGGCGCGTCGGCATGGGTGCGGAACACGCCCACCGGCTTGCCCGACTGGATCAGCAGCGACTCGTCTTCCTTCAGTTCGCGCAGCGAAGCCAGGATGGCCTCGAAGGCGTTCCAGTCGCGCGCGGCCTTGCCGATGCCGCCGTAGACGACCAGCGCATCCGGGTTCTCGGCGACGGCCGGATCGAGGTTGTTCTGGATCATCCGGTAGGCGGCCTCGATCAGCCAATTGCGGCAGGTGAGGGCGCTGCCGGTGGGGGCCTTCACGGGGCGCGGGCGGGCGGTCTGGGGTAGGGCGGACAGGTCGGTCATGGCGGGCTCCGCATTCAAGGGAAATGGACGGGCATCGGCGAGGTGCTGGGGATCACTCTACTTGTCTATACAAGCTTAGGCAAGTAGGATCGAACCCGAGATGGCCACCTCCTCGACATCCGCCGCATCGCCGCTGGCGCCCTATGCCCAGGTCAAGCACCACCTGAAGGACGAGCTCGCGCGCGGTCGCTTTCCGCCCGGTGCGCTGATGCCCTCGGAGGCCGAGCTGGTGGCGCAGTTCGGGGTCAGCCGCATGACGGTCAACCGCGCCTTGCGCGAGCTGCAGGCCGAAGGCCTGGTCGAGCGCGTGCAGGGCGTGGGCACCTTCGCCGCGCAGCTGCATCGCGTCGCCTCGACGCTGACCATCCGCGACCTGCACGAGGAGATCGCCGCGCGCGGCCACCACCACCATGCCGAGGTGCATCTCGCGCGCGAGGAGACCGCGCCGGCCGCGCTGGCCGAACGGCTCGGCCTCGCGCCGGGTGCGCGCGTCTTCCACACGCTCATCGTCCACCACGAGAACGGCGTGCCGCTGCAATGCGAAGACCGCTACGTGAACCCGGCCTGCGCGCCCAAGTACCTGCAGGTCGACTTCACGCAGACCACGCCGACGCACTACCTGCTCGAGGTCGCGCCGCTGTGGGAAGCGCAGTTCCAGATCGAGGCCGCGTCGCCGACCGCGCAGGAGGCCCGGCTGCTGGGCGTCGGCCGCGACGAGCCTTGCCTCGTGGTCACGCGCCGCACCGTGAGCCGCGGCACGCCGGTGACGATCGCGCGCCTGGTGCATCCGGGCACGCGCTACCTCGTCGAGGGGGCGTTCAAGCCATGAAGATCGTGCGTCTGGACGACATCGCGCCCAGCGCCTGGCGCAACGGCGGCGGGCGCACGCGCGAGCTGCTCGCCTGGCCTCGGGCCGAGGCCTGGGCACTGCGCATCAGCGTGGCCGACATCGAGCGCGACGGCCCGTTTTCCGCCTTTGCGGGCATCGAACGCTGGTTCGCGGTGATCGACGGCGAGGGCGTCGCGCTGCAGTTCGCCGGCGGCGAGCGCCTCTGCCGCCGCGGCGACGCGGTGCTGCGTTTCGACGGCGCCGAGGCGCCCGGCTGCCGGCTGATCGGCGGCCCGACGCGCGACCTGAACCTGATGCTCTCGCGCGGCCGCGGCGCGATGCAGCGCGCCGGCTTAGGCGAACCGGCGCCCGCCGCCAAGACGCTGCGCGCGCTCTACACGGCCGACATGGCGACGCTGCTGGCCGGCGACGCCCCGATCGACCTGCCGGCAGGAAGCCTCGCATGGCACACCGAGGGCCTGGCCGCGCGCTGGGCGATCGACGCGCCCGCGCCGCCGCGCGCCTGGTGGATCACCTTCGACGACATCGCATGAGCAGCACGATCACCCTCTGGCGCCACGCCCGCCTCGCGACGATGGCCGGCGATGCCGCCACCACGCCCTGGGGCTGGATCGAGCGCGGCGCGTTCGTCACCGAGGGCGAACGCCTGGCCTGGGTCGGCGACGGGTCGGCGCTGCCGGCCGATCTGGCGCGCCGCGTGACGCGCGAGGTGGACCTCGGCGGCGCCTGCGTGACGCCGGCGCTCGTCGACTGCCACACGCACCTCGTCTATGCCGGCGACCGTGCGCGCGAGTTCGAGCTGCGGCTGCAGGGCGCGAGCTACGAGGAGATCGCGCGCGCCGGCGGCGGCATCCGCTCGACCGTCGCGGCCACGCGCGCGGCCGGCGACGACGAGCTGCTCGCGCTGGCGACGGCACGCGCTCGCGCGCTGATGCGCGAAGGCGTTGCCGCCGTCGAGGTCAAGTCCGGCTACGGCCTGAGCCTCGAGCACGAGGCGCGCTGCCTGCGCGCCGCGCGCCGCGTGGCCGCCGCGACCGGCCTGACGGTGCGCACCACCTGTCTCGCCGCGCACGCGCTGCCGCCCGAGTTCGACGGCCGCGCCGACGACTACGTCGACGCCGTCGTCTCGTGGCTGCCGCAGCTGACCGCCGAAGGCCTGGTCGACGCGGTCGATGCCTTCTGCGAGCGCATCGCCTTCACGCCGGCGCAGACGCGCCGCGTGTTCGAGGCCGCGCGCACGCTCGGTCTGCCGGTCAAGCTGCATGCCGAGCAGCTCAGCGACCAGGGCGGCGCACAGCTCGCCGCCTCGTTCGGCGCGCTGTCTTGTGACCATCTCGAGCACCTGAGCGCCGAGGGCGTCGCCGCGATGGCGGCCGCCGGCACGGTGGCCGTGCTGCTGCCCGGCGCCTACTATTTCCTGCGCGACACGACGCTGCCGCCGGTGCAGGCGCTGCGCGACGCCGGCGTGCCGATCGCGTTGGCCACCGACCACAACCCGGGCTCGTCGCCGACGCTGTCGCCGCTGCTGATGATCAACATGGCCTGCACGCTGTTTCGCCTGACGCCCGAGGAAGCCGTTCGCGGCCTCACGGTGAACGGCGCGCGCGCGCTGGGCCTTTCGGCCAGCCACGGCACGCTCGAAACCGGCAAGCGCGCCGACTTCGCGGTCTGGGACCTGGCCCACCCGCGCGAGCTGGCCTACCGCTTCGGCGTCAACCCGTTGCGCCGGCTCGTGCTCGGCGCCGAGGAGGCAAGCACTTCATGAGCGACGACTTCTTCACGCTGCATCGCGGCAGCCGGCCGCTGCTGGTCAGCGTGCCGCACTGCGGCACCGCGATCCCGGCCGACCAGCGCGCGCGCTACACCGAGCGCGCGCTGCAGGTCGAGGACACCGACTGGCACCTCGACCGGCTCTACGACTTCGTGCGCGAGCTGGGCGCCTCGCTGATCGTGCCGCGCCACTCGCGCTACCTGATCGACCTGAACCGCCCGCCCGAGAACGCGCCGATGTACCCGGGCGTCAACAACACCGAGCTGTGCCCGACGCGCCACTTCACCGGCGATCCGATCTACCGCGAGGGCGCCGCGCCCGACGAGGCGGAGATCGCGCGCCGCGTCGAGCGCTACTGGCGCCCCTATCACGCCGCGCTCGCCGGCGAGCTGCAGCGACTGCGCGATGCGCACGGCCACGCCGTGCTGTTCGACGCGCACAGCATCAAGTCCGAGCTGCCGTGGCTGTTCGAAGGGCAGCTTCCGGCACTCAACCTCGGCACTGCCGCCGGCGCGAGCTGCGCGCCCTCGCTGCGCGAGGCGCTCGCGGCCGTGCTCGCCGGCCAGGAGCGCTTCAGCCACGTCGTCGACGGCCGCTTCAAGGGCGGCCACATCACGCGCTTCTACGGCCGCCCAGGCGCGGGCGTGCATGCGGTGCAGCTGGAGATGTGCTGGCGCTGCTACATGGACGAGAGCCCGCCGTGGGCCTGGAACGAGGCGCTGGCCGGCGGCGTGCGGCCGCTGCTTCAGCAACTGGTGCAACGGATGCTGGCGTGGAGGCCTGATGAGCGGTGACGACGCGACGGCCGACCTGCGCGGCCGCGTGCTGTGGGCGCCGCGCGCCTGGGTCGACGGACGCTGGCAGGCCTCGGTGCGCCTGGCGATCGACGCGCAGGGCCGCTGGGCCGAGATCGCGCCCGGCGTCGCGGTCGGGCCCGATGCGCTGCGCCTCGACGGCCCGGCGCTGCCCGGCCTGGTCGATGCGCACAGCCACGCCTTCCAGCGAGCGTTCGCCGGCCTGGCCGAGCGGCGCGAGGGCGAGCACGACGACTTCTGGTCGTGGCGCGACCGCATGTACGGCGTCGCGCTGGCGCTGACGCCGCAGGCCTTGCGCGCCGTGGCCGCCCAGCTCGCGGTCGAGCTGCTGCACGGCGGCTACACGCAGCTGTGCGAGTTCCACTACCTGCACCACGAGCCCGACGGCAGCGTGCACGACGACCCGCTCGAAATGTCCTGGGCGCTCGCCGACGCCTGCGCCGACGCCGGCCTGGGCCTGACGCTGCTGCCGGTGCTCTACGAGCGCGCCGGCTTTGCGCAGCCCACGCTGCGCGCCGACCAGCGCCGCTTCGCGACCGACGCCGCCCAGGTGCGCGCGATGCGCGACGCGGTGCGTGCCGCGCGGCGTCCGCTGCTCGACGCCGGCGTCGCTATCCATTCGCTGCGCGCGGCGGCGCCGGCGTCGATCGCGCGCCTGGTCGAGGATCTTGGCGACGGGCCGATCCACATCCACGTCGCCGAACAGACCGCCGAGGTGGACGACTGCCTGCACAGCACCGGCCTGCGGCCGATCGAATGGCTGGCGGCACAGCGCTGGCTCGATGCGCGCTGGCAGCTCGTGCACGCGACGCATGCGACGCCGGCCGAGATCGACGCGGTCGCCGCCAGCGGCGCCGGCGTCGTGCTGTGCCCGGCGACCGAGGCCAACCTCGGCGACGGCCTGCCCGACCTGCCGCGCTGGCTCGCGCGCGGCGTGCCGATCTCGGTCGGCTCCGACAGCCAGGTCACGCGCGACTGGCCGAGCGAGCTGCGCCTGCTCGACTACGGCCAGCGCCTGCACCTGCGCCAGCGCAACGTCTCGGCAGCGCCGGCCGCGGGCGAACCTTCCACCGCCGCGCGGCTGTTCGAGCGCGTGCGCGTGGGCGGCGGCGCGGCGGCGGGCCAGCCGCGCTGGGGGCTGGAGGCCGGCGCGCGCGCGGACCTGCTCGTCGTCGACGGCGCCGATGCGCCGCTGCTGGGCGTGCCGGCGGCGAACACGCTGGACGCGCTGGTGTTCTCGAGCCCCGGGCGGCCGTTTCGCGATGTCATGGTCGCCGGCCGCTGGTCGCTGCGCGGCGGCCGCCATCCCGAGGAGGCCGCGATCGCCGCGCGCTTCGAGCGGGCGATGCGCGAGCTGTGGGCCGTGGCGGACTGAGGCCTCAGCGCCGGGTCGCCGCGATCAGCTCGGCGCGGCGCGCCAGGCTGTCCGCCGGCCAGTGTTCGGAAGCCTTGTAGTACTGCGGCACCGCCGGCGTGCCGGCCGGCAGCACGACCCAGGGCTGCTTGGACTCGGTGAAGATGTGGATGTCCGGCGGCAGCCGGTCGGGCTCGTCGAACGTGCCCACGCGCACGAAGGCGACCGCATCGCCGCCGCCGGCGTAATGGCTCCACACCGCGATGCGGCAGTTCGCGCAGCGCACGATCTTCTGGCCCTTGCCGCTGAGCGTGGGCGTGAGCACCGTCTCCACCTCGCCTTGCAGGCGCTCGAGGCGCGCGGTCTCGATCATCGCGTTGAGCGCGAACGCGCTGCCGGTTTCGCGCTGGCACCAGCGGCAGTGGCAGCAGTGCACGAACAGCGGGCGCGAGGTCAGGCGATAGCGCACGGCACGGCAGGTGCAGCCGCCTTCGAAGGTCTCACATGTCGCCACGTCCATCTTGGAAGCCTCCTGTTCGAGTCGGCGCTGGCCGCAGGCCGGCCGCCCTCAGCGGACGCCGCGGATCCGGCTTCGCTGGTCCCCTGGCGTCGCCCCCTCGAGGGGGAGGCGCCGAAGGCGCTTCGGGGGTGGTCAAGCTCTAGGGTCGAAGTGATCGATGGCGTCGGTGATCAGGCCGTCGATGCCGGCGTCGATCAGCCGCTCGGCATCGGCATCGGTGTTGACCGTATAGCTCAGCACGCGCAGGCCGGCGTCGTGCGCCAGGTCGATCACGTTGGCGTCGAGCACCTTGCACGAGATCACCACCGCCACCACGCCGAGCGCTTCGGCGGTCTCGCGCCAGTCGGGCGCCAGCGACGACAGCAGCAGCGCGCGCGGCAGGATCGGCGCGGACTGGCGCGCGGCCGCCAGCGCCTCGGTCGAGAACGAGCTGACCAGCGGCGGCAGCGCCGCGGTGGCCCACAGCCGCGCGGCCTCGCCCGCGGCCAGGCGGCCGCAGCGCAGCTCGTCGCCCGGCCCGGGCTTGAGTTCCAGGTTGAGCGCCAGGCCTTCTTCCAGCGCCAGCGCGGCCAGCGCGTCCAGCCGGGCCAGCCGCTCGCCCGCGAAGGCCGGCGAATGCCATGCCCCGGCGTCGAGCGCCGCCAGCGCCGACCACGGCTGCTCGACGGCCACGCCGCGGCCGTTGGTGGTGCGCTCCAGGCGCTCGTCGTGCAGCAGGAAGGGCACGCCGTCGGCCGACAGCGTCAGGTCGCACTCGGCCATGCGCCAGCCGCGCGCCAGGCCCACGCGCATCGCCGCCAGCGTGTTCTCCGGCGCCAGGCGTCCGGCGCCGCGGTGCGCGATCCAGAACGGGTAGGGCCAGGGAGCGTCCATCGTTGGCGTCCATGCTAGCGATGCGCGCCGCGGCACGCTCGCCCGCCGGGGCGTCTGCCACCCCGAGACCATGGGGCCTTGCTGCACTGCGATAGCATCGACAGTCCTGCTGCGTCCAGGCCGCCTTTTCGGCCACCCAGGCGCCGGGCACCTATGAACGCACCCCTGCCGATCCATCGCGCGCTCCCCGCTGCCGCCGCCGAAGGCGACGCCGACGCAGGCCCCGTGCGCCTGCGCGAGATTCCCTACAACTACACCTCGTTCTCCGACCGCGAGATCGTCGTGCGGCTGCTGGGCTCGCGGGCCTGGGAGCTGCTGAACCAGCTGCGCGAGGAGCGTCGCACCGGGCGCTCGGCACGCATGCTGTACGAGGTGCTGGGTGACATCTGGGTCGTCGAGCGCAATCCCTATCTGCAAGACGATCTGCTCGACAACCCCAAGCGCCGCGCTGCGCTGATCGAGGCACTGCATCACCGTCTGGCCGAAGTGGGCAAGCGCCGCACGCCCCAGCAGGACCCGCAGCGCGACGCGATGGTCGGCGAGCTGCTGGTCGCGGCCGGCGAGGCGGTCGAGCGCTTCGCGGCCAGCTTCGAGCAGGTGGCCGCGCTGCGCAAGTCGGCGCGCAAGGCGCTGGGCCGCCACACGGCCCGCGACAACATCAAGTTCGACGGCCTGTCGCGCGTCTCGCACGTGACCGACGCCACCGACTGGCGCGTCGAGTACCCGTTCGTCGTGCTGACGCCGGACACCGAGGCCGAGATGGCCGGGCTGGTGGCGGCCTGCGTCGAGCTCGGCCTGACCATCATTCCGCGCGGCGGCGGCACCGGCTACACCGGCGGCGCGATCCCGCTCACCTGGAAGAGCGCGGTGATCAACACCGAGAAGCTCGAGCAGATGACCGAGGTCGAGCTGGTCGCGCTACCCGGCATCGACGGCCCGGTGCCCACCGTCTGGACCGAGGCCGGCGTCGTCACGCAGCGCGTGGCCGACGCCGCCGAGCGTGCCGGCTACGTGTTCGCGGTCGACCCGACCTCGGCCGAGGCGAGCTGCATCGGCGGCAACATCGCGATGAACGCCGGCGGCAAGAAAGCCGTGCTGTGGGGCACCGCGCTCGACAACCTGGCGAGCTGGCGCATGGTCACGCCCGACGCCAAGTGGCTGGAGGTGGTCCGCCTCGACCACAACCGCGGCAAGATCCACGACGCGCCCGAGGCGCGCTTCGAGCTGCGCTACTTCGATGCCGCCGGCAAGACGCTGGAGCGCACCGAGACGCTGGTGATCCCCGGCGCCGCGTTCCGCAAGGAGGGCCTGGGCAAGGACGTCACCGACAAGTTCCTCGCCGGCCTGCCCGGGATCCAGAAAGAAGGCTGCGATGGCCTGATCACCTCGGCGCGCTGGGTCGTGCATCGCATGCCGGCGCACACGCGCACCGTGTGCCTGGAGTTCTTCGGCAATGCCAAGGACGCGGTACCGTCGATCGTCGAGATCAAGGACTTCATGTTCGCCGAGGCCGCCAGGCCGGGCGGTGCGATCCTCGCCGGCCTCGAGCACCTGGACGACCGCTACCTCAAGGCGGTGGGTTACGCCACGAAGAGCAAGCGCGGCGGCTTGCCGAAGATGGTGCTGGTCGGCGACATCGTCGGCGACGACGACGCGGCCGTGGCGCGCGCGACCAGCGAGGTCGTGCGCATCGCCAACTCGCGCTCGGGCGAGGGCTTCGTCGCGGTGAGCGCCGAGGCGCGCAAGAAGTTCTGGCTCGACCGCAAGCGCACCGCGGCGATCGCACGCCACACCAACGCGTTCAAGATCAACGAGGACGTCGTCATTCCGCTGCCGCGGATGGGCGAGTACACCGAGGGCATCGAGCGCATCAACATCGAGCTCTCGCTGCGCAACAAGCTGCAGCTCGTCGACCGGCTCGAAGCGTTCATCGCGCAGGGCAGCCTGCCGCTGGGCAAGACCGACGACGCGAGCGAGATCACCAGCGCCGAACTGCTCGAAGACCGTGTCGCGCAGGCGCTCGCACTGCTGCGCGAGACGCGTGCGCAGTGGCGCGGCTGGCTGGAGCGGCTCGACCAGGTGGATGCGCAAAGCGGCCGCACGTTCTTCGCGCAGCTGCAGGACCACACGCTGCGCGCCTCGTGGAAGACGCAGCTGCTCAAGCCGTTCCAGGCGCTGTTCACGGGTGCGCAGCTCGCGCCCATCGTCGACGAGTGCCGCCGCATCCACAAGGAGGTGCTGCGCGGGCGCGTCTGGGTGGCGCTGCACATGCATGCCGGCGACGGCAACGTGCACACCAACATCCCGGTCAACAGCGACAACTACGAGATGCTGCAGACCGCGCACGAGGCGGTCGCGCGCATCATGGCGCTGGCGCGCCGGCTCGACGGCGTGATCTCCGGCGAGCACGGCATCGGCATCACCAAGCTCGAGTTCCTGAGCGACGCCGAGCTGCAGCCCTTTGCCGACTACAAGCGCCGCGTCGACCCCGAGGGCCGCTTCAACCGCGGCAAGCTGCTGCGCGGGCGTTTCGCGCAGGACGTGCACGCCGCCGATCTCTCGCATGCCTACACGCCGAGCTTCGGCCTGATGGGGCACGAGTCGATCATCATGCAGCAAAGCGACATCGGCGCGATCGCCGATTCGGTCAAGGACTGCCTGCGCTGCGGCAAGTGCAAGCCGGTGTGCGCGACCCACGTGCCGCGCGCCAACCTGCTCTACAGCCCGCGCAACAAGATCCTCGCCACTTCGCTGCTGATCGAGGCCTTCCTCTACGAGGAGCAGACACGCCGCGGCGTGTCGATCGCGCACTGGGAGGAGTTCGAGGACGTCGCCGACCACTGCACGGTCTGCCACAAGTGCCTCACGCCCTGCCCGGTGAAGATCGACTTCGGCGACGTGTCGATGAACATGCGCAACCTGCTGCGCAAGATGGGCCGCAAGAGCTTCCGACCCGGCAATGCCGCGGCGATGTTCATGCTCAACGCGACCAACCCGCAGACGATCAAGCTCGCGCGCGCCGCGATGATCGACGTCGGCTTCAAGGCGCAGCGCCTGGCGGCCGACGTGCTCAAGGGCATCGCGAAGAAGCAGACGGCGCAGCCGCCGGCGACGGTGGGCACCGCGCCCATCAAGGAGCAGGTGATCCACTTCGTCAACAAGAAGCTGCCAGGCGGCCTGCCGAAGAAGACTGCGCGCGCGCTGCTGGACATCGAGGACAAGGCCTACGTGCCGATCATCCGCGACCCCAACGCGACCACGTCCGAAAGCGAGGCGGTGTTCTATTTCCCGGGCTGCGGCTCGGAGCGGCTGTTCTCGCAGGTGGGCCTGGCGACGCAGGCGATGCTGTGGCATGCCGGCGTGCAGACGGTGCTGCCGCCCGGGTATCTGTGCTGCGGCTATCCGCAGCGCGGCAGCGGCCAGTACGAAAAGGCCGAGCAGATGATCACCGACAACCGGGTGTTGTTCCACCGCGTGGCCAACACGCTGAACTACCTGGACATCAAGACGGTGGTGGTCAGCTGCGGCACCTGCTACGACCAGTTGCAGGGCTACCAGTTCGACAAGATCTTCCCCGGCTGCCGCATCGTCGACATCCACGAGTTCCTGCTGGAAAAGGGCATCAAGCTGCAAGCCGATGGCGCGGCCTATCTCTACCACGACCCCTGCCACAGCCCGATGAAGCAGCAAGAGCCGATGAAGACGGTGAAGGCGCTGGTCGGCGATCAGGTGATCAAGGCCGAGCGCTGCTGCGGCGAAAGCGGCACGCTGGGCGTCACGCGGCCGGACATCGCCACGCAGGTGCGCTTTCGCAAGGAAGAAGAGCTGCGCAAGAACGTCGACACGCTGCGCCAGCTGGCGCCGTCGGCCGCGGCGCAGGCCAACGTGAAGATCCTGACCTCGTGCCCGAGCTGCCTGCAAGGCCTGTCGCGCTACGAAGGCGATCTGCAAAGCGGCCTGCTGGAGGCGGACTACATCGTCGTCGAGATGGCGCGCAAGATCCTCGGCGCGACCTGGCTCGAGGACTACGTTGGCCGTGCGAACGCCGGCGGCATCGAGCGCGTGCTGGTGTGAACGCAGCCCCCACGCTCACTTTGTTCGCCGCCCTCCGTAGGGACGCAGTCGCCTTGGGGCGGCCCGGCGGCGACTGATCCCCACGCCCGTGAGCTTCCTACCGCCCGATGAACCGCAGCCCGGCTGCCCGCTGTGCGAGGCGCCGGGCGGCACGCCGATTGCCCAGTCCCGCCTTTGGCGCGTGATCCGCGCCGAGGATGCCTCGTTCCCGGCGTTCTACCGCGTGGTCTGGCGCGAGCACGTGGCCGAGTTCGGCGACCTCGACGCGGCCGCGCGCGTGCATTGCATGGCGGTGGTCGAGGCCGTGGAGCGGGTGCTGCGGCAGCGTTTGTCGCCGACCAAGATCAACCTCGCGGCCTTCGGTAACGTGGTGCCGCACCTGCACTGGCACGTGATCGCGCGCTTCGACTGGGACAGCCACTGGCCGCAGCCGGTGTGGGCGGCGGCGCAGCGCACCGTGGAGCCTGCACCGTTGCAGCGCCTCGGCATGCCGCTTCAGGAACTCGACGAAGCCGTTGCGGCAGCGCTGAACTCGCTGTCGTAATTCCGATTCCGATCGACTCCTGTGGCCGGCCTTGGCCACGGGCGGCGCGCTTCTGTGCTTCGCACGATGTTGCCACTGGAACCCGGGGGCAACTGCGGCTTCGCTTCCGCGAGCCGTTCCTAGACTCGCCGGCGCTTCAGCGCGCGGGCCGAGGCTGTCAGCGAGAACCAAACGACCGGCAGCAGACCGGTCGGGGACAGCAATCGACGCTGGGGCGGCATCCAGAGGGAGGAAATCCGTGCAAGACAGTAGACGTGCGTGCGCCGCCAGCGAGCACTACCGACCGGACATCGACGGTCTGCGAGCCATTGCAGTCCTGTCGGTGCTCCTTTTCCACTTGTTCAAGGATCTGCTGCCGGGCGGCTATCTCGGCGTCGACATCTTCTTCGTGATTTCGGGGTACCTGATCACCAGCATTCTTGTTCGGGAACATCAAAGCCACGATTTCTCGCTGCTGCGCTTCTACGAGCGCCGGCTGCGTCGCCTCGCGCCTGCGCTGATGGCGGTGCTCGCGGCGACGACGGTGGCGGCGATGCTCGTCTTGCTGCCGCTGGACCTGGTGGGCTACGCGAGAAGTCTCATCTCGACGCTGGCCTTCGTCTCGAACATCTACTTCTGGCGCGACTCGAACTACTTCTCGCGCCTGGCCGAAGAGAAGCCGCTTCTCAACACGTGGTCGCTCGGCATCGAGGAGCAGTTCTACATCCTGTTTCCGCTGCTGCTCGCTGCGTGCTTCCGATGGAAGCTCAAGCTCTTCCGGACGCTGCTGCTCGCCGTCGCCGTCTCGTTGGCGATCAACGTCCTCGCCATCGACGCGCGCAAGTTGACGACGGCGTTCTATCTGCTGCCGACACGCGCCTGGGAGCTTGGTCTGGGCTGCCTGCTGGCGGTTGCGCCTGGGCTCGGCCTGGGCGCTCGCGCGCGGGCCGCACTGGGCGCCGTCGGACTGATGCTGGTGCTGGCGAGCCTGTTGTTCGGCGATGCGATCGCGCCAGCGCCATGGCCTGCTGCGCTTGCAGCGTGCCTTGGATCGGCCCTGCTGATCGGCTCCTCGCAAGGCGGGTTGACGCCGGTTGGCCGGTGCCTGTCGTGGCGACCCTTCGTGGCCGTCGGGTTGATCTCCTACTCGCTGTACCTCTGGCACTGGCCGATCATCGTCTTGCCGAAGTACTACATCGTGAGGGAGCTTGCGCTGATCGAATCGCTGGCCCTCGGTGCCATCTCCCTCGCTGTTGCCACCTTGTCGTGGCGCTGGATCGAGCGACCGTTTCGCAGCGGTCGCTGCTCGCTGGCCGGCCTGGCCGCGGCGTATGCGATCGGGTCGCTGGGGCTCGTCGCGGTCGGCGTGGCGATCGTCGCCAGGGACGGGTTTCCCGCGCGCCTGAATGCCGACGCGGCGCGGATCAACAGCGTGGTCGGGGACACGTTCCGGTGCCCGATTGCCAGCATGCGACGAATCGGCCAGCTGGACGGCTGCTTGCTGAACAGCCAGGCGGGGCAGGCGTCGCAGGCTCAAGTGGTCATCTTCGGCGATTCTCATGCCCTCATGTACGCGCCTGTGTTCGAGCGCCTCCTGCGCGCCCACGGCATGAGCGGCCTGGCAATGTCGGCCTATGGCTGCCTGCCGTCGAGCGAGCGCAACCTGAGCGTGGCCTGCTTGGCGTCGGTCGAGCAGGGCGTCTCGACCATTCAGTCGATGTCGTCGGCAAAGGTGGTCGTGATTGCCTTGCGCTGGAGCGCGGTGGACGAGCCGATGCTGCGGCGCGACGGAACCGCGATCGAGCAAGACGGCGTTCAGGCGGTCAGCGAGGATCTCGAGCGGTTGCTCGGCGCGTTGCGGTCTGCGGGCAAGAAGGTGGTGATCGTCGGTCCGCTGGCAGAGCCGGGCTTCGACGTGGCCTCGGTGCTCAGCCGCAAGCTGGCCTTCGACCGGCCTCTCGACGTAGCCACCGGCTTGCCCCATGACCGCTTCCTACAGAAGTGGTCAAGCGTCCTGGCACGGTTTGCTGGGCGGCAGGACGTGACCTTCATCCAGCCCCACCTGCATCAATGCAGAGACGGCCACTGCCATTACATCGTGAACGGACAGGCGCTGTTCGCCGACGCCAACCACCTGGCCAGCGCGCAGGTGGCCCGATTCGAGCCGGCTTTCGCCACCGCCATGGGCCGGGTGTTGTCGCCTTAGCCTTGTATGTTTGCCCGGCCCTGCGCCCACTAAACTCCTGGGGTTGTCCATTCATCTCCAGGCGTTACGTGGCCGGCCTCGACAAAGACACCCCGATCCCCATCGCGCTGACCGTGCACCAGCAGTCGCGCGTGCTCGAGATCAGCTATGCCGACGGCGCGACCTTCCGCCTGCCGTTCGAGCTGCTGCGCGTTTATTCGCCGTCGGCCGAGGTGCAGGGCCACGGGCCGGGGCAGGAGGTGTTGCAGACCGGCAAGCGCGATGTCGAGATCGTCTCGATCGAGGCGGTCGGCAACTACGCGGTGCAGCCGACGTTCTCCGACGGCCACAGCTCCGGCCTGTTCGCCTGGGACTACCTCTACCGGCTCGGCGCCAACCAGGAGGCGCTGTGGCAGGCCTACCTCGACCGGCTGGCCGAAGCGGGCGTCGATCGCGATGCGCCGATGCCCGAGGCCGGCGGTCATGCCTGCGGTCATCACCACTGAGATCCCACCAGGCCAAAGCCATGACCCAGACCCATTTCGGCTACCAGAGCGTCGACGAGCAGGACAAGGCGCGCCGCGTGCGCGGCGTGTTCGATTCGGTCGCGTCGAAGTACGACGTGATGAACGACCTGATGTCGCTCGGGCTGCACCGCGTCTGGAAGACCTACACGATCGCCGCGTCGCAGGTGCGCGAGGGCGACCGGGTGCTCGACATCGCCGGCGGCACGGGCGATCTGGCGCGCGCGTTCGCGCGCCGCGTCGGCAGCCGCGGCATGGTGGTGCACACCGACATCAACGAGGCCATGCTGCGCGAGGGCCGCGATCGCCTCACTGACGAGGGCCTGATCCTGCCCACCGCGCTGTGCGACGCAGAGAAGCTGCCGTTTCCCGACGCCAGCTTCGACATCGTCAGCGTCGCGTTCGGCTTGCGCAACATGACCCACAAGGAACTCGCGCTGGCCGAGATGCAGCGTGTCCTCAAGCCGCGCGGGCGCCTGCTCGTGCTCGAGTTCTCCAAGGTGGCCAAGCCGCTCGAGAAGGTCTACGACTGGTATTCCTTCCGCGTGCTGCCACGGCTCGGCCAGCTGGTGGCTGGCGATGCCGACAGTTACCGCTACCTGGCCGAGTCGATCCGCATGCATCCGGGTCAGGCCGAACTCAAGGCCATGATGAAAGCGGCGGGCTTTGCCCACGTCGATGTGCACAACCTCACGGGCGGCGTCGTGGCCTTGCACTGGGGCCTGAAGGCCTGAGCCGGGGCCCCCGCACCATGCGGGATTCCTGACGTCTGGCCTGCCGATCTGCCCCTCAACAAGGGGACTCGGCAAAAAGGACCCTTGGGTACACTTTCCGGCACAGGCTGGCGACTTCAAGCGGCCAACGTTGGGACGCCCCGCTCACGGGGCGAGAACGATTGAAGGAGCACAGGCCGATGGTGCGATTCGATGGCAATTCCGGGCGCTCCTTTGCTGGCCGGCCACGTACGCCTACCCTGTTGATCTCCACGCTGTGCGCACTGTCCGGCGTCTTGCTGCTGGGTGCGTGCTCGGGCCGCTCCGACAACGCGGCGAAGGCCGCCACGCAAGTGGCCGCGCGCGTCAACAAGTCGGAGATCTCGGTCCACCAGATCAACCACCTGCTGCAGCGCCAGTCCGGCCTGTCGACCGACCAGCTCGACGCCGCGAGCAAGAGCGCGCTCGAGCGACTGATCGACCAGGAGCTCGCCGTGCAGCGCGCCAAGGAGCTCGAGCTCGATCGCGATCCCAAGGTCGTGCAGGCGCTCGAGGCGGCGCGTCGCGATGTCCTCGCGCGTGCCTTCATCGATTCGGCGGGCGACACCGCGACCAAGCCCGGCACAGAAGAGATCCACAAGTACTACGACGCGAATCCGGCCCTCTTCAAGGAGCGGCGCATCTATGCATTGCAGGAGATGTCGGTCGAGGCCAAGCCGGAGCGCATCGATGATGTGCGCACCAAGGTCAAGAACGCGCGCTCGGCCAACGAACTGACGCAGTCGCTGGAACAGGCCGGCTACCGCTTCGCCGGCGGCCAGGCCACCAAGTCCGCCGAGCAGATCCCGATCGGCATGCTGCCGCAGCTGGCCGCGCTGCGCGATGGCGAGGCGCTGGTGACGCCTACACCCACCGGTGCGCACATCGTCTACCTCATCGGCTCGAAGTCGGCGCCGGTCGACGAGGCGACTGCTCGTCCGGCGATCGAGCGCTATCTGGCGATCGAAAGTCGCCGCAAGGTGGTGGCGCAGCAGATGAAGGCGCTGCGCGAGTCGGCCCGCATCGAGTACGTCGGCAACTTCGCCGAAGCGGCGGCCACGGGGGCCGATCCGGCCGCCTCGGCTGCCGAGCCGGTCGCTGGCATGGCCTCGGACGCGCTTTCGCGGGGCGTGAAGGGACTCAGATGAACCTGTTCAACCGTATCTGTGCCGCGGTCCTGGCGGCGATGATGTCGTTGGTGGCGCCTGTCGTCGCGGGCGCGCAGAACACGGCACCTCCGCCACCCGCGCCCAAGGTCGAGTACGTGCTCGGTGCAGGCGACAGCATCCGCATCACCGTCTACCAGAACCCCGACCTCACCACCGAGGCGCGCGTCTCCGAAGCCGGGCAGGTCAGCTTTCCGTTGCTCAAGGACGTGCGCCTGGGTGGCCTGACCATCACGCAGGCCGAGAAGCGCATCGCCGACGGTCTGCGCGACGGCAACTTCGTCAAGCAGCCGCAGGTGTCGATCCTCGTGCTGCAGGTGCGCGGCAACCAGGCTTCGGTGCTTGGCCAGGTCAACCGGCCCGGGCGCTATCCGCTCGAGGTCGCCGAACTGCGCCTGACCGACCTTCTGGCGATGGCCGGCGGCGTGGCTGCGACCGGCAGCGACTACGTCACCATCGTCGGCACGCGCAGCGGACAGCCGTTTCGCACCGTGGTCGACCTGCCCACGGTGTTCGGCGCCGGCAAGCGTGGCGACGACCTGATCGTGCAAAACGGCGACGTCATTTGGGTCGAGCGCCAGCCGATGGTCTATATCTATGGTGAGGTCCAGCGCCCTGGGGCGCTGCGGCTGGAGCGCGGCATGACGGTGCTGCAGGCCCTGGCAACGGGCGGTGGCCTGACGCTGCGCGGTACGGAAAAGGGCTTGCGCGTGCACCGCCGCGGCCCGGACGGCAAGGTGCAGGCCCTGCAGCCCGCGATGGACGACCGCCTGATCGACGGCGATGTGGTCTACGTGCGCGAGAGCCTGTTCTGACGGAGCAAGGCCATGCGGCTCGTTCAGTTCCTCTCCATCCTCAGGGCGCGCTGGCGCCTGATGATGATCGTGCTGGCGTTCGCCGTCGGCACGACCGTCATCGTCAGCCTGATCCTGCCCAAGCGCTATGTCGCGACTGCGGCCGTCGTGATCGACGTCAAGCCCGATCCGATCGCCAACATCATCTATCCGGTGACATCGCCGGCCTACATGGCGACGCAGGTCGACGTGATCCGCAGCGACCGCGTCGCGCGCCAGGTCGTGCGTTCGCAGAAGCTCGCCGAGAACCCGGCGGTGCGCGAGGAGTGGCTGGCCGCGGGCGGCCAGGGCAACATCGAATCGTGGCTGGCCGCGGCGCTCCAGGAAGACCTCGACGTCAGCCCGTCGCGCGAATCGAGCGTCATCAACGTCTCGTACAAGGCGACCGACCCGCTGTTCGCGGCCGGCATGGCCAACGCCTTCGTGCAGGCCTACCTGGACACGACGCTGGAGCTGCGCGTCTCGCCGGCGCGCGAGTACAGCAGCTTCTTCGACTCGCGTTCGAAGGAACTGCGCGAGAACGTCGAGCGGGCCCAGGTCAAGCTGGCGGAGTTCCAGCGCGAGAACGGCATCATCGTGTCGGACGAGCGCATGGACGTCGAGATGTCTCGCCTCAACGAGCTGTCCTCGCAGCTCGTGACGCTGCAGGCCATCGCCTCCGAATCGGGCAGCCGCTCGGCGCAAGCCGGCGGTGCCAGCGCCGACAAGCTGCAGGAGGTGCTGAGCAATCCGGTGATCGCCGGCTTGAAGTCGGATCTTTCGCGCGCCGAGGCGCGCCTGCAGGAGCTGAATGCGCGCCTGGGCGACAGCCACCCGCAGGTGGTCGAAGCCAAGGCCAGCATCCGCGAGCTGCGTTCGCGTCTCGGCGCCGAGACGGCGCGCGTGACCGGCGGCGTCAGCGTCACCAACCAGATCAACCGTCAGCGCGAGGCCGAGGTGCGCATCGCGCTGGAGACCCAGCGCGCCAAGGTCACCAAGCTGCGCGCCGCGCGCGACGCCGGCTCGGTGCTGCAGCGCGACCTCGAGAACGCGCAGCGCGCCTACGACGCGGTGCTCAACCGGCTGAACCAGACCAGCCTCGAGAGCCAGACCACGCAGAGCAACATCTTCTCGCTGTCGAAGGCGGTGCCACCGACCAAGCACGCCTCGCCCAAGCTGGTGCTCAACACCGCGCTGGCCTTGTTCATCGGCGGCTTGCTGGCCGTCGGCGCGGCGCTGCTGATCGAATCCATGGACCGCCGCGTGCGCGTGCCCGAGGACGTGACCGAAAGCGTGCATCTGCCGGTCATCGGCGTGCTGCCCGGGGCGGCTATGCGCGTCGACTCGAACCGCAAGCATCGCTTGCCGCCGATGCTGACGCGTGCGCCGGCCCGGCTGCCCTCGCCTGAAAGGCTGGCGTGATGGCGCGGTTTCGCAATTCCACCCTCCACGATCAGGACGACAGCGCCGTCGTCAGCGATGCGCGCGAGCTCACGCCGCGTGGCCCGAGCGGCCTGATCGGCGAGATCCTGGTCGGCCTGGGCCGCATGACCAGCGAGGACGTCGAGCGCGTTCTCCAGCACCAGCGCGACAAGGGCGGGCGCTTCGGCGAGATCGCGGTCTCGCTCGAGCTCGTGACGCAGGACGACGTGCTGTTCGCGCTGTCGCAGCAGTTCCAGTACCCGTACGCACCGCGCGAGCGGCGCAACCTCAGCCCGGAGCTGATCGCGCTCAACCAGCCGTTCTCGTTCCAGGCCGAGGCGCTGCGTGCGATCCGTAGCCAGGTGCTGCAACGGCTGTTCTCCGATCCGGGCGAGGCGCGCCGGGCTGTGGCCGTGGTCAGCGCCGACCCGGGCGACGGCAAGACCTACTTCGCCGCCAACCTGGCGGTGATGCTGGCGCAGCTGGGCGGGCGCACGCTGCTGGTCGATGCCGACATGCGCGGTCCGCGCCAGCACGAGGTCTTCGGCATCGAGAACGAACGCGGCCTGTCGGGGGTGTTGAGCGGGCGCGCGGAGGAGCAGGTGATCCAGCAGCTGACCTCGGTGCCGGGGCTGTTCCTGCTGCCGGTGGGCGTGTCGCCACCGAATCCGCTCGAGCTCGTCGAGCGCCCCACCTTCGGGCTGCTGATGCGTGAGATGACCTCGAAGTTCGACTACGTCATCGTCGACACGCCGGCCGCCGCGTTCGGCGCCGATGCCACGGTCATCGCGGCCAAGTGCGGTGCGGCGCTGGTCGTCGCGCGGCGCAACGAGTCGCGCGTGGGCTCGCTGCAAAGCCTGGTGGCCTCGCTCAACGATACCCACACCAACCTGGCCGGAGTGGTCGTCAACGATCACTGAACCATGGGCAGTGCAGCCGTCAAGCCTGCGGCGAGCCGCAGCCTCCTCGACAAGCTGCTGCCTGTCGGCACCGACCCCGTCGCGGCCGCGCTCGTCTTCGGCGGGCTGGCGCTGCTCTACGTGCCCACCATCTGGGGCCTGGCCGCCGTGCTGTGGCCTCAGGACGAGCAGGGCCACGGGCCGATCGTCTTCGGCGTCGGGCTGTGGCTGCTTTACCGCATGCGAGACCGCCTGGCGGCGTTGCCCGTGCCGGGCAGCACCTGGTCGGGGCGCCTGATCTTCGGCTTCGCGTTGTTGATGTACGCGGTGGGCCGGTCACAGGCCATCTGGCTGTTCGAAGTCGGCTCGATGATCGCGATGATCGCCGGCCTGCTGCAGATGTACCGCGGCTGGGCAGCGGTGCGCATGGCGTGGTTCCCGCTGTTCTTCCTGCTGTTCATGGTGCCGCTGCCGGAAGCCCTGGTGGCCAAGATCACTGGGCCGCTCAAGGCCGCGGTGTCGGCTGTCGCCGCGACCGTGCTTTATCACGTCGGCTATCCCGTCGGGCGGGCCGGGGTGATGCTGACTGTCGGGCAGTACCAGCTGTTCGTGGCCGATGCCTGTGCGGGACTGAACACGATGTTCACGCTGGAGGCGCTCGGATTGCTGTACCTCAACCTGATGCAGATCCGTTCGCCGCTGCGCTACGGGCTGCTCGCCGTGCTGCTCATCCCGATCGCCTTCAGCGCCAACGTCGTGCGCGTGATGACGCTGGTGCTGATCACCTACTACTTCGGCGACGAGGCCGCGCAAGGCTTCATCCACGGCTTTGCCGGCATGCTGCTGTTCGGAGTCGCGCTGGCGCTGATGCTCGTGGTCGACGCGCTGATCGTGCTGGCGATGCGCCGGTTCGGAGGCCGGCCGTCATGAACCCGCGGCGTCGCGCGAGCATCGTGTTCGGCTGCATGGCGGCGGCCGCCGGCGCCGCCGCGCTGATGACGCCGCGCCACCACCTCGCCGCGGTCGGCGAGCGCGTCAAGCTCGAGCGGCTGTTTCCCGAGCGCTTCGGCGGCTGGGACGTCGATCGCCGCATGCCGGTCGTGGTGCCGTCACCTGATGTGCAGGCCAAGCTCGCCGGCCTCTACGACCAGGTGCTCAGCCGCGCCTATGTCGATGCCGAGGGGCGGCGCGTGATGCTGTCGGTGGCCTATGGCGGCGACCAGTCCGACGGCGTACGCGTGCACTATCCCGAGGTCTGCTATCCCGCGCAGGGCTTCGACGTCATCGCCAACAGCAAGTCCACGCTCGCGGTGCATGGCCAGCCGATGCCGGTGCGCCGGCTGGTCGCGCGCATGGGCCCGCGCGTCGAGCCGATCACCTACTGGGTCGTCGTCGGCGACCAGATCGTCACCGGCGGGCCGGAGCACAAGGTCGCGCAGCTGCGCTACGGCCTGCGCGGTCTGGTGCCCGACGGCATGCTCATTCGCCTGTCGACGATCACGGCCGATGTGGCCGAGGCCTATCGAACGCACGAGCTCTTCGTCGCCGGGCTGCTGGCGGTGCTCGACGGTTCCCAGCAGCGGCGCGTCGTCGGCGAGCTGGCCGGCACGGGGCCATGACCGTGAACCTTCACCCACCTGTCGGCCAGTCGTCCGCGTGGCTGCGCATCGCGCTCGTCGGCGTGCTGCTGCCCATGATCGCGATCCTGGTCGGCGTGCTCAGCGCCAGCGCCAACCCGCTGCTGATCGCGCCCATCGTCGGCGGCATCCTCGGCGCGGGGCTGATGATGCGACCGAAGGTCGCCTTCTGGATCGGCGTGGTCGGTGCGCTGCTGGTGGCCGGACCGCTGGTGCAGTTCCAGCCGCCAGAGATGGCGAGGTCGAGCTGGCTGTTCGCGGCGGTGAACCTGATGCTGCTTGGCTACTCGGTGCTGCTGATCCTGGTGCGCCGGGACACGCTGAATCTTCAGCCTCCGGCCTATGCCGCGCTGGTGCTGCTGGGCTACGCGCTGGTCATCACGTTGTGGCTCTCGCCGACCATCGGGCCTGTCTTCGCCGGCTTCAAGCGCTACTACCAGTCGATCGGCATCATGTTCGCGCTCGCGGTGCTGCCGTTCACGTTCGACGACATCGTCAAGCTGCGCCGCGTGCTGATCATCGCGGTGTTCGCGCAGCTGCCGTTCGCCATCTATCAGCTGCTGGTGTGGGTGCCGGCGCGGCGCGGCATGGGCTTCGGCGTGGTGCCGATCGATGCGGTCTCCGGCACCTTCGAAGCCAACTTCTACGGCGGCGGCTCGAGCTCGGTCATGGCCTTCCTGCTCGTGATGGCCGCGGCCTACCTGGTCAAGCGCTGGCTGAGCGGCGGGCTCAAGACCAGCCGCTTCCTGCTCTACCTGCCGATCGCCTGCGCGCCGCTGGCGATGGGCGAGACCAAGATCGTCGTCGTGATCCTGCCGGTGGCCATCCTGCTGGCGCTGCGCCTCGAACTGATGGAGCGGCCGTTTCGCGGCGCGCTGATCATCGGCTTCACCGGCGCTGCGACCGTGCTGCTGGGTTACGTCTACCTGCTGATCATGACGCCCCACGGCCAGTCGCTGTGGCGCGGCGTCGAGGGTGCGATCGCCTACAACTTCGGCGATGCGCCGTATGCGGCCGGGCGCATCATGCTCAACCGCACCACCGCGCTGACGTTCTGGTGGGATCAGCAAAGCTGGTCCGACCCGCTGGCGGCGGCTTTCGGTTATGGCCTCGGCGCCTCCTACGACGGCGAGGGCTCGCTCGTGCCCGGCTACCTGGCGCGCCGCTATCCCAACATGGGCATCGGCCTGACCACCGCGACGACGGTTCTGTGGGACCTCGGCGCGGTGGGCTTCACGCTGCTGACGCTGGTGTTCGTTCTCTCGTGGCGCTGCGTGCGCAAGGCCGTGCAGCGCCATCGCGGCACGCGCTTCGGCGCGATGTTGTGCGTCGTCGAGGCGGGCATCGTCGTCGATTTCATCCTGCTCTTCTACAGCGATGCCAGCGTCTCGCGGCCCAGCCAGGGCGCGATCGAGGCGCTGCTGTTCGGCTTGGCGATGCTGGGTTGCCGATTGCCCCGCCAGGAGTTGCCCGCTGCTGCATCCCCACCAAGAGGCCACGTTGAGCTTGCGCGCCCTGCTGTTCGCCCCTGAAGTCCATCCGACCTTCCGCCCCGACGTCGCCGTGCTGTTCGGCAAGTACCTGCCGCGCCTGGGCGTGCAGGCCGACATGGTCACCGTCACGCGCAGCGAGGCGCCGGCCTGGGGCGGCGGCCAGGTCTTCGGCCCGACGCAGTCGCGCGGCCGCCTCGGAAAGCACCTGCAGTCGATCGCCAACGACTGGCGCGCGCTGCTGCGGCTGCGGCGCGGCTACGACCTCGTCATCGTGCGCGACAAGCCCATCTTCGCGAGCTTCGCGCTGATCGCCGCGCGCATCGCCCGGGTGCCCT
This sequence comes from Caldimonas sp. KR1-144, assembly GCF_049446155.1. Taxonomy (NCBI): domain Bacteria; kingdom Pseudomonadati; phylum Pseudomonadota; class Betaproteobacteria; order Burkholderiales; family Sphaerotilaceae; genus Caldimonas; species Caldimonas sp. KR1-144. Next base: position 459,518 of record NZ_JBMSEE010000002.1, read on the forward strand.
TCGGCTACTGGATGTCGTTCCCGATGCCCGAATCGCACTTCGCGTTCGCGCGCGAGCGCGGCCTGTCGATCGGCGTCGTGCGCCTGGCCGTGGCCTATGCGCGCGGCTTCCTGTGCTCGTGGTCGCTCTACCGCTTCGTGCTGCCGCAGGCCGACATTGCCTTCCTGCAAAGCGATGCGATGGTGGCCGACCTGCAGTCGCGCGGCATCCGCATGCGCCGCCCGGTCGCCGTGCCGATGGGGGTCGACCACGAGGCAGCCGATGCCTCGTCCAGCGTGAGCGACGCGCGCATCGAGCCCTGGCTGGCCGCGATGCGCGCGCGGCCGGCGGTTGTCTATCTCGGCACGCTCGAGCGCCGCCGGCGCATGGAGATCGCCGTCCAGGCCATTGACCTCGCCCGACGGCGCCGGCCCGACCTGCTGATGGTCCTGATCGGCGACTCCTTCGAGCCGACCGACATGGTGCAGCTCAAGGCCCTGGTCGATTCGCTGGGCCTGTCCGAGCACGTCATCTTCACCGGCTGGCTCGACACCGCCTCGGCCTGGCGTCTGGTGCGCGAGGCGCGCATCGGCCTGTCGACCGTTCCGCGCGGGCCGCTGCACGACGTGGCCTCGCCGACCAAGCTGGTCGAGTACCTCGCGCAAGGCCTGCCGGTGGTCGCCAACGACCAGCCCGACCAGGCCTGGGTCATCGAGCAAAGCGGCGGCGGCCTGTGCACCACGCACGACGCGCCGGCGCTGGCCGAGGCGATCGTGAGGCTCGTCGAGGCACCGGAGCAGGCCGCGTCGATGGGCCGCACCGGCCGCGAGTGGGTGCTGCGCCATCGCGGCTACGACTCGATCGCCGCGCATGTCGCGCGAGCGATGCAGTCGGTACGTGCAGCGTGAGCCCCGGCGGCCACGCCTTCCTTGACGCGTCGCGCCTGCGCCGCGCGCTGCTGCATTTCCTGGCCGGCAAGGGGATCACGGCGCCGCTGACCTTCCTGATCCTGCTGATGCTGGTGCGCTGGATGCCGCTGGCGGACTACGGCGCCTACGTCACCTCGCTGGCCATCATCGAGATCGCGATCGCGCTGTCGGACCTGGGCATCAGCTGGGTCGCGACGCGATTCCTGCCGGCTTACGCCGTCGCGGCGACCCAGGCGGCGCTGTCGCGCATCACGCTGCTGGTGATCGCCGCGCGCGCGCTCACGCTGGGGGTGGTGGCGCTGATCCTGTGGCAGTTCGCGGCCGTCGCGGCCCGCATGGCCGGCCTCGAGGCCTACGTCGCGGGCATCGGCGTGGCCGCGGCCTTGCTCGCGGTCGACGGGCTGGGGCGCTTCGTGCGCGATGTCGTGCTGCAGTCATTGCTGCTGCAAGGAAGGGCTCAGCTTGCCAACATGTGCCGCACGGTGCTGTTTGCAGGCTTGCTGGCGCTGGCCTGGTGGCAGCTCGGCGCGGCGCTGGACCTGCGCACCGTGCTGCTGATCGAGCTCGGCGCTGCGTTGGCATCGGCCTTGCTCGCGTTGGGGATGCTGCTGCAGGCGCTGGCCCGCCGCGAGGCGACCCCGCAACCCGGCTGGTCGCCGCCGGAACTGGCGCGCCTGGTGCGCCTGGCGTGGCCGAACTATGTTGGGGTGCTGCTGATGTACATCTCGGGCGGCGACGGCATCACGATGCTGATCAATCGCGCGATCGGGCCCGATGGGGCCGCGGCATTCGGCGTCGCGCGCAATCTCGCCAACCAGCTGCGACGTTACTTACCTTCCGAGCTGTTTGTCGGCGTGCTGCGCCCGGCCATCATCGCGTCGTATGAACTGAGCCGCGACTTCGCGGCACTCAATCGCCAGGCGCAGTCGCTTTACAAGACCAGCCTGGTCGCTTTGCTGCCCATCCTCGGGATTGCCGCCGGATTGGGGGGGGCTTGGCTGAACCTGATCACCGGCGGCAAGACCGACAATGCGCACGTCCTGCTGTTGCTGATGGTGTGCCTGCTGGTGCCTTTCACGCAGCGACGCGTGCTGGAGATGGTGATCAACACCGTCGACTGCGCCGATCTGTGGTTGCGTGCCGCGCTGGCCTCCTGCCTGGTGCTGCCGCTGGCGGCCGTGCTGCTTCACTTTGGCGCCGGCGCCGAGTTGCTGGTCGCGGTGATGCTGGCGGGCGAGATCGGCACCAACGGCTTGATCGTCCACGGCCTGCACGTGCGTCAGTGGCCTTACCGGGTCGCCCTGGCACGTTCCGCGCTGACGGTGGCGCTTTGCGTGGGCATCGGACTGGCCGTCTGGCTCGCGCTGCCCGCGAGGATGTCGCTGCTGTCCCTTCTGGGGACTTCGGTGCTGCTGGCAGCCGGGGCGCTGGCGCTGGGCTGGCGCCTGCGCGTGCTGGACGAATCGGAACTGGCCTTGCTGCGCAGCGCGCTGCGCCGGTCGCCGAAGACGAACGAATGAACAAGAAGAGGGTTGGGATGGCTAACGCGGAGTCCGTTCAGTCATGACACATCGACAAGTTCCGGCCCCGGGCGCTGCCGAAGGCGACGCCCCGTCGCGCGGAGCGATCGTGATGCTCAACACGCGCTCGCAGGGTGGCATGCGCTCGGTGGAAGAAGGCTACGAGCGCGACCGCGTGTTCGCCCCGTGGCCGCTCGTTCACCTGCACACCCACGACGACAGCGGCGCGGCCGTGCGTCTGGGGCTCTTCGCCCAGGCCCTGGCGCGTCTGCTCGGCATGCTGCTGACGGGCAAGGTGCGCGTGGTCCACTGCCATGTGTCCTACGGCGGCAGCTTCTGGCGCAAGGCGGTCTTCGCGTCGATCGCACGGCTGTTCGGCGCGGCCACCGTCTTGCACCTGCATGGCTCGAACACCAAGACCTTCTTCGCCGCGCAGCCCGGCTGGCGCATGGCGCTGATCCGCCACCAGCTGCGCAGCGCGGACGCGGTGATCGTGCTGTCCGAGAGCTGGCGCACCTACATCTACGACATCGAACCGCGCGCGAAGCTGCACGTCGTTCCGAACGGCGTCGCACTGGCGCCGCTGCGCGAGCGCGCCGCGCAGCCCGACGGCCGCGTGACCATGCTGTTCCTCGGCGAGATCGGCAATCGCAAGGGTGTCTACGACCTGCTCGAGGCGCTCGCCAAGGCGCGTGCACAGGTGCCCGGCCTGCGCCTGATCGCCGGCGGCGGCGGCGAGGTCGACAAGGCGCGCGCGCGCGCCGAAGAGCTCGGCCTCGGCGACGCGGTCGAGTTTCCCGGCTGGGTGGCGGGCGCGGCCAAGGAGCAGCTGCTCCAGCAGGCCGATCTCTACGTGCTGCCTTCGCACTTCGAGGGCCTGCCGGTCAGCATCCTCGAGGCCATGTCGCACGGCCTGCCGGTCGTGTCGACGCGCGTCGGCGGCATTCCCGAGCAGGTGCGCGAGGAGCGCGAGGGCCTGCTGATCGATGCCGGCGACGTCGATGCGCTCGCCGCCGCGCTCGTGCGCCTGGCCGGCGATCCGGCGCTGCGCCGCGCCATGGGCCAGCGCGGCCGGGCGCGCATCGAGGCGATCTACGCGATCGACCGCATCGCCGCGCAGCTGCGGGCGCTGTACCGTGGCTGGATGAGCTGAGGAGGGCGGCAGTCCATGAAGATCTGGTTCGACCTGTCCAATTCGCCGCACATCAACATGTTCGCGGCGATGATCCGCGAGCTGCAGCGCGAGCACGAGGTGGTGATCACGTGCCGGCCGCTGGCCAACACGGTCGACCTGCTCGAGCTGCACAAGCTGCCCTACACCGTGGTCGGCGAGCACTACGGCAAGAAGCTCAGCGCCAAGGTCTTCGGCTATCCCGTGCGCGTCTGGCAGTTGCGCCGGTTCCTGAAGCCGCAGCGCATCGATGTTGCGGTGTCGCAGAGTTCGTTCCACTCGCCGGTCGTCGCGCGCCTGCTGGGCGTTCCCTCGATCTACATGAACGACAACGAGCACGCGGCAGGCAACATCCCGGCCTTCCTGGCGGCGACGACCATCATGGTCCCCGAGTTCCTCTCGGCCGAAAAGCTGCGCAAGCAGTGGGCGAACCCGCGCAAGGTCGTCAACTATCCCGGCGTCAAGGAAGGCATGTACCTTTGGGAGCTGCAGGAGCGCCTCGCGCAGCGCCAGCGCGCGCGGGACGCCGGCAGGCGTCGCGTCTACGTGCGGCCCGAGCCCTGGACAGCCCAGTACTACCAGGGCGCGAGCAACTTCCTCGACGAGCTGCTGCTGGGCATGAAGCACGCCGTCGACGTGACGCTGCTGCCGCGCGGCAAGGCCCAGGCCGAGCACTATCGTGATGCGCGCTTCGAGGGCATTCGCATCGTCGATACCGCGCTCGACATCGCCGACATCGCGCCCGACTGCGACCTGTTCATCGGCGCTGGCGGCACGATGACGCGAGAGATGGCGGTGCTGGGCATTCCCACCATCTCCGTCTACCAGGACGAGCTGCTCGACGTCGACCGCTACTTGCTGTCGTGCGGCGCCTTCGAGCACCGGCCGGCGCTCACAGCCGCCGAAGCGCTCGCCTTGCTGGACGCCGCGACGCGGCGCCCGCCCAACTTCGACCTGCTGGCCAAGGGCCGGCAGGCCTATGAGCTGATCAAGCAGCACATCGTGTCCGCTGGTCAGCGCACCGACACCAGCCTCGCATGGAAGGGAACGCAGTGATTCGATTCGGCATCGTCGGCCTCGGCAAGATGGGGCTGTCCCACCTGGCGATCGTGCGCGCTCACCCGCAGGTGGAGCTCGCCGCGGTGTGCGACACCAACGGCTACCTGACCGATGTGCTCCAGGAGTACGCCGGCCTGAAGTGCTTTGACGACTACGACCGCATGCTCGAGCAGGTGCCGCTCGATGCCGTGCTGATCGCAACGCCCTCCAAGTTCCACGCCGCGATGGTTCGCAAGGCGCTCGACCGCGGCCTGCACGTGTTCTGCGAGAAGCCTTTCGTGATGAACGTGGCCGAGGGCCAGCCGCTGGTGGAGCTCGCCGCGAGCAAGGGCCTCGTCACCCAGGTGGGCTACCACTACCGCTTCGTCGGTGCGTTCCAGGAAGCCGCGCGGATCGTGCGCTCCGGCGCGCTCGGCCAGGTGCATCACGTGCGCATTGAGGCTTACGGGCCGGTGGTGCTGCGCCCGAAGGGCAGCACCTGGCGCTCGGCCAAGGACGAAGGCGGTGGCGCGCTGTACGACTACGCCTGCCACGCGATCGACCTGGCGAACTTCGCGGTCGGCGTGCCGCAGGCGGTGTCCGGGGTCGTGCGCAATGGCGTCTTCTCGCGCCAGGTCGAGGACGAGGTTTATTGCACCTTCCACTACCCCGGTGGCGCGAGCGGCCAGCTGTGCGTGAACTGGAGCGACGAGAGCTTTCGCAAGATGTCGACCAAGATCTCGGTATGGGGTACCAACGGTCGCGTCACCGCGGACCGGCAGGAATGCCAGGTGTACCTGCGCCAGACGCACGACGGCCTGGCCGGCACGCGCGCCGGCTGGACCGTGCGCTACACGACCGAGCTGACCGACGAGGTCTGGTACTACCTGCGCGGCGAGGAGTACTCTGCCCAGATCGACTATTTCGTCCAGAGCATCGCGCAGGGGCGGCGCGACGGCGAGAACAGTTTCCGTTCGGCGCTGGAGGCCGACCGCGTGGTCGAGATGATCCTCGGCCTCGCGCCGACGCCCGAGGCGGTGACCGCGCAAGCGGCGGGCGCGGCGGTGGAGCAGGGCAGAAAGGGCCTGCTGTCACGCCTGTTTGGGTGACCCACAGCCCTGTGTTCCGGGGGGCCGTGGCGATCCTGGCGCTCGCTAGACTGCCATGCGGTGTCGAAGTTGCCAGGAGAGCCGCTGCGACACGGGGGAGTTCCGGATGCAGGCGCTGTTGACATTCGACTACGAGCTGTTCTTCGGTCGATGTACCGGAACGGTGGCCCGCACCATGATCGAGCCGACCGCGGCGCTGCGCTCGCTGGCCGATCGGCACGGCGTCAAGTTCGTGTTCTTCGTCGATGCCGGCTTCATCCTGCGCGCGCGGTCCGAGATGCATCGCAGCGCCCGCCTGGCGGCCGACCACGATGCGGTGTGCCGCCAGGTGTCCGAGCTGGCCGCCGACGGCCACGAGATCCAGCTGCACATCCACCCGCACTGGGAAGATTCCACCTGGGACGGCGATGGCTGGCGCATCGACACGCGGCGCTACGCGCTGCACGACTTCGATTGCGAGCAGATCGACGACATCGTCGGCCGCTACACGAACGTCTTGCGCGAGCTTGCCGGCGCCGGCCATGCCTTCGCGTACCGCGCCGGCGGCTGGGTCATCCAGCCGTTCGCCAAGCTGCGCCAGGCGCTGGCGGCGCACGGCGTCGTGATCGACAGCTCCGTCTACCGCGGCGGCTTCGCCGACGGCGCGGTTCACCACTTCGACTTCCGAGCCGCGCCGCAGGCCTCGCGCTGGCGCTTCGACGACGATCCGCTGCACGAGCGGCCTGACGGGCCTTTCCTCGAAGTGCCGATCGCAAGCCACCGGGTCTGGCCATGGTCGTACTGGGGCCTGGCAGCCGCGCGCAAGCTCGGCGGCCGCACGCACCACAGCTTCGGCGACGGCCAGGGCCTGTCGCCGATGCGCCGGCGCGATCTCGTGCACCGCTTGCTTGTTCCCAGCCAGCAGGCCGTCTCGCTCGACGGCTACATGGCCGGCCTGGTCGCCTCGGCCGCGCGCCGCTACCGTGCGCAGGGCAAGGACGACTTCGTCGTGATCGGCCATCCCAAGATGCTCACGCCATACTCGCTGCGCTGCATCGAGGCGTTCATCGCCAGCGGCATCGCCGAGCGGCTGGTGACCTATCGCAGCTATCTCGCGCGCGACGCGGCGGCGTCCGCGGGCGTCAGCGAGGCGCCGAGCGGCCCACTCGTTTCTCCCCTTCCTTCAATGAAAGCCTTCGTCCATGGATCGTGTGCTGTTCGGTGACAACCAGTTCTTCGGCGTCAACCACATGTCGGAGGAGAAGGCGCGCGCCCAGCAGATGCGCTTTCAGGACCTGTCGGCCATCATCGAAGTGCTGGACGCGGCCTATGCCGAAGGCATCCGCACCTTCATGTGCACCACGCACGATCGCGTGGCCGAGATCTGCGAGCACTTTCGCGCCCATCCCGAGCGCTACCCCGACTATCAGTTCTATCCGTGCATGCCGTACGCGCACAAGTATGCGAACGCGCTGACGGAGCACGGCATGATCGAGGCGCTGCGCCGCTTCCTGCCCGACGACGGGGCGGTCTCGGCCATGTTCAAGGGCGGCGTGGCGCTCGCCAACAAGGACGTCGAGGCGATCATGCAGTTGCTGATCGACGCCGAGATGAAGATGTTCCGCGGCCTGCGCACGCCGGTGATCTTCATCCAGAACGTCATCACCGACCTGCTGCTCGGTCTGGGCATGAACCAGTGCCTGCGCATCTTTCACGACCACGTGCGCAACCGCTACGGCGCCGAGCCGGGCTTCATCACGATGAACGTGCCCAAGCTGCTCGACGCGCTCGACAGCGTGGGCGTCGACAACCCGATCGTCTGCGCCAACATCAACAAGATCGGCTTTCGCATGTGCGGTGGCATCGAGCTCTATGAGAAGACCATCGCGACGCGGCGCTTCAGGCCGGTGGCGATGTCGGTGCTGGCCTCGGGCGCGATTGCGCCGCGCGAGGCGATCGAGTACGTGGCGCGCCAGCCGCGCATCGAATCGGTGGTATTCGGCGCATCCAGCCGCGGCAACATCCGCCAGACCAAGGCGCTGATCGACGAGTTGTGGGCGGCTCGGCCGGCCGAGCAGACGCCGCCGGTCGAAACCGCGGTCGCCTGACACCCGGCGGCCCGGGCAAAAAAAATCGGCCGCGCGAGCGGCCGATTTCGTGGGTGGCGTGATGTGCCTGGCGGCGGGGCCGCCTCGGGTCAGCGCGCGGCGACGTGGGCGCGGATGTCGGCTTCCGTGTAGACGCCGGACAGGTCACGCACGTAGGTCGGCGTGCGGAACAGCAGCGTCTTGGTCGGGACCGACGCCGTCCACAGGTTGCTCGACGTGTTGTAGCCCCAGGGGTACAGGCCGAACTTCATGAACGGCGTGGCCGTCGAGTTGTAGCCGATCTTGCCCTTGTAGTCGAAGATCTGCGTGCCGTCGCGCCAGATCTTCATGTACGGGTTCTTGCTGTCCTCCCAGGACACCTTCGCCTTGACCACGTAGTAAGACCACTTGTTGATCGGCAGATCGCCCGGCAGGTCGAAGACCTGGACCGTGTTCGTGGACTGCGTCGGCGACGTGTTCGCGTTGTAGCGAATCGTCAGCTTGAGCCGGCTGCCCTTGACCGCGATCGCCATGAACGGGTTGACCGTCGGGCCGGACTCGTGCCACTGGGCAATGATTCCTTCCTCGGTGGTCGTGGTCCAGTTCGGCAGGTTCAGGCCGAACGCGAACCAGACATCCTGGCCGATCTGCAGGCGGGTCGCCGTGTTGGACGAGGCCCAGCTCATTTCGCAACGCGGAGCGCTGTAGATCAGTGGGTCGTTCACGTTGGCGCGCACAGCCAGAACCTTGCGGCTGCTGTCGGTCGGGTCAGCGACCTTGCCGAAGCGCAGCGAGCCGTAGAGGTCGCTCAGCAGCGAGGCGTGGATGCCGGTCTCGGACAGATTGGCGAAGGTGCCCGTCTGACCGGCGCACTCGTGAGAGACGTTGTACGAGTAGGTCGAGAAGGTGTTGGCCGGGTTGACCTGCGCAAAGATGTCCGACGAGGCGATCTGCTTGACCGAGGGGGCCGGAGCGGGCGCGGGGGCCGGAGCCGGGGCGGGGGCCGGAGCCGGGGCGGGCGCAGGAGCCGGAGCGGGCGCAGGAGCCGGCGCGGGCGCAGGAGCCGGAGCGGGTGCAGGAGCCGGAGCGGGCGCAGGAGCCGGAGCGGGTGCAGGGGCCGGAGCGGGTGCAGGGGCCGGAGCGGGTGCAGGGGCCGGAGCGGGCGCAGGGGCCGACGGCTTGGTAGGCCTCGGCTTGCCGCGGCCATCACCGTCTTCGGTGGCCGTGCTGTCCCCGCCGCCGCCGCCGCAGGCGGCCAGGGTGGCGCAGGCCAGGGCCAGCGCGGCGAGTCGTTTGGTACGTTGGTAGGCAGTCGTCGTCATTTGGCTCTCGCTTCTTGCGAATTCAGAAAGGGTCTCCGTCGGGCTGTCCCGACGGGGCTTCGCAGTGCTTGAGGCGAGAGACCGACGACTGTCGGTGTGACGGGGAACGTAGACCGCGATGCACTGCCTATCGGTGTTGTCAGACCGGGGTCTGAGCGCTAGGCACCGAAGACAACTTGTCTTTCGGGAGCGAAGACTACGGGCGGCCGGAGCGGCCGCCGTAAACGAACGCCGCGCTTCGTTACGGGATGTTTGGCGGGCTTTGCATGCCTTCACAGAGGCCCAGTCGGTCGCGTCCTCCCCCATGTTCAAGGGGAACCAATCGATGGAATTGCCGCGGCAGAGGCGTCGCTGGTTGCAATCGGTTGCAGTTGACCCCCGCCATGAGGCCCGCATGTGGGCGCTTGCGACGGCGACGTGAGGCGGATAGCGTGATGCTTTCGGTCGGGGCGCAGGCCCCGGCGCCACTCATTGCCTTGCCCGTGACGACTGCCGCCATGCCCCTGTCGCTGCCCGACGCAACCGGCGTCGAGTTCCGCTGCGCGACATCGCCCGAAGAGCTCGGGCCCCTGCTCGGCTACTACCGCAGCGCGCAGTCGCATGTCGAGGCCGATGTCGACGCCATCGGCCACGCCGCGGCAGCCGGCGAATCCGGCCAGCCGTGGTTCATGGCGATGCTGCGCAACGGTAGCCCGGTCGCGATGCTGGCCGGTCACGTTGCCGAAACCGAGTTTCGCTGGCGCATCGGCTACCTGCGCTTATGGACCACGCGCTCGCGCGTGCTCACCGTCGCCAACGGAGGCGTCGTCGGCGAGCCGGACCCCGGTGCGTCCAGCCTCCTCTGGCGCGAATGCCTGCGCCGTTTGCCGGCACGGGGCGCCGACGTCGTCAAGCTGACCCACCTGTCCACTGGCTCGAGCTTCTATCGAGCCGTCTCGACCGAGCCCGGATGGCTCGCGCGCGACCCGTTCATCGTGCCGCACATCCACTACCGGCTGGACCTGCCCGAGTCTTTCGAGGCCTATCTCGCGCAGCGCAGCGACGCCAGCAAGCGCGACATCAAGCGCACGCTGAGTCGCTTTCGCAAGAAGTACGACGGGCAGTTCGACGTCGTCTGCTACCGCGACGCGCAACAGGTCGACGAGGCCATGCAGGCGGTCGAAAGCGTGGCGCGGCTGAGCTACCAGCGCACGCTGGGCGTCGGGTTCAAACCGACCCCGCACACGCGTGCGTGGTGGCTGGCCGCCGCCGAGCGCGGCTGGCTGCGGGTCTATGTGCTGCGGGTGCGCGGTGTGCCCTGCGCTTACGTCGCCGGCCACGCCTATGGCGGCACGTTCTTCGGCGAAACCACCGCCTTCGATCCACAGTACCGCGACGACCGCGTCGGCATCTACGTCTGGATCCAGTTGATCGAGTCGCTGTGCGCCTCGCGTGACGCGACGAGGATCGACTTCGGCAGCGGCGACGCGGAGTACAAGCGCCGCCTGTCCAGCGAGGTGATCGACGAATCGGACGTCTACCTCTTCGTGCCGAGCCTGAAGGGCGCCTACCTGCGCCTGATGAGACTGGCCACGGTCGGCCTGCACAACGGCGGCCGCAAGCTGCTGGCGCGCTTCGGCCTCGTCGACTGGGTCAAGACGCGCTGGCGCCGGCGCATGGCTCCGGCCGCCGACCAAGGCGCGGCACCGGCGCCCGACTGACCCGCAGGGCGCGCCACCGGCATCCGGCTCGCTGAGCCACGGGATTGCGATCCCTGATTCGATCCGTTACACCGACAACGGTCGCGGTCCCGGTCGTGTGCTCGGCACAGACCTCACAGTGCCGCCCGTCCTCAGACGCCGCGTGCCTCAGCATCATGAGCATCGTCCTGCCCCCCGCTTCACTGTCGCAGCCCAGCGCCGCTTCGCTTCCCCGCCGCAGCGGGGGCGGCAGCTCGGGCGAGGAGTACCTTCCCGCGCTCGACGGACTGCGGGCGGTGTCGATCCTGCTGGTCGTGTTCTCGCACCTCGGGCTCGAACGCATCGTGCCGGGCAACCTGGGCGTGACCATCTTCTTCTTCATCTCGGGCTTCATCATCACGCGCATGCTGCTGCGCGAAGCCCAGGCGCGCGACGACATCTCGCTGCCCGCGTTCTACACGCGGCGCGTGTTCCGGCTGGCGCCGGCGCTGTTCGTCTACCTCGCGCTCACCGTCGCGGCTTTCGCTGCGCTCGGCAATCCGATCCCTGGTCGCGACGTCGTCGCTGCGCTGCTGTACTTCGCGAACTATTACCACATCTACTTCAACTGGGGCGACCAAACCGTCGAACAGCCGTTGTCGATCATGTGGTCGCTTGCGGTCGAGGAGCACTTCTACATCCTGTTCCCGTTCATCGTGCTGCTGCTGCGCCGGCGTCTGAAGCTGCTGCTGGGCGTGCTGGTCGGCGTGTGCGTGGTTGCGCTGGCGTGGCGCTTCGCGGTCGTGAGCGCGATCGGCATCGAGCAGCTCAACACAATCCGCACGTCCGAGGCCACCGACACGCGAATCGATTCCATCGCCTACGGCTGTCTGGTGGCCGTGTTCCTGGCGGTCTCGAACGCCACCAACTCCGCGGCGGCGGCCAGGATCGTGCGGGGCCTGGGGTCGTGGCCGATGGTGATCGTCGGCGGTGCGGGCCTGATGCTTTTCTCGCTGCTGTACCGCGACCCGACGTTCCGCGAGACCTGGCGCTATTCGATCCAGGGGCTCGCGCTGATCCCGGTGTTTGCGCACCTGTTCGCCAGGCCGCCCAGCGGGCTGCTCAACGCGGCGCTGACGCAGCCGCTGATGGTCTACTGCGGCAAGATCAGCTACTCGCTCTACCTCTATCACTGGTTCGCGGTGTCGGTCGTGCGCGAAGCCTTCCCGAACGACAGCTGGCCGCAGGTGGCGCTGATCGCGGTGCCGATGATGCTCGCCCTGTCGATGGCGTCGTACCACTTTGTCGAGCGGCCGATGCGCCGCACCGGCCACCGGCTCGCGCAGCGGTTTGTCGCGCCCGCCCAGGCCGCGCCCGCCTGAGCGCGGGCTTCGGCCCGCCCGTCAGGCGTAGCCCTGCGGGTTCTTCGACTGCCAGCGCCAGGAGTCTTCGCACATCGCCGCCAGGTCGCGGCGCGCGCGCCAGCCCAGCAGGCGTGCGGCGAGGCCGACATCGGCATAGCAGGCGGCCACGTCGCCGGGGCGCCGCGGCGCGATGTCGTAGGGCACGCGCCGGCCGCTGGCGCGCTCGTAGGCGCGCACGACCTCCAGCACGCTGTGGCCGCGGCCCGTGCCGAGGTTCACCGTCATCGAGTCGGCACCGTCGAGCAGCCGACGCAGCGCCGCGACGTGGCCTTCGGCGAGATCCATGACGTGCACGTAGTCGCGCACGCCGGTGCCGTCGGGCGTCGGGTAATCGCCGCCGAACACCTGCAGCCGCTCGCGGCGGCCGATCGCGACCTGGGCCACGTAGGGCATCAGGTTGTTCGGGGTGCCGCGCGGGTCTTCGCCGATGTCGCCGCTTTCGTGCGCGCCGACGGGGTTGAAGTAGCGCAGGTAGGCGATGCGCCAGCGCGGGTCGCAGCGCTCGAGCTCGCGCAGCAACTGTTCGCCGTGCAGCTTGGTCAGCCCGTAGGGGTTGGCCGTGGACAGCGGCGCGCTCTCGGGGATCGGCAGCGCCTCGGGCGTGCCGTACACCGTGGCCGACGAGCTGAACACGAAGCAATGCACGCCATTGGCCTGCAGCGCCTGAGCGGTCGAGATCAGGCCGCCCAGGTTGTTGCGGAAGTAGGCGAGCGGCTGCTCCATCGACTCGCCCACTGCCTTGGATGCCGCGAAATGCACCGCCGCATCGATGCGCTCGCGCGCGACCAGCGCGCTCAGCGCGGCCGTATCACCGACATCGAGCCGCTCGAACACCGGTTCGCGGCCCGAGAGCCGGGCGATGCGGGGCAGCACGGCCGGCGCGCTGTTGGAGAAGTCGTCGACGCCGACGACTTCGAATCCGGCGTCGACCAGGGCCAGCCAGGTGTGCGAGCCGATGTAGCCGGTGGCGCCGGTCAGCAGGATTTTCGTCATGCGTCCTACTGGAGGGTGAGGGCGCCGGCACAGTAGGCCGTGTTCGCCGTGTAGCCAAGGAAGGTCGAGCCCGACGTGATGATCGGGTCGCGCTTCTGGTAGCGCGCGCCGCACTCGAAGTTGATGCTGCGGGTGGCGGCGTACAGGGCCGACAGGCTGTAGGTGCGCGAGTCGGCGGTCTGGCCGCTGGCGCTGACCACCTGGCCATTCACCGTGATCGAGGTGAACTGATCGTCGAACTTGTCGCGCGCAAGAATGGCGCCGGCACGCACCTGGATCTTGGCCGTGGCATTCCAGCGCGCATTGACGGTCAGGCGATTGGTCAGGCGGCTGTCGGTCAGGTAGCTCGTTGTGTCGCCGAAGCTGCTCGAAGACGAGCCCGAACCGGTTTCGCGCGCCAGCGTGGTCGAGATGCCCAGCTTGCCGGTGGCCTGGTAGTCCCAGCGGATCTCGCCCGTGACGCCGCTGAAGTCGCGCGTGCTGTCGATCGAGTGCTCTTCAGACGTGTGGCTCAGCCGCGCGGACAAGGTGCTGAGGCCGGTCGCGAAGTAGCGTGCGGTCAGGTCGATGTCGGTGCGGTCGTACTCGTCCTTTTCGGTGACGCCGCCGACCTCACGGTACTGCGGATACTCGCCGCGCGTTTCGCGCCAGTTCAGGCCGAAGGTCCAAAGGCCGCTGGGGCGGAACTTCACACCCAGGCCGGCCTGGTCGCTGGTGCGCTCGCGGTTGGCGAAGGTGTCGGCCGAGTAGTTGATATCGAAGTGGTTGTAGGTGCCTTCGATGCTCCACAGCGAGAACAGGCCGTACTGCGCGCGCAGCGCGGCCAGCGCGACCTTTTCCTGGTTCTTGCCCGAGGTCACTTGCGTCTGCGAGCCGTAGTCTTCGAAACGCGCCAGCGTCTGCGAGAAGTTCACGCGCGCGTCGCCGGCCCAGCGCGAGGCGGCTTCCCAGTTAAGCTGCGCGCCCAGGTCGTAGCCGGTGTTGTTGAGCTGGTCGTTGTTCTTGAAGACGTTGCCGCGCACGGTGGCGATGCCGAGCAGGCGCTGGCGGCCGAGGTGCTGGTCGAGGCCCGCCGTCAGGGCCGTCGACGAAATGCCATCGCGGCGTTCGCCCAAGGACTCGGGCACGCGAAAGACGTTCGAGTCGTAGGTCAGCGTCTCCGAGACGCGCAGGTAGTAGGGGCTGGAGCTCTCGGGACCCGGCTGCAGCGGCGGCGGCAAGTTCTGCGCGCGTGCCGCGCCGGACCAGGCCGCCAGCGCGGCAACGGCCAGCGTGCCGAGCGCAAACGGTACGCCGCGGGGCGAGGTGCCAAGGGAGCGGATCGTCATCGTGGTTCTCCTCGTGCTCGTGGTGGTCGACGAAGGGCGGCGGCGCTCGCTGCAGGCTGCAGTTCAGTAGGCCTGGCGGTCCGCGAGCACCAACCAGACGGTCCGCGCGATGATCTGCAGGTCCAGTCCGAGCGACCAGTTGCGAAGGTACTCAAGGTCGTACTCGACGCGGGCCTGCATCTTCTCGATCGTCTCGGTTTCGCCACGCAGGCCGTTGACCTGCGCCCAGCCGGTGATGCCGGGTTTGACCTTGTGGCGCACCATGTAGGCGCGAATCAGCGCACGGTAAAGCTCGTTGTGCGCCACAGCATGCGGGCGCGGGCCGACGATGCTCATGCGGCCCTGCAGCACGTTGATGAACTGGGGCAGCTCGTCGAGCGAGGTGCGGCGGATGAACGCGCCGAAGCGGGTGATGCGCGGATCCCCGCGCGTCGCCTGCTTGACCACCGCGCCGTCGTCGAGCGCGCGCATCGAGCGGAACTTGTAGACGACGATCTCCTCGCCGTCGAGGCCGTTGCGGCGCTGCTTGAAGATGATCGGCCCGGGCGAGCTCAGCTTCACGCCGATGGCGATGGCCACCAGCAGCGGCGAGATCAGCACCAGGATGATGCTCGCCAGCACGATGTCGGAGATGCGTTTGGTCAGCTCGTTGGTGCCGGTGAAGGGCGTCTCGCAGATGCCGACGACCGGCACGCCGTTCACGTCCTGCAGGCGGCCCTGGATGATGCTGGCGCCGAACACGTCGGGCACGAAGAACAGCGATGCGGTGGTGCCCTGCAGCGATCCGAGCAGCTGCTGGATGCGCGGCTGCGAACCCAGCGGCAAGGTGATGTAGACCTCTCGCACGCCCTTGGTCCGCACGTAGTCGGCCACCTCGGCCAGGCCGCCGAGGCGGCGCGAGGACGCGGCGCTGTCCAGGCGGTCGTCGAGCCGGTCGTCAAAGTAGCCGACCACCTCGACGTTGGCGGTGTCCTGCTGCGTCAGCGCGCGCGCGACCTTCACGCCCAGCGGCCCGGCACCCACGACCACGGCCGTGCGACGCGCGTTGGGCTGGAGCGCGTTGTGGCGGATCACCGCGCGCCCGAGCAGCACGGCGAACCACTGCAGCAGCGGGGTCACGATGGCCCACTCGATCAGCACGTTGCGGCTGAACAGGTGCATGCTGTTGGTCGCGTAGCCGCACAGCGCCAGGATCGCCAGCAGCGACAGCCATGACAGCACGATGTCGACCGCAGCGTTGAGCGGCCGGTCCATGAAGCGATTGCGGCCGGGGAAGGTCAGCGCATAGACGAGCAGGCACAGCACCAGCTCGGCGCGCGTGATCGGCGGATCGAGCGACTGCGTCGCGAACAGCAGCGCGCCCGCGGTGATGGTCGGCTCCAGGAACGCAGCGACCATCGAACGCACCGACTGGGGAGCGCTGTAGAACGTGCGCTTGTACTCTCGGCTCTCGAACATCTCGTGCTTGCCGGGCCGTGGCGGCCTTGTGACCTGTCGACGCTAGGTGAGGACTCGCGCCGGGGAGGGGCGAGCGTCCACTGGCGCTCCAACGACGAAAAATCATTGTGGCAGAGGGGTCGGCGAGCCCTCACCGCCCACGCGAGGGGTGTGAGACCCCCCAACCTACAATCCGCGCCATGTTTCACGAATGGACTTCAGCCGTTGCGCCCGCCTTGCACGAGCGGTTCACGTTGGCGTTGAACCACGTGCTCGCCGGCGAGCCGCGTGCCTGCGCGCGGCTGGCGCCGCATGCCGGCAAGCTGGTCGAACTGCGCCCGAGCGGCACGCCCTTGCCGGGCCTGCCCGAGCTGCCCCCGGCGCGCTGGCGCATCAGCGCAGTCGGGCTGCTCGAGCCGCTGGCGCCGACCGAGGGCGGCCCCGCCGCGCTGGTGCTCGGCTTGCCGATGGACGCGCCGCTGGCCGCTGCGCAGCGGCTGTTCTCGGGCCAGGCACCTCAGGTCAGCATCGAGGGCGACGCGCAACTTGCCGCCGATGCCGGCTGGCTGATCGAGAACCTGCGCTGGGACATGGCGGGCGACCTCGAGCGCTGGGTCGGCCCTGCGGTCGCGCACGAACTCGAGCGCGCCGGGCGCGCCGTGGCTTCCGCGCTGCGCGGCCTGGCCGCGCGTGCCGCCGGAGCCGCGCGGCAATGAGGCATCTGCTGCGGCTGGCCTACATCGGCTTCGTCTTCCTGCGCTACGGGCTCGACGAGCTCGCGCTGTCGAGCTTTCGCCAGCGCTGGCTGCGCGGGCTGGCGCGCGTGGTTGCCGTCGGACGGCGGCTCGATGCGCCGCGCGGCCAGCGCCTGCGCGAAGCGCTCGAGCGGCTGGGGCCGATCTTCGTGAAGTTCGGCCAGGTGCTGTCGACGCGGCGCGACCTGCTCGCGCCCGACATCGCCGAAGAGCTGGCCCGGCTGCAGGACCGGGTGCCGCCGTTCCCGCCCGAAACGGCGATGGCCATCATCGAGCAGGCCTTCGGCCGCCGGATCGACCAGGTATTCGCGAGCTTCGAGCGCGAGCCGGTGGCCAGTGCCTCGATCGCCCAGGTGCACTTCGCCGTGCTGCCGGGCGGGCGCGAGGTCGCCGTCAAGGTGTTGCGCCCGGGCATGCTGAGGGTGATCGAGGGCGATCTCGCGCTGCTGCGCACGGCCGCCGGCTGGGTCGACCGCTACTCGGCGGATGGCCGCCGCCTGCGTCCGCGCGAGGTGGTGGCCGAGTTCGACAAGTACCTGCACGACGAGCTCGACCTCGTGCGCGAGGCCGCCAACGCCGCGCAGCTGCGGCGCAACATGGCCGGCCTCAACCTGGTGATGGTGCCGGAGATGATCTGGGACCTGTGCACGCCGGGCGTCATCGTGATGGAGCGCATGAAGGGCGTGCCGATCAGCCAGGTCGATCGGCTGCGCGCGGCCGGCGTCGACATCCCCAAGCTGGCGCGCGACGGCGTGACGATCTTCTTCACCCAGGTGTTTCGCGACGGCTATTTCCACGCCGACATGCACCCGGGGAACATCCAGGTCAGCGTCGACGCCGCCACGTTCGGGCGCTACATCGCGCTGGACTTCGGGATCATCGGCACGCTGACCCAGGTCGACAAGGATTACCTGGCGCACAACTTCATCGCCTTCTTCCGGCGCGACTACAAGCGCGTCGCCGAGCTGCACGTGGAAAGCGGCTGGGTCCCGCCGACGACCCGCGTCGACGAGCTCGAGGCCGCCGTGCGCGCGGTGTGCGAGCCCTTCTTCGACCGACCGCTCAAGGAGATCTCGCTCGGCCAGGTGCTGCTGCGGTTGTTCCAGACCTCGCGACGCTTCAACGTCGAGATCCAGCCGCAGCTGGTGCTGCTGCAAAAGACCTTGCTCAACGTCGAGGGGCTGGGCCGCCAGCTGGACCCCGAACTGGATCTCTGGAGCACCGCCAAGCCCTTCCTCGAGCGCTGGATGAACGAGCAGATCGGCTGGCGCGCGCTGGTCGACCGCCTGCGCGACGAGGCGCCGCGCTTCGCCAAGCTGGTGCCCGAGCTGCCCCGGCTGCTGCACGACGCGCTGGCGCGCGCCGCGCACGGCGAACAAGCCGGCATCGGACAGGTGGCGGTGCTGGAGGCCATGCTGGCCGAGCAGCGCAGCCACAACCGGTTGCTGCGCGGGCTGCTGCTCGCGGTGGCAGGTTTCGTGCTTGGCGCCTTGGCGGCGCGGCTGTGGCTGCTGGGCATCGGCTGAGTGCCGGCGCCGTCATGATGCCGCCATAATCGCGCCCGCTTTCGCCGGGCGGCCGCCGTCCGGGCACGTCACCAGCTGCCAGCCGCCCTCGGGGTGCCAGGTCCCATGAACGCCACTCTCATTGCTTTCGTCGTGATCTACCTGGTCGGCACGCTGGCCATCGGCGTGTGGGCCGGCACCCGCATCAAGAACACGACCGACTTCGCGATCGCCGGACGCCGACTGCCGCTGATCATGGTGGTCACCACCACCTTCGCGACCTGGTTCGGCGCCGAGACGGTGATGGGCATCCCGGCGCGCTTCGTGCAGGGCGGTCTGAACGCCATCGTCGAAGACCCGTTCGGCGCCGGCACCTGCCTGGTGCTGGTGGGCCTGTTCTTCGCGACCAAGCTCTACAAGCAGAACCTGCTGACCATCGGCGACTTCTACCGCCAGCGCTACGGCAAGGGCGTGGAGGTGTTCTGCTCGGGCGCGATCATCCTCAGCTACCTCGGCTGGGTCGCCGCGCAGATCACCGCGCTGGGCCTCGTGTTCACGGTGCTGACCGACGGCGCGATGTCCGAGACCACCGGCATGATCGTCGGCACGCTGGCGGTGCTGATCTACGTCGTGATCGGCGGCTTCCTGGCGGTGGCCTGGACCGACTTCATCCAGATGATCGTGCTGGTGGTCGGCCTGAGCGTGATCGCCATCTTCGCGGCCGACGTGGCCGGCGGCGCCGACAAGGTGTTCGCGATGGCCGCGCAGAAGGAGCTGTGGAACTTTCTGCCGGCGCCCACCTTCACCGACATGGCCTTCTTCGTCGGCGCCGGGCTCACGATGATGCTGGGCAGCATCCCGCAGCAAGACGTCTTCCAGCGCGTGATGTCGGCCAAGGACGCCGACACCGCCCGCAACGGCGCCGTGATCGGCGGCGTGAGCTACATCCTGTTCGCCTTCGTGCCGATGTTCGTCGTCGCGGCGGCGGTCGTCTCGATGGGCGACAGCGCGATGGAGCTGGCCAAGAACGACTACCAGCGGCTGTTGCCCACCTTCGTGATGACGAAGATGCCGCTGGTGATGCAGATCCTGTTCTTCGGCGCGCTGCTGTCGGCGATCAAGAGCACCTCGTCGGCGACGCTGCTGGCGCCGTCGACCAGCTTCGTCGAAAACATCCTGAAGAACCTGCGCCCGCACATGAGCGACCGCCAGTCGCTGGTCGCGATGCGCGTGACCATCGTCGTGTTCGCGACCCTGGTGCTGCTGTACGCGATCGCGATGCGCGGCACCTCGATCTACGACCTGGTCTCGTCGGCCTATCAGGTCACCCTGGTCGGCGCCTTCGTGCCGCTGGTGATGGGCCTGTACTGGAAGCGTTCCACCACCCAAGGCGCGATCGTCTCGATCGCCGCCGGCGTGCTGACCTGGCTGGTGTTCTTCCCGCAGATCAGCTCGCTGGGCGAGGGATTCCCCGGCCAGCTGGCCGGCCTGATCGCCGGCTTCGTCGGCATGATCGCCGGCTCGCTCGCCCCGCAGGTAATGCGCAACCGCCAGGAAGCCACGCACCACGTGCCGGCCGGCACGATCTGAAGCGCCCGGCACGGGCGCCAGGCCGCGCCAACCCAGGGGCCGCGCAAGGCCTCCCTATAATCGCGGGTTCGATTTTGCAGGGGCCCACATGCCGATCTACGCCTACCGCTGCGAGTCCTGCGGTCACGCGCAGGACGTGCTCCAGAAGATGTCCGATCCGCAGCTGAGCGAGTGCCCAGCCTGCGGCGCCGCCACGTTTCGCAAGCAACTCACCGCGGCCGGCTTCCAGCTCAAGGGTTCGGGCTGGTACGTGACCGATTTCCGCAACCCAAGCGGCGGCGCGTCGGCCGCGCCGTCGGCCAAGCCCGCCGAAGCGAGCTCGAAGGCCGAGGCGCCCGCCGCGCCGGCCTCGGCGTCGTCTGCCTCGGGCGGCGAGGGCGGGTCGAGCGCCGGCGGCTGCGGCGGCTCGTGCGCCTGCCACTGAGCCGCGCGTGAAGAAGCATCTCATCGCCGGCCTGCTGGTCTGGCTGCCGCTGGCGATCACCGTCTGGGTGCTGCTGTGGTTCGTCGGCCTGCTCGACGGCGTGTTCGGCGGCCTGGCCAGCGCCGCCCAGGCCGTGCTGCCGGCCGGTGCCGAATCAACGATCGAGGCGCTGCGCAAGATTCCCGGCCTCGGCGTGCTGGTGATGGCGCTGCTGCTGCTGCTCACCGGCATGTTCGTCACCAACATCGTCGGCCAGTGGTGGCTGAGGCAGTGGAACCGGCTGCTGCACCAGATTCCGATCGTCAAGTCGATCTACAGCTCGGTCAAGCAGGTCTCCGACACGCTGTTCTCGTCGAGCGGCCAGGCGTTTCGCGAGGCCGTGCTGGTGCAGTACCCGCGCCAGGGCTCGTGGACGATCGCCTTCGTGACCGGCCGGCCTGGCGGCGAAGTGGCGCGCCACCTCGACGCCGAGACGCACCTGAGCATCTACGTTCCGACCACGCCCAACCCGACCTCGGGCTTCTTCCTGATGCTGCCGCGCGCCGAAGTCGTGCCGCTGGCGATGAGCGTGGACGAGGCGCTGAAGTACATCATCTCGATGGGCGTGGTCGCGCCGCCGCCGGCCACGGCACCGGCGCTCGCGACCGAACGAAATTGACGGGGCCCCCCGGCCCCGCCTTCGCCTCACGACGGCGGCGCTGCGCGCGCCGCCACCGAGACCCGATTCCTGGAGTGTGACCCGATGAGAACGAGCTACTGCGGCCAAGTCAGCGAAGCGCTGCTGGGCCAGACCGTGACGCTGATGGGCTGGGCCCACCGCCGCCGCGACCATGGCGGCGTGATCTTCATCGACCTGCGCGACCGCGAAGGCCTGGTGCAGATCGTCTGCGACCCCGACCGCGCCGAGACGTTCGCCACGGCCGAGGGCGTGCGCAACGAGTTCTGCCTCAAGGTGGTGGGCAAGGTGCGCCCGCGTCCGCAGGGCACCGAGAACGCCAACCTGGTCAGCGGCAAGGTCGAGGTGCTGTGCCACGAGCTCGAGGTGCTGAACCCCAGCGTCACGCCGCCTTTCCAGCTCGACGACGAGAACCTCAGCGAGACCACGCGCCTGACGCACCGCGTGCTGGACCTGCGCCGCCCGTACATGCAGAACAACCTGATGCTGCGCTACCGCGTGGCGATGGAGGTTCGCAAGTACCTCGACGAGCACGGCTTCGTCGACATCGAGACGCCGATGCTCACCAAGAGCACGCCGGAAGGCGCGCGCGACTACCTCGTGCCCAGCCGCGTGCACGACGGCATGTTCTTCGCGCTGCCGCAGTCGCCGCAGCTGTTCAAGCAGCTGCTGATGGTCGCGGGCTTCGACCGCTACTACCAGATCACCAAGTGCTTCCGCGACGAGGACCTGCGCGCCGATCGCCAGCCTGAGTTCACGCAGATCGATATCGAGACCTCCTTCCTCACCGAGCAGGAGATCCGCGACCTGACCGAAGGCATGATCCGCCACGTCTTCATGAAGGCGCTGAACGTCGACCTGGGCGACTACCCGGTGATGACGTATGCGGATGCGATGCGCCTGTACGGCTCGGACAAGCCCGACCTGCGCGTCAAGCTCGAGTTCACCGAGCTCACCGACGTGATGGCCGACGTGGACTTCAAGGTCTTCTCGACGCCCGCCACCACCAAGGGCGGTCGCGTGGTCGCGCTGCGCGTGCCCGGCGGCGGCGAGATGAGCCGCGGCGAGATCGACGGCTACACCGAGTTCGTCAAGATCTACGGCGCCAAGGGCCTGGCGTGGATCAAGGTCAACGATCTGGCCAAGGGCCGCGAAGGCCTGCAGTCGCCGATCGTCAAGAACCTGCACGACAAGGCGGTGGCCGAGGTCCTCGCGCGCACCGGCGCCAAGACCGGTGACCTGATCTTCTTCGGCGCCGACAAGGCCAAGGTGGTCAACGACGCGATCGGTGCCCTGCGCGTGAAGATCGGCCACAGCGAGTTCGGCAAGGCCCGCGGCCTGTTCGAGGACCGCTGGGCGCCGCTGTGGGTGGTCGACTTCCCGATGTTCGAGCACGACGAGGAAGAAGACCGCTGGAATGCGGTGCATCACCCGTTCACCGCGCCCAAGGATGGCCACGAGAACCTGATGGACACCGACCCCGGTGCCTGCGTCGCCAAGGCCTACGACATGGTGCTCAACGGCTGGGAGCTGGGCGGCGGCTCGGTGCGTATCCATCGCGCCGAGGTGCAGAGCAAGGTCTTCTCCGCGCTCAAGATCACGCCCGAGGACGCCAAGGTCAAGTTCGGCTTCCTGCTCGACGCGCTGCAGTACGGCGCGCCGCCGCACGGCGGCCTGGCCTTCGGCCTGGATCGCCTGGTCACGCTGATGACCAAGGCCGAGTCGATCCGCGACGTGATCGCGTTCCCGAAGACGCAGCGCGCGCAGTGCCTGCTGACCGGCGCGCCGAGCCTCGTGGACGAGAAGCAGCTGCGCGAGCTGCACATCCGCCTGCGCAATCCGCAAGCGAACGCCTGACCGGAGTCGTGAGATGAGTCCCGCCCGCATCGACGATCCGGCCCACGACCACGAAGCCGGCTCGCGCGACGCGACGCTGGACACCACGCGCATCGACGACACGCGCATCGCTGCGGTGCGCGCGCTCGTGGCGCCGGCGGTGCTGCTCGAGGAGCAGCCGGTCACCGAGGCCATCGAGCTGTTGGTCGAGCGCACGCGCGACGCCATCGCCGGCGTGCTGCACGGGCGCGACGACCGCCTCGTGGTCGTCGTCGGCCCGTGCTCGATCCACGACCACGACCAGGCGATGGACTACGCGCGCCGCCTGAAGGCCAAGGCCGACGCGCTGTCCGACGCGCTGGTGGTCGTGATGCGGGTCTACTTCGAGAAGCCGCGCACCACGGTCGGCTGGAAGGGCTACATCAACGACCCGCGCCTGGACGGGAGTTTTCGCATCAACGAAGGCCTGCGCCGCGCGCGCCAGCTGCTGCTGGACATCTCGGCGCTCGGCCTGCCGGCCGGCACCGAGTTCCTCGACCTGCTGTCACCGCAATACCTGGCCGACCTGATCGCCTGGGGCGCGATCGGCGCGCGCACCACCGAGAGCCAGAGCCACCGCCAGCTCGCCTCGGGCCTGTCGTGCCCGATCGGGTTCAAGAACGGCACCGACGGCGGCGTGCAGATCGCCGCCGACGCGCTGCAGGCCGCGCGCGCCTCGCACGCCTTCATGGGCATGACCAAGATGGGCGTGGCCGCGATCTTCGAGACGCGCGGCAACGACGACTGCCACGTCATCCTGCGCGGCGGCAGGGGCCCGAACTACGACGCCGAGCATGTGGAGGCCGCCTGCGCGGTGCTGCGCAAGGCCGGCCTGCGCGAGCAGGTCATGGTCGACTGCTCGCACGCCAACTCGGCCAAGCAGCACCGCCGCCAGATCGAGGTGGCCGCGGACGTCGCGCGCCGCATCGCCGCGGGCGACCGCCGCCTGATCGGCCTGATGGTCGAGAGCCACCTGCGCGAAGGCCGCCAGGACCTCGTCGCCGGCCGTGCGCTCGAGCCGGGCATTTCGATCACCGACGCCTGCCTCGGCTGGGACGACACCGTGCCGGTGCTCCAGACGCTGGCCGACGCGGTGCGCGCACGACGCGCGCGCTGAGGGCAGGAACACCGCGCGGGCGCCGGGCTATGCTCGGCGCATGACCGAGCCGACCGCGGCCGCCCGGCCCCACAAGATCCCCGAATCCGTCCTGGTGGTGATCCACACCGCCGCGCTCGACGTGCTGCTGATCGAGCGCGCCGACGCGCCCGGCTACTGGCAAAGCGTCACCGGCTCCAAGGACTCGGCCGACGAGCCGCTGCTCGAGACCTGCGTGCGCGAGGTCGCCGAGGAGACCGGCATCGCGATCGGCTCCGCCGCCGTGCCGCTGTCCGGGCTGCGCGACTGGCGGCTCGCCAACGTCTACGAGATCTACCCGCGCTGGCGCCACCGCTACGCGCCGGGCGTCACGCACAACACCGAGCACGTGTTCGGGCTGCGCGTGCCGGTGGGCACGCCGGTGACGCTCAATCCGCGCGAGCACCTGCGGCACGTGTGGCTGCCGTGGCGCGAGGCGGCCGACCGCTGCTTCTCGCCGAGCAATGCCGAGGCGGTCCTCCAATTGCCGCGCTTCGCCGCATGAACCCGCTTCACTCCAGCAACCTGCCTTCGACGCCGCGCGACGACACGCGGCTGCGCGTGGCCACCTACAACATCGCCAAGGGCGTGCGCGGCGTGGGGCCGCGCAAGCGGCTCGAGATCCACAACCTCGGCCTCGGCGTCGAGGCGCTCGACGCGGACCTCGTGTGCCTGCAGGAAGTGCGGCGCTTCCACCGCGGCGAGGCGCGCCGTTTCCAGCGCACCCATCTCGGCTGGCCCGACGCGCCGCAGGCCGACTACCTCGCGCCCGAGGGCTACGTGGCCGCTTACCGCACCAATGCCGTCACGCGCGGCGGCGAGCACGGCAACGCCTTGCTGTCGCGCTGGCCGATCGGCGAGGTGGGCCACGCCGATGTCTCCGACCACGCCTTCGAGCAGCGCGGCCTGCTGCACGTGCCGGTGAACTTCGCCTGGGGCGAGTTGCATGCCATCGTGGCCCACTTCGGGCTGATCCATGCCAGTCGCGTGCGCCAGGCCGAGCGCCTGGCGCAGTTCATCGCGCGCCACGTGCCCGCCGGCGCGCCGCTGCTGGTGGCCGGCGACTTCAACGACTGGAGCGAGAAGCTCGACCCGTTGATGGGTTCGATGCGGCTTCGCCGTGCGGTCGCGCCGGGCAGCGCGCCGGCGCGCACCTTCCCGTCGCTGGCGCCGGTGTTCGCGCTCGACCGCATCTACACGCGCGGCCTGCGCTGCGTCGACATCCAGGTGCCGCGCGGCACGATGTGGGCGCGCATGTCGGATCACCTGCCGCTGGTGGCCGAGTTCGTGCCGGCGTCGCATTGAATGAGCGGGCAGCCGGCTTCTTCCGTCCGCCGCGACCTCGCCGCCAGCCTCGACTGGTATCGCCATCCGCGCCCCGTGTTCAGCGGTGGCAACGAGGTCGTCTTGCTGCGCGGCGGCGACGCGCTGTTTCCCGAGATGGTCCAGGCGATCGGTCGCGCGCTGCGCGAGGTCTGGCTGGCGACCTACATCTTCGAGCTCGACGCTGCCGGCCAGGCCGTGATGGGCGCGCTGCGCGCGGCGGCCGCGCGCGGCGTGCGCGTGCGCGTGGTGGTCGACGGCTTCGGCTCGCAGGCCACCGTGGCGGCGCTGCAGGAGGCGATGACGCCGCAGGGCGTCGCCTTCGCGGTGTTTCGCCCGGTGTCCAGCTGGTGGTCCTGGCTGCAGCCCGGCCAGTTGCGCCGCCTGCACCAGAAGCTGTGCGTGGTCGACGGCGACGTGGCCTTCGTCGGCGGCATCAATGTCATCGACGATCGCCACGACCTGCACCACGGCTGGTCCGACGCGCCACGGCTCGACTACGCGGTGCGCCTGCGCGGCCCGGCGGTCGCGCCGGTCGAGCACACGGTGCGCGCGATGTGGACGCGCTCCTGGTTCGGCCACGACTGGCGCGACGAGGTGCGCGACATCGTGCGCCACCAGCGGCCGATCACGCGCATGCGAAGGCTGCTGCGCCGCGTGCGCCTCGCGCCGCCGCGTGCGCTGGTCGACACCGGGTTGCCCATGGCGGTGCTGATCCCGGTGCGCGCAGCCTTCGTCGTGCGCGACAACGTCCGCCAGCGCCGCACGATCGAGCGCGCCTACATCGACGCGCTGCAGTCGGCGCGCGAGGAGATCGACATCGTCTGCCCCTATTTCTATCCGGGGCGGGCGTTCCGGCGCGCGCTGCGCAACGCCGCCCAGCGCGGCGTGCGCGTGCGCCTGCTGCTGCAAGGGCGCGTCGACTACCGCTTCGCCGCACTGGCCGCGAGCGTGCTCTACGACGAGCTGCTCGCGCGTGGCGTGCGCATCTTCGAGTACCAGGCGGCCTTCCTGCACGCCAAGGTCGCGCGCGTGGACCGCGACTGGGCCACGATCGGCAGCTCCAACATCGATCCGCTGTCGCTGCTGGTGAACCTGGAGGCCAACGTCGTCGTGCGCGACCGCGGCTTTGTCGCGACGCTGGCGCGCGAGCTCGAGCGCGACTTCGAAGGCGCGCAGGAAGTGCTCGCGCCGCGGCCGCTGGCCGGCTGGCGCAAGTGGCTGCGCCGAGGTTTCGTGGCGTGGGTGGCGAGCGTGTACCTGCGCGTCGCCGGCGCGGCGGTGCGCTACTGAATCAGAACCGTTCGGTCAGGTCGTCGCCGAAGCGGTTCGCGCCGGCCGTGCCGCGCAGGAAGCCGTTCTCGACCAGCGCCCAGATCCAGCCGACGAGCGGAATGAAGTTGATCAGCAACCACCAGCCGGACTTGTCGCGGTCGTGCCAGCGCTTGACCGACACGGCAAACGCCGGCCATAGGATGGCCAGGTTCACCAGGACGCTGGCGGCCCATTCGTCGATGCCCAGGATCCCCAGCAACAGCGAGGCGAACACGCTGAACGCGACCAGCACGACGACGCCCCAGATCCAGTAGGTCTTGCGCGGAATGCGGCCCTTGAATCCGAACAGGATCTGAGGCACCGTCATCGGCGCGTCGAAGCGGCCTTGGGCGCCGCCGGCTGCATCGTTCATTCCAGACTCCCTCGCGTGACTTGATGTCCGACCAGCATACCCAAGGCCCACGCGAGGGCGACCTCGTGATCGCGCGTCCCGAGGGCCTGTACTGCCCGGCCGGTGACTTTTTCATCGACCCATGGCGGCCGGTGTCGCGTGCCGTGATCACGCATGCCCACGCCGACCACGCACGCGCCGGCCATGCCCACTACCTCTCCAGCGCGCAGGGCGCCGGCGTGCTGCGCGCGCGGCTGGGCGACATCCGCCTGCAGCCGCTGGCCTGGGACGAGGTCATCGAGCACCGCGGCGTGAGGCTGAGCCTGCATCCGGCCGGCCACGTGCTCGGCTCGGCGCAGGTCCGCATCGAACATGCCGCACGCGTGTGGGTCGTGTCAGGCGACTACCGCTTCGCGCCCGGCGAACCAGCCGATCCGACCTGTGCGCCGTTCCAGCCGCAGCGCTGCGACTGCTTCGTCACCGAATCGACCTTCGGCCTGCCGATCTACCGCTGGCGGCCGCAGCGCGAGGTGTTCGACGAGATCGACGCCTGGTGGGGCGCCAACGCCGCTGCCGGCCGCCCGAGCCTGCTGATGGGCTACAGCTTCGGCAAGGCGCAGCGCCTGCTGGCGGGCGTGGATGCGTCGATCGGGCCGATCGTCGTGCACCCGGCGGTCGAGCTCGTGAACCGCGCCTACCGGGAGGCCGGCATCGTGTTGCCGCCGACGCGGCTGCTCGACGATCGCACCGAGCGCGCCGCGCTCGCCGGCGCCCTGATCGTCGCGCCGCCGGCGCTTTCGGGCAGCACCTGGGCGCGCCGCCTCGACGACGCGAGCGACGCGTTCGCGAGCGGCTGGATGCAGCTGCGCGGCGCGCGGCGCCGCCAGGGCGTGGACCGCGGCTTCGTGCTCTCGGACCACGCCGACTGGCCCGGCCTGCAGGCCGCGATTGCCGCCTGCGGCGCCGAGCGCGTGATCGTGACTCACGGCTACGAAGCCGTGATGGTGCGCTGGCTGCGAGAGCAGGGGCTCGATGCGGACTCGTTGCGAACCGAGTACGGCAACGAGCAGTTCGACACTGCTCCTTGACTCAATGCTTGTGTCCGCCGTGCGGGTCGGCCGCGGCGGTCGGCTGCGCGGCGCGCTGGTTGTCGACGACGAAGTTCACCGGCATCGCCCCGGCCTTCTCGAAGCGGAGCGTCACCGCGACCTGCTCACCGTCCTTGAGCGGGCGCTTCAGGCCGACCAGCATCAGGTGCAGGCCGCCGGGCCGGAACTCGACCTTCTGGCCGGCCGGCACCGGCACGTCGTCGACCTGGCGCATGCGCGCGACGCCGCCTTCGACCTTGTGCGTGTGAAGCTCGACCGACGCGGCCGCATCGCTGCTCGCGCCGACCAGCTTGTCGGCCGCGGCGCCGCCGGTGATCGAGAGGTAGCCGGCGCCCACGGCGGGCGTCGCGCGGATCCAGGGCTGGTCGATGCGCGGCTTGCCGTCCTGCGCATGCGCGCCGGCCGCCAGCGCGAGCAGGGCCGCGATCAACGCGCGGCGCGGGAGTCGGGTGAGGCTCATGGGCGGCGATTGTAGGAAGAGGGCGCTTAACCTTGGGCAATGCGCGCCTTCGCCCGCCTGTACGCCGAGCTCGACGCCAGCACCGGCATCGACGACAAGGTCGCCGCGCTGCGCCGCTACCTGGCCGAGGCCGACGCCGAGGACGCGGCCTGGGCCGTCTATTTCCTCGCGGGCGGCAGGCCGCGCCAGGCGGTGCCAAGCGCGGTGCTGCGCCGCGCCGCCAGCGAGGCCGCCGGTATTTCCGACTGGCTGTTCGAGGCCTGCTACCAGGCCGCGGGCGACTTGGCTGAAACCATCGCGCTGGTGCTGCCGCCACCGCTGCGGCACAGCGACGCCGGCCTCGCGCACTGGGTCGTCGAACGGCTGCGGCCGTTGCGCGGCCAGCCGCCCGAGGCGCAGGCGAAGGCGCTGCGCGAGGCCTGGGACGATCTCGACGCGAGCGAGCGCTTCCTGTTCGTCAAGCTGATCGGCGGCGGCTTTCGCGTCGGCGTCAGCAAGCTGCTGGTGCAGCGTGCGCTGGCCGAGCATGCGGGCCTGGACGCCAAGCTCGTCGCGCAGCGCATGATGGGCTACACCGACATCCGCGCCACCGTCGACGCGGCGCGCTTTCGCGGCCTCGTCGCGCCGGCGCATGAAGGCAGCGCGCCTTCGGGACAGCCTTATCCGTTCTTCCTCGCGCACCCCATCGACTTGGCGCCCGGCGAGTTCGAGGCGCGGCTCGGCGCCAGCGCCGGCTGGCTCGTCGAGTGGAAGTACGACGGCGTGCGCGCCCAGCTGGTGCGCCGCGCCGGCGAGACCTGGCTGTGGACGCGCGGCGAGGAACTGGTGACCGAGCGCTTTCCCGAGCTGGCCGAAGCGGCACGCGCGCTGCCCGACGGCACCGTGCTCGACGGCGAGATCGTCGTCTGGCGCGACGGTCGCCCGGCGCCGTTTGCGCTGCTGCAGCAGCGCATCGGCCGCAAGACGCTCACGAAGAAGCTGCTGGCCGAGCTGCCGGCGCGCTTCATCGCCTACGACCTGCTGGAAAGCGACGGTGTCGACCGCCGCGGCCTGCCGCAGCGCGAGCGGCGCGCGCGTCTCGAGGCCTTGCTGGCGAGAGCCGGCGCGTCGGTGCCCGAGGCGATCGCGCTGTCTCCGCGCGTCGAGGGCGCCGACTGGGCGGCGCTGGCTGCGCTGCGCGCGCAAAGCCGCGAACGAGGCGTCGAGGGCTTCATGCTCAAGCACCAGGAGGTGGCCTACGGCGTCGGCCGGCGCAAGCAGGAAGCACTGGCCGGCGGCACCTGGTGGAAGTGGAAGATCGAGCCGATGACGGTCGACGCGGTGCTGGTCTACGCGCAGGCCGGCCACGGGCGGCGCGCGAGCGTCTACACCGACTACACCTTCGCGGTGTGGAACCGCACGCCGCGCGACGACGCCGAGGTGCAGGCGGTGCGCGAGGCGATCGGCCGCCGCGAGGCGCCGCCGGCGCCGAGCGAGGCCGAGCCGCAGCCGCTGCAGCTGGTGACCTTCGCGAAGGCCTACTCGGGGCTGACCGACGCCGAGTTCGCCCGCGTCGACCGCGCGATCCGCGCCAGCACGGTCGAGAAGTTCGGCCCGGTGCGCAGCGTCGTGCCCAGCCTCGTGCTCGAGCTGGGCTTCGAGGGCATCGCGCGCAGCCCGCGGCACAAGAGCGGCATCTCGGTGCGCTTTCCGCGCATGCTGCGCATCCGCGACGACAAGCCGCTCGCCGAGGCCGACACGCTGGCTTCGCTGGAGGCATTGCTCGGCGGCCACCGACCCTGAAGCGCAGGTGGCCTTGGGGGCCGCTGATACCATGATTGGCCCGCAGCGCGATTTCCTTTCCGTCCCATGACCGTGACCCCCCTGCCCAAGCCCGTGGCGGTTGCCGAGGCCGCGAAGGAAGACGACGTCGGCGTGCCGGTGTCGCAGCGCATCCGCGAGCGGGTGCTGGCGGCGCGGCAGCGGTTCCACGCCAACGACAACATCGCCGACTTCATCGAGCCGGGCGAGCTCGAGGCCCTGCTCGACGAGGTGGCCGGCAAGATGAGCGGCGTGCTCGACGCGCTGGTGATCGACACCGACAGCGACCACAACACCCAGGACACCGCGCGCCGCGTCGCGAAGATGTACCTCACCGAGGTGTTCAAGGGCCGCTACGTGCGCCAGCCCGCGGTGACCGAGTTCCCGAACGTCGAGCACCTCAACGAGCTGATGATCATCGGCCCGATCACCGTGCGCAGCGCCTGCTCGCACCACTTCTGCCCGATCCTGGGCCGGGTGTGGATCGGCGTGATGCCCAACGAACACTCCAACCTGATCGGCCTGTCCAAGTACGCGCGCCTGACCGAATGGATCATGAGCCGCCCGCAGATCCAGGAAGAGGCCGTGACCCAGGTCGCCGACCTGCTGCAAGACAAGATGAGCCCCGACGGGCTGGCGATCGTGATGGAGGCCGACCACTTCTGCATGCAGTGGCGCGGCGTGCGCGACCTCGACTCCAAGATGATCAACAGCGTGATGCGCGGCAGCTTCCTCAAGGACCCGAACCTGCGCCGCGAATTCCTCGCGCTGGTCAACAACAAGAAGTCGTGACCGGGAGTCCGCAATGCTCGTGCGCCTGCTCTACGCCAGCCGTGCCGCCGAGGCGGTGACGCCGGCGGTGATCGAGACCATCCTTGCCCAGTGCCGCGTGCACAACTCGGCGCACGGCATCACCGGCATCCTGTGCCACGGCGGCGACACCTTCATGCAGGTGATCGAGGGCGGGCGCGAACCCGTCAACCACCTCTACCGCAAGATCGTCTGCGACGCACGTCACCGCGACGTGGTGCTGCTCGACTACGAAGAGGTCAACGAGCGCCGCTTCGCCGGCTGGACCATGGGCCAGGTCAACCTGGCGAAGATCAACCAGTCCATCCTGCTCAAGTACAGCGAGCGCCCGGTGCTCGACCCGTTCTCCGTCTCGGGACGCGTCTCGCTGGCGCTGCTCGAGGAGCTGATCGCCACCGCGTCGATCATCGGCCGGGCGGGTTGATCCGAGGCCAAGGGTCCGATCGCCCTGGCGCTCCTGTCGTGCCCCTATTGCGCGGCGCGCCGCGCCGGTCCTAGAGTCGGATAGTTCGACCGCGCGTCGCGCGGCCGGGCGCACACCAACGACTCCAGGAGACAAGCAATGCGCAGCACCTACGTGCGTCGGGCGGTCACGCTCGTCGCGGCCGCCGCCATGGCGACCCTGGCTGGCACCACTGCAGCCCAGCAGAACATCGAGAAGCTCAAGCAGTTCAAGGTCTCGGGAACCGATCTCAACATTCCGCCCGTGCCGCAAAGCGGCAAGAACGCCGACGCGATTCGCAAGAACCTCGAGCGCGTGAAGCTGCCGCCGGGCTTTCGGATCGAGCTGTTCGCCGTGGTGCCCGACGCACGCCACATGGCGGTGGCGCCCAGCACCAACATGCTGTTCGTCGGCACGCGCAAGACCACGGTGTGGGCGGTGACCGACCGCAACTCCGACGGCGTGGCCGACGAGGTCAAGCCCTTCGCGCCGAGCCTGAACTTCAAGGTGCCCAACGGCGTCTGCTGGACGAAAGACGGCTTCCTGATCGTCGCCGAGCACAACCGCGTGCTCAACTTCCCGGCTGCCGAGTTCTTCTACGAGGGCCCGGACGTCGCGGTGATCGAGGTCGTGCCGCAGGGCAAGCTGATCCCGCCCGAGGAGGAGTCGTTCAACCATGGCGCACGCGTGTGCAGGATCGGCCCGGACGGCATGCTCTACGTGTCGCTCGGCCAGCCCTTCAACGTACCCCCGCGCGAAAAGCTCAAGCTCTACGACGAGGTCGGCATCGGCGGCATCGTGCGCATGAATGCCTTCGACGGCAGCAAGCGCGAGGTCTACGCGCGCGGCATCCGCAACTCGGTCGGCCACGATTTCAACCCCAAGGACGGCACGCTCTGGTTCACCGACAACCAGACCGACGGCATGGGCGACGACATCCCCAACGGCGAAATCAACCGCATCACCAAGGCGGGACAGTTCTTCGGCTACCCGTGGATCCAGGGCAAGACCCGCATCACCGAGAACGGCTACGACAAGGACCCGCTGCCGGCGAGCATCGTCGCCGCGCAGGTGCTCACCGAAGCGCACGCGGCCGACCTGGGCATGACGTTCTACACGGGCCGGCAGTTCCCGCAGAAGTACCAGGGCGGCATCTTCTCGGCGCAGCACGGCTCGTGGAACCGCACCAAGCCCAACGGCGCCCAGGTCCTCTTCACCTCGCTCAAGTCCGACGGCACGGCCGACAAGACCGAGGTCTTCGCCAGCGGCTGGCTCGACGGCGAGACCGGCACCTTCCGCGGCCGCCCGGTCGACGTGGCCGTGATGAAGGACGGCTCGCTGCTGATCTCGGACGACTACGCCGGCGCGATCTACCGCGTCACCTATGCGGCCGACGCGAAGTAGCCGTGCCTTCGTGCTGGCGGCGCTGCTCGCGGGCGGCGCCGCCGGCGCCTTCGCGCAGGCCGCCTCGCCGGCGGCCGGGCGCGCGAAGGCGGCGATGTGCGCCACCTGCCACGGCCCGCTCGGCCTGGCGACGGCGCCCGATGCCCCCAACCTCGCCGGCCAGCCCGAGATCTACCTCGCTGCGCAGCTGCGCGCCTACCGCAGCGGCGCGCGCCGCCACGAGGTGATGGGCGTGATCGCCAAGGGCCTGAGCGACGAGGACATCGCCAACCTCGCGGCGTGGTACGCCTCGATCAAGCTCGAGGCGCGCGAGCCCTGAGCTTGCGCTGGCTCAAGCCCGGGCTTACCCGCCCGCGCTTTGCAGATTTTCTGTAGCGGTGCGGCGTCGAGGCCTCGCTAGAGTGCTTCTCATCATCGAGAACAAGATCGAGGAGCACGCATGCGCAAAGCCCTGGGAATGGCGCTGATCGCGGGCCTGCCGGGCACGGCGGCCCTGGGCCAGGATGCCGAAGGCCCCTCCATGACCACGCTGGAGCCCGTGGTCGTCACCGGCAAGGGCTTCGAGCAGCGCGCCTTCGACACGCCGTATTCGGTGGGCATCGTCGGCGCCGAGGAGATCCGTTCTGGCGGGCCGATGGTCAACCTGTCGGAGTCGATGGCGCGCGTGCCGGGCCTCACGGTCGCCAACCGCAACAACTACGCGCAGGACCTGCAGATCAACTCGCGCGGCTTCGGCGCGCGTTCGAGCTTCGGCGTGCGCGGACTGCGGCTGTATGCCGACGGCATCCCGGCCACGATGCCCGACGGCCAGGGCCAGGTCGCGCACTTCGACCTCGCGGGCGCGCAGCGCATCGAGGTGCTGCGCGGGCCGTTCTCGGCGCTGTACGGCAACAGCTCGGGCGGCGTGATCGCGCTGGTGAGCGCGCCCACGACCGAGCGCTACGGCGAACTCGCGCTCGATGCCGGCGAGTTCGGCCTGCGCCAGGCGCGCATCACGGTGGCCGCGCCGTTCGGCGATACGCCGGGGCGCGGCTTTGACCTGCGCTTCGGCGCGAGCCACTTCACCATCGACGGCTTTCGCCCGCACAGCGGCGCTGACCGCACGCTGGCCAACCTGCGCCTGGGCTGGAGCGCAGAGGCCGACAGCGTGATCGTCGCGCTCAATTCGATCGACCAGCCGGCCGACGATCCGCTCGGGCTCAACCGCGCGCAGTTCGACGCCGACCCGTACCAGACCGCGCCGCAGGCGATCGACTTCAATACCCGCAAGATCGCGCGCCAGACCCAGCTCGGCGCGACCTGGCGCCATCGCTTCGCCGACCTCGGCGCGTTGAGCGAGAGCGCGTTGACCGGCTACTACGGCCAGCGATCGGTCACGCAGTGGCAGGCGATTCCGGTGCTCACGCAGCGCAATCCGAACCCGCCGCCCAACACCGAGCGCCACCCCGGCGGCGTGATCGATTTCGATCGCGACTACGCCGGCCTCGACGCACGGCTGATCTGGCGCTGGACGCTGGCCGGCGAACGCGGCGCGCAGCTGGTGGCTGGCCTCAACGCCGAGCGCAGCAGCGAGGACCGTCGCGGCTACGAGAACTTCATCGGCGATCCGCTCGCACCCACCGCGCAGGGCGTCACCGGCAACCTGCGCCGCGACGAGAAGAACACCGTGCGCAACACCGACGGCTACGCGCAAGGCGAGATCGA
Source organism: Caldimonas sp. KR1-144 (assembly GCF_049446155.1). Taxonomy (NCBI): domain Bacteria; kingdom Pseudomonadati; phylum Pseudomonadota; class Betaproteobacteria; order Burkholderiales; family Sphaerotilaceae; genus Caldimonas; species Caldimonas sp. KR1-144. Next base: position 494,170 of record NZ_JBMSEE010000002.1, read on the forward strand.
GTTCGCCAAGGGCTGGGTCGCGACGCTCGGCGTGCGCAGCGGCAAGGTGCGCTTCAATGCCGACGACCACTACATCGTCGGCCTCAACGGCGACGACTCCGGCGAGCTCGAGTACAGCTACACCAACCCGGTCGCGGCGCTGCAGTGGCGCGCGGCGCCCTCGCTCAACGTCTACGTCAGCGCCGGCCGCGGCTTCGAGTCGCCAACGTTCAATGAGCTGGCCTACCGGCCCGACGGGCAAAGCGGCTTCAACAGCGGTCTCCAGGCGCAAAAGAGCAAGCAGCTCGAAATCGGTGCGAAATGGCGCGACGACGCGCTCGGCCTGGCGCTCGATGCCGCCGTGTTCGAGGCGCGCACCGACGACGAGATCGGCGTCGCGACCAACGCCGGTGGGCGATCGACCTTCCAGAACGTCGGCCGCACGACGCGCCGCGGCGTGGAGCTCGGCGCCGGCTGGTCGATCACGAAGTCGCTGCGCGCCCAAGCGGCGCTGACCTGGTTGCGTGCGCGCTACGACGACAGCTTCGTCACCTGCACCGCTGTGCCCTGCAATGCCGCGAATCCGCAGAACCAGGCCGTGGTGCCGGCCGGCAACCGCATCGCCGGCACGTCGCCGAAGAGCGCCTATGCCGAGCTGGCCTGGCAGCCGTGGGCCGACGGCGCGGCCGAGTTCGCCGCCGAGTGGCGCGGCCAGGACCGCGTGGCGGTCAACGACCGCAACACCGACTTCGCCGGCGGCTGGGGCACGATGGCGCTGCGCGCCAGCCACGCGATCCGCTTCGGCGACAAGAGCCGGCTCGAGGGCCTCGTGCGCGTCGACAACGTGTTCGACCGCGCCTATGCCGGCAGCGTGATCGTCAACGAAGGGAACCAGCGGTTCTTCGAGGCCGGCGCGCCGCGGGCGTGGTACCTCGGGCTCAAGTGGCGGCAGGGCTTCTGATGCGGTGAGCGCGGTCGGCGCGGCGAGAATCCGCCGCCCATGCCGACCACCGCGCTCGTTCTCGTTCTCGCCGCCGCGCTGCTTCACGCGCTGTGGAACCTTGCCGCCAAGCACGCTGGCGGCGATCACCGCTTCGTGCTGCTGGTGGCGCTGTTCATCGTCGTGCTGTGGGCGCCGGTCGGCCTGTGGGCCGGCTGGGACACGGTGCCGCGCTGGGGCTGGACGCAGTGGGGCCTGGTGCTCGCCAGCGGCATCGTCCACCTCGCCTACTTCACCGTGCTGCTGCGCGGCTATCGCGCGTCGGACCTCACCGTCGTGTACCCGGTGGCGCGCGGCAGCGGGCCGCTGGTGAGCTCGCTGCTCGCGGTGCTGCTGCTCGGCGAGTCGCTGTCGCCGTACGGCGCCTTGGGCGTGCTCGCGGTGACGACCGGCGTGTTCCTCGTTGCCGGCGGTCCCCGCATGCTTCGCGCGCTGCTCGGGCAGGGCGCGGCCGACGACGCGCAGGCGCGCCACCGCGTGCGCGTGGGCCTCGGCTACGGCGCCGCGACCGGCGTGCTGATCGCCGGCTACACGGTGATCGACGGCTACGCGGTCAAGGTCGTGCTGATCTCGCCGATCCTGGTCGACTACTTCGGCAATCTGTTGCGCATCCCGTTCTCGCTGCCGGGCGCCTTGCGCGACCGCGCCGCCACGCTGGCCGCATGGCGCACGCAATGGCGCTGGGCGCTGGCGGTGGCGGCGATGAGCCCGCTGGCTTACGTGATGGTGCTGTACGCGATGCGCCTGGCGCCGCTGTCGCACGTGGCGCCGGCGCGCGAGGTCTCGATGCTGTTTGCCGCACTGATCGGCGGCAAGCTGCTGGGCGAAGGCGATGTCGTGCTGCGCATCGCGGGCGCCGCGTGCATCGCGGCAGGCGTCGCGGCGCTCAGCTGGTAGCTTTACCGAGCAGCAGCTGCTCCATGAACGCGCGGCGTTCGGCGCGCTGCGCCGCGCCGCCGTGCTGCTGCAGCAGCGACTCGGCGACCTGCCAGCCGTAGAGCGCAAAGGCGCGCAGCCGCGCCTCGGCGATCGGAAAGCCCAAGGCGGTGAGGCCTTGCGCGATGTACGACAGCCGCTGCGCGTCGACCTCGTCGAGCCGCTGGCGCGCCATCTCGTCGTGGCGTGCCCAGGCGCGGATCGCCAGCTCCACCGACGCGGCTTCGACCGCCGAGCGGCCCCGAAACGGCAGCGACATCACCTCGCGCATCAGCTCCAGCGGCGTCGCGCCCTGGCGCTCGAAGCGCGAGATCACCTGCTCGGTGGCGCCGTCGCGCCAGGCCTGCAGCACGCGCGACAGCAGGTCGTCGCGGTCCTTGAAGTGCCAGTAGAAGCTGCCGCGCGTGACGCCGATGCGCTTGGCCAGCACGTCGACGCGCACCGCATCCACGCCCTTGGAGGCCAGCAGTGCGGTGGCTGCGGAGATCCAGTCGTCGGGGCCGAGCGAGGCACGCGGCTCGCTCGGCGCGCGGCGCCGGCGAGGGCTTGCGGTGGTCGCTGTCCGTGCACTCATGTATGGAAAGAGTGTAAACGTCGCGTTCCTGGTTGTCCGCGTTTCGAACATCGGATGCCTAGGTGATCGCACTAGGTGCCGAGATGGTTCAGATATTTAACATACATAACTGCATGGTTCATTCAAGGCGCGCGACGAAGGTCGACCCGCCACCCAACACACAAGGAGACATCCCATGCAACGACGCCTGAGTCTTCTGGCCGCCGCGTCCCTCGCGGCGCTGGCCTGCCTGCCGAGCGCCGCGTTCGCGCAGGCCAACGAGGTCGTGATCGGCGCGACGCTGTCCGCCAGCGGCCCGGGCGCCTCGCTCGGCATCCCCGAGAAGAACACGCTGGAGATGCTGCCCAAGACGCTGGGCGGCCTGCCGGTGCGCTACGTGATCTACGACGACGCGACCGACCCCGCGCTGGCCACCAAGAACGCGCGCCGCCTGGTCGACGAGAACAAGGCCGACGCCATCATCGGCTCGTCGACCACCCCTTCGACGCTCGCCGTCACCGAGGTCGCGTTCGAGACCAAGACGCCGCAGCTCGCGCTGTCGCCGCTGCCGCCGACGATCCGCCAGCACCAGTGGGTGTTCCCGATGCCGCAGCCGGTGCCGGTGATGGCCGGTGCGCTGCTCGAGCACATGAAGGCCAAGGGCGTGAAGACGCTTGGCTTCATCGGCTATGCCGACGCCTACGGCGAGAGCTGGCTCAAGGCGGTGGAAGCCGGCGTCGAAGCCGCAGGCGTGAAGATGGTCGCGGTCGAGCGCTATGCGCGCACCGACACCTCGGTTAACGCGCAGGTGCTCAAGCTGACCGCCGCCACGCCGGATGCGGTGCTGATCGCCGGCTCCGGCACGCCGTCGGCGCTGCCGCAGCTCACGCTGCGCGAGCGCGGCTACAAGGGCCAGATCTACCAGACGCACGGCTCGGCCAACAGCGATTTCCTGCGCGTGGCCGGCAAGTCCGACGAAGGCCTGGTGCTGCCCACCGGCCCGGTGCTGGTGGCCGAGCAGCTGCCCGACAGCCACCCGAGCAAGCCGGTCAGCCTGGCCTACCTGAAGGCCTACGAGGCCAAGTTCGGGCCGGGCTCGCGAAACACCTTCGGCGCGCATGCGCAAGACGCCTACCTGGTGCTCGACAAGGCGGTGGCGATCGCGGCCGCGAAGGCCAGGCCCGGCACGCCGGAGTTCCGCGCCGCGCTGCGCGATGCCATCGAGGCCACCAAGAACCTGCCGGTGACGCACGGCGTGATGAATATGACGCCCGCCGACCACAACGGCTTCGATGCGCGCGCGCGGGTGCTGATCACCGTCAAGGGCGACAGCTGGCAGCTGGTGAAGTGAGGCGAAAGTGAGCGAGGGCGCGATGTCTGCGTGGTTCGACGATCCGGCCCAGCTCGCGCCGCCGCGCGCTGTGCGGGAAGACCTGGGCGGCGGTGCCTTCGTGCTGCGCTCGCCCGAGCCGCTGGGCGAGACGGCGCGCTGCATCGGCGAATGGCTGGAGCGCTGGGCGCGCGAGACGCCCGAGGCGCTCTTCCTGGCCGAACGCCGAACGGACGGCGAAGGGTCGGACAGCTGGCGCAAGCTGAGCTACGCGCAGGTGCGCGCGGCGGTCGGCGCGATCGGGCAGTGGCTGCTCGACGCGCGGCTGCCGGCCGGCAAGCCGGTGGTGATCCTGTCGGACAACGCGATCGACCATGCCTTGCTCGTTCTGGCCTGCCTCCACGTGGGGCGGCCGGCGTGCACCGTGTCGAGCGCCTACTCGCGGCTGACCAAGGACTACGCGAAGATCCGCGCGATCGTCGAGCAGCTCGATCCCGCGCTGATCTATGCCTCGGACGCCGCGGTCTACGGCCCGGCCATCGCCGCCTGCGGGCGCGACGTGCCGGTGGTCTTCAGCCGCGGCGCCGAGGGCGGCGCGCTGTCGTTCGAGGCGCTGCTCGCGTCACGCGAGACGGCGGAGGTGATGCAGGCCTACGCGGCCATCACGCCCGAGCATCACGCCAAGTACCTGCTGACCAGCGGCTCGACCGGCACGCCCAAGGTCGTGATCAACACGCACCGCATGCTGTGCGCGAACCAGCAGATGATCCGCCAGTGCTGGCGCTTCCTCGAACACGAGAGGCCGGTCGTGCTCGACTGGCTGCCGTGGAGCCACACCTTCGGCGCCAACCACAACTTCCACCTCGTGCTGGCCAACGGCGGCAGCCTGTGGATCGACGACGGCCGGCCGATGCCGGGCCTGCTCGACAAGACCGTGCGCAACCTGCGCGAGGTGCGCCCGACGCTGTACTTCAATGTGCCGCGCGGCTTCGACGCGCTGGCCGCGGTGATGGAAGGCGATGCGAGTTTCGCCGAGGCCTTCTTCGCGCGCCTGAAGGCCCTGTTCTACGCCGGCGCCGCGCTGCCGCAGAGCACCTGGAGCCGGCTCGAGGCGATCGCCGCGCGTGTGCGGCCCGATCCGGTGTGGTTCACCTCGGCATGGGGCTCGACCGAGACCTCACCGCTGGTCACCAGCGTGCACTGGCGCATCGAGCGCGCCGGCTGCATCGGCCTGCCGGCCCCCGGCATGGCGCTGAAGTTCGTGCCCAACGGCGGCAAGCTCGAGATGCGCGTGCGCGGGCCCTCGGTGTTCCCCGGCTACCGCAATGCGCCTGAGCTGACCGCCAAGGCCTTCGACGACGAGGGCTACTACCTGATCGGCGATGCCGGCGTGCTGGTCGATCCCGGGCGGCCCGAGCGCGGCGTCGCGTTCGACGGCCGCGTGGCCGAGGACTTCAAGCTCACCAGCGGCACCTGGGTCTCGGTCGGCATGCTGCGGCTCAAGGTGGTCAGCGCGCTCGCGCCGCTGGCGCAGGACGTGGTGGTCACGGGCCAGGACCGCGAGGAGATCGGGCTGCTGATCTTCCCGACGCCGCAGGCGCGCGAACTCGATGCGCCCTCGCTGGCGGCGCGCGTGCGCGTCGCGCTGCAGTCGCTCGCCGCCGACGGCGCGGGTTCGTCGCAGCGCGCGACGCGCGCGCTGCTGCTCGACGAGCCCCCGAGCGCCGAGGCCGGCGAAATCACCGACAAGGGCTACCTCAACCAGCGCGCGGTGCTGGCGCGTCGCGCCGCGCTGGTCGAGGCGCTCTATGCCGGCGGTGCCGGCGTGATCCACCTGTGACTCAGGAGGCCGGCTTCTCCTCGGTTGCGAGCATGGCCGTGCAGCCGGCCCGGGCGGCGCGCTCGCGCGCCTCGAGCCAGGGGATGACCTCGGTCAGGTCGCGCTGGTAGATCGGCTTGGTCAGCCAGATGTAGCGGCGCAGCTCGGCGCCGCCTTGCTCGGCCTTGGCGAGCAGCGTGCGCTGCACGCGGGACAGGCGCTCCGGCGCGGCGCAGGCGGCGCTGTCGGCCGGCGCTGCGATCGTGGTGGCGGGCAGGAAGGCGATGCTCGCCAGCGCGATGCCGGCGGCGATGCGAAGGGTGATGTGGTGCGACATGGCGTGCTCCGGTTCGGCGGAAGCGCCGCGCGGCAACGGCGGCGTCCCCGTCACCAAGCTAGGCGCCGCCGCGAACCGGCCCAAGCCGCGTGCGACAAAGCGGGCGAAACGGGGTGCGAACGACGCTCAGCGCGCGCCCATCCAGCGCTGCGCCGCCTGCTCCACCACGCCCGGCAGCGGCTCGCCCTGTGCGCGCAGCGCGCGCAGCCAGCGCGCGTCGTTGCCCTCGAACAGCGAGTCGCGCAGCGACTGCGTGGCGTCGAGCGCTTTCAGGTCGAGCGCGTGCTCGTCCAGCCGCACGAGCGTGCGCAGGATGTCGTCGCGCAGCCGCGAGCGCTGCTTGGTCTTCGGGTCGACGATCTCGCCGTCGAGTCCGAAGCGGCAGGCCTGGAAGCGGTTGAAGGTGTAGACGAGGTAGTCGTCCTCGGACGGCTCGAACGGCCGCTCCTCGATCAGCTGGCGGCAGATGCACTGCAGGTAGCAGGCGAGCGCGGCGGCCTTGTCGACCGACAGCGGCGTGTCGCACACGCGCAGCTCGATGGTGCCGAACTCGGGCTTGGGCCGGATGTCCCAATAGAAGTCCTTCATCGACTGCACGACGCCGGTGGCCGTCATCTTGTCGAAGAAGACGCCGAACTCGTCCCAGCTGCGCACGAAGGGCGCGCGGCCCGACAGCGGGAACGCGAACACCGAATTCAGCCGGGCCGAGTCGAAGCCGGTGTCCTGGCCCTGCACGTAAGGCGAGGAGGCCGACAGCGCGATGAAGTGCGGCACGTAGCGCGACAGCGAGTGCAGCAGCCACAGCGCCTCGTCGCCGTGGCGGCAGCCCACGTGCACGTGCTGGCCGAACACGGTGAACTGCTTGGCGAGGTAGCCGTAGAGCTCGCTGATGTAGTGGAAGCGCTCGGTCGGGAAGATCTGCTGCTCGCTCCAGTGCTGGAACGGATGCGTGCCGCCGCCGGCGACGACGAGGTTGAGCCGGCGCGCGGCCTGCGCGATCTGGGTGCGCAGGTCGTGCAGCTCGGCCAGCAGCGGGGCGTGCTCGCGCTGGATCGAGGTGCCGATCTCGATCATGCTGCGCGTGATCTCGGGCTTGATGTCCCATGCGCCGGTGTGGCGGGCGGTCTCGCGCAGCAGGTCTTCGGCCTGCGGCGCGAGATCGAAGTCGTGCGTGCTGAGGATCTGCAGCTCGAGCTCGACGCCGAGTGTCAGCGGATCGGACGCGGTGAATTCCTGCAAGGCCATCGCGGCGCTCCTCAATCGTTGCGGGCCGATTCGCCGGCCACGCGCACGAGGCCCAGCTGCGTGAGGATCGGGCCCACCAGCTGCAGCAGCGTGGTGGCGATCAGCAGTGCCTGCCAGATCCCGGCGTCGACGCCCGGCGTGTCGGCCGGCCAGCCGTAGGTGCTGGTGGACAGCAGCAAGGAGGTCTGCGACATCGGCATCAGCGCCAGCACCAGCGCGGCGCTCTGCCGCCAGCCCAGGCCGCTCACGCGCGTGAAGGCGGCGACCGCCAGCGCCTTGCCGAACGCGCGCGCGAGCACCAGGGCCAGCACCCAGGGCCACAGCCGCAGCATGCCGTCGACCGTGCCCAGCAGGCCGATGCTGACGAACAGCAGCACCGTCAGCGCCGCGCCCGCGGTGCCCAGCTGCGGCGCGACGATCAGGCGGTGCCCCAGCCGGGCGCGCGCGATCGTTCCGCCGATCAGCAGCGCGAGCAGAGGCGACAGCGTCCACTGCACCGCCAGCAGCGCCGCGACCACGAGCACCGCAAGCTGCAGCACCGCGGTGGAGCCGCTGTCGCGGCCCGGCCGCGACAGCGCCTTGAGCAGCATGGCCAGCGCCGCGCCGAGCAGGAAGGAGCCGCAGATCACGTAGACCATATTGGTCAGCGCGACGAGCCAGTCACTGCCGAAGCCGCCGTCGGCGCTCGCGAACACGCGCCAGACCTTGATCGCCAGCACCGCGAGCACGCTGTTGAGCGCGGTCATCATCAGCAGCCGCTCGGTGACCTGGCCGCGCGGCTGTCGCTCGTGCAGCACCGCCATCGTGATCACCGGCGAGGTCGACATCGCGACCGCGCCGGCCAGCGCGGCCGAGAAGGCCGGCGCGCCGAGCCAGCTCAGCACCGCCGTGACCGCCAGGCCCGCGAGCACGGCCTCGGCGACCGACTGCGCGGCGAGCCAGGGGTTGTCGAGCAGCCAGCGCAGCCGGATGCGGCTGCCCAGCTCGAACACCAGCACGCCGACGGCCAGGTCGAGCAGCGGCTTCCACGGGTCGAGATCGGTGCGCTCGATCAGGCGCAGCGCGAGCGGGCTTGCGATCGCGCCGACCAGCATGTGGCCGCAGCTGCTCGGTAGGTGCGTCCAGCGCCGCACCGCGTCGCCGGCGATCACCGCGACGATGACGATCAGCGCGAGGCCGAGCAGCGGGTCGGCGCCGCGCAGCGCATCGAGCGTCCAAAGCGCGGCGCTGGTCGGTACGGCCGGCAGGCTCGGCGCGCCGAGAGCGGCCGAGGCCGCCGAAGCGGCGGCTTGCGCCGCGGAAGCGGAAGCAGTCGGATCCATGCGATGTTCTCCGGTCGCCCCTCCGTTGATGTCCTTATGCGCAATCGCCGCGCCGACTGCCGCGCGGCAAAGGGGGTCGAGCATATAGCGATCGGGCGGTGAAGTCCGAAGTTCCGACCGCTTGAAAATGGCGTACTGCAACCCCAGATGGCGCGCGCTGGCCGCAGCAGCACCGGCCGGCAGCGTATCGCCCGTGGGCGACATCCTTCACCCAGCGACAACGATGAACAAGCAGACCCTTTCCTTTCAGGCCGAGGTGCAGCAGCTGTTGCACCTGGTGACCCATGCGCTGTACTCCAACCGCGAGATCTTCCTGCGCGAGCTGATCTCCAACGCCTCCGACGCCAGCGACAAGCTGCGCTTCGAGGCGCTTGCCGACGCCTCGCTGATGGAAGGCGGCGCGCCGCTGGCGATCCGCCTGTCGTTCGACAAGGCGGCGCGCACGCTGACCGTCAGCGACAACGGCATCGGCATGAGCGAGGAGGAGGCGGTGGCCAACCTCGGCACGATCGCCAAGAGCGGCACGCGCGAGTTCATGGCCAAGCTGTCCGGCGACCAGCAGCACGACGCGCAGCTGATCGGCCAGTTCGGCGTGGGCTTCTACTCGGGCTTCATCGTCGCCGACCGCATCACGGTGGAGACGCGCCGCGCCGGCCGCCCGGCGGCCGAAGGCGTGCGCTGGACGAGCGAAGGCACGGGTTCGTTCGAGGTCGAGTCGATCGAGCGCGCCGAGCGCGGCACCGACGTGATCCTGCACCTGCGCGAGGACGCCGCCGAGTACCTGGACCGCTGGCGGCTCGCCGGCATCGTCTCGAAGTACTCCGACCACATCGCGCTGCCGATCCAGATGCGCAAGCAACGCTGGGACGCCGACAAGAGCGAGTACGTGCTCGAAGACGAGTGGGAGACGGTCAACACCGCCTCGGCGCTGTGGACGCGCCCCAAGAGCGAGATCACCGAGGAGCAGTACCACGCGTTCTACCGCTCGATATCGCACGACGCCGAGGCACCGCTGGCCTACAGCCACAACCGCGTCGAGGGCCGCAGCGAGTACACGCAGCTGCTGTTCGTGCCGTCCAAGGCGCCGTTCGACCTGTGGAACCGCGAGCGCGCGGCGGGCGTGAAGCTCTATGTGCGGCGCGTCTTCATCATGGACGAGGCCCAGGCCCTTCTGCCCGCCTACCTGCGCTTCGTGCGCGGCGTGATCGATTCCAACGACCTGCCGCTCAACGTCTCGCGCGAGCTGCTGCAGGAAAGCCGCGACGTGAAGGCCATCCGCGAGGGCTCGACCAAGCGCGTGCTGTCGATGCTGGAAGAGCTGGCCGAGCAGCAGACGGACAAGTACGCCGGTTTCTGGCGCGAGTTCGGCGTCGTGCTCAAGGAGGGCATGGGCGAGGACTTCGCCAACCGCGAGCGGCTCGCCAAGCTGCTGCGCTTTGCGTCCACGCTGCACGACGAAGGCGTTTCGCTGCAGGACTACGTCGCGCGCATGAAGGAGGGCCAGAAGGCCATCTACGTGCTGACCGCCGAGACCTTGCCGGCCGCCAAGGCGAGCCCGCAGCTGGAGGTGTTCCGCCGCAAGGGCATCGAGGTGCTGCTGCTGACCGATCGCGTCGACGAGTGGATGCTGAGCTTCCTGACCGAGTTCGACGGCAAGGAGATCAAGAGCGTTGCCAAGGGCGCGGTCGACCTCGGCGAGCTGCAGGACGCCGAGGAGAAGCAGCGTGCCGAGCAGGCCGGCGAGGCGCTCAAGCCGGTCGTCGAGCGGCTCAAGACGGCGCTGGCCGACAAGGCCAAGGACGTGCGCGTCTCGTCGCGACTGGTCGAGTCACCGGCCTGCCTGGTGGCCGACGAAGGCGAGATGAGCGGCCACCTGGCGCGGCTGCTGAAGCAGGCCGGCCAACTGAAGGCCGACGACGCGGCCCGCGTGCGCCCGGTGCTGGAGATCAATGCCGAACATGCGCTGGTGCAGCGCCTGTCGCGCGACGAGGCTCACTTCGACGACCTGGCCCACGTGCTGTTCGACCAGGCCGTGCTGGCCGAAGGCGGCCAGCTCGAGGACGCCGCTGCCTATGTGCGGCGTGTCACCGCGCTGCTGAGCTGAGGACGAAAAAACGGCGGCCCGCGGGCCGCCGTCAATCGCTTAGGAGCAGGAGAAAGCCGATCCCTCAGGCGCGCCGGCGCACGGCGACGAAGCCCACCGCCGCCAAGCCGGCCAGCATCAGCGCATAGGTGCCGGGTTCAGGCACCGGCACCAGGTTCAGGCCGATGACCATGTCGTCGAAGTCCTTGTCGCCGCCGCCGTCGTTGAAGCCCAGGATGTACTGGAAGGTGCGCGTGGTCGACATGTCGTTGCCGGGCCAGAACTCGAACTGCGAACTGTCGAAGACGAAGTAGGCGTTCTGGCGGTTGCCGCTGAGCGCGCCGCCGTTGGCGACGCCCGTGCCGGTGACGAGGTCCTTGAAGCTGAAGTTCAGGTTGCCCGCGCCGACGTCGACGTAGTAGGACTGGCTGAAGGCCGTCGGGTGGCTGCCGGTGGTCAGCGAGAAATCTCCGAGCTTGAAGCGGTTGTTGTGGCCGGCCTCGCTGCCCAGGTAGGTGATCTCGAGCGTGCCGCCGGCGCCGGCGTTGAGCAATCCGTTGAACGACGACAGCGACATCAGCTCGGCGTCGGCCGGGCCGGTATAGAACGCAGGCTGGCCGTTGTAGCCGGTGATGCCGCTGGCGGGCGCGCCGCCCGAGACGCTGAGCTGCGCAAACGCGGGCAGGACAGCGGCCGAAAAAGCGAGGGCCGTCAACAAGCGCTTCACGGTCATGGCGATGCTCCTTGCAGGTTGTCAGTGCATCCATCTGGGGACGCTGACAAGGAGCTTATGTGGGGCACTTCGCCAACTACACCCCGTGAACCAAGGCCACCACCCATTCGAGTGGTTCAGATCGGTCGGCCATGAACGGGCGGATCAGCGGTCGTCCGTCATGCGCTCGCATTGCTCGCGCAGCTGGGTGGTCTGCTGCGACCAGTACGCCGCGCTGCCGTACCACGGGAATGCCGCGGGAAACGCCGGGTCCTGCCAGCGCTCGGCGATCCAGGCGCTGTGATAGATCATGCGCAGCGTGCGCAGGGGTTCGACGAGGCGCAGTTCGCGCCGGTCGAAGTCGCGGATGGCCTCGTAGCCTTCGAGCAGGTGGTGCGTGCAGCGCTCGGCGCCGGCCACGTCGCCGGGCAGCAGCATCCACATGTCCTGGACGGCGAGCCCGGTGCCGGTGTCATCGAGGTCGACGAAGTGCGGGCCAGCGTCGGTCCACAGCAGGTTGCCGGGGTGGCAGTCGCCGTGGACGCGCAGCCAGGTGGCGTCGGGGATCTCGGCGTAGCGCTCGGCGACCAGCGACAGCGCGGTCCGCGCCGCGGCTTGCCACGGCCCCGCTTCGGCGGGCGTGAGTGAGTCGCCGTCGACCAGGCGATCGAAGGCCGCGCGGCCGAGCGTGTCGATGTCGAGGCGACGACGGTGTGTGAAGCGGCCGCGGCTGCCGACCTGATGGATGCGGCCGAGGAAGCGGCCGATCCAGCTCAGCGCCTGCGGATCCTCCAGTTCGATCGGCCGGCCGGGGCGGTTCGGCGCGACGGCGAAGCGTTCGTCGGCGGTGACGGCCAGCGTGCGGTCATCACCCAGCAGCTGCACGCCGTCGCCATCGGCGCGCAGCGTCAGCGGCGCCACCACGGGCACTTCGGCCGCGGCCAGCTCGCGCGCGAAGGCGTGCTCTTCGAGGATCTGGGCGTTGCTCCAGCGCCCCGGGCGGTAGAACTTGGCGACGATCGAGCTGCCGTCTTCGAGCCAGACGAGGAAGACGCGGTTCTCGTAGGAGTTCAGCTGCAGCAGACGGCCGTCGCCATGCAGGCCGACGAGATCGAGCAGGTCGAGCACGCGGTGGGGCGTGAGCTCGGCGAACGGCAAGGCGATGGCGGTCATGCCGCCATCGTCTCACGCGTGGGTGCTACTCGGAGGCGGCGCGGCCGCGCTTGGCCGAGATCTGGTCGCGCACTTCGCCGACCGTGTCGAGCAGGTCTTCGATCGCGCGGACGTTGCGCTTGATCTGGTAGTTCATCTCGGCCGCGTGGGCCTCGACCACCTCGCCGATCTGGCTGGCCAGCGTGTCGGGCGGCAGGCGCAGCCAGGCCTGCGATTCACCGCCGTCGCGCTCGACCGTGGCGCCGGCGCTGCGCGCGATCCGCAGCATCACGAGGTTCTCGCTCAGCGCATGGATGAACAGCCGGTCGATACCGCGGTTGCGCGCATGCATGATCGCGTGGTCGAACAAGCGGGCGCCGTAGCCTCGACCGCGCGCGGTTGAGGCCACCGACACGCCGAACTCCGCCATCGCGGGACGGCCTTCGACCTGCTGGGGGCGCTCGTAAGCCAGGTGCGCCATCGCGATCAGTTCCAGCCGGCGGTTGAAGATGCCGAAGACCTCGTCGCGGTCGAAGTCGAGGCCCGACACGTAGTTCGCGATCTGGTGGTCCGAGGCCGGATAGCCGAATCGCAGGTAGCGGTCGTTCGGCCCGAGCGACTTCAGGTGGGCCTCGATGCGCGGACGATGGCGCGCCGCCAGCGACCGGATCGGCACCCAGCGAAACAGCGCCGCCAGAACATTGGGGCCCGAGGCAGCGCCGATGGGGGTGGGACTGGGTGCGGTCATGGGGCAATGATAGGTGAAAACCCTAGGTTTGCCAGCCGAGCCCGGATTGGGCGTAGGCGCCTGGCGAGGCCGAAGGCGCTTCGCCGGTCGGAGGGCGGCGCGTTTCGGGTATGATGTTGGGCTTTCTCGCATTTCGGACCGCGGGAAAGTGCGGTTTCCCGGCCTGTCGGCTGGGGACCGGGTCCGCCTAAGAGGCCTCACCCACAAGAGGCACCGACCGCGGATGTCAGGTCCTGGATCCCAAACTGACTCCACTCAAGGAACGTCATGAAAACCTTCAGCGCCAAGCCGGCCGAAGTGACGCACGAGTGGTTTGTGATCGATGCCACCGATAAGGTGCTCGGACGAGTGGCCAGCGAAGTCGCTCTCCGCCTGCGTGGCAAGCACAAGCCGATCTACACGCCTCACGTCGATACCGGTGACTTCATCGTCGTCGTCAACGCCGACAAGCTCCGCGTCACCGGCACCAAGGCCAACGACAAGATCTACTACCGCCATTCGGGCTTCCCGGGCGGGATCTACGCGACCAAGTTCAAGGACATGCAGGCCAAGCATCCCGGCCGCGTCCTCGAGAAGGCCGTCAAGGGCATGCTGCCCAAGGGTCCCCTGGGTTACGCCATGGTGAAGAAGCTCAAGGTGTACGGCGGTGCGACGCACCCGCACACCGCGCAGCAGCCCAAGCTGCTCGAGATCTAAGGAGCGGTGATGATCGGTAATTGGAATTACGGCACCGGCCGCCGCAAATCGTCGGTGGCCCGCGTGTTCATCAAGAAGGGCACGGGCCAGATCACGGTCAACGGCAAGCCGGTCGAGCAGTACTTCGGCCGCCAGACCTCGATCATGATCGTCAAGCAACCGCTGTTCCTCACGAACAACGTGGAAGCCTTCGACATCAAGGTCAACGTCCACGGCGGCGGCGAGTCGGGTCAGGCCGGCGCGGTGCGTCATGGCGTGACGCGCGCGCTGATCGACTACGACGCGGCGCTCAAGCCCGAACTGAGCCGTGCCGGCTTCGTGACCCGCGACGCGCGCGAAGTGGAGCGCAAGAAGGTCGGCCTGCACGGCGCGCGTCGCCGCAAGCAGTTCAGCAAGCGCTGATCCCGACCGGGTGCCATGGCATCCAGCAGACAAAGCCGCCTTCGGGCGGCTTTGTCGTTTCGGGGCTCTGTTTGGCTTATGTCACCTCTGCTTGCACCCGCTTTCAACATCGGCGGGGACAGTGCGCATTTCCCCGCACAGGCAGATGGATCCTGCTACCTAAACTTCAGCACCCCAAGCATCAGCAAACCATGCGCCTGAAACTGCTTCGCCGTCGGCTTTCGGTGACTGCGCCTCGGATGATCGTGCGCAGCCACCTGCCGTGGCCGCTGCGCTGGGCGGTGCTGGCGCTTGCGCTCGGCTTCTCCGCCGCGCTGGCGCTGTGGGCCTTCGAGTTCGGCCGCGAAATCGCGGGGCTGGATCATGGCGCCAGGCAGGAGCTGTCGCGGCTGCGTGCCGAGGTCGACGAACTGCGGCGCGAACGCGACCAGGCCCAAGGCATCGCCAATACCGCCGACAGCCTGCTCAAGGCCGAGCGCGCGACGCAGGAGCGGCTGGCCCAGCAGCTGCGCTCGCTCGAGAGCGAGAACCTGGCGATGAAGGCGGACCTGGGCTTCTTCGAGCGGCTGTTGCCGACCGACGGCGGTCGGGGTCTGGCCGTGCGCGGCCTGCAGGCCGAAGTGCCGGTTGCCGGACAACTGCGCTACCAGCTGTTGGTGATGCAGCCCGGCCGCTCGGTCGCAGAGTTCAACGGCCGCTACGAGCTGACCGTCAGTGGCCAGCTCGATGGCAGGGGTTGGACGCAGACGCTGCCGGCGCCTTCTCAGGCGCTGAAGTTCCGCCAGTACCAGCGCGTCGAAGGTCAGGTCGAGATTCCGCCGCAAGCCGTGGTCCAGAGCTTGCAAGTCAAGGTCGTGGACGCCGATGGCGGCGTGCGGGCCAACCAGACGCTGCGGCTGTGAGCCGAGGCGGCTGGATCAGTCGATTCAGGAGAGCCATTTCATGTTCGGATGGAAGAAACAACCGGCGATCCGCACGCTGATCGGCGAGGGCACGGTGGTCGATGGCGAGATCCGCTTCACCGATGGTTTGCGCATCGACGGCGAGGTCAATGGCAATGTGCTGGCCACCGGCGGCGAGCGCAGCCTGCTGGTGATCGGCGAGAAGGCCTTGATCGCCGGCCACGTGCGTGCCGGGCATGTGATCGTCAACGGCCGGGTGCGCGGACCGATGGAATCCGACGAACTGCTCGAGTTGCAGCCCAAGGCGCGCATCGAGGGGCATGTGCGCTATCGCGCGCTGGAGATGCACCAGGGTGCCCAGGTGGCCGGCGAGCTGCGCCCGCTCGTCGAGGGCAGCCATGCCGCCACCGTGCCGGGTCCGCTCGATGACGAGGAAAAACCCGCGTTGAAACTGGCGTCGAGCCGTTTCTGAGCAGCGTCGCGAGTACGGATTTGCCGGGGCTGCGACAATACCGGCGTGCCGCGGCTCGAGCCGCGCCCGCTCCGAGGAGAATTCAATGACCGCTGTCGCCGAAAGCCTGCCCGCCACCGAGATGCCCGCCCCGATCGTCTTCACCGACAGCGCGGCCATCAAGGTGAAGCAACTGGTCGACGAGGAAGGCAACCCCGATCTCAAGCTGCGCGTCTTCGTGCAAGGCGGCGGCTGCTCGGGTTTCCAGTACGGCTTCACCTTCGACGAGATCGTCAATGACGACGACACGAAGATGGAGAAGAACGGCGTCATGTTGCTGATCGACGCGATGAGCCTGCAGTACCTCGTCGGCGCCGAGATCGACTACAAGGAAGACCTCGAGGGCGCCCAGTTCGTGATCAAGAACCCGAACGCCACGACGACCTGCGGCTGCGGTTCGTCGTTCTCAGTCTGAACCCAGCGCGCCAGCGCCTCTTCGACGGCCGCCTTCGGGCGGCCGTCGTGTTTGTCGGGCCGGGCCCCGTGCCGGGTCTCGGCTAGGCCGGATACAGCGCGCCCAGGATGCGCGGACCGCGTGCGCCGGTCACCGCCGGGTCGTTGCCGGCACGGCGTTCGACATGCGCCATCGCCAGCCAGGCAAAGGCAGCCGCCTCGACCTGCAGCGGCGGCAAGCCGCGTTCGGCGGTCGTCAGCACCGGGACGCCGGGCAGGGCCGCAGCCAGGCGCGCGAGCAGGTGGCCATTGAAGGCGCCACCGCCGCAGGCCAGCAGTTCGCGCGTTTCGCGGGCGTGACGGCGCAAGGCGTCGGCGACGCTGCGGGCCGTCAGCTCGCACAGCGTGGCCTGCACGTCGGCCGCGTCGAGCCCAGCGTGGCGAGCGAGGAGGGCGTTGAGCCACTCGGCATCGAAGAGGTCGCGACCGGTGCTCTTGGGCGGCGCCAGCGCGAAGTACGGATCGGCCAGCGCCGCGGCGAGCAGTGCGGCATCGACCCGGCCCTGGGCGGCCCAGGCGCCGTCAGCGTCGAAGGGCTGGCCGCGGTGGCGCGCGATCCAGCGGTCCATCAGCACGTTGCCCGGCCCGGTGTCGAAACCGGCGATCGAGCCGTCGGCGCGCAGCAGACTCAGGTTGGCGATGCCGCCGAGGTTGAGCACCGCGACATCGACATTCGGCCGACCGAACACCGCGCGATGGAATACCGGCACCAGAGGCGCGGCCTGTCCACCGGCCGCGAGATCGCGGCTGCGAAAGTCGGCGACGACATCGATGCCGCAGCGCTCGGCCAGCAGCGCGGGGGCATTGAGCTGCCACGTGTAGCCGATGCCGTCGAAGGCGCCTGGCCGGTGACGCACGGTCTGTCCGTGTGCACCGATCGCTCGCACCGCGCGAGCGGTCAGGCCCGCGCTGGCGAGCAGCGCATCGACCACCTCGGCATAGACGCCGACGAGCTCGTTGGCGGCCAGCGCGGCGCGATGAAGCTCGTCCGGCCCACTGACATTGAGTGCGAGGAGGGCCTCGCGCAGGTCGGGCGCGAGCGCCCGCGACACGTGGGCCAGGACCGCGATGCCGCCGTCGGCCTCGAAGCGCGCCACGACGCCGTCGACCCCGTCGGTCGACGTACCCGACATCAGGCCGATGTAGGCGTCGACGGTCACGGGGCGGCGGCTCCGCGCGGCGCGCGGCTCACTCGAAGCGCGGCGAGTTCGCGCCGGCCGGCACGGCCGCGAGCTGAGCGCTGGCGGCGGCGGCCACGTCCTGGAAGCGGGCCTTCGCCCCCGGGGAGATCGTCACCGCCTCCGAGGCCCGCGCCACCGTGATCGGATCGACCTGTCGGCCGTTGACCAGGAACTCGAAGTGCAGGTGCGGCCCGGTCGCCCAGCCGGTGGCGCCGACCGCGCCGATCTGCTGGCTCTGGTCGACGCGCTGGCCGCGCTTGACGTCGATGCGAGAGAGATGCGCATAGCGCGTCTCGCGGTCGCCGGCGTGGCGCAGGATCACGACGTTGCCATAGCCGTTTTGCACGCCGGCGAAGCTCACGACGCCGTCTCCCACCGCCCGCACCGGCGTGCCGGTCGGCGCGCCGTAGTCGACGCCTAGGTGCGCGCGCCACTTCTGCATGATCGGGTGGAAACGCATCGCGAAGCCCGAGGTCACGCGCGAGAACGCCATCGGTGAGCTCAGGAACATGCGGTTCTTGCTGCGCCCGTCGAGCCCGAAGTAGCCGCCGCGGCTGCCCGGCTCCTGGAACCACACGGCGTCGAAGCGCTTGCCGTTGTTGATGAACTGAGCCGCCAGAACCCGGCCGGCGGCCTGGTTCCAGGTGACCGGCTCGCCATCGGCGGTGAGCGCCTCGTAGAGCACCGTGAAGGTGTCGCCGCGCTTGAGCTCGCGACGGAAGTCGATGTCGGTGCCGAACAGCTCGGCGAGCTGTACGGTCACGCTGTCGGGCAGGCGCGACTCGTCGGCGGCGGCGAACAGCGAGCTTTCGATCGTGCCCGAACCGAGCCGCGTTTCGCTCGACAGCGCAGCTTGCTCGGTGCTGGCCGTCAGCCGGCCGTCGTCACCGCGCCTGACGGCCAGCCGCGTGAAATGGGTGTTGAACTGCTCGGATCTCGCGGCAGGGGAGCGCACGGCGAGTTCGATCAGGCGGCCGCCTTCGGCCAGCGCCTTGACCATCTTGCCGGCGCGGCCCTCGAGCGCGGTACGCGCCAGCGGGTCGCTGCGCAGGAAGGCAGCGGCCTCGGCATCGTCGATGCCGAGCCGGCGCAGCAGCGTGTCGGCCGTGTCGCCGCTGCGCGTGAGGTCGCTGCGCCACAGCGCCGGCACGAAGGTTTCAAGCGCTTGCAACTGGGCGTCCAGCGCCACCGGCATGACGGATTCGGTCACCAGCCGGCGCGGCAGGTCCGCGGCGTCCGGCGCCATCGGCGCGACGCCGAAGGCCGTGACGGCGGAACCGGCGAGCCCGGCGACCACGATGGCGGTCAGGCGGCGCGGGTGGCGTTTGAGCGGTGTCTCGATGCGCCGCCAAAGGCGTTCGAGAAGGAGATCGATGTTCAGCAAGACAGGCCTTCCCGACGAGTGGGCCGTGCCTTCGGCACCGGCGCGCGCTGCGACGTACGGAATGCTTCGAGAAAGACGGCCGCCACAGAAAAGCCGCCCCGTGGGGAGCGGCTGGGCAGCCAGGATCGATGCGGGGGCCTCCCCTAGAATGGCATCGATCGACGCGACCGGCATTTTACTGTGGGTATGCGCTGACATTTCCCGAATAACCCGTACCCAGGCCCATGTCCGCTGCCCCTGATGCCGCCTCGGCGAAGGTTTCAAGCACCGATCAGCCGCCAACTGCCGCGAAGTATCCGGTCACCGACCGGGTCCGCGAGGCCCTCGCCATCAGTCTGCGAGGCTGTGACGAGCTGTTGCCGCAAGAGGAGTGGCTCCACAAGCTCGCCCGCTCAGAAGCAACCGGTGTGCCATTGCGTATCAAGTTCGGGATGGACCCCACTGCGCCCGACCTCCATCTCGGCCATACGGTGGTGCTCAACAAGATGCGCGCGCTCCAGGACCTGGGCCACGTCGTGATTCCGCTGATCGGCGACTTCACGACCACCATCGGCGATCCGTCGGGGCGCAACAGCACCCGCCCGCCGCTCACGCGCGAGCAGATCGAGGCCAATGCGAAGACCTACTTCGACCAGATCCGGCTGGTCATCGACATCGAGCGCGCCGAGGTCCGCTACAACAGCGAATGGAGCGACCCGCTGGGCGCGCGCGGCATGATCCAGCTGGCCGCACGCTACACGGTGGCGCGCATGATGGAACGCGACGACTTCGCCAAGCGCTACGCGGGCAACACGCCGATCTCGGTCCATGAGTTCCTTTACCCGCTGATGCAGGGTTACGACTCGGTGGCGCTGAGGAGCGATCTCGAGCTCGGTGGCACCGACCAGAAGTTCAATCTGCTGATGGGCCGCCATCTTCAGCACGAGTACGGGCAGGAGCCGCAGTGCGTCCTCACCATGCCGCTGCTTGAAGGCACCGACGGCGTCGAGAAGATGTCCAAGAGCAAGGGCAACTACATCGGCATCTCGGAGCCGGCGAACGTGATGTTCGCCAAGGTGCTGTCGATCAACGACGAGCTGATGTGGCGCTGGTACACGCTGCTGTCGTTCCGCCCGGAAGCCGAGATCGCTGCGTTGAGACGCGAGGTCGAGGCCGGCCGCAACCCGAAGGACGCCAAGGTCATGCTCGCCAAGGAGATCACCGCGCGCTTCCACGGCGCGGCGGCGGCCGACGCGGCGCACGAGGACTTCCAGCGCCGCGCCGCCGGCGGTGTGCCCGACGACATTCCCGAGGTTTCGCTCGCCGGCGCGCCGCTGGGCATCGGCGCGCTGCTCAAGCAGGCCGGCCTGGCGCCGTCGAGCAGCGAGGCGATGCGCTTGATCGAGCAAGGCGGCGTCAAGGTCGACGGCAGCACCGTCAGCGACAAGGGCCTCAAGCTCGACGCCGGCCGCTATGTGGTGCAGGTCGGCAAGCGCAAGTTCGCGCGCGTCACGCTGACCGCCTGATCACCTCCGAGCGATGCAGGTCCGCGGCTACCTGAAGCTGTCGATCGTCGCGGCGCTCGCGACGATCGCGCTCAAGACCGCGGCCTGGTGGTGGACCGGTTCGGTCGGCCTGCTGTCCGACGCGCTGGAATCCTTCGTCAATCTCGCCGCAGCCACCTTCGGGCTGTGGATGGTCACGGTCGCGGCGCGGCCGGCCGACGAGGACCACCCGTTCGGACACGCCAAGGCCGAGTACTTCTCCAGCGGCTTCGAGGCGCTGCTGATCCTGGGCGCCGCGCTGGGCATCGGCTGGGCGGCGATCGACCGGCTGCTGCATCCGGCCCCGATCGAGCAGGTGGGCCTGGGCATCGCGCTGTCGATCGCCAGTTCGGTGATCAACGGTGCGCTCGCGTGGGTGATGCTGCGTGCTTCGCGTGAGCACCATTCGATTGCGCTCGAGGCCGACGCCCGCCACTTGATGACCGATGTCTACACGTCGGTGGGCGTGATCGTCGGCGTGCTGCTCGTCGCGATGACCGGCTGGCTGTGGATCGACCCGCTGCTCGCCCTGCTGGTGGCGGCGAACATCACGCGCGAGGCGTTCAGCCTGCTGCGCCGCTCGACCGACGGGCTGATGGACCGTGCGCTCGACGCCGACGAGCAGCGCGCCATCGAGGACGTGCTGGCAGGGCTGTCGCTGGATCAGGTTCAGGTCAACGATCTGCGCACGCGGCGTGCTGGCGCGCAACGCTTTTGCGAACTGCACTTGCACGTGCCGGCCGCCTGGACGATCGGACGCGCGATGCGCCTGCGCGAGCGCGTCGCGGCCTCGCTGCTGGCAGCGGTGCCGCGGCTGCGCGTGACGATCGAGGTGCTGCCCGTCGGCGAGGAGCCGCTCGCGCAGCGCGAGCCTTTGCAGGACGTGAGCTGATGCTGGCGCTGGTGCAGCGGGTGCGCGAGGCGCGCGTCGAAGTCGATGGCCGTTCGGTCGGCGCGATCGGTTGCGGCATGCTGGTGCTGGTGTGCGCCGAGCCGTCGGATACTGAAGGCCAGGCCGCCAGGCTCGTCGACAAGCTGCTCAAGCTGCGCATCTTCTCGGACGAGCAGGGGCGCATGAACCGCAGCGTGCAAGACATCGGCGGTGGCCTGCTGATCGTCTCGCAGTTCACGCTCGCGGCCGATACCTCCGGCGGCAACCGGCCGAGCTTCACCGGCGCCGCACCTGCCGAGCAAGGGCGTCGGCTCTACGAGTGCGTCGTCGCTGCAGCTCGCGAGCGTCATCCGGTCGTCGAGACCGGCGAATTCGGCGCGCACATGCAGGTTCAGCTGCTCAACGACGGTCCGGTGACGATCCCCATCACGCTGCGCTGACGCGCGGCGCCCCCGTGCGCGGGAAACGAAAACGGCCCGCCGAAGCGGGCCGTCGACGGCATCAGCCCAGTGCCGCTCAGTCGGCGTACTGGCCGGCTGCCTTGATCACCGGACCCCATTTGTTGATTTCCGACTCGACCCACTTCTTGTGTTCGGCCGGGTTCACGCGGTTGTCGGTGACGACCACCGCGCCGAGCGCTTCCTCGCGCTTCTGGAAATCGGCATCCTTGAGCGCCGCCTTGAGCGCGGTGTTGAGCTTGTCGACCACCGCCTTGGGCGTGCCGGCCGGCGCGTACAGACCGTGCCAGATGCTCACGTTGAAGCCCTTCATGCCCGACTCGTCGAGCGTCGGCAGCTTGGCGAGGATCGGCGTCGTGAGACGCTTGGGCGTCGTGACCGCGAAGGCCTTGACCTTGCCGCCCTCGATCTGGGATGTCGTGTTGGTGGTCTGGTCGCACATGATGTCGACCTGGCCGCCGATGAGATCGGTCATCGCCGGGCCGGTGCCCTTGTACGGCACGGTGGTCATGTCGACCTTGAGGGTGCTCTGGTAGAGCAGGCCGCACAGGTGCGAGGCGGCGCCCAGGCCGGCGTTGGCGAGGTTGATCTTGCCCTTGTTGGCCTCGATCCACTTCAGCAGCTCGGCGTAGTTGCTGGCCGGCAGCGTCGGGCGGCCGATCAGCGTCATCGGCACTTCGTTGATCAGGCCCAGGTACTCGAAGCCCTCGAGGGTCTTGTACTGCAGGTTGCGGTACAGCGCCGGCGAGGTTGCCATGCCGATGTGATGCAGCAGCAGGGTGTAGCCGTCCGGTGCGGCCTTGGCGACGCGCGTGGCACCCAGCGTGCCGCCGGCGCCGCCGACGTTCTCGATCACGATGGTCGCGTTGTTTAGCGGCTTGCGCAGCGCCTCGGCGAAGTCGCGTGCGACCTTGTCGGTCGGGCCGCCGGCGGCGAAGGGCACGATGATCGTGATCGGCTTCTCGGGGTACTCGGCCAGGGCGCCGGTGACGGCGAGGGTCGCGGCGAGGGCGAGCAGGGTGCGCTTCATCAGGGTTCTCCCACAGCAAAAGGGACACGCGCGGCCACCGCCGCGCTCGGGCGGGATGCTAAGGCCTGTGCCGCCCCTCGGGCATGGCGGATTCCACGTAAGCCGCCGGTGCGCGTGGGGCGTTGGACGCGTCAACGGCAGCGATCCCGCAGGGCGTTCCACGCCAGCACGGGCAACCCGAGCAGTCCCAGCGAGCGGTAGGCCGTGCGGCAATCGGGCGCCGAGGTCGCGGCGATGGCTTCACCCAGCCCGGGAGCCGACGCGGCCTGGCCGTCGATCGGGACTGCGCCGCCGCGCGCCATCCCGCGTGCAACGGCGCGCATGCTGGCGTCCAGGTCGATCGGTGGCTCGGCCGCGGACGCCGGGGTGGTCGAAGGCGGCACGTCGGTGGCATCGGCCGGCGCCACCGCTGGTAAGGCGCTCCGGGCATCCGAAGTCGCGGGGCGACGCGCGCGCTCGATGCGCCGGTGGCTGCTCGAGAGATCGTCCGACTGCAGTGAGGCCGGGGAGCTTGTCTGCCGCTGCAAGGTCAACAGCTGAACCGTGACGTGCCTCGGCTCCCGAGCCGGCGGGCCATCGACGGCGCGTTGACGCAACCATGCCACCAGCACGAGCGCGTGCAGCACCGCGACCAACAGCATCACTGTCGCGCGGCGCGGAACGAGCGGTACGTTCGACGCGAGCATGCGTGCAGCATGCCATCGCCTTGCGGCGCAGGACAATCGGCCCACCATGAGCACTGTCGCCATCATCCGCTTCGACGCGCCGACCGGCGCGCCGGTCGTCGACCATCCCCGGCCCGACCGCCGCGAGCACGGCGTGCCCGAACGGCACACCTGGACGCTCTACGAGAGCGCGCCGCAGGGGCTCTCGGCCGGCATCTGGTGCTGCGATCCGGGCCGCTGGCGCATCGTCTTTCCGCCTGAGAAGCACGAGTACTTTTTCGTGCTCGAAGGCCGCGTGCGACTGCACGACCGCGCCGGCGGCTTCGTCGAGATCGGTGCGGGCGAAGGCGCGGTGATTCCGGGCGGCTTCGAAGGTTCGTTCGAGGTGCTGGAGCGGGTGCGCAAGCACTTTGTCGTCGTCGAGGGCGGCTGAGGGCCGGCTATTCCGGCGTCGTCGCGATCTTCTCGAACACGTTCACGAGCTCGGCGCGCACCGCCGGGTCGGCGAGTCCCGGATCGGGCATCTTGGTGCCGGGTGCGAAGGTCTGCGGATTGGTCAGGAAGGCCTCGAGGCTCGCGCGGTCCCAGCGTCCGCCCTTGCCGGACAACGCGCTCGAATGCCCCGCGTAGGCGGTCGAGCCGATGCGCCGGTTCCAGACGCCGGCCAGGCTCGGCGCTTTCTCATGGTTGCCGTCGTCGAGCGAGTGGCATTCGATGCACATCGTGAGGGCGGCCTTCGTGGCCGCCTTGTGCTGGGCCGGTGCCGTGGACTGTTCGATCGCCCGCTGCGCGAACTCGAACGTCATGCTCGCGGCCTTGGGCTTGAGGTAGAGCAGCTTGGCTTCGTCGGTCCAGACGACCAACCTGCCGTCGGTGTGCTGGTGGACGGCGCGCATGCGCGTGCCGATGCGGATCGGCTCGGCATAGACCGCGCGGCCTTCCGAGATGCGCAGCCGGTACAGCGACTCGGCCACCAGCGACGAGGCGATCAGGTCGCCGTCCCAGGCCGGATCGAAGCCGCGCACCGCCGTGAGGCCGGATACCGCCGCCGAAGGCACCCAGACGTAGGCTGGCGCCTCGAAGCGGTCGTGGCGGCCATAGGGCAGTGCGCCCGGCCACGGCATCGCGCTGTATTGCGTGCCGAAGGTCTGCAGCGGCCAGCCGTAGTTCGCGCCTTCGCGCTGGCGGTTGAGTTCGTCGCCGCCGCGCGGGCCGTGCTCGATCGTCCACAGCGTGCCGTCGGCCGCCGTCGCGATACCCTGCATGTTGCGGTTGCCGCTCGAGATGATGCGCTTGCGCCCGGACTCGACGTCGATCTCGAGCACCTTGCCGTACTCAGCCTTCGGATCCTGGGCGAGCGCGACGTCCGATGCCGGATCGACGTTGACCGGACCGTAGACGCCGTCGATGTGGAAATCGCCGCTGGTGATGGCGATGCTGTTCGGGCCGAAACGCGCCATGCGCCCGCCCGACATGTGGCCCTCGACGGCGCGGAACTGCTTCTTGATCGGGATGCAGGGCTCGGTGCGGGCGATCACCTGCCAGTCGGCGGACTGTGCCTTGACGTCGCGCAGCGATGCGGTCGCGGCCGGCAGCGTCAGTCTCGCGACCGCATTGCGCACGCAGGCGCCGGCGTCGTTCCATTCGATGTAGCTGGCAAGCAGGTACTTCGCCTGCGTCGTCTCGAACGAGAGGATGTCGTTGTAGCGCAGCCGCGCGAGATTGAAGGTATAGCCCTGCGAACCCAGGCGCTGCGCGGCGGCTTCGTAGGCGGCGTAGCCGTTGTCGGGGCCCGCGATGCCGCTTCGCGCGACCTGGCCGTCGGATTCGACGTAGATCGTGCCGTCGTTGTCGATCACCACCAGCTCGCGGCCGAACGAAGTCAGTCCGCCGCCGACACCGCGCCGGGCAGGCGGCACGGTCAGCGTGCGCTCAATCTGCAGCTTCAGCAGCGTGGTCGTGAGTTCGGCCGTCCCCGAGTCGCGCGGCCGGAGGCGCTCGTAGACCTTCTTGGTGGCCGCAACGGCGCGCGGTATCGGCGCCACGTCGTGGGCGAACAGCAGCGCGCCGGCGAGCGTTGCGCCCAGCAGCGCGCCCAGCAATGCAATCGGCAGCGCGATGGCCACTGCCGCCCACACGAACCGCTTGCGCACGTCAGTGTCCTCGAAGGCGGCACGCCGGCGAGAACTCGGCCGGCGCTGTCGCGAACGATTCTCACCGCGTGCCCTGCGTCGTTGGACGTCGAGGCCCCCGCAGTCGAAGGGGGCGATTCAAGGGGCGCTAAGCGTAGTTGCGCGCGTCCTCGATCACCTTGCCGTCGTTCGGCAGGCTGCCCGGCGGCAGCAGCTCGACGTCGCCTCGCAGCTTGGTGACATCGCGGATGGCCTCGACCAGCCGCGTTGCCAGCCCGTCGGGTGCCGCGCCGCGCAGCTCGGCGCGCAGCAGCATCGTCTCCGCGCTCGCTGCCTGACCGCTGACCACGAGCCGCGCGCGCAGCACCTCCGGATGGCGTCGCACGATCTCGGCGACCTGTCCTGGGTGGACGAACATGCCGCGGATCTTGGTCGTCTGATCGGCTCGCCCCAGCCAGCCGCGAATGCGCCGGCCCGTGCGCCCGGTGGGGCAATGGCCCGGCATCACCGCCGACAGGTCGCCAGTGCCGAAGCGGATCAGCGGATAGTCCGGATTCAGCGTCGTGACGACCACCTCGCCGACCTCGCCGTCGGGCAGCGGCTCGCCGGTGCCTGGGCGCACGATCTCGACGATCACGCCTTCGTCGAGCACCAGCCCTTCACGCGCTTCGGTTTCATAGGCGATGAGGCCGAGGTCGGCGGTGGCATAGCACTGGTACGCGTCGACGCCGCGCTCGCGCACGCTGTGGCGCATGCTCGGCGTGAACGCCTCGCCGGACACCAGGGCCTTGGTGAGGCTCAATGGCGACGCCGCTTCTTCGGCCTTGTCGAGCAGGATCTTCAGGAAGCTCGGTGTCCCGGCATAGGCATGCGGACGCAGCTCGGCCATGGCCTGCAACTGCAGCTCGGAGTTGCCTATGCCGCCGGGAAACGTGCTGCAGCCCAGCGCATGGGCGCCCGACTCCATCATCGAACCCGCCGGCGTCAGGTGGTAGCTGAAGCTGTTGTGCACCAGATCGCCGGCGCGAAAGCCCGCGGCATGCATGGCCCGAGCCACGCGCCAGTAGTCGGTGGCGCTGCCCTCGGGTTCGTAGATGGTGCCGGGAGACTGGAAAACGCGCCGCACGCCATGGCCGCCAGCGACGCCCCGCCAGCCAATGGCTGAGAAACCGCCGAAGGGATCCTGCGCGCGCCCCGCCTGCTGGCGTGTCAGCAGTTCGCTCTTGCGCGTGACCGGCAGGCGGGCCAGCGCTTCGCGGTCGACGACCGTGCCCGGTTCGACATCGCGAAGGATCTCGGCGCCGGCCGCGGTGGACTGCTGCGCATGCGCAATACGCTGCGGCAGGACGGCGAACAGGGCAGCTTCTCGTTCGGCGGGCTCGCGCGACTCCAGCGCGTCGTAATAGGCGCTCATGATGGATTCCAAGGGTAAGGCTCGTGCATCGGCTACTCCTCGCCCCATCGTTCGAAGCGGCGCTTGAAGTCGTCGATGAAATGGCGGACGTCCGCACCATTGGTCAGTGTCGTGACGTCCCACTCGGGCGTACGCTGCGGACGCTTGGCGACTCGCACGCGTACCAGCTTGCCGTCGACGGCCGCCTCGAATACGGGCATGCCTTTCCAGTCGAAGCGGGCGGCGCCGCGCTCGGTCAGGCTGCGAAGGTCGCGCAACGCGCGCCGGATGCGCTCGAGCCCGTCTTCAGGCTTGAACGGCGGCGGCGCGAAGAAGTCGTCGTCGCTCATGGCGAGCCCTCCACACCGGGCTTCCCCGAACGCTCCTGATGGTCGATTCCGCGGCTCATGGCACTGCCACCGCACATCAGGCGAGCCAGCGCTTGCGCCGCTTGTAGCTCTTCACGTCGCGGAAGCTCTTTCGGTCGTTGCCGCCCACGCCGAGGTAGAACTCCTTGACGTCTTCGTTCTCGCGCAGGTCCTTCGCGGCGCCATCCATCACGATGCGGCCGCTTTCGAGGATGTAGCCGTGGTCGGCATACTTCAGCGCGATGTTGGTGTTCTGTTCGGCGAGCAGGAAGGTGACCTTCTCCTTGGTATTCAGGTCACGCACGATCTCGAACACCTCTTCGACGATCTGTGGGGCCAGGCCCATGGACGGCTCGTCGAGCAGCACCATCTTCGGATTGGCCATCAGCGCGCGTCCAATGGCACACATCTGCTGCTCGCCGCCCGAGGTGTAGGCGGCTTGCGATTGCCGTCGCGTCTTGAGCCGCGGAAAGTAGGCATAGACCTTCTCGAGCGTCTCGGCGACCGCCTGCCTGCCGTCGCGGCGCGTGTAGGCACCGGTCATCAGGTTCTCTTCGATCGTGAGGTGCGCGAAGCAATGGCGTCCTTCCATCACCTGCACGACGCCGCGCTGTACCAGGTCGGCAGGCGAGAGCTTCTCGATGCGCTCGTCGCGCAGCTCGATCGAACCCTTGGTGACATCGCCACGCTCGCCTGCCAGCAGGTTCGAGACGGCGCGCAAGGTGGTCGTCTTGCCGGCGCCATTGCCGCCGAGCAGGGCGACGATGCTGCCCTCAGGGACCTGCAACGACACCCCTTTGAGCACGAGGATCACATGGTTGTAGATCACCTCGATGCCGTTGACGTTGAGAAGAATGTTCGACATGGCCTTCGCCTCTTGCAGAGCGAAACCCGCGTCCACGGGCTTCGCTCTGGAACCGGACCGCGGATCGCGGCCCGGACCGAGCAGTGGAGTCCTTTGCGAAATCGATGAATCAGGACTGGCAGTTTTCCGGCGTGCGGCGCGTGTTCTTCTTCTCGGTGAGGTACTTGTCAGCGGCGGTCTTGATCATCGGCTTGATGATCGACTGATCGGCCTCGTACCAGTCGGACGAGAAGCTCCATTTGCTGCCGTCCCAGGTGTGAACGCGCACCCAGGTCGAGCCCATGTGGTCGCCGCAGGAAGTCTGCAGGGGACGCATCACGCCGGCGAAGCCGAGTGCGTCGAGCTTCTTCTGGTCGAGCGACAGGTTCTCGAGGCCCCAGCGCACCTGCTCGCTGGTGACGACCTTGCCTTTGCCGAATCGCTCCTGGGCGCGACGCACGGCTTCGACCGCCAGCATCTGGATGATGACGCCGCGCGTGTAGAGCACGGAGCCGACCTCGTCGCGCGGACCGGTGCCCTGGCCCTTGTCATGCACGTACTTCAGGATGTCCTGGATGACCTTGGGCTGGGTGCCCGAGGTGTTGAGGTTCAGCGCGTTGTAGCCCTTGGCACCTTCGCCGACGTCCTTGACGTCCGGCTCGGCACCGGCCCACCACACGCCGTACATCTTCTCGCGCGGATAGCCGGTGGCCTGTGCCTCTTTCAGGGCAGTCGAATTCATGACGCCCCAGCCCCACAACAGCACGTAGTCGGGCCGGCTCTGGCGGACTTGCAGCCAGGCCGCCTTCTGCTCGACGCCAGGCGGCGTGACAGGAATCAGCTGCAGGTCGTAGCCGTGCATCTTGCTGCGCTCGTTGAGCAGCGGAATCGGCTCCTTGCCGTAGGGGCTGTCGTGATAGACGAGCGCGATCTTCTTGCCCTTGAGCTTGTCGAAGCCGCCCTCGCGCTTGGCGATGTGCTGGATGAGCACGTCGGCCGCGGTCCAGTAGCTCCCCATCAGCGGGAAGTTCCACGGGAAGGCCAGGCCATCGGCCGATTCAGGCCGGCCATAGCCCAGGTGCATCAATGGGATCTTGTCGGAAGCCGTCTTTTCGGTCAGTGCGAGGGTGATGCCTGTAGCCTGCGGGTCGAACAGCGTCACGCCCGGACGGCTCTTGAGCCGCTCGTAGCACTCGACCCCGCGATCGGTGGCATAGCCGGTCTCGCATTCCTCGAACACCGCCTTCACCCCGTTGATGCCGCCATCGCGGGCGTTGATCATCTTGAGGTAGTCCTGCTTGCCATTGGCCCACGGCGTGCCGTTCGGGCCATAGGGGCCGGTGCGATAGACGAGGAGCGGAAAGAACTGCTCCTTGGCCTGGGCATGCACTGAGGGTGCGGCGAGCACCGCACTCACGGCGGCAACCGCAGCTAGTACATACGACTTCAATCTCATGTCTACCTCCTGGGGTGGGGTTGGGTGCACTCTGCGGTGCGGGTCAATACTCCGTGCGCTGCTTCAATGCGGGAATGGCCAAAGGCGCAGCTTCTCCTTGGCGGTCGACCAAAGACGCGCCAGCCCGTGAGGCTCGACGATCAGGAAGAACACGATCAGCGCGCCGAAGATCATGAACGTCAGGTGGGAGGCCATCGCCGTATCGATGGGAACGCCGAACCAATACGGCAGGTTGTCGAACACGATCGGCAGCAAGACGATGAAGGCCGCGCCGAAGAAGCTGCCCATGATCGATCCGAGCCCGCCGATGATCACCATGAACAGCAGCTGGAAGGAGCGATCGATGGAGAACGTGGCCGGCTCCCACGAGCCCAGGTGCACGAAGGCCCACAAGCCGCCGGCCACGCCCACGATGAAGCTCGAGACGGCAAACGCGGTGAGCTTGGCGTAGACCGGCCGGATGCCGATCACCGCGGCGGCCACGTCCATGTCGCGCATGGCCATCCATTCGCGTCCGATGTGGCCGCGAACGAGGTTCTTCGCCAGCAACCCGAACACGGCCGCGAAGCTCAGGCAGAACAAGTACTTCTGCACCGGCGTCTCGATCGGCATGCCGAATACCTGCAGGCCGCTCACGCTGACCGAGCCGGAGGCCGAGTTGTTCGTGAACCACTGGATGCGCAGGAAGGCCCAGTCGACGAAGAACTGCGCCGCCAAGGTCGCCACCGCGAGATACAGGCCCTTGATGCGCAGTGACGGGATGCCGAAGATGACACCCACGATCGTGCTGCACAGTCCCCCCAGCAGCAGCGACGCGATGAGCGGCATGCCCTCGATGCGGACGTTGAAGTTGTAGGCCGCATAGGCGCCCACGGCCATGAAGGCGCCGGTGCCCAACGAGATCTGCCCGCAATAGCCGACGAGGATGTTCAGGCCCAGCGCCGCCAGCGACAGCACCAGGAACGGGATCAGCACGGCCCGAAACAGGTACTCCGGCGCGATCAGCGGCACGGCGATGAATGCGAAGAGCAGCAGCAGCGCGATCGCGATGCGGTCCTGCAGGATCGGAAAGATCTGCTGGTCGGCTCGGTAGGTGGTCTTGAACTGACCGTTTTCGCGGTAGAGCATGTCGTCTTCCTTCTGTGCTCAGACGCGATCGATGATCTTTTCGCCGAACAGTCCCTGCGGGCGCACAAGCAGGAACACGAGCGCCAGGACATAGGCAAACCAGATCTCGATGCCGCCGCCGATCATCGGGCCGAGGTAGATCTCGCTGAGCTTTTCGCCGACACCGATGATCAGCCCGCCGATGATGGCGCCGGGCACCGACGTCAATCCGCCGAGGATGACCACCGGCAGCGCCTTGAGCGCGACCAGCGACAGCGAGAACTGCACGCCGAGCTTGGAGCCCCAGATGATGCCGGCCGTCAACGCGACGAAGCCGGCCACTGACCAGACGATCACCCAGATGCGCGACAACGGGATGCCGATCGACTGCGCCGCCTGGTGATCGTCGGCCACGGCGCGCAGCGCCCGCCCGGTGGCAGTCTTCTGGAAGAACACCGTCAGCAGCGCGACGAGGGCGGCTGCGATGAGTGCGGCATAGAGGTCTTCCTTGTTGATCAGCACGCCCCCTTGGAAGACGTTCTCGAACAGGAAGATCGGGTCCTTCGGCATGCCGACGTCGATCTTGTAGATGTCGTTGCCGAAAAGGGTCTGGCCGAAGCCGTCGAGGAAGTAGGTGATGCCCAGCGTGGCCATCAGCAAGGTGATGCCCTCCTGGTTGACCAACTTGCTCAGCGCCAGGCGCTCGATGAGCCAGGCCACGGCCACCATGACGACCATCGCCGCGAAGAACGCGAGCACGTTCGCGAGTACCTTGCTCTCGAAGCCGAACCAGCCCGGCAGCCATTCGGAGAAGCGGGCCATGGCCAGCGCGGCGAACAGCACCATCGCGCCCTGCGCGAAATTGAACACGCCGCTGGCCTTGAAGATGAGCACGAAGCCCAACGCGATCAGCGAATACAGCATGCCGGCCATCAGGCCGCCAAAGAGTGTCTCGAGAAAGAATCCCATCGTCGTACCTTCAACTGCGCGTTCTGGACCGCCGCGGCATGGATGTCAGTGCGACGTGCCGAGGTAGGCACGGATCACTTCTTCGTTGCTGCGCACTTCGTCGGGCGTGCCATCGCCGATCTTCTTGCCGTAGTCGAGGACGACGACGCGGTCGCTGATGTCCATGACCACGCCCATGTCGTGCTCGATCAGAACGATCGTGGTGCCGAATTCGTCGTTGACGTCGAGGATGAAGCGGCACATGTCCTGCTTCTCTTCGACGTTCATGCCGGCCATGGGCTCGTCGAGCAGCAGGACCTTCGGCTCCATCGCCAGCGCACGGCCCAGGTCGACGCGCTTTTGCAGACCGTAGGGAAGGCGGCCGACCGGCGTCTTGCGATAGGCCTGGATCTCGAGGAAGTCGATGATGTGCTCGACGAAGGCGCGGTGCGCCATCTCCTCGCGCTCGGCCGGGCCGATGCGCAGTGCCTGCAGGAAGATGTTGCTCTTCATGCGCAGGTTGCGGCCGGTCATGATGTTGTCGAGCACGCTCATGCCCTTGAACAGGGCCAGGTTCTGGAACGTGCGCGCGAAGCCCATCTCGGCCACCTGGCGCGAGTTCATGTGCTTGAAGGTCTGGCCGCGGAAGGTGATCGAACCCTGCTGCGGCTGGTACACGCCGTTGATGCAATTGAGCATCGAGCTCTTGCCGGCGCCGTTGGGGCCGATGATCGCGCGGATCTCGTGCTCGCGAACGTTGAAGCTGATGTCGGTCAGCGCCTTGACGCCGCCGAAGGCCAGAGAGATGTTGCGCACGTCGAGGATCACGTCCCCGGTATGGCGCTTGCCGGCAGCCGTCGGCTGCGCAAATGCGACGCTGCCTTCCATCACGCGGCCCTCCTGACGGGTTCGAAGGTCTTGGTGTCGACGATGTGCAGCGTGGCGGCGACCATGCCGGTGCGCCCATCCTCGAACTTGACCTGGGTTTCGATGTACTGCTCGGACTTGCCGGCGTAGAGCGCGTCGATCAGCACGGCGTACTTGTCCGCGATGTGGCCGCGGCGCACCTTGCGCGTACGGGTGAGTTCGCCGTCGTCCGCGTCGAGCTCCTTGTGGAGCACCAGGAAGCGGCTGATCTGGCAGCCGGCCAGGCGTTCGTCGGTGGCGAGATCGGCATTGACCTGCTCAACGCATTCGCGCACGAGTTGGTAGACCTCGGGCTTGCCTGCCAGGTCGGTATAGCCGGCGTAGGGCAGGTTGCGCTTTTCGGCCCAGTTGCCCACGGCCTCGAAGTCGATGTTGATGAACGCGCACACGCGGTCGCGCTGGTGGCCGAAGGCGACGGCCTCCTTGATGTGCGGAAAGAACTTGAGCTTGTTCTCGATGTACTTGGGCGCGAACATCGAGCCGTTGGCCAGTCGGCCGACGTCCTTGGCGCGGTCGATGATCTTCAGGTGGCCGCCGGCGTCGAGGAAGCCTGCGTCGCCGGTGCGGTACCAGCCGTCGCGGTCGAGCACCTCGGCCGTCGCACCGGGGTTCTTGTAGTACGACTGCAGCAGGCCGGGCGAGCGAACGAAGATCTCGCCGCTGTCGTCGACGCGGATCTCCACGCCGTCGATCGGCACGCCGACCGTGTCGGCCTTCACCTCGTGATCGGGTTGCAGGCACACGAAGACCGCGGTTTCGGTCGACCCGTACAGCTGCTTGAGGTTGATGCCGATTGAGCGGTAGAACGTGAACAGGTCCGGGCCGATCGCCTCGCCGGCCGTGTAGGCCACGCGCACGCGCGACAGGCCCAGGGTGTTGCGCAGCGGCCCGTAGATGCACAGGTTGCCCAAGGCGTAGAGCGCGCGGTCGAAGGCGGGGACCGGCTTGCCGTCCATCAGCGACGGGCCGATGCGCTTGGCGACCGACATGAAGCTCTTGAACAGCCAGCGCTTGAAGCGCCCGGCGTCTTCCATGCGGATCATCACGCTGGTGAGCAGCCCCTCGAAGACGCGCGGCGGCGCGAAGTAGTAGGTGGGCCCGATCTCCTTGAGGTCGATCGACACCGTGCTGGCGCTCTCCGGGCAATTGACCACGTAGCCGCAAGCAAGCCACTGCGCATAGCTGAACGTGTTCTGCCCGATCCACGCCGGCGGCAGGTAGGCGAGCACCTCTTCCCGCTCGGTGAGCTTGTCGAAGCGCTGGCCGGCCGCCGCGCGGTCGAGCAGGCTGTGGTGCGTGTGGACCACGCCCTTCGGGTTGCCCGTCGTTCCCGACGTGAAGAACATCGCGGCGACATCGTGCGGCTGGGCTTTGGCGATCTCGGCATCGACATGGCCGGGATGCTGCGCATTGAAGGCGCGACCGGCTTCGATCAGCGCGTCGAGCGAGGCCAGGCCGGGCTCATCGTATTTGCGCAGGCCGCGCGGATCGTCGAACCAGATGCGTGTCAGCGCCGGGCACTGCGGGCGGATCTCCAGCAGCTTGTCGACCTGCTCCTGGTCCTCGACCACAGCGAAGCCGACTTCGGCGTTGGTGAGCGGGAACACGAACTCGGCGGCGACCGCATCCTGGTACAGCGGAACCGGCACCGCGCCAAGCGCTTGCGCGGCCAGCATCGATGCGTACAGGCGCGGGCGGTTCTCGCCCACCACGACCAGGTGCTGGCCTCGTTGCAGACCGGCAGCGGCCAGCCCACCGGCCAGCGCGCGCACCAACTCGGCCAGCTGGGACCAAGTCAGCGTCTGCCAAATGCCGTACTCCTTCTCACGCAATGCCGCGGCGCCGGGACGCCGCTGCGCATGCTCGAGCAAGAGCCGGGGAAACGTCGTCTTCACCGCAGTCTCCTTCGCCTGTGAGCCGTGGCCTGAGTTCAGGCTCGGTCTTCTTCTGATGTCTGGGGCGGATGCTAGGGAGAAGTTTGACGCTGGGTTGTCGTTGCAAGGACAATTTAGGTACCAGACCGGAGGGGAGTTTCCCGCAGTACTTTCGTTCGCGTGTCCCACCGGATCCAGCGGGAGTCACCCGATGACCACAGCGAGCACATCGATGCCAACGCAGGCATCCGGCGTTCATCCTCTGCAGGCCCGGTCGCGGCACGCATCGGCTGCCGATTTCGCTTGCGTGCCCTGGCTGAGCCGCCTCGAACCCGAGCACCGAACGCTCGCGCAAGACGCGATGCGCGTGGTCGAGGTGATGCCGGGCGAAGTGATCTGCCGCGTGGGGCGCGCGCCGACCTTCTGGTTCGGACTGATCGACGGCTTGCTCAAGATGAGCAACGACAGCGCCCACGGCATGCCCGTCACATTCGCCGGCATGCCGCCGGGCGGCTGGTTCGGCGAGGGCACGGTGCTCAAGCGCGAGCCCTATCGCTACAACATCGAGGCCCTGCGCACCAGCCTGGTGGCGGGGATTCCGGTCGACACCTTCCACGAGCTGCTCGAGTACAGCATCGGCTTCAACCGCTTCATCCTGCAGCAGCTCAACGAGCGGCTGGGCCAGTTCATCGCCGCGCGCGAGATCGACCGCCTGACCGACCCGGATTCGCGCGTCGCACGCAACCTGGGCGCCTTGTTCCACCCGGTGCTCTATCCCGGCGTTGGAAGCCTGCTGCGCATCACGCAGCAGGAATTGGGCTACCTGGTGGGGCTGTCGCGCCAGCGCGTGAACAAGGCACTGCAGGCGCTCGAAAACGAGGGCCTGATCCGCGTCGAATACCGCGGGGTGCGCGTGCTCGACCTGGCAGGGCTGCAGCGCCGCGCCGGTGCGCGCGAGCTGGCCGGCAGCCTCTAGCCTGCGCTCAGGCCGGGTTGGCCACGCCGGCCGCCACGTGCCCCGCCGGCACGTGCGGGGCCGCGCCTTCGACGTGGCCGGTCTGGTCGTCGAAGAAGAAGTCGGGCTCGAACTCGCGCAGGAACTCGCCCTTGGACAGGCCGCCGAGGAACATCGCCTCGTCGACCTCGATCTCCCAGTCCATCAGCGTGCGGATCGCGCGCTCGTGGGCGGGCGCGCTGCGGGCGGTGACGAGGGCGGTGCGCAGCCGCATCTCCTCCGTGCCTTCGCGCTGCAGGCGCTGCAGCGCCTCGAGCAGCGGCTTGAACGGGCCGGCCGGCAGTGGGCTCGCGGCGCGCTCGGCCTCGTGGCGCTGGAAGCCGTCGAGGCCATCGGCCTGGAACACGCGCTCGGCTTCGTCGGAGAACAGCACGGCATCGCCGTCGAACGCGATGCGCACCTCGTTGGGATGCGCATCGGTCGCACGCGCGGCATGCGGCAGCACGCGCGCGGCGGGGAAGCCGGCATCCAGCGCCGAGCGCACGTCGGCGTCGTTGGCGCTGAGGAACAGGTTGGCGTTCAGCGGCTTCAGGTAGCGCCATGGCGAGGCACCGCGCGTGAACACGCCGCGCTGGATCGGCAGGCCGTAGCGCTCGCAGGAGCGGAACACGCGCAGGCCCGAGACCGGGTCGTTGCGCGACAGGATCACCACCTCGACGCGCGGCGCGCCGGGCGAGTTGAACGCCAGCAGCTTGTGCACGAGCGAGAACGCGACGCCCGGCTTGGCCGGGCGGTCGATGCGCTCGAGCTGCAAGCGCATGTAGGCACGGTCGTCGCTGGCTTCGAAGACCTGGTTCTCCTCTTCGAAATCGAACAGGGCGCGAGAGGAGATGGCCACGACGAGCTGGCCGGCAAGCGAAACAGGCATGCCCGATTGTGGCGTGTGGCGCCGCGTTCCCGCGAGCGCGGGGCGGGCGTGACATTCGCCACGCGTATCGCAACGAGCCGGCAACATCGTGTCGGCGGCAGGCAAGAATGCGCCGAGGAGTTCGACCTCAAGCAACGGAGACCGCTTTGATGACTGCCCGCTTCCTGCGCCTTGCCCTCGCGCCGATCGTCCTGGCGGCCCTTGCCGCGTGCGGCGGCGGCGGTGGCGGCAGCGACGACTCGACCCCCGCCGCGACCGGCGACATGGCCGCCGCCAACTACGCCACCACCACTGGCGGCGTGGTCGACTCGGTGATGACCGGCCTCGATTTCGCCGGCACGATCGCCGGCGCGCTGCCGCAGGGCGGCGGCTCCGGCGCGACGGCGGCGGCCGCCCAACGCGGCACGTTCACGCTGCCGCAAGGCCGCCTCGAGCGCGCGCTGGTCGGGCGCCTGATGCAGCGCAGCGTCGGCCCCTCAGCGCTGGCCACTTCGACCAGCTCGATCGCCTGCTCGGGCGGCGGCCAGCTTGTCTTCACCGATACCTTCGCCAGCGACACTGCGGTCACCAAGGGCGACCGCGTCGACGTGACCTCACAGGGCTGCATCGAGGGTGGCCTGCCGGTGACCGGCTCGCTGGCACTCGTGGTGTCGCAGTACAGCGAATCGCAGACCGCCCTGTCGGCGGCGATCTCGCTGACCGCCACGGCCTTCGGCAGCAGCGATCTGCGCATCAACGGCGGCGCGACGATCTCGGTGTCGGCCAACAGCGCCTCGGTCAGCCTGGCCATCGCCTACCAGTCGATGACCGCGACGACCCCGGAGGCCACGCTGACCTGGGACCACAGCTTCACCTACACCTTCACCGACACGCACGAGACGCTGTCGTTCGGCGGCATCGCGCACCACGCGGGTGCCAGCTACACGCTGCGCCAGGACGTGCCGTTTGACGTGACCGGCACCGGCGTCCCGGCCAGCGGGCAGCTCTCGATCATCGACAAGGACGGCGACCGCGTGCAGGTCACCGCCGACGGCGCCGGCTTCACCTACACGTTCTACGTCGCCGGCAGCAACACGCCGACGGCCGGACCGGTGCAGGGCATCCGCTTCAGCAGCGGCCTGTAAGCGCCGGAGCGCGAGCGTCGAACGGCGGCAGCCCGACAAGGCCGCCGCCGTTGTCGTTTTCGCCTGGCTGCCGGCACTACAGTGGCGTTCGACGTTTCGACGAGGACACCGCCTTGGCCACCATGTTCGAGATGCTCCAGGCGTCGACCTGGGGCCGCGCGCTGACCGAAGATCAGCTCGAGCGCGTCGCCTGCGAGGCGCGTGAACAGCAGGTGCCGGCCGGCGGCTACGCCGCGCACGCCGGGACCGTGGTCGACCACTGGAGCGGCGTGATCGAAGGCCTGCTGAAGATGTCGGTCACCGCGCCGGACGGGCGCGTGACCACGCTGGCCGGCGTCAACGGCGAGGGCTGGTACGGCGAGGGTTCGTTGCTCAAGCGCGAGCCGCGCCGCTATGACGTGATCGCGCTGCGGCCCTCGCGCCTGGTGCAGGTGCCGCAGTCCACCTTCGAGTGGCTGCGTCATCACAGCCTGCCGTTCAACCACTACCTGCAGCACCTGATGAATGCGCGGCTGAGCCTGTTCATCGGCATGCTGCAGGTCGACCGCCTGCTGTCGGCCGAGGAGCGCGTGGCGCACTGCCTGTCGACGCTGTTCAACACCGACCTCTATCCCAACCCGCGCCAGCACGTCGACCTGAGCCAGCAGGAGATCGGCCTGCTCTCGGGCCTTTCGCGCCAGCGCGCCAACATCGTGTTGGGCGTGCTGCAGGAGCGCGGGCTGCTGCGCATCGAGGCGCGTGGCGGGATCACCGTTCTCGATATCGAGGGCCTGCGGCGTTATGCCGCGGGCCGCTGAGCAGCCGGTCGGTCGCCCCTCAGTTCACAAATCCAATGGGGGCGCGCTTGCCGGCGTGGCTCTCCGGCAGGTCGCCGGGCTGAACCATGTCGCGCCCCGCCAGCCGCGCGTTGCCGAAGCCGGTCATCCACGCCCGCCGCATCTCGCGCGGCGCCAGCTCGCTCATCGCGTCGAGCACCGCGTCGGATGGCTCGGGCGCAAATCGCTGGCCCCAGTCGTGGTCGGCACGGATGGCGCGGTACAGCTGGGCGGCGATGCGCCGAGCCGCGTCGCGGTCGGGCATCTGCACCTCGTAGACGTTGACGCGGTTGAGGATCGGGTCGGGAATGGCGCGCGCATCGTTGGCGGTCGCGACCCAGATCACCTGGCTGGCGTCGATCGGTACCTCGGCAAACTCGTCGGTAAAGCACTCCGCGGTGTCGTGCTCGAGCAGGCTGTAGAGCGCGCCCAGCGGGTCGTAGGCATGCTCGGCGCCGGCCTTGTCGATCTCGTCGACCACCATCACCGGGTTGGCATAGGTGCCGTCGACCAGGGTCTCGAACACCTTGCCGGGGCGCGCGCCCTTCCACTGGCTGCTGGCGCCGGACAGCACCCAGCCGGCGGTGAGCGAGCTCATCGACATGAAGCCCATGCCGGTGCCGAGCAATTGCGCCACTTCGCGCGCGAAGTGCGTCTTGCCGACGCCCGGCGGTCCCAGCAGCAGCATCGGCGTGATCTCCAGCGCGTCGCGGCTGTCGTGGCACAGCGCGAGTTGCCGGCGCAGGTCGTCGAGCGCGTCGTGGAAGTTGGGCAACTCGTCGTAGAGATGGCCCATCGCGGGCACGCCCGAAGGCTTGACCTGGAAGCGCTCGGGACCCTTCTCGAGCATGCGCTCGTAGGTGGCGCGCAGGCTCTCGTGGTCCTTGGCCGGCAGCTTCTCGAGTCTGCGCTCGACGTCGTGCAGGCGGTAGACGTTGCGCATCTGCGCGATCGGGATGCCGCCGCGAGGGGCCGGTGCCACGGGAACGAGGGCGTGGCCGGAATCTTGATTGACAGAGCTGCTCATGACCCATCACCTCCGATCAGCTACCTGCTCCAGGTCATTGCAGCAAAAGCCTAGCAAGGCCTGTCACGGGAACAAAGCGGGGAACCCACTGCTGTTGCGTGCATGGAGCGTGCCAGCCGACCCAGGCAACAAATGAAACACGGATCGCGGCCGCTTGCAGCGCGCGTGATACCCGCGCTGCCGACCATGGGGCATTGAATCCACCGCGAGGACGCCACCATGAACCTGAAGTCGACCCTGCTCGCCGCCACCATGTTCGTCGCGGCCGCCAGCGGCCTGGCGCTCGTCCTGGCCACGCCGCAGGAGCCGGCGGCAGCGCCGCTCGCACTGCCCGAGCCCGGCCTGGGCGCCTTGCTGCTGGCCGGCCTGGCGGCCGCCGGCTTCCTGGCCGGGCGGCGCGGCGAGCCGCGCTGAGAACGCACTGCGGTCATCCGAGGAGCCGATCATGGACATGTTGCTGTCGAATCTGACGTCTTTGGGAAGCCACGCCCCCGTGCTGGCGGCGCTGCCGATGCTGCTGGCGCGCCGGCCGCTGGCGGCCGAACCGTTCGAGGGCCTGCCGCCCGGGCTGCGCAGCGAAGCGTTCGCCGAGGACCTGCTGGACGACGAGGCCTACGCGGCCAACGGCCTGTGAGCCGGGGTGGCGCGATGCTTTCCCTGCCTCCCGCGTTTTCCGCTCGAAACGCCTTCATGCCTGCGGATACCATCGCGCGCATCGCCGCGCATCCCATGCCCTCTGCGATGACGCCTCGACTGCTGGCCGTTGACGACGAACCCGAGCTGCGTACCCTGTTGGCCGAGTACTTCGGCCGCCAGGGCTTCGAGGTCGCGACCGCGGCCGACGCGCAGGCCGCGCGCGAGTGCTTCGCCGAGGCGCCACCGACCTTGGCCATCCTCGACGTGCACATGCCCGGCGAAGACGGCCTGTCGCTGGCGCGCTGGATCCGCGAGCACCACCCGGCCACCGGCATCGTGATGCTGACCACCGCGGCCGAAACCGTCGATCGCGTCGTCGGCCTCGAGGTCGGCGCCGACGACTACGTGCCCAAGCCCTTCGACCTGCGCGAGCTGCTGGCGCGCCTGCGCAGCCTGCAGCGCCGCCTGGCCGCGGCCGCGCCCGCCGCTGCTGCCTCGGGCGCCGCGGCCAGCGGTGGCCACGATGGCCGCAGCGTGCCCTTCGGCGCCTGCCTGCTGCACCTGGAGGAGCGCCGCCTGGTCGGTGCCGACGGCGTCGAGATCCCGATCACGGCGTCCGAGTTCGACCTGCTCGCGCTGTTCGCGCGCCACCCGAACCGGCCGCTCAACCGCGACCAGATCATGGAGCAGGCGCACAACCGCGGCTGGGACGTGTTCGACCGCTCGATCGACCTGCGCATCATGCGGCTGCGCCGCAAGATCGAGCGCAACCCCGACAAGCCGGAAGTGCTCAAGACCGTGCGCAATGTCGGCTACGTGTTCGTGCCGGGGGCCGGGCGTTGAGCGCGACGGCTTCGTCGAAGGAGGGCCTGGTTTGACGGAGCCATTGAATTTCGAAGCACCCCCTCCTCCGGGCGCCGGCGCGCTGGACTCGCTGCTGCACCAGGCCGACGGCGACCTGCTGCGCGCGGTGCTCGACGCGCTGCCCGCGCGCGTGATCGTGCTCGACCGCGAAGAGCGCTGCATCTACCTGAACCACGAGTTCTTCGCCTTCACCGGACTGCACCCCAAGCAGGTGCTCGGACGCCACATCGCCGACGTGATCGGCCGCGACACCTACGACACCTACATCCCGGCGCGCGAGCGCCTGTGGCGCGGCGAGCCGGTGCGCTGGGAGGGCTGGACCGAACTGGCCGGCCAGGGCCGGCGCTACATGCGCGAGCACCTGGTGCCCTACGGCGTGTCGGTCGATGCGCCCGGCCAACCGTCGGTCATCGTCGTGATGAGCCGCGACCTCACCGAGCTCAAGGAGCACGAGGCCGAGCTGCAGGCGCAGGTCGAGCGGCTGCAGGCCACCGAGGCGCTCAAGTCGGCGATCGTCGACCACGCGCTGGCCGCGCTGGTCTCGGCCGACGAGGCCGGCGTGATCGTCGAGTTCAACCCGGCGGCCGAGGCGATGTTCGGCGTCGCGCGCGGCGACGCTGTGGGGCGCCTGGTGGCCGAGGTGATCATCCCGCCGCGCCATCGCGCCGCCCACGCGGCCGGCATGGCGCGCCTGCGCGGCGGCGCCGCGCCGCGCGTGCTCGGACGCCGCATCGAGATCGAGGCGCTGCGTGCCGACGGCAGCGAATTCCCGATCGAGATGGTGCTGTGGCGCACGATGGTCCACGGTGTCGCGCACTACACCGCGTCGATCTCCGATCTCACCGAACAGCGCCGCCAGGCCGACGAGATCGAACGCCAGCGCGAGGCGCTGCGCCAGAGCGAAAAGCTCACCGCGATGGGCAGCCTGCTGGCCGGCGTGGCGCACGAGCTGAACAACCCGCTGGCGATCGTGATGGGCCGCGCCAGCCTGCTGGAGGCCAAGTGCGCCGACGACGCCGAGCTGCGCGCCGACGCGCAGCGCATCCGCGAGGCGGCCGAGCGCTGCGGGCGCATCGTGCGCACCTTCCTCGGCATGGCGCGCCAGCGCGCGCCGCAGCGCGCCGAGGTGCAGCTCAACGACATGGTGCGCGGCGCGATCGACCTGCTGCACTACAACCTGCGCTCCGGCGGTGTCGAGGTCGAGCTGCGGCTGGCCGACGGCATGCCCGCCGTGCTGGCCGACCCCGACCAACTCGGCCAGGTGCTGCTCAACCTGCTGGTCAACGCGCAGCAGGCGCTCAGCAGCCAGCCGGCGCCGCGGCGCATCGTCATCGAGAGCGGCGCGGTGCAGCCGCGCCCGGGCCGCGTCGCGGGCGTCTGGCTGCGCGTGGCCGACAACGGGCCCGGCGTGCCGGTCGAGATCCGATCGCGCATCTTCGATCCCTTCTTCACCACCAAGGCCGAGGGCACCGGCACCGGCCTGGGCCTGGGCGTGTCGCGCTCGCTGGTGCGCGAGTTCGGCGGCGACCTGATCCTGGAGACCGAGCAGCCCGATGGCGGCGCGTGCTTCCGCTTCTGGGTGCCGGTGCCGTCGTCGGACGAGCGCGCGCCGCTGGCCGAGCCCGATGCGCAGGACAGCCGCTCGGGCATCCGTGCGCGCATCCTCGTCGTCGATGATGAGCCCGAGCTCGCCGCCTTGCTGCAGGAGATGCTCGAAGCCGCGGACTACGAGGTCGCGATCGCCGAGTCCGGCGAGGTCGCGCTCGCGCTCGCGGCCGAGGCGCGCTTCGACGCGGTGGTGTCCGACCTGCGCATGCCCGGCATGGACGGCGCCGCGCTGTGGCGCGCGCTGCGCGAGCAGCAGCCGCAGCTCGCGCGGCACATTGTGTTCGTCACCGGCGACACGCTGAGCCCCGGCTCGCGCGAGTTCCTCGAGTCGACCGGCTGCGCCTGCCTCGAAAAGCCCTTCGCGCCGAGCGACCTGGTCGCGCGCGTCCAGGCTTCGCTCGACGCCGCGGCGGCTTAGGCCGCCAGCGCCTCGTGCGCGGCGCCGGCCATCATGGTCGCGCTGATCAGGTCGTACATCTCGATCCAGGCGGACCCGACCTCGCTCGTGAAGGCCTCGCCAAGGCCTTCGGCCAGCGTTTGCACCAGCGCGGCGCCGACCGTCGCATAGTGCTCCGAGCGAACGCCGTAGCGGCCATGGCGCGCGCCGAGCTCGCGCAGGGCCGGCAGCAGCTCCTCGGCGCGCTCCAGGCGCCCGACGGCCCAGGCGATCATGTTCATCAGCGCGGCGCCTTGCGCTTCCATGTCGCCGCGAAACTTCGGCTTGAGCTTGGGATCGAGCGCGAACAGGTTGCGATAGAAGATGGCGGCCGCCTCGGGCGCGATCGGCGCCAGCGTCGCGAAGCTCTCGCGCACCAGGGCGATCTGTCGGATCGTCATCATCGGAAAGTCTCCGTGGGTGGGGCGGCCGCGCAGGCCGCATGACCGCAGTGTGCTAAGCGGCGGTATCAGCGCGGTGCCGCGAGCGGTTTCATTTGTTGTGGCCGCTGCCGCGCGACCTGCAACACGCCCGCTGCCCATCGATACCCGCTTGAAACATCCGCCGCCGACACTGGATTCACGACGCCGATGCGTCCGCGACGAATCAATCCACGGAGATCGACATGCTCAAGCTGATTGCCCAACTGACCCTCGGTGCCGCCCTCATCGCCTCCGGCGCCGCCGGTGCCGCCGAGCCCGAGGCCGCCCCCGTGAAGGACTTCGACGTCTACGTCGACCTGCCGACCGGCTTCACCTTCGTGAAGATGCCCCAAGGCTGGAAGTTCGTCGGCCAGCTCGACCAGCAGGCCATGCGCAAGCTGCCGGGCAGCGTGCACACCTGGCTGCTGCCCGCCGAAGAAGGCGAACAACGCATCCGCCTCGCCCAGGCGATGGCCGAAGCCAGCTGAAAAGAGGGCGCCGCGTCCAGCGGCCGCCCCCAGGTCTTGCGCGGATCCGGCTTCGCCGGTCCGCAGCAAGCGCCCCCTCGGGGGGCAGCGAGCGGAAGCGAGCGTGGGGGCCTACTTCACCCAAGTATTCAGCTGAATGATCGGCAGCAAGACCGCCAGCACGATCAGCATCACCACCGCGCCCATCGCGACGATGAGCAGCGGCTCGAGCAGCGTCGCCAGCGCCATCGCGCGGCGCTGCACCTCGGCGCCGAGCTGGTTGGCGGCGCGTTGCAGCATCACCGGCAGCTGGCCGGTCTGTTCGCCAAGCCGCGCGAACATCGCCAACAGGCCCGGGAAGCGCTTCTTCGACGCCATCGCCGACGCCAGCGGCGCGCCTTCGCGCACCTGCACCAGCGCGGCCATCGCGTCGGCCCGCATCGCGCGGTTGTTGAGCGTTTCGGCCGCGGCCTGCAGCGCCTTGAGGATGGGCACGCCGGCATTGGCGAGCATCGCCAGCGTGCCGGCGAAGCGCGCCGCGTTGTAGCCGCGCGCGAGCCGGCCGATCAGCGGCAGGGTCAGCCAGAAGGCGTCGAAGCGCTCGCGAAAGCCCTCGTTGCGGCGCGCGAACATCAGCGCGCCGATGCCGCCAGCCAGGCCCAGCGCGACCAGCCAGCCCCAGCTGCGAACGAAGCTGCTGATCGCCAGCATCGCGCTGGTGAGAAAGGGCAGGGCGCGCTTGCCGCCGGCGAACACGCTGGCGACCTGCGGCACGACGTAGGTGACCAGGAAGATCACGATCACCACCGCGACCAGCGAGACGATCGCCGGATACAGCGCCGCGCCGATCAGCTTGCCGCGCAGCGCCTGGCGTTCTTCCAGGTCGTCGGCCAGGCGCTCGAGCACCGTGCCGAGCTGGCCGCTTTGCTCGCCGGCCGCGACGACCGCGCGGTAGACGTCGTCGAACTCG
This sequence comes from Caldimonas sp. KR1-144, assembly GCF_049446155.1. Taxonomy (NCBI): domain Bacteria; kingdom Pseudomonadati; phylum Pseudomonadota; class Betaproteobacteria; order Burkholderiales; family Sphaerotilaceae; genus Caldimonas; species Caldimonas sp. KR1-144. Next base: position 538,784 of record NZ_JBMSEE010000002.1, read on the forward strand.
CGCGGCGAGCCTGCCATCGCACGGGCGAACGGGCTGCCGGCGTTGACCTCGGCGCGCAGCTGGGCGAGCAGTTCGCGCTGACGCGGGTCTTCGGATTCGTCGGCCAGCGCGGTGAGCGCACGCTCGAGCGGCAGGCCGGCGGCCACCAAGCCCGCGAGCTGGCGCGTCCAGATCGCCAGGCCGCTGGCGCTGAACACGCGGCGGCCGAAGCGCGCGCGCGCATCGTTGGCCGCGGCGGCCTGTACCAGCGTGACGTCCAGCGGCACCAGCGCGCGGCCGCGCAGCTGCGCGCGAGCGGCCTTGACGTTGTCGGCCTCGATCAGGCCGCGCGCGGTCTTGCCGGCGTTGTCGAGCGCTTCGTACTTGTAGGCGGGCATGGCGTCGCTCGCTCAGTGAGTGAGCGACGCGGGCCGGCCGGCTGCCGGGCCGCCCCAAGGCCGGCCAACCCCCTTGGGGGACAGCGCCGTGGCGAAGCCGCAAGCGTGGGGGCACATGTTCACTCGCGGGTCACTCGCAAGAGTTCTTCGAGCGAGGTGATGCCGGCTTCGACCAGGCGTTGGCCGTCTTCGCGCATCGTCTTCATGCCGGCCTGCTCGGCGGCGACGAAGACCTGGCTCTCGGCCGCGCGCGCATGGATCAGGCCCTGAATGCGGTCGTCGGCGACCATCAGCTCGTAGACGCCGGTGCGGCCCTTGTAGCCGGTCATGCCGCACTCGGGGCAGCCGACCGGGTGCCAGTGGCCGCGCTCGTCCTGGCGGCGGCACACCGGGCACAGCTTGCGGACGAGTCGCTGCGCCAGCACGCCCAGCAGCGAGCTGCTGAGCAGGAAAGGCTCGACGCCCATGTCGGTCAGGCGGGTGACGGCGCTGGGCGCGTCGTTGGTGTGCAGCGTGGCCAGCACCAGGTGGCCGGTCAGCGAGGCCTGGATCGCGATCTGCGCGGTCTCGTAGTCGCGGATCTCCCCGATCATGATGACGTCGGGATCCTGGCGCAGGATGGCGCGCAGCGCCTTGGCGAAGGTCAGCTCGATGCGCGCGTTGACCTGCGTCTGGCCGATGCCGGGCAGCTCGTATTCGATCGGGTCTTCCACCGTGAGCACGTTGGTCGTGCCGGTGTCGACCTGGCTCAGGCCGGCGTACAGCGTGGTTGTCTTGCCCGAGCCCGTGGGGCCGGTGACCAGCACGATGCCATGCGGCTGCGCGATCAGGTCGCGAAAGCGCCGCAGCGTCTCGCCACTCATGCCCAGCGACTCCAGCGTGAAGCGCGAGCTGTCGCCCTTGTCCAGCAGGCGCAGCACTGCGCGTTCGCCGTGCGCGTTGGGCAGCGTGGAGACGCGCACGTCGATCGCGCGCCCACCGATGCGCAGCGAGATGCGGCCGTCCTGCGGCAGGCGCTTCTCGGCGATGTCGAGCTCGGCCATGATCTTCAGGCGCGAGATCAGCGCGGCGTGCAGCGCCTTGTTGGGCTGCACCACTTCGCGCAGTGTGCCGTCGACGCGAAATCGCACCGACGAGCTGCGCTCGTAGGGTTCGATGTGGATGTCGCTCGCGCCGTCCTTGGCCGCCTGCGTCAACAGCGCGTTGAGCATGCGGATGATCGGTGCGTCGTTGGCGGCCTCGAGCAGGTCTTCGACCGCCGGCAGGTCCTGCATCAGGCGCGACAGGTCGACCGCGCTTTCCACTTCGCCGACCACCGCCGCGGCGCTCGATTCGCCGCCGGCATAGACGCGCGCGATGCGCTGCGACAGCGCATCGGCGTTCTCGAGCTCGAGCGCGTCGACCGCGTAGCGGCGCATCACCTCGCCGAGGGCTGCGGGCTCGGCCTGCGCATGCGCGCGCAGCACGATCTGCTCGCCGCTGTCTTCGACCAGCAGCGTGTGCGCCTTGGCGAAGGCGTAGGGCAGCGGATGGCGCGTCGCCATGGCGGCCCCGAGCTCAGTTGGTCGCCGGCGCCGAACCGGGCGCTGCCGGCGCCGACGCCGGCGCATCGGCCGGTACCGGCGGCATCACTTCACTGGGCCGCGAGCCTTCTGGGCGCAAAGGCGGCACCACGCCGGCGTCGACCGGCAGCAGCGCGCGCGGCTCGGGTTGCGAATCCTTCTGGAGCGCACGGATCAGCTCGTAGCGGTCGAGCGAGAGCTGGTTGGCCTGCTCGGCGCCGCGCATCACGACCGGGCGGATGAAAATCATCAGGTTGCTCTTGGTGCGCGTGCGGTTCTCGCTGCGGAACAGGTGGCCGAGCACCGGGATGTTGCCCAGGCCCGGCACCTGGTCGCGGTTGTCCTGGAACTGGTCCTGCATCAGGCCGCCGAGCACGAGGATGTCGCCGTTCTCGACCACGACCGCCGACTCGATCGAGCGCTTGTTGGTGACCAGGCCCGCGGTCGCGTCGGCCACGCCCTTGGAGACGTTCTGGTTCACGACGCTCGAGGCCTCCTGGTAGATCGTCATGCGCACGGTGCCGTTCTCGCCGATCTGCGGCCGCACCTTGAGCGTGATGCCGACGTCCTTGCGCTCGATGGTCTGGAACGGGTTGGTCGCGCCCTGGCCGGTGCCGGTGTTCGTGAACGAGCCGGTCACGAAAGGCACGTTCTGGCCGACGACGATCTTGGCTTCCTCGTTGTCGAGCGTCACGAGGTTGGGCGTCGAGAGGATGTTGCCGTCGGCGTTCTGCTCGAGGAAGCGCGCCAGCGCGCCGAGCGTGTAGGTGCTTCCGTAGCGCTTGATGATGCCCAGGTTCAGGCCCGACGACGGCAGCTGCGTGGTGTCGCCGGTTGCCGCGGCGATCGACAGGTTGAGCAGGTTGTTGCCGCCGCTGCCGAAGTTGGTGCCGCCGATCAGGCCGACGCTGTCGCCCTGCTTGCCGATCAGGCCCTGCCACTGGAAGCCGACGTCGGCCGCCTTGGTCGCATTGACCTCGATGATCATGGTCTCGACGTAGACCTGCGCTCGGCGCGAGTCGAGCTGGTCGATCACGGCGCGCAGCTGGCGGTACATCGGCTCGGGCGCGGTGATGATCAGCGCGTTGGTGGCCGGGTCGGCCTGGATGAATCCGCCGGTCGAGGGCTGCGCGGTCTGCGCGACCGGCGCGGCTGCCTGCGGGCTCATGCTCGAGGACGACGCACCCGCGCCGCCGAGGCCACCCGGCAGGTTGGTCGAGGTGAGCGGCGAGGTTGCGCCGCCGGTGCCGGTGAGCGCGCCCGTGCCGCCGGCGCCCGTGCCGCCGCCGAGCTGGCCGCTCGCGAAGGCCGCGCGCAGCACCTGGGCGAGCCGCACGGCGTCGGCGTTCTTCAGGTAGACGACGTAGATGTTGCTGCCGCCCGCGCCGCCGATGCCGGGGCGGTCGAGCTTCTCGACCAGCGCGCGCACGTTGGCCAGCTTGGCAGGCGTGGGCGCGCGCACCAGCAGCGAGTTGGTGCGCGAGTCGGGCACGACGGAGACGGAGGCACTTGACGTCGGCGGCGCGCCCGGCACCGCGACGCCTGCGGCACCGCCTTCGGCCAGGCGCTGCACGGTGGCCGCGAGGTCGGCGGCGACCGCATGCTGCAGCGGGATCACGTCGACATCGGTCGCGCCCGAGGTGTCCATCGCCGCGATGATCTTGCCCAGGCGCTGGAGGTTGTCGGCGTAGTCGGTGATGACCAGCGTGTTGTTGTTCGGGTTCGCGTTGATCGTGTTGTTGGGGCTGATCAGCGGGCGCAGCACCGTCACCAGGTTGTTGGCGTTCTCGTGCTGCAGCCGGAAGATCTGCGTGAGGATCTGATCGCCGCTGCGCGTGGGCGCGCCGACCGAGACGGTGCCGGTCTGAAGCTTGGCGTCCGCCTCAGGCACGACCTTCAGCAGCCCGCCGACTTCGACCACCGCGAAGCCCTGGCCGCGCAGGGCGGCGAGGAAGCTCAGGTAGGCCTCGTTGGGCGTCATCGGCTGCTCGCTGTAGAGCGTGATCTGGCCCTTGACGCGCGGGTCGACCAGCATCTGCCGGTCGAGGATCGCGGCCATCGCACGTGCGACGCCTTCGATCTCGGCGTTGACGAAGTTCAGCGTGACCGGCGCGCGACTCTTGGCCGTGCCGGGCTGGGCCAGCGCGGCCGCGGGGCTGCCGAGCGCGAGCGCGCAGGCGGTGGCCAGGGCGCAGGCGCGGCGCGCCTGGCGGCGCAGAAGGTGGGAAGAGGCTCGCATGCTCATCCGATCGAGATGACGGAGCGCGCGCCGTCGCGCCGCCCGATGATGTTCAGCAGATTGGACAGCGCGGCCGGATCGCCGTCCGCCCGGGCTTCACCGCGAAAACGCAGGCCGTTGGCACCCAGCTGGCCATTGCCCGACAGCTGCAGCGCGCCGTCGAGCGTGGCGAGATCGAGCCGGGCGCCGCCGCTGGCCGGGTCGCCGGCCAGGTCGAGACGATAGCTGCCCAGGCGCTCGAGCGAACTCAGGCGCGAAGAGACGTCGATCAGCTCCAGCGAGGCGCCGCCTTCGACGAGCCAGCGCCCCTGCACCTGGCGCAGCGTCAGCCCCGAGGGCGGCGTGGTCAGGCGCAGCGCGCCGCCGAGCTGCAAGGTGTTGAACGGCGTGCCCAGCCCGGCCAGCCACTGCGCCGGCCACTGGCCGATCCATTGGCCACCGCTGTCCGGCTGCACCGGCGCGGCGACGAGCCGCGTGGTCATGCTGCCGAAGCCGGGCGACAGGCGCAGCTCCGTGCGGCCGTTGAGGCAGCAGGCATGTTCGAGCATCAGCGAGAAGCCGGCACCGGCCGGGCGCAGCGTCCAGCGCAGCCGGCCCGGCAGCGCGCGCGCCTCGCGACTGCCGCTGCCGCCGGCGAGCACGGCGACGGCGCTGCCGTTCCAGATCGTGCCGCGCGCCTCGGCCAGCAGCACGCGCCCGCCGGTGGCGTCGGCCACCCAGCCGGCCAGCCAGGCCGCCGGCGCCCAGACGATCAGCGCGACGACGACCCCCAGCAAGCCACCCCACAGCGCAAAGCGGCGCGCGGCACCCTCGGCGCGCCGCCAACGCTGGTCTTCGAAGCGCGACTCGCCGAATGCGGTGGCGCCTGCGCCCGCACCGCGGCGGTGGAAGCGTGAGAGGCGTTCGGTCCAGCGTGCCATGGCTTGCCGATCAGGAGCGCGGCGCGCCGAGCGCGAGCACCAGCGTGCCGCTGTAGCTGCCGCCCGGGCTGCGCGTGAGGCTGGCCTCGATCGGCCGCGCGCGCGCGGCGCTGCGCACCTCGCCGAGCCAGCCCGCCAGCGCTTCGCCGGCAACGCCGTTGAAGGACACGGTGGCGCGGTCGCCTTGCAGCGTGAGCCGCGCGGCCGCGCCGAGGCGTTCGGTCGTCGCGCGCAGCGCCGCCTCCGCCTGCGTCGCGTTGACCGGCGGCAGGGTGCGCAGCTCGCGCACCTCGGCGGCGAGGCGCTGCATGTGCTGCAGTTGCGCGTCCAGTGCATCGAGCTGCGCCGGCGCGCTGCGCAGCGTGGCGACCGCCGGGCGCACGAAGATCAGCCAGACCAGCAACAGACCGAGCAGTGCCGCCGCCACACCGAGCACGAGGCGCTCGCGCGGCGCCAACGCTTGCCAGCGGCTGCGCAGCGGCGCGAGGGCGGTGGCGACCGAGTCGGCGGAGGCGTTCATGTGCGCGGTGTCCCGCTGCCGGTGATGGCGCGGCTGAGCGTGACGCGGCCTTCGCCGGGCTCGACGCGCCAGCCGCCGGGCGCGAGCGCGTCTCGCAGGCGTGCGAGCTGGGCGTCGTCCCAGCCGGGCGTCGCCAGCGTGAGGCGGCCCGGTTCGTAGTTGAGCGTTTGCACCGGCTGCTGCGCCGGCCAGGCGCTCGCGGCGGCCTGCAGCAGCGCCTCGAGGTCGGCCTCGCCGGCGCGGCCCGCGGCGGCACGCAGCGCGTCGGTCTCGCGCTGCATCTGCGCCGGCGCATCGAGCACCGCGCGCACCTGCGGATGGGCCGACTGCAGCAGAGCGACCATCTCGGTCTTGCGCTGCGCGACCGCATTGCGCTGTCGCCAGGCCTCGGCATTGAGACCCACGAGCTGCACGACAAGCAGCGCGGCCAGTCCGACGCGCAGCGGCCGCCAAGCCGGATGGCGCCAGAAGGTCATCAGGCCCTCGCGCAGCGCCGCGACGCCGCGGTGTCGTGCGGCGAGGTCGAACTGGCGCAGGTTCCACAGCGAGCGTGCGGCGCGCAGCGCGAACTCGGCCGCGGTGACCACCTGCACCGGCCGGCCGAGCCAGCGGTCGGCCGGTGCCGCGGCCGCCGGCGTGGCGGTCAGCAGCCAGTCGGACGGCAGCTCTTGCGGCAGCACCGAGCGCGACGAGGCGCTCAGCGGCCAGTGCGCAACGCCGCCCGGATGCGCGTGACTCACGGTGAGCCGCGCGACACCCCCGTCGGCGGCCGCGTCGTGCACGAAGACCAGCGGCGGCGCATCGGGCCACAGCGAGGGCACGACACGCTCGACCGGGCGGCCGGCGCGTTCGAGTTGCGAGAGCGCCGCGGTCAGCGCGGCGCGGTCGGTCGCCGCGACCCAGCCCGGCTCGCCCGCGCGGGCGCCCGGTGCCAGCGACAAATGCGTCGCCGCGAGGTCGTCGAGCAGCGCATCCTCGAGCAGGCCGGCCAGCGCCGCCGGCATGCGTGCCGGCGAGGCCTTTGGCACGCGAACGCTGTGCCAGCTCACATCCATGGGATGCAGCACCGCGACGACGCGATCGGCGCGCGGCAGCTCGGCAACGGGACTGCGGCCCTCGCGCGTGACGACGAGGCCGTCGTCGGTCAGTGCCCACGCCACGCTCGACGACGCCGACTCGCCCGGCGCGGGGCCGAGCCGAGGGTGCGGTGCGAGCGTGATGACGAGCGTGGACATGGTGGCGATAGAGCCGAACGATTGTAGGGGTCGAGTATTGCTGCGCCAGTCAAATCAAGCACTTGCCGCGCACTGCCGATGTGAGGGGGCCACGGTGGGTGCCGCCCCTGAGACGTCAAGGCGTGACTGCGTTGCGCTGTTCCATGGCAAACACCTGCACGTCGAGCCCGCGGCGCACCAGCCAGGCATGCTGCTCGACAACACGCTCGTCCAGCCGCAGCCTCCCGCTGACCTCGAAATACGCCGATGAGACGCCCACGCGGGCCGCGTCGAGTTCGGTCTGCGCGGGCAGCAGCGAGCGCGCGTCCTGCAGGCTGCGAAACGGCGTGCGCTGGCGCGCCTGCACCAGCCGGTCGGCGCTGGCGAGGTCGATGCCTTCGATGGTGGCCGCGATCACTTCGCGCGAGGCGGTGTTGAGATTGACGGTGGTCTTGGTCGGCAGCCACACCACGTAGGGCGCGAGGCGGCGCAGCGTCTCGGCGTCGAGGCCGCACCAGGTCAGCTGCTCGAGTCGAGCCGGCGCGATCGCCGCCTGCGGATCGGCCGTCACGATGACGTTGCCGTCGCCGGCTGCGCTGGCCGCGGCCGCGGCCGCGCCGCTGGGCAGCGCGCGACGCAGTTCGGCGGCGACCGTGGCTGCCAGCGCGGGATTGGCGCCGATGGTGTCGAGCAGCCGCGCCAGGATGCGCTGCTCGACCTCGGCCGCGGCGTCGTCGCCGAAGCTCAGGTTGCGCAGGTTGTAGCGCGACTGCGCATCGGCGATGGCGCCGGAGAGATAGGCGTCAGGGCCGTCGTCCTCGGCTGTGTTGTCGCGGTCGGCGGCCAGGAAGGTCGACAGCCGCGCCTCGGCCAGCGGCACCGCCCACGGCTCGGCCAGGTGGTCGGGCCCGCCGGTGCGCGCGTCCTCGCGCAGGATCAGGCGCGCCCAGTCGATCGCGCCGATCAGCACCCAGCGCGCCTGGACCCGCGCGCGCTCGGCGGCCTCGACCTGGATCGCGCGCCACTGCTGCCAGATGATGGCGCTGGCCAGCGTCGCGACCAGCGTGACGATGACCATTGCGGTCAGCAGCGCGGCGCCGCGCTGACGGCCGTGGCGATGTCCGAGCGCGTTCATCGCGTCGGACCGCCTTGCCCCGGCACGATCACGTCGCGCGTGAGGCTGCCGATGAAGCCGCTGTCGGCGGTGAATGCGAGCACCAGGCGCACGCCGCCCGGCAGCTCCTGGCGCGCGGCGCCCACCGCGGTTTGTTCGCCGCTTTGCGCGACGTCGCCGGTCGACTGCGCATTGCTCCAGGCGTTGCCGCGCCAGTAGTAGAGCTGCCAGCTCTCGACGCCGCCGAGCGCGTCGAGCTGCGCGCGCTCGTTGCCGAGCAGCTGCTGGCTGCGCAGCCACAGCTCGAGCAGTTCGCCCTGGTGCGTGACGGCCGGCGCGCTCCAGCGCATCCAGTGCCCGCCGCGCAGGGCCCACACGACGAGCTGCACGCCGCCTTCGGTCGCGCGCGTGAGGCGCAGCGAGGCGCCGTCGAACTGAAGTGCCGGCACGACATCGGTGTCCTGCAGCGCGGCGAGGTCGGCCTCCCACTGGCCGATCACCGACTGCAGCCGCATCTGCAGCTCCAGCCGCTGCTGGCTGGCGTCGCGCGTGCGCAGCATGCCGTCGATGCCGCGCCAGCTCAGGCCCGCGACGATCGCAAGGATGAACAGCGCGACCAGCACTTCGACCAGCGTGAAGCCGGCCGGGCGCGGCAGACGGCAGCGCAGGCGCTTCATCAGTACCGCGGCAAGACCGTGGAGATCGTGAGCATCGGCGTGCCTTCGCTGCCCATGATCTGCGCGTCGACGCGGCGGAAGTTCGGGTTCGGCGTCGGCCGCACGACCAGGCGCCCGGCATAACGGATCCCGAGCGCATCGCAGGTGAAGTCGCTGTCGCCGCTGCCGGGGAACTGGCGCGCGAGCTTGAGCGCGGTGAGCTGGTTGTCGGCGCACCACTGCGCGGCGGTGATGTCGGCCAGGCGTTGCGCATTGCCGGCCAGTGCACCGGAGGCCTTGAGGCCAGCCGCGAGCGTGATCGCGACGATGGCCAGCGCGACCAGCACCTCGATCAGCGTCAGGCCGCGGGCGGACAGGGCACTAGCGCTGCGCATCGTCGGCTTCCGCGGCCAGGGCAAAAGGCCCCAGCCCGTCGGTGGCGAGCACGATCCGGCGGTCGCCGAGCAGCAACGCAATGCGCTGGGCGCCGATGATCGGCTCGGGACCCAGCCGCACGAGCCGGGCCGGGCCGTCGACCGAGGCGATCTCGACCGCCGGTGCTTCGTCGCCCAGCCAGCGTTCGGGCATGCGCAGCGTCGCCGGCAGGCCGACGAAGCGAAAGCCCGCGCCGCCGATGTCGGCCGCGCCGCGCGGGACCCACAGCACCGGCACACCGAGCACGCGCGACTCGGCACGCGCTGATTCGAGCAGCGCCGCGAGGCGCGCCGCCTCGCGCTCGAGCTGCGACGCATCGGGATCGCGCAGCGCGAGCGAGGCCACCGCGGATGCGATCGCGACCAGCGCGATGACGATCAGCAACTCGATCAGCGTGAAGCCGCGTGTCGCGCGGCGCATCGGTGCTCCTTGCGCGATGGCCCGGCGACGTTACTGCCAGGAGCCGATGTCGGCGTCCTTGCCTTCGCCGCCGGCCTGGCCGTCGGCGCCGAAGCTGAACACGTCGACCTCGCCCCTCACGCCCGGATTGGCGTACTGGTACGGGCGGCCCCAGGGATCGTTGGGAAGCTTCTCGACATAGGGCTTCCAGTTCGGCGGAATCGGGCTCGCGGTGGGCTTGGCGACCAGCGACTGCAGTCCCTGCTCGGCGCTCGGGAAGCGCTGGTTGTCGAGCTTGTAGAGCTTGAGCGCCTGCATCAGGTTGGCGACGTCGGTGCGCGCGGCCGTGACGCGGGCGTCGTCCGCGCGATCCAGCACGTTGGGCACGATCAGCGCGGCGAGAACGCCGATGATGACCAGCACCACCATCAGCTCGATCAGCGTGAAGCCGACCATGCGCGCGCAGCGTCGCACGATGCGGTCGGCCGGGGAGCGCTGAAGGGAAGTCGGGGTCGACGCAGTCATGGGCATGGGGCTCGCTCGAAGCCTTGTTGCGAAGAGACGGTCCATCATAATCGGCGCCCATGTCTGCTCCTTGGCTGGCGCGCAGCGCCGCGTTCTTCGGCTGGGCCGCGGTGGCGGCGTCGGCGGTCTATTGGGTGCTGCGGACCACGGTCTCGGCGCCGGGCCTGCCGCCGGACGCCTTGCCGGTGTCCGGCACCGCCGCGGTGCGTGGCGACGTCGCGCGCCTGTTCGTCAACGAGGTGCGCAACGCGCCGGTGGCCGAGCCGGCGCTGGCCAGTCGCTTCAAGCTGCTGGGTGTCGTCGCGCCCCGTGCGGGCGGCGAGGGCGGCGTCGCGCTGATCGCGGTGGACGGCAAACCGCCGCGGGCCGTGCGCGTGGGCGCGAGCGTCGACGGCGACTGGCTGCTGCAGTCGGTTGCGGCGCGCACCGCGTCGATCGGCGCTCAGGGTGCGGCGCCGGCTGTCGAGCTGAGCCTTCCGCCGCCGACACCGGCGGCCACCGGCACGCTGCCGCCGGCGACACCACCGGGCGCACCACCGCCGGCACCACCGTCGCCGGCCGCGGTGCAGGCGCCGCCGACCGGCGAGCCCCCGGGCCTGGTGCCCGGCGCGCCACCGCCGACGGCCGTGATGCCCAGCCTGCCGCGCGGGCCCGTCGGCTCCGGCGGTGCGGCACGCCGGCGTGGCGAGGCGGCTTCGGCAGCGCGCTGAAACGCGGCCGGCTCAGGGGCGCGAGCGCGGACCGCTCGGCGTGCCGGGGTCTGTGGTGGTCGTCATCGGCAAGGTCGGGCCAGGGTCCTCGCCCTCGGCAACCTCGGTAAGCAGCGCGGCCGCGGCATGGATCAGCGGCCAGGTGACCGATGCACCGGTGCCGTCGGCCGACTCCATGCCCAACTCGAGCAGCGCGCTGGCGCCGAAGATCGACATCGCATGATCCAGGCCGCGGTGGCCGTGGCTGCGCGCGAACACGCAGTAGTCGGTCACCGGCGCGGCGATCTTCGAGGCCACCAGCAGCGCGGCGCAGGCCGGCAGGCCGTCGACGATGATCAGGTGCCGCTTGCTGGCCGCGACCAGCATCGCGCCGACGAGCAGCGCGGTCTCGAAGCCGCCGAACGCCGCCAGCACCTCGACCGGATCGGTGATGTCGCGGTGGCGGCCCTGCGCGCCTTGCAGCACCACCAGCAGCGACGCCAGCTGGTCCGGCGGCAGCGCGTGGCCGTTCTCGACCAGCGAGCGCAGCGGCACGGTCGACAGCCGCGAGATCACGAGCGCCGCGCTTTCGTGCGCGCCGACGCCGATGCCCGCACAGGCCAGCACGTTGCCGTGCAGGCCGTCGGCGATCTCCATGCCGGCGCGGATCGCGGCATGCGCCTGGTCGACCGTCATCGCCGACGTGATGCGCGCATTGCGCGTGCCGAAGGCGATCTTGCGCTGCAACAGGCTCGGGTGCGGGCTCATCGTTTCGGCCAGACCGGCGTCGGCGACCGTGAGGCCGAGCCCCTGGATGAACGAGAACACCGCCATCGGCAGCCGGCCGGCGAGCAGGTGCATGACCTGGATCGACGAGGCTGCGCCGCTGGGCGCGACGTCGACCGCGAGGCCGTGGTCGCCGGCGGCGACCAGCAGCTGCGGCGAGCGCAGCTTGGGCTTGAGCGTGTTCTGGATCAGGCCCAGCCGCACCGCCAGCGGCTCGAGCTCACCGAGGCTGCCGGTCGTCTCGCTGCGCCGCTGCAGCTTGTGCCGCAGCGCCTCTTCGAGCTTGGGATGCGCGGTCGGAGTGATCAGCGAGCGTTGCACGGCGCGGACGTCAGGATGGGGTCGCGCGATTGTGGAGCAGGCGGGCGCAAGCCGTCAGCGCAGGAACAGCCGATACACCGGGTTGAGCGATTCCTCGACATAGGGATAGTCGAGCGAACTGAGGAATTCCTGCAGCTCTGAGGCCTCGTTCGGCGGCACTTGCAGCCCGACCAGGATGTCGCTGTAGTCGGCGCCCTGGTTGCGGTAATGGAACAGGCTGATGTTCCAGTCGGGATGCATGCGCGAGAGGAAACGCATCAGCGCTCCGGGCCGCTCGGGGAAGGAGAAGCGGTACAGGCGCTCGTCGCGCGCGAGCTCGCTGCGCCCGCCGACCATGTAGCGCACATGGCTCTTGGCGAGCTCATCGTGCGTGAGGTCCACGGTCGCGAAGCCGTGCTGCACGAAGCGCTGCGCGATCTCGGCCGACTCGCCGCGCGTGCGCGAGCTCAGGCCGACGAACACATGGGCGATCTTCTCGTCGCTGATGCGGTAGTTGAACTCGGTGACGTTGCGCGGGCCGATGAGCTCGCAGAATCGCTTGAACGAGCCGCGCTCCTCGGGGATGGTCACCGCGAACAGCGCCTCGCGTTCCTCGCCGACCTCGGCGCGCTCGGCGACGAAGCGCAGGCGGTCGAAGTTCATGTTCGCGCCGCAGGTGATCGCCACGAAGGTCTGGCCCTGGCAGCCGGTGCGCGCGACGTACTGCTTGATCGCCGCGACGCCCATCGCGCCGGCCGGCTCGAGGATCGAGCGCGTGTCCTGGAACACATCCTTGATGCCGGCGCAGACCGCGTCGGTATCGACCACCTCGAAGTCGTCGACCAGCTCGCGCGCGAGCCGGAAAGTCTCTTCGCCGACCGTCTTGACCGCGGTGCCGTCGGAGAACAGGCCCACGTCGTGCAGCGTGACGCGTTTGCCCGCCTTGACCGATTGCAGCATCGCGTCCGAGTCCGCGGTCTGCACGCCGATCACCTTGATCTCGGGCCGCACGGCCTTGATGTAGCTCGCCACGCCGGCGATCAGCCCGCCGCCGCCGATGGCAACGAACACCGCATCGATCGGGCCTTGCAGCTGGCGCAGGATCTCCATCGCGATCGTGCCTTGGCCGGCGATGACGTCGGGATCGTCGAACGGATGCACGAAGGTCGCGCCGGTCGTGCGTTCGAGTTCGAGCGCGTGGCCGTAGGCGTCGGAGAAGCTGTCGCCGTGCAGGACGACCGTGCCGCCGAGCGTGCGCACCGCATCGATCTTGACCTGCGGCGTCGTCACCGGCATCACGATGGTGGCTTGGCAGCCGAGCCGGCGCGCCGACAGCGCGACGCCTTGAGCGTGATTGCCGGCCGAAGCGCAGATCACGCCGCGCCCGAGCTGCTCGGGCGACAGCCGCACCATCTTGTTGTAGGCGCCGCGCAGCTTGAAGCTGAACACCGGCTGCTGATCCTCGCGCTTGAGCCAGACGCGGTTGCCCAGGCGGGCGGACAGCTGCGTGGCTTCCTCGAGCGGCGATTCAATCGCGACGTCGTACACCCGAGCGGTCAGGATGCGCTGGAGGTAGTCGGTCGCGGGGCCGCGGCGGCTCATGGGGATCTCCTTGGTGGCCGGTAAGCAGCCAAGGATCATAAGTGAGTGCGCGATCCGCCACGCTGCGGCGCAGCAGTCGCGCGCGGCGCACTGGCGATGGGCAAGAAAAAGGCCCGGAGCCTTGCGGCTCCGGGCCGAATCCACCAATGGAGGAGGTGGAGGAGACAACCGGGGATGCCGCGACGGACAGACCTTTCCGCGGCATCGATGAAGGCAATTCTAGGCGCACGGGATGGTGCGCCGCAATATGAATCGCACGGTCGTTCGGGGCCATCTCCGGGCAACCGCAAGGGCAGCGCGATGAATTGCACAATCGCCGATCCACAATGGGCCCGCGCGGCGCGGGCCGCCTCTGTAGGAAGCCTCGATGGAATGCACCGTGCGCTGGCAGCCTGATGCCGGCATGGCCTTCAGTGCCGAAACCGGCAGCGGACACCTGCTCTCGATGGACGGCGCCCCCGACGGCGGCGGGCGCAACCTCGCTCCGCGGCCGATGGAGACCGTGCTGGCCGGCACGGGTGCCTGCACCGCCTATGACGTGGTGCTGATCCTCAAGCGCGGCCGCCATGACGTGCGCGGCTGCGAAGTCAAGCTGATGGCCGAGCGAGCGTCGAGCGACCCGAAGGTGTTCACGAAGATCAACTTCCACTTCGTCATCACCGGCCGTGGCCTGCAGCAGGCGGCGGTCGAGCGGGCCGTCTCGCTTTCGCACGAGAAGTACTGTTCGGCCACGGCCATGCTGGCGAAGACGGCCGAGATCACGACCAGCCTGGAATTGCGCGAAGCCGGCTGAGCGCCCTTGTGAACTCAGACGTGGTGGGCCGTGGTCGTCATGACCTTGGCTGCGCCGCGCATCAGCCAGCGCACCGGCAGTGGCAGCGGCACGGCACCTGCGCGTTCGGCGTCCATCGCGTGGCGCGCCTCGTCGTCACGCATCTGCTCGACGATGGCGCGTGACGCGGCATCGTCGGCGGGCAGCCGCGACAGGTGGCTGTGGAGATGCTGCTCGACCTGGCGCTCGGTCTCGACGACGAAACCGAGGCTGACCTGGTCTCCGACCCGTCCGGCGGCCAGGCCGATGCCAAAGGCGCCGGCATACCACAGGGGATTGAGCCAGCTCGTGCGCGCGCCGAGTTCGCGCAGGCGCTGCTCGGTCCAGGCGAGGTGGTCGGTCTCGTCGCGCGCGGCGGCCTCGAAGTGCGCCTTGAGCGCGGGATCGCGCGTGGACAGCGCCTGCGCCTGGTAAAGCGCCTGGGCGCAGACCTCGCCCACGTGGTTGACGCGCATCAGCGCCGCGCTGAGGCGCCGCTGCTCGGCATCGGCCGGGATGGCCTCGTCGCCGGTCCCCGCGGGTCGGGGCATCGGTCGCACGGCCGTGTGGGACGAAAACAACGTGCGCAGCGCTTGATCGGCGGCTGACAGGACCTGGTCAGGATGCGGCAGCGGGTTCATGCGCCGCATCGTAGCGCCGTCGGCGGACGCCGCCGCCGCGCGCGCGGCGGATTCCGCAGCCTCGCCTGCAGGCTCGTCATGCACCTCGATTTCATAGGGGCGTTTGTGAATCGTCGATGACCGTCAACACCATCCCGGACCCAGTTGCGGCGGGGCAACAAATTCGGCCCCATGGGGCGATTGGTTTCTGGTCTTGCCGGCGGAGGTCTGATGCAATCCGGGCAACTTCCGATAAGGAGGTCGCGCCACCTTGGCCCGGTCCGGGCCGTTCGCGGTGGTCGCTCCGGTTCAACCCAGGAGATAGTTGGAATGAAAAAGACTCTGATCGCTCTCGCCGTGCTGGCTGCCGCCGGTGCCGCGTCGGCCCAGTCGTCGGTCACGCTGTACGGCCGTATCGACGCGAACGTGACGTACCAGGATCCGGGCAGCTCGGCCTCGGTGGCTGGCGGCGCCCCTGGTGACGCGGTCATCAAGATGAACGACGGCGGCGACAACGGCGTCGGCGGTTCGCGCTGGGGCCTGCGTGGCACCGAAGACCTCGGCGGCGGCCTCAAGGCCTATTTCGTGCTCGAGTCGGGCTTCCGTACCGACACGGGCGCGGGCAGCACGCCGTTCTTCAACCGCCAGGCCTACGTGGCTCTGGGCTCGAAGGACTTCGGCGACATTCGTCTGGGCCGCCAGCAGACCCTGACCCGCGAACTGAACCTCGGCTTCACCGATGTGTCCGGCGAGTCGGAACTGTCGGTTGTCGAAACGCTGCTGAGCGCCACGTCGCCGGCCCCGTCGGCGATCCTGTTCCAGAACCTCGGCACCCGCGTTGACAACGCGGTCCAGTACCTCTCGCCGGTCTGGGGCGGCTTCCAGGTCCGCGCGATCGTTGCCGCGGGCGAAGGCACGCCGGCAACCAACCAGCGCCTGCAGGGCGTGAGCGCCACGTTCGCCAGCGGCCCGCTGAAGGTCGGCGCCGTGTTCGAGCAGTACGACGGCTGGAACGATGTGGTGACCGTTGGCGGTAACTACAACTTCGGCGTCGCGACCGTCTTTGCCGGCTACCAGCAGACGAAGGACGTCGGCACGCAGACTGCCCAGTGGACCCTTGGCGGCGACTCGGTCGACCAGAAGGCCTACAACCTCGGCGTGCTGATCCCGTTCGGCGCGTTCGAACTGCGTGGCCAGTACACCAGCTCGACGATCGAGACGGCCCTCGGCGACGCGGACTTCCAGAAGTACGGCGTTTCGCTGCGCTACTCGCTGTCCAAGCGCACCCAGCTGTACGCCGCGGCGACGCAGCGCAAGGGTGACGACAACGCCGACGAATTCTTCTCGCGCAAGAGCGAGTACGTCTTCGGCATCGGCCACAACTTCTGATCGATCCCTCGATCCGATCGAAAGGGCGCCCTCGGGCGCCCTTTTTCATGAAGGCAGCGAATCGAAGCGCGATCATGAGATGGAGACGGACCGCCGTGGGGATCAGGGCTGCGGCAGCGGTATGCGTTGCGGGCGCGCTGGGCGCCTGCGCCTCGTGGCCGCCGAGCGCGCAGGCGCCGGTGTCGGCGCCGACTTCGGTCGCCTCGATCGGGCGGCAATGCATTCCTCATTGGCAGCCGCAGCGCCTGCCCGGCAAGCGCGCGACGCAGTACGAACTCACGTCCGACGGCGGCGCCGAGCGCCTGCGCGCGCGTGCCGACCGCTCGGCGAGCCTCTTGCGCCACACGCTGCGCGTCGAGCCGACGGCGCTGGGCACGGTGAGCTTCGCGTGGCGGGTTCCCGCGCTGATCGCCGGCGCCGATGTGCGCGATCGTGATGTCGAGGATGCACCCGTGCGCCTGCTGCTCTCGTTTGAGGGCGATGAATCGCGGTTGTCGGCGCGCAACCGCATGGTGTTCGACCTCGTGCAGGCCGTGGCCGGCGAGCGACCTCCGTACGCGACGCTGATGTACGTCTGGGATTCGCAGGCACCGGAGGGCAGCGTGGTGATCAGCGAGCGCACCGACCGCGTGCGCAAGATCGTGCTGGAGTCGGGCCCGCGCCGGCTGGACGAGTGGCGCAGCTACGAGCGCGACATCGCCGCCGATTTCGAGCGCGCGTTCGGCGAGAGGCCCGGTGCCCTGACCGGCGTGGCGTTGATGACCGATGCCGACAATACCGGCGGCCAGGCGATCGCCTGGTATGGCGCCGTCTGCCTCGGGTCGCCGCCGTTGGCCGCGCGCTGAACATTGGTCCGCGAAAAGCGGGCTTTCCCGGCTGCCCGCTGGCTCAAGGCTTGCTCATGATGCGCGCCTTGACCCTGACCGCACCATCCCACAAGGAGTCCGCGTGACGTCGATTCTTCGCCACGGCGCATCCGCCGTTCTTGCCGCCGGCCTGATCGCATGGGGCGCCGGCGTCCACGCCGCCACATTGCGCTGGACCAGTGCCAGCGACCTGCCCACCTGGGACGTTCATTCGCAGAACAACGCGCTGGGCAACGGCATCCACGCCACCGTCTACGAGGCGCTTTACACCTACAACGACAAGTTCGAGCTCGAGCCCGTGCTGGCCACCAGCTCGAAGCAGATGACGCCGACGCAGCTGCGCGTGTCCTTGCGCAAGGGCGTGAAGTTCCACGACGGTGCGCCACTCACTGCCGACGACGTGGTCTTCTCGCTGATGCGCGCGATGGAGAAGACCTCCAACTACGGCGTCTATACGCAGGGCATCGACAAGGTCGTGAAGGTCGACGACTCGACCGTCGACATCCTCACCAAGGGCCCGAACCCCGTGCTGCTGCGCCAGCTGACCGAGCTGCGCATCATGAACAAGGCCTGGGCCGAGAAGAACAAGTCGACTTCGCCCAAGGACATCAAGACGCCCGAAGAGAACTACGCGCACCGCCACGCCAACGGCACCGGCCCGTTCATCCTCAAGAGCTGGGAGCCCGACGTGAAGCTGGTGCTCACGAAGAACCCGAACTGGTGGGGCCAGGCCAAGGGCAACCTCGACGAGATCGTCTACACGCCGATCAAGTCGGAGGCCACGCGCGTCGCGGCGCTGCTGTCGGGCGAGGTCGACATGGTGCTCGACCCGTCGCCCAACGATCTCGCGCGCCTGCGCGCGAACCCGCAGCTCAAGGTGCTCGACGGCGTCGAGAACCGCACCATCTTCCTCGGCCTGGACGTCTATCGCGACGAGCTGCCCGGCTCCAACGTCAAGGGCAAGAACCCGCTCAAGGACCTGCGCGTACGCCGCGCGCTGTACCAGGCGATCGACATCAACGCGATCCAGAAGAACATCATGCGCGGCCTCGCGCAGCCGGCCGGCACGCTGATCCCGCCCCAGGTCAACGGCTGGTCGGCCGAACTCGACAAGCGGCTGCCCTACGACGTGGAAGCCGCGAAGAAGCAGATGGCGGAAGCGGGGTATGCGAGCGGCTTCGAGGTCGACTTCGCCTGTCCGAACAACCGCTACATCAACGACGAGGAAATCTGCCAGGCGATCAGCGCGATGTGGGCGCGCATCGGCGTCAAGGCCAAGCTGCGCACGCTGCCGTTGGTGACCTACTTCCCGATGATCCAGCGCTACGAGGCCAGCATCTACATGCTCGGCTGGGGCGTGCCGACCTTCGACGCGCTGTACTCGCTGCAGTCGCTCGTTCGCACGGTCGGGGCGCAAGGCGACGGCAACTACAACGTCGGGCGCTACAGCAACCCGCAGGCCGACGCGCTGATCGAGCGCGCCAAGAAGGAGATCGACGCCGACACCCGCAAGCAGCTGCTGCAAAAGGCGCTGCAGATCGCCAAGGACGACGTGTCCGACATCCCGCTGCACCACCAGATCATTCCGTGGGCGATGAAGAAGAATGTGCAGATGACGCATCGCGCGGACAACCGCATCGAGATGCGCAACGTGCGCGTGGACTGAGCTGAATGCTGGCTTTCCTGCTGCGCCGCCTGGCGCAGGGCGCGATCGTGATGCTCACGGTCGCGTTCCTCGCTTTCATGCTGTTCCAGTACGTCGGCGACCCGGTGACGCATCTGCTGGGCCAGGACGCGACGCCCGAGCAGCGCGAGCAGCTGCGCGCCGACCTCGGGCTGGACCAGCCGTTCGCGCTGCAGTTCGTGCGCTTCGTCGGCAATGCGGTGCGTGGCGAGTTCGGGCTCAGCCTTCGCCAGGGGCGCCGGGTCTCGACGCTGATCGCCGAGCGCCTGCCGGCGACGCTGGAGCTCGCCGGCGTGGCCGCCTTGCTGGCCCTGGCCGTGGGCCTGCCGCTGGGCGTGATCGCGGCGCTCAAGCGCGGCACCGCGCTGGCGCAGGCGCTGATGGCCTTCTCGCTGCTGGGCGTGTCGCTGCCGACCTTCCTGATCGGCATCTTGCTGATCCTCGTGTTTTCGGTGGGCCTCGGCTGGCTGCCGAGCTTCGGCCGCGGCGACGTGGTGCAGCTCGGTCCCTGGTCGACCGGCCTGCTTACGCTCGACGGCTGGCGCCATCTGGTGCTGCCGGCGGTGACGCTGGCGATCTTCCAGCTGGCGCTGATCCAGCGTCTGGTGCGCGCCGAGATGCTCGAGGTGCTGCGCACCGACTACATCCGCTTCGCGCGAGCGCGCGGCCTCTCCCAGCGCGCGGTGCATTTCCGGCATGCGCTAAAGAACACGCTGGTGCCGGTGATCACCGTCACCGGTCTGCAGCTCGGCTCGCTGATCGCGTTTGCGATCATCACGGAGACGGTCTTCCAATGGCCCGGCATGGGGCTGCTGTTCATCCAGGCGGTGAGCTTTGCCGACGTGCCGGTGATGGCCGCCTACCTGTGCCTGATCGCACTGATCTTCGTGCTGATTAACCTCGTGGTGGACCTGCTGTATGCCGTGGTCGACCCGCGCCTGCGCGTCGAGCGCGCGGCGGCGGCGCATTAGCCTTCTCATGACCACTGCACTTGCCCGCCCTGCCGGCTGGCGTGCCCGGCTGCGGCACGCCTTGGACAGCGACCTCGCGCACAGCTTCTTGACCTCGCCGGTGGCGATCGCGGCGGCGCTGGTCGCGCTGCTGTGCATCGGCGGTGCGCTGTTCGCCGAGGTCGTGGCGCCGCACCGGCCGTTCGATCTCGCGACGCTCGACCTCGCCGATGCGCGCCTGCCGCCGGCATGGCTCGAAGGCGGAAGCGCGAAGTACCTGCTGGGCACCGACGACCAGGGCCGCGACATCCTCTCGGCGCTGTTCTACGGCGCGCGCATCTCGCTGCTGGTCGGTGTGGCGTCGGTGCTGCTGTCGATGATCGTCGGCGTGTCGCTGGGGCTTCTGGCCGGCTACGTCGGCGGCCGCCTCGATGCCTTCCTGATGCGCGTGTGCGACGTGATGCTGTCGTTCCCTTCGATCCTGGTCGCCTTGCTGATCGACGGCGTCGGGCGCGCCCTGTTTCCCGACGCGCACGCGACGCTGGCCTTCGCGGTACTGATCTTCGCGATCGCGCTGACCGGCTGGGTGCCCTATGCGCGCACGGTGCGCGGCTCGACGATGGTCGAGCGACAGAAGGAGTACGTGCAGGCCGCGCGCGTGATCGGCGTCGCGCCGCTGGCGATCATGCGCCGGCATGTGCTGCCCAACGTGATGGGCCCGGTGCTGGTGCTGGCCACCATCCAGGTGGCGTCGGCCATCATCACCGAGGCGACGCTGTCGTTCCTCGGTGTCGGCGTGCCGCCGACGTCTCCGTCGCTGGGCACGCTGATCCGCATCGGCAACGACTTCCTGTTCAGCGGCGAATGGTGGATCACCGTGTTTCCCGGCGCGATGCTGGTCGCCATCGCGCTGAGCGTGAACCTGCTCGGCGACTGGCTGCGCGATGCGCTGAACCCGCGGCTGCGCTAATCTGACGAATCTCCCGACTACCCTTTGTGGAGACCCCATGACACCGCTTCGTGCCCTGTGCCTCGCTACCGCGGGCCTGCTGCTGGCGGGCTGCGCGACCGGCTATCACTATTCCGAGCTTCGCGGTCAACGCTATTTCAAGGCGCCCATCGATACCTATCCCGTGATCATCTCCAAGGTCGACGGCAAGAGCACGCCGATCGGCGGGCCGGTGCTGGTCGATCCCGGCCAGCGCGCCGTCACGCTCCAGGGCCCCCCGGGCGGCGCCGGCAAGCGCAACGTCGACGAGGTCACGCTCAACATGGACGTCAAGCCCTGCACGCGCTACTACATCGTGGCAGTGAAGGACAACGCGCTGAACGTCGACTTCAAGCCCAAGGTCGACTACGAAGAGTCGATCGCCGGCTGCACGCCGCCGGCCAAGTGAGCAGCGTGGCTGCCGTTTCGCCGCTGCTGTCCGTCAGCGATCTGGTGGTCGAGTTCGCGTCGCGGCGCGGGCGCGTGCGCGCGCTCGATGGCGTGTCGTTCGAACTCGGCCGCGGCGAAATCTTGGGCGTGGTCGGCGAATCGGGCGCGGGCAAGTCGCTGACCGGGGCGGCCGTGATCGGCCTGATCGAGCCGCCGGGGCGCGTCGCGAGCGGCTCGATCGCGCTCGACGGCCAGCGCATCGACGGCCTGTCGGAACGTGCGCTGCGGCGCATCCGCGGCAAGCGCATCGGCGCGGTGTTCCAGGACCCGCTGACCTCGCTGAACCCGCTGTACACGGTGGGCGAGCAGCTGGTCGAGACGATCCGCACCCACTTGCCGCTCGACGCCGCGGCCGCGCGCGAACGCGCGATCGGCTTGCTGCGCGACACCGGCATCCCGGCGCCCGAGGCGCGCATCGACCAGTATCCGCACCAGTTCTCGGGCGGCATGCGCCAGCGCGTGGTGATCGCGCTCGCGCTGGCCGCCGAGCCCGAGCTGGTGATCGCCGACGAGCCGACCACCGCGCTGGACGTCTCGATCCAGGCGCAGATCATCGGCCTGCTCAAGCGCCTGGCGCGCGAGCGCGGCGTCGCGGTGCTGCTGATCACGCATGACATGGGCGTGATCGCCGAAACCTGCGACCGCGTCGCGGTGATGTATGCCGGGCGCGTGGTCGAGATCGGGCCGGTGCGCGAGGTGATCCACGCGCCGGCGCACCCGTACACGGCCGGGCTGATGGCGGCGATTCCGCGGCTCGACGCTGTCGGCCATGGCGAGCGTCTGGCGCAGATCGACGGCGCGATGCCGCGCCCGGGCGCGTGGCCGGCGGGCTGCAGCTTCCACCCGCGCTGCCCGCACGCCCAGCCGCGCTGCGCCGAGGGCGATCGGCCCGAGCTAAGGTCGGTCGGGGCGACCCGGGCCGCCTGCTGGCTGGCGCCGATCGTGCGCATCGAGGAGGCGGCGGCATGACGGCACTCGTGGAGGTCAGCGACCTCGCCAAGCGCTACGACGTCTCCGCGCCCTGGCTCGAGCGCCTGATCGAGCGGCGCGGCCGGGCGGTCGTGCAGGCGGTCGACGGTGTGAGCTTCGCGATCCCGCGCGGCACCACGCTGGCGCTGGTCGGCGAGTCCGGCTGCGGCAAGAGCACGGTGGCCAGGCTGCTCACCGGCCTGGTCGCGCCGTCGCGCGGCAGCGTGCGCTTCGATGGCGCCGATCTGTTGGCCCGCTACGCCTCGCCGCAGTCGCGCGCGGTGCGCCGGCGGCTGCAGATGATCTTCCAGGATCCGTATGCGAGCCTGAATCCGCGCTGGACCGTGCGCGAGATTGTCGGCGAGCCGCTGCGGGAACACGGCCTGGTGCCCGACGCCGCCGCCCGCGACGCGCGTGTCGTCGAACTGCTGGCGCAGGTGGGCCTTGGCGCGGCCGACGCCGACAAGTACCCGCACCAGTTCTCGGGCGGGCAGCGCCAGCGCATCTCGATCGCCAGGGCGCTGGCCACGGCGCCCGAGTTCTTGGTCTGCGACGAGCCGACCTCGGCGCTCGATGTCTCGGTACAGGCGCAGGTGTTGAACCTGATGCGCGATCTGCAGCGCGAGCGCGGGCTCACCTACCTGTTCATCTCGCACAACCTTGCGGTCGTGCGCCACGTGAGCGACGCGGTCGGCGTGATGTACCTCGGCCGCCTGGTCGAGCTGGCGCCCAAGTCACGCATCTTCTCGGCGCCGCGCCATCCCTACACGCGCATGCTGCTCGACGCGGTGCCCGACATGGCGATGAGCGGGCGCGCCCGCGTGCCGGTGCAAGGCGAGGTGCCGAATCCGCTCGCGCCGCCCACCGGCTGCGCCTTCCATCCGCGCTGTCCGCACGCCAACGCGCGCTGCCGCGCAGAGCGGCCGCTGCTGATGCCGGTGGACGATGGCGTGCAGGTGGCCTGCCATGCCGTCGAGGAAGGGCGGCTGTAGCGCTGCCTCAGCGCGCCGGCGGCAGGTGCTCGCCGGCAAACAGCGCGCGCGGATCCTCGCGGTCGCGGATCAACCAGGCCTGGTCGCCATCGACCAGCACCTCGGCCGCGCGGCCACGGCTGTTGTAGTTGCTCGCCATGCTCATGCCGTAGGCGCCGGCGCTCAGCACCGCGAGCAGGTCGCCTGCCTGCACGGCCAATGCGCGGTCGCGGCCCAGCCAGTCGCCCGATTCGCAGATCGGGCCGACGACGTCATAGGTCGAAGGCGCCGCGTCGCGCAGCGTGGCGGGCACGATGGCCATCGTCGCTTCGTACATGGCCGGGCGCATCAGGTCGTTCATCGCCGCATCGACGACGCAGAAGTTCTTGGCCTCGCCCGACTTGAGGTAGAGCACCTCGGTCAGCAGCACGCCGGCGTTGCCGACCAGCGAGCGCCCGGGCTCGAGCACGATCTCGCGATGGCCATGGCCGCGCGCGTCGATTCGCTCGAGCATGCGCGCGATCAGCGCGTCGGCCGCCGGCGGCGCCTCGTCGGTGTAGGTGATGCCCAGGCCGCCGCCGAGATCGAGGTGATGCAGGCGCAGGCCCTGCGACTCGATCGCCTCGACGAGATCGAGCACGCGGTCGATCGCGTCAAGGTAGGGGTCGGACTCGGTGATCTGCGAGCCGATGTGGCAATCGATGCCCACCACCTCCAGGCCCGGCAGCTCGGCGGCGCGCCGGTAGGCGTGCAGCGCGCGGTCGTGCGCGACGCCGAACTTGTTGCCCTTGAGGCCGGTCGAGATGTAGGGATGCGTCTTGGCGTCGACGTCCGGGTTGACGCGCAGGCTTACCGGCGCTCGCGTGCCGTGCGCACGGGCGACCTCGGCCAGCACCTCGAGCTCGGGCTCGCTCTCGACGTTGAAGCAGCGCACGCCGGCTTCGAGCGCGCGCGCCATCTCGGCGCGGGTCTTGCCGAGCCCGGAGAACACCACCTTGCGCGCGTCGCCGCCGGCGGCCAGCACGCGCTCGAGCTCGCCGCCCGAGACGATGTCGAAGCCGCAGCCGGCCTGCGCGAAGGTCTGCAGCACTGCAAGGTTGCTGTTGGCCTTCATCGCGTAGCAAATCAGGTGCTCGCGGCCGGCGAGCGCGCGTTGATAGGGCGCCAGCGCCGCCAGCATCGCGCGGCGCGAGTAGGCGTACAGCGGCGTGCCGAAGCGCGCTGCGAGCTCGCGCAGCGGCAGGTCGTCGAGGTGTAGTTGGCCGTCGCGATAGGCGACGTCCGGATGGCCGGGCAGCTTCATCGTCATTTCGTGGGCGTGCTCGCCGCCGGGCCGTCGGGTGCGCTCGCAGCAGGAGAGGCAGGCGAGGTCGTGGGCAGCCGCAGCGGGCCCTTCTGGCCGCAGCCGGCCAGCGCGCCCAGCGCGGCCAATGCCATCACCGTGCGCGCGGCGATGCGCGCCACGGGTATGCTTGAAGCGGTCGAGATCATCATGGGATTCTAAGGATGGGTGCTGCCATCGGCGCTTACGACTCCGGCCTCACTGACGCCGAGTACGACGCGTGCACGCGTGCGGTGCTGGCCGCGATCGAAGCGCAGATTGACCGCTGGCTCCAGGACGACGTCGTCGACATCGACGGTGCGCGCACCGGCGGCCTGCTCGAGCTGACGCTGCCCGACCGCAGCAAGCTCGTCGTCAACACGCAGCCGCCGCTGCATGAGATCTGGTTGGCTGCGCGGCGCGGTGGCTTCCACTTCAGGCATGCAAGCGGCCGCTGGCTCGACACCAAGAGCGGCGAGGAGTTCTGGTCGCTGCTGTCGGCCTGCGCGAGCGAACAGGCTGGCCGAACGCTGCGCTTCGAGCCGCCCGCCAGCTAGTTCCTGAACAGGTCGAGGATGCTTTTCTTCTCGGCCTCGGTCGGCGGCGGCGCCGGCACCGGTGCGTCGAGACCCACGCCGCTGACGCCGGCATTCGGCCCGTACTCTTCGTAGTACCACTCGCCGGCAACGTTGATCACGCCCTCGGGCGCCGGCATCTCCTGCACCGGCACGCCCTTGAGGGCGACTTGCATGTAGTCGATCCACACCGGCAGCGCCAGGCCGCCGCCGGTCTCGCGGCTGCCGAGCTTTCTTGGCTGGTCGTAGCCGATCCAGACGACGGCCACCACGCCCGGGCCCCAGCCGGCGAACCAGGCATCCAGCGAGTCGTTGGTGGTGCCGGTCTTGCCGTAGAGGTCGGGGCGCTTGAGCGTCGCTTGCGCGCGCGCCGCGGTGCCGCTGCGCGTGACCTCCTGCAGCAGGCTGCTCATCACGAAGACGTTGCGAGCGTCGATCGTGCGTTGCGACTCGTCGGGCGGCGCGAACTCCGTCTTCACCAACAGCCGGCCCTTGTTGTCGGTGATGCGCGTGATCAGCTGCGGGCGGATGCGGTACCCGCCGTTCGCGAAGACGGCATAGGCATCGGCCATCTGCAGCGGCGTCACCGAGCCGGTGCCCAGGGCCATCGGCAGGTAGGCCGGGTGCTTCTCCGCCTCGAAGCCGAAGCGGGTGATCCACTCCTGCGCATACAGCGGCGTGATGGACTCGAGGATGCGGATCGACACCATGTTCTTCGACTTCGCGAGCGCCTTGCGCAGCGGCATCGGGCCGTCGAACGTGCCGTCGTAGTTCTTCGGCTCCCAGGGCTGGCTGCCGGTGGTAGCGGCGTCGAAGAACAGCGGCGCGTCGTTCACCACCGTCGCGGGCGTGAAGCCCTTTTCCAGCGCGGCCGAGTAGATGAAGGGCTTGAAGCTCGAACCCGGCTGCCGCCACGCCTGGGTGACGTGGTTGAACTTGTTCTTCGCGAAGTCGAAGCCGCCCACCATCGCGCGGATGGAGCCGGTCTGCGGGTCGATGGCGACGAAGGCGCCCTCGACCTCGGGCAGCTGCGTGATCGACCAGCGGTCGGCGCCCGACTTGTCCTTGCCGATCTTGACGACGCGCACGACCGAGCCGCGGCGCACTTGCTTCTTTGGCTCGGCGTTCGGCGCCAGGCCGGACTGCGCGGGTTTGAGGCCGTCGCCGGTGATGGTCACCGTCTCCCCGCTTTGCAGCGCCGCGACCACTTGCTTGGGGCTCGCCTCGAGCACGACCGCCGCGCGCAGCTCGTCGTTGTCGGGGTGGTCTTCGAGTGCTTCGGCGATGCGGGTGTCCAGCGCGGCCGCATCCTTGGGCAGGTCGACCCAGGCCTCCGGGCCGCGGTAGACCTGTCGGCGTTCGTAGTCGGTGATGCCCTGGCGCAGCGCGCGATAGGCGACTTCCTGTTCGGCCGTGCGCAGGCTCGTGTAGACGTTCAGGCCGCGCGTGTAGGTCTCGTCGCCGTACTGGGCGTAGATCAGCTGGCGCACGGCCTCCGCGACGTACTCGGCGTGGATCGGCGAGACGGCGGCCGCGCGGTAGCGCAGCGTCTGCGTCTTGGCTGCCTCGGCCTGCTCCTCGGTGATGAAGCCGTTCTCGTACATCCGGTCGATGATGTGCAACTGCCGGATGCGCGCGCGCTTGGGGTTGACGATGGGGTTGTAGGCCGACGGCGCCTTCGGCAGGCCCGCCAGCATCGCCGCCTCGGCGACCGTGAGCTCCTGCAGCGGCTTTCCGAAGTAGGTCTCGGCGGCCGCCGCGAAGCCGTAGGCGCGCTGGCCGAGATAGATCTGGTTCATGTACAGCTCGAGGATCTGGTCCTTGGTGAGCTGCGTCTCGATCTTCAGGGCGAGCAGGATCTCGTAGATCTTTCGCGTCAGCGTCTTCTCGGTCGGCAGGTAGAAGTTGCGCGCGACCTGCATCGTGATGGTCGATGCACCCTGGCTGCGTGCGTCGCCGACGTTGGCCAGGCCGGCGCGGATGACGCCGAGGTAGTCGACGCCGCCGTGCTGATAGAAGCGCGCATCCTCGATGGCGAGCACCGCTTCCTGCATCACGCGCGGGATCTGCGCGATCGGCGTGAACTGGCGGCGCTCCTCGCCGAACTCGCCGATCAGCTGGTCGTCGGCCGAGTACACGCGCAAGGGCAACTTGGGCCGGTAGTCGGCCAGGCCGTGGATATCCGGCAGATTGGGATAGGCCACGGCGAGTGCCATGGCCACCAGGAACAGCGCGGCCAGCACGCCGGCCAGCGCAAGCCCGGCCAGCAGCCCCACTGCTTTGAGGGGCCAGCGAAGCGCGTCCGGAAGTGAGGATCGGCCAGCGGGAGAGGGTTCGGACTTCGGGGCGCGGTCGGATGCGGTCATGGGCCTCCTGGGGTCGCGAAGGATTATAGGAAGGGGGTTGAAGCGCCCTTAAGACGCCTCGGAAAGCGCTGTTGCAACCGCTTTCCAGGCCTTCTCAGCGCGTGTGAGTTTTGCAACGGGCCGCCTGTGGCGCCCGGGCAAATGTGGTGGGATCACAAGATCTTTACTGCTAGCATTCAAGTAACTTATTAACAGCTGCACAGCGGCGTTCGGGGGACGGTGTGGGCTTTCTTGACGGATTGCTGGGCCGCAAACAGGGAGCGCTGGTCGGGTTGGACATCAGCTCGTCGAGCGTGAAACTGGTCGAACTCGGCCAGGCCTCGTCGGGTGAATACGTCCTCGAGCGCTTCGCGACCGAGAGCTTCGAAAAAGGCTGGATTCAGGACGGCCAGATCGAGAAGTTCGACGAAGTGGCCGAAGCCGTGCGGCGCGTGGTTGCCAAGAGTGGCACGCGCACCAAGCGCGTCGCAATGGCCATGCCCCAGTCGGCCGTGATCACGAAGAAGATCATGCTGCCGGCCGGCCTGCGCGATGAGGAACTCGAGATCCAGGTCGAGTCGGAGGCCAACCAGTACATCCCTTTTTCGCTCGACGAGGTGAGCCTCGACTTCTGCGTGGTCGGGCCGAGTTCGACATCGGCCGGTGACGTCGAGGTGCTGATCGCCGCGTCGCGCAAGGATCGCGTCCAGGATCGTCAGGGGCTCGCCGAGGCGGCCGGTCTCAAGCCGGTGGTGCTGGATGTCGAGTCGCATGCCTCCCGTCTGGCGATGAGCCGCGTGGTGGCGGGTCTGCCCAACGGCGGCAAGGACGCGCTGGTGGCGCTGTTCGAGATCGGCGCCGAGACGACCAGCCTCAAGGTGCTGCGAGACGAGGACCTCCTCTACGACCGCGACCAGGCTTTCGGCGGCTCCCAGCTCACACAGCTGATCTCGCGCCAATACGGCTTCTCGTTCGAAGAAGCGGAGCAGAAGAAGCTCGCGAATGATTTGCCGGAGGACTACGAGTCCTCGCTGCTGAGCCCTTTTGTCGATAGCTTGTCGCAGGAAATAGGCCGGGCGCTGCAGTACTTCTTCACCAGCACGCCGCACCACAAGGTGCACTACGTGATGCTGGCCGGCGGCACCGCAACATTGCCGGGCTTGAAGGAGCGCGTGACCGAACTGACCGGTTTCGCATCGATGGTCGTGAATCCGTTCGACGGCATGCGCCTGGGTTCGGCCGTGCGTGAGAGCAAGCTGCGTCGGGAGGCTCCGGCCTATCTGACTGCATGCGGTCTGGCGATGCGGAGGTTCCTGCAATGATTTTGATCAACCTGCTGCCGCACCGCGAAGAGCGTCGGCAGCGGCGCAAGCAGGCCTTCTATGCCGGCCTTGGTCTGTCGGCCGTGGTCGGCGCGCTGATCGTCGCGCTTTGGTTGGGTGTGCTGCAGCAGCTGATCTCGGGTCAGCAAGACCGCAACAACTATCTCTCCGCCGAGATCAAGAAGCTCGAGGAGCAGATCAAGGACATCGCGACGCTCAAGGCCGAGATCGAGGCGCTGAAGGCGCGCCAGAAGGCAGTCGAGAATCTGCAGACCGATCGAAACATGCCGGTGCACCTGCTCAACGAGCTGGTGAAGCAGACACCCGAAGGCGTTTATCTCGTCTCGATCAAGCAGACGGGGCAGGTCGTCGCCATCAACGGCATTGCCCAGACCAACGAGCGCGTGTCGGAGTTTCTGCGCAACACGGCCTACAACTCCGAGTGGGTCGAGAAGCCGGAACTCGTCGAGATCAAGGCGGCGAACGTTCAGACCGCGACGCGCGAGCAGAAGCGTCTGTTCGACTTCTCGGTGCGCGTGACGCTCAAGCGGCCGCAAGACAAGGAAGCCCAGGACAACAAGCCCGCTCCGGGCGCAGCACCGGCTGCGGTGCCGACCAAGACGTCCTGAGGAGGGTTCGATGGCGACCGCCGGCAAACTCAATCTCGATCTCAATTCGGTCTTCGTACAGGCGCAGCAGCAGTTCCGCGGGCTCAATCCCAATGAGCCGGGGCAGTGGCCGATCCTGCCGAAGCTTGCGACTTTCGCTGCCGTGGCTGCGGCCGTGGTGGTGGTCGGATGGTTCGTCCTGCTGACGGACAAGCACGACGAGCTGGAGGCCGAGCGCAATCGCGAGCCCGCGCTGCGCGCGGACTATCGAGCGAAGCTTGCGCAGGCCGTGAACCTGGAAGAGCTGCGCAAGCAGAAGATCCAGGTGCAGGAGTACGTGACGCAGCTGGAGAAGCAGCTTCCCGGCAAGGCCGAGATGGATGCACTGCTGTCGGATATCAACCAGGCTGGTCTGGGTCGTGGCTTGCAGTTCGAGCTGTTCAAGCCGGGCCAGGTGGCGGTGCGTGACTATTACGCGGAGCTGCCGATCAACATCAGGGTGACCGGTCGCTATCACGACATTGGCTCGTTCGCGGCCGACATTGCCAACCTGTCGCGGATCGTGACGCTGCACGATCTGCAGATCGTGCCGACGCAAGGTCAAGGTGCCGGTGGGACGCTCACGATGGATGCGCTGACGCGCACCTATCGCTACCTCGATCAGAGCGAGATCGATGCGCAGCGTGCCGCGCAGGCTGCGGCCAAGAAGGGAGCCAAGCCATGATGCGCCGCCGCTCGCGCGTGATCGGCTTGACGGCCGTGGTCGTTGCCGCATCGCTTCTGGCCGGCTGCGGCGGAGAACAAGAAGAGCTCGATGCCTGGATGGCGCAACAGCGGCGCGAGGTCAAGCCCAATGTGCCGCCGCTGACGCCGCCAAAGCGGTTCGATCCGCAGCCCTATGACGAGGCTCGAAGCGTCGAGCCGTTCAGCACGCAGAAGCTGACGGTGGCGCTCAAGCAGGAGGCGCGGCAGCCGAACTCCATGCTGGCCGCCGAGATGAACCGCCGCAAGGAGCCGCTCGAGGCCTATCCGCTCGATTCGATGGCGATGGTGGGTAGCGTCTCGCGCGTGGGTCGACAGTTCGCACTGATGAAGGTCGACAACCTGCTCTATCAGGTCAAGGTGGGCGACTACCTCGGCCAGAACTACGGCAAGGTCACGAAGATCACCGAGACCGAAGTCGCGGTGCGCGAGATCGTGCAGGACGCGGCCGGCGAATGGATTGAACGCCCGGCGACCCTCCAGTTGCAGGAGAAGGGGCGATGAAGAACATGCAGGAGAGAACCATGAATCACTGGCGCGCGCCGCTTGTCGCGCTGGCGCTGTTCTTGACCGCCGCGAGCTCGTGGGCGCAGAACGCGATCCAGTCGATCAACAGCAGCCAGCAAGGCGGCACCGACGTTGTTCGCATCGAGTTGAGCGAACCGCTGTCGGCTCTGCCTCAGGGGTTCGCCGTCCAGACGCCGCCGCGCATCGCGATCGATCTGCCGGGAGTCTCCAACGCGATCGGGCGCAATTCGGTCGAACTCAATCAGGGCATCCTGCGCTCAGCAACCGTTGCCCAGGCCGGGGACCGCACGCGCCTCGTGCTGAACCTGAAACAAGCGGCCAACTACCAGGCGCAATTGCAGGGCAAGACCCTGCTGTTGTTCGTTGCGCCGGGTGCCATCGACCCGGCGGTGATGGCTGCCGCGCCGGCTCCGGCTGCGACCGCCGCTGCCCCGACGCATTTTGCCGAGAGCCTCAACACGACGCCTCAGTCGCTGCGCAACATCGACTTTCGCCGCGGCAGCGACGGCGCTGGTCGCGTGATCGTCGACCTGCCGAGCAATCAGGTCGGCGTGGACATTCGCCAGCAAGGGCAATCGCTCGTCGTCGAATTCCTGAAGTCGAATGTGCCCGTCTCGCTGAGCCGGCGCCTCGATGTCACGGACTTCGGCACGCCCGTGAAGACGATTGCAACCTCGCAGTCCGGCGACAAGGTTCGAATGGTCGTCGAACCGACCGGTGTGTGGGAGCACAGCGCTTATCAGACGGACAACCAGTTCGTGCTGGAGGTGCGCCCGCAGAAGGTCGATCCGAACAAGCTGACGCAAGGCCCTGGCTACAGCGGCGAGAAGCTGTCGCTCAATTTCCAGAGCATCGAGGTGCGTGCGCTGCTGCAGGTCATCGCTGATTTCACGAACTTCAACGTCGTGACGAGCGATACGGTGACCGGCAACGTCACGCTGCGGCTGAAGGATGTGCCTTGGGATCAGGCGCTGGACATCATCCTGCAGGCCAAGGGCCTCGGCGTGCGCAAGACCGGCAATGTGCTGTGGATTGCGCCGAAGGACGAGATCGCGGCGAAGGAGAAGCTGGAACTCGAATCCAAGGCGCAGATTGCGTCACTGGAGCCGGTGCGCACACAGGCATTCCAGCTCAATTACACCAAGGCCGAGGACGTCGCCAAGGGCCTGACGGGTCAGTTGGCCGGGCAGGGTGGTTCCGGTGGTTCTGGCGGCGGTTCCAACTCGGGCCGCATCTTGTCGCCGCGTGGCAGCGTCGTATACGAGACGCGAACCAACCAGCTGTTTATCAGCGACATCCCGTCGAAGCTTGAAGAAGTGGCGCAGATGATCGCCCGCATCGACATCCCTGTGCGCCAGGTGATGATCGAGGCCCGCATCGTCGAAGCGTCCGACACCTTCGGCCGCACGCTCGGCGCCAAGCTGGGTACCACCGACCGCTCGGTCACCAACGGTGTTCAGCCGGGCTGGAGCGTGGGCGGCAACAGCCGCACGGCCATCGGCGGCAACTATTACGGCCTGAGTGGCTCGACGCAGCAGTCTCTGCCGGTCAATGCGGCCGGCAATGTGGTCGGAACCCTCTCCGCCAGCAGCTATTTCGTGAACCTCCCGGCGGTCGGTTTGAATGACTATGACCCGGCCACGTTTGCTGTCTCCTTGTTCAGTTCGGCGATGAACCGCTTCCTGAATCTCGAGCTGTCCGCGCTGGAAGCCGACGGCAAGGGCAAGGTGGTGTCCAGCCCGCGCGTGATCACCGCCGACCAGGTCAAGGCGCTCATTGAGCAGGGCACCGAGATCCCTTATCAGACGGCGACCTCCAGTGGCGCGACGGCCATCCAGTTCCGCAAAGCGACGCTGAAACTGGAAGTCACGCCGCAGATCACCCCTGAAGGCAACATCATTCTCGATGTCGATGTGAACAAGGACAGCCCGGGCACGACGACGGCCGCTGGCATCCTGATCAACACCAAGCACGTCAAGACGCAAGTGCTGGTCGACAACGGCGGTACGGTCGTCATCGGCGGCATCTTCGAGCAGAACGAGTCCGTCAACGAGACGAAGGTGCCTCTGTTGGGCGATGTGCCGTTCATGGGGGCGCTGTTCCGATCGAAGACTCGGAATGCCCAGAAGACTGAGTTGCTGGTATTTCTGACACCCAAGGTGATTACCGATCGATCCGGTGTGCGCTGATTGCCCGTTCGACGAGGCGCTGATTTCAAGGGAAGCAAATGAACAAGTGGCTCATGCGTTGGCTGGCGCTTCTGGCGAGTGCTGCCTTGCTAGTTGCGTGCGGCGGCGGCGCCGGTAGTGGTGACCCTCTGCCGGGGACCGACGATGGAGGCGGTGACGGCGACTCGACTGCCGCCGTCATTGAAGTCCTGGCCAGCTCCAATTCGGTGGGCACAGGAGGCGACACGATCACGTTGACGGCCATCGTCAAGGATTCAAGCAACGCCGCCGTCGCCGATACGGTCCTGTCGTTCTCCACGAATACCGGTACCCTGTCCGGGGTATCTGCGACGACCGACGACAACGGTGTCGCGACGGCGACCTTTGGCTCTGGATCGGACAAAAGTAATCGCACCGCCACGATCACCGTGACGTCTGGCTCCGCCACGGGGAGCATCGAGATCCCGGTCGAGGGGACCAAGCTCACTTATTCGGGTGCGACCACGCTGACCCTGGGCGCTTCTCAGTCCATGACGGTCACGGCGACCGATTCGAAGGGCAATGGTATTTCGGGTGCCGTCGTCACCGTCGCAAGTTCGCTTGGCAACGGTCTGTCTGCCTCGAGCGTGACCACGGACGCGCTTGGTCAAGCCAGCCTGACGTACACCGGCACCAACTCCGGTACTGATGCCGTCGACTTCGCCGGCGTGGGCGCGACGAGCACTCAGTCGATCGTCGTCAGCGGCGAGGACTTCGCTTTTGTGAGCCCGGCGGCAAACACGCAAGTGGCCGTCGGCGCATCGCAGACGGTTAGCGTGCGCTATCGTCAAGGCGGCGTTGCCCAAGCCGGGCGCACGATCAACTTCGCCAGCACCATTGGGACGCTCAGCGCCTCTTCGGCCGTAACCAACGCGTCTGGCGTTGCGAGTGTGTCGATCAGTTCGACCTTTGCAGGCTCTGCTTCGCTGACGGCTTCGCTGCAGGGCGGTACCGCGCAGGCGACGCTGCCAATTAGCTTCGTTGCAACAACGCCTAACGCGCTCGTGCTCCAGGTGACGCCGACGGCCATTGGCCCGAATGCCGGCGGATCAACGACGAATCAAGCGACCGTACTTGCGAAAGTCACCGATGCAGCGGCGAATCCTGTTGCCGGTGTGACAGTGAACTTCAGTCAACTGCAGGACGCGAGCGGCGGCTCGCTTTCGCAGGCGTCGGCGGTCACGGACATCACGGGCCAAGCGAGTGTCAAGTACATCTCCGGGGCGTCCAGCACGGCAAGCAATGGTGTGAAGCTCCACGCCGTGGTCGCATCGGTGCCATCGGTTACCGGGGACGCGTCGTTGACGGTGAGCCAGTCAGCGCTGTTCATTGCTCTTGGCACGGGCAACACGATCACGAACATCGATCCGCAGACCTACCAGAAGGACTATGTGGTCTACGTGACTGACGCCAACGGTGTTGCGGTATCCGGTGTCACGATCACGGCGAAGGCGCTGCCGCAGAGGTACATGACCGGGTCGTTGACCTTTGTCGATCCCAGTTGGACCTATTCGTTGAATGTCCGTATTTGCGACAGTGAGGACCGCTTCTACGGTGAGACTGACGCTCGCAGCTACAACGGCGTGCTCGATAGCGGTGAGGATGCAAACTCGAACGGATCGCTTGAGCCCGGCAACGTTATCTCGATATCTCCGGGTAACGTTACGACGGATAGCAACGGTCGAGCCACGCTGTCGCTGATCTATGCGGAAAGCTATGCGCCGTGGGTCGAGCTCAAGCTTCAGGTTGAGGCGATCGTCAGTGGGACAGCCTCTTCGACCAGCTCGACTTTCGTTGTCCGTGGTTCTTCCTCGGACTTCAGCGACGAAACGGTACCACCTGCCGGTGTCGTAAGCCCATTCGGCGTGTCTAGTAGCTGCCCGCTCTTGTGAACTTGCAGCGTTGCTCACGTCAATTGCGCTGATCGGCATGCCCGGCGGAGGCAAGTCCTCCGTCGGCCGCCAACTGGCCCGCAGGCTGGGGTGCCCCTTCCGGGACACCGACACCATCATCGAGGAGCGTATCGGCGAGCCGATACGCTCCTTTTTTGATCGCGAAGGCGAACCCCGCTTCCGCGACATCGAGCAGCAGGTGCTGCAGGGCTGTCTCGATCAAGCCGGCGAGGGCGTCCTCGCCACCGGCGGTGGCATCGTCGTGCGCGAAGCCAACCGGCGGTTGCTCAGCCAGCGCGCCGTCACGATCTACCTGCACACCCCACCAGACGAGCTCGCTCGCCGGCTGCGTCACGACACGCACCGGCCGATGCTGCAAGTCGCGGATCCGCGCGCCAAGTTGCGCGAGCTGTACCGCGTTCGCGATCCGCTCTATCGCGAGACGGCACGCTTCGTCATCGAGACCGGTCGCCCGTCGGTGCCGACGCTCGTCGGCATGATCCTGATGCAGCTGGAGCTCGCCGGTTTGGTCGACCCGGCGCTCGTGCCTTCGCCGGTGGACCAGACCACGCTCTTCGGTCGCCGGGACGACTGAAAGCCACGCTGCAGCCACCGATACACTGGCGGCATGAGTGCTTCCCTTGCCGCTGCCGCGGACACTGTTCGCATTGCTCTCGGCGAACGCAGCTACGACATCCGCATCGGCGCCGGGCTGCTCGACGACATGGCGTCCTATGAAGGCTTGCCCGCCGCGGCGGCCGCTGTCGTGTCCAACACGACGGTTGCTCCCCTGTATGGTCAACGGCTGCTGGACGTCTTGCGGCGCCGCCACCGACGCGTCGAACTGATCGAGCTGCCCGATGGCGAGGACCACAAGGACTGGCCGACGCTCAACCTGATATTCGATCGGCTGCTGGCCGCCGCTGCCGACCGCAAGACGACGCTCTATGCCCTCGGCGGCGGCGTGATCGGCGACATGACCGGCTTTGCCGCTGCCTGCTACATGCGCGGCGTTCCGTTCGTGCAGGTGCCGACGACGCTGCTGGCCCAGGTCGATTCGTCCGTCGGCGGCAAGACGGCGATCAACCACCCGCTCGGCAAGAACATGATCGGCGCGTTCTACCAGCCGCTTCGTGTGATTGCCGACCTGGACACGCTGGCCACCCTGCCGGATCGTGAGCTCAAGGCCGGTATCGCCGAGATCATCAAGTACGGGCCCATCGCCGATGCGCAGTTCCTGGGCTGGCTGGAGACATCGCTGGATGCGCTGCTGCGGCGCGACGAATCAGCCCTGCGCCATGCCGTGCGCCGCTCGTGCGAGATCAAGGCGCAAGTCGTCGGTGCCGACGAACGGGAATCTGGCTTGCGCGCCATCCTCAACTTCGGCCACACGTTCGGCCATGCGATCGAGGCAGGCCTCGGCTACGGCCAATGGCTGCATGGAGAGGCCGTCGGTTGCGGCATGGTGATGGCCACGCAGTTGTCGGTCCACCTGGGCCGGCTCGATGCTGCGGACGCGAAGCGAATCGTCGGCTTGATCGAACGCGCCGGCCTGCCGACCCGGGGGCCGGACCTCGGCACCGATCGTTATCTCGAGCTGATGCGCGTCGACAAGAAGGCCGAGGATGGCGATATTCGCTTCGTGGTCCTCGACGGCCTGGGCCAAGCCAGCGTGACTGCCGCTCCCGACGCCGCGGTTCGCGAGGTCCTGGCGGCCTGTGTCGGCTGACGGCCGTCGGCGCAACCGATGGAATTGGCGCCCTACGCTTGCGACCCCGCCCGCAGCCGTGGCCGTCGCCATCCGGAGGCGCCGGCGCCGACCCGCACCGAATACCAGCGTGACCGCGATCGCATCGTCCATTCGACGGCGTTTCGTCGCCTTGTCTACAAGACGCAGGTCTTCCTGAACCACGAGGGCGACCTCTATCGGACGCGGTTGACGCATTCGCTCGAGGTGGCGCAGCTGGGCCGCTCGATCGCGCGCAGCCTGTCGCTCAATGAAGACCTGGTGGAAGCGATTGCGCTGGCTCACGACCTCGGTCACACGCCTTTCGGTCACGCCGGTCAGGACGCGCTTCACGATTGCATGCGCGAGTACGGCGGCTTCGAGCACAACCTGCAGTCGCTGCGCGTCGTCGACCGGCTCGAGGAGCGTTACGCCGCGTTCGACGGCCTGAACCTCAGTTTCGAAACGCGCGAGGGCATCCTCAAGCATTGCTCCAAGAAGCATGCGGCCGAGCTCGAAAGCATTGAGCCCAATGGCGTCGCGGCGCGCTTTCTGACCGGCGGCCAACCCAGCCTCGAGGCGCAGCTCGCCAACCTTGCCGACGAGATCGCCTACAACGCGCACGATGTCGACGATGGCGTGCGCTCGGGGCTTCTGCAGATGGAGCAGCTCGAATCGGTGCCGCTGTTCGTTGCCCACTTGCGCGATGCACTGAACGAACACCCCATGCTGCTGGGCCGGCGGCTGCTGTTCGAGACATTGCGGCGCATGCTCTCCGTCCAGGTCTACGACGTCATCGATGCAACTCGTCGTGCGCTTGCGACGGCCGATGTGCGCAGCGTCGACGATGTCCGCGCCGCCGCGGTCCTGGTGCGTTTCTCTGATTCGATGCGCGACGACAGCCGCCAGCTCAAGCGCTTTCTGTTCGCCAATCTCTATCGCCACCCCGAAGTCGTGACCACGACCTCGCGGGCCAAGGAGGTCGTGGCCGGTCTGTTCGGGGCGTACCTCGAGCTATGGCCGGATGTCGGCATCGCGGCCGCGCCGCAGACCTCAGCTCAGCGCACCATTGCCGACTACATCGCCGGCATGACGGACCGCTTCGCCACGCGCGAATTCGAACGGCTCACGGGCAAACCGGCCTTCGACTGACAAGGCGTGCGGACCGCGCACTTCTTGTCACCAAATTGCAACAGCCGAGGCTTTCCCCCGGTATTGACCCCACAAACCGGTCGATATAGTGCCCCGCAGCAGTAAGCGGTAGGGGCGTTCCTGTCGCGCTGTGAGGCAGTTCCTCCCCGGGCTGCAAGCACAACACATCCAGAACCCAGGAGATAAGTCCCATGATGAAGAAGACCCTCGTCGCTCTTGCGGCGCTGTCGGCGATGGCCGGTGCGGCGCAGGCCCAGTCGAGCGTGACGCTGTATGGCATCGTCGATGCGGCGGTGCGCGTTTCTGACAACGAAGGCGTTGGCCACGACAGCAGGGTCCGCGTCATCGGCGGCGGCATGTCGCAAAGCCGCTGGGGCATTCGCGTCGATGAGGATCTGGGCGGCGGTCTGCGTACGCTGGCCAACCTGGAGAACCGCTTCACGACCGACGACGGCACCCAGCAAAATGGCGTGCAGTTTTCGCAAGCTTGGGTCGGTATCCAGTCCTCCAGCTGGGGGCGCATCACGCTCGGTCGGCAGTACAACGTGCTGTTCGACATGATGACCACCACGTATGCGCCGTACAAGTTCTCGCCGTACATCGAGGCCTTCAAGCCCGAGTTGACGGTCCAGGGCGCTGGCGGTGCCGCGGGCCTCGGGTCGCGGAACAACAACATGGTCAAGTACGCGCTGACGGTCGGCGGACTGACGGCCGAGGCCCAAGTGAGCGCCGGCGAGGGCGATCCTGCGCTGTTGAAGTCCTACGGTGCGGCGGCCCGCTACGTGACCGGCGGCCTGGGCTTCGGCGGCGGCTACATCGAAAGCGAGACGGTGGGTGGTCTCAAGGCCAAGGTGTACCAGGTCGGTGTCGCCTACACCATGGGCCCGCTGTACGTGAACTACTCGTACGGCAAGAACGAGTTCGATGCGGGCATCGGCGCGGCGGCGATCTCGGCCGCCCTGTTCGGCACCGCGCTCACTGTTCCGGTCGCCACCAATTCGACAACCGTCGGTGAGCGCGAACTGCATACGGTCGGCATGACCTACAACTTCACGCCGGCCATGCTGGTGGGCTTCCAGTACTACTACGGCAAGCAGACGGCCGTGGACGGCTCGAGCAACGGCAAGGTTGACGCCTTCTCGGTGCTGTTCGACTATGCGTTCTCGAAGCGCACGGACGGCTACATCGGTGCCGACTACACCAAGCTGAAGGACGGCTTGGTCATCAACGGCACGTTTGCCTCCCCTGCGACTGCCGCCAGCACGGGCGCGACCGACCGCACTTCGGTCATGGTCGGCCTGCGTCACCGCTTCTGACGGATCGCGCCACCTGCGCTGCAGGCAGGCGATCATCGAGGGCACCTTCGGGTGCCCTTTTTCTTTGTATGCCCGCCCACCTGTCTACTTCATGGCCCGTCTTCCTCGCGCTGCGTTTGCTGCGCTTCCACACATCGTCGTCCAGCAGGCCTTGCCGGGTGTATCGCTCGCCAGTGAGCCAGAAGACGCCAAGACGGCTCTCGAGTTGCTGCGCGAAGTCGCAGGGCACCATGCGATCAGCGTGCATGCCTACGCGCTGCTGCCCGATCGCTGGTGCCTCGTCGCCACGCCGCCGACGGACACGGCCCTTGGCTCGATGATGCAAGCCTGGTCAAGACGCTTTGCGATGGCCTTGAACCGGCGCTTGGGTCGTCACGGCACATTGTGGAGCGGCCGCTACCGTGCAGCCGTACTCGATGCATCCGATTGGATGCTCGACGCGATGCTCTACGTCGAACAAGCCGCGCTGACAGCCGAAGCCCCGTCGAGTACTGCCCACCACCTCGGGCAACGCATCGATCCGTTGGTCGCCGACCCGGCGAGCTTTTGGGCGCTGGGTAACACACCGTTCGAACGCGAGGCGCGTTACCGATCGCTGCTGGAGCAACCGCTGACTTTGCTGCGCAGGGGAGCGATCGACGCCGCGTTGCGAGGCGGTTGGGCCCTGGGCTCAGCCGCTTTTGTTGCCGCACTGAGCGAGAAAGCGGCCCGACCCCTGCGGCCGCGGCCGCGCGGCCGCCCCCCGAAGGGGCACAATTAATATGTCCCTATTTAAACATCAGCGCGCCGCCCGCTTCGCATAAATAGATACCGTCCCCAATTAAATTGATTGCTTCCGATGTTGCGCCGCAGTAATCTCCGGCTCCCGATTCAATGCCGGAGAGCGCCATGGCCCATCGTCCTGTCACCGCCGAAGAGATCTCGGCCCTGGCTCGCAGCGGCCTGTACGACCCGGCCCATGAGCACGATGCCTGCGGTGTCGGCTTCGTGGCCCACATCAAGGGCCTGAAGGCGCATCACATCGTCGAACAAGGTCTCAAGATTCTCGAGAACTTGGACCATCGCGGCGCAGTGGGCGCTGACAAGCTGATGGGGGATGGCGCCGGCATCCTGATCCAGATTCCGGACGACTATTTCCGCGCCGAGATGGCCGCGCAGGGCGTGGAACTGCCGCCGCCGGGGGAATACGGCGTCGGCATGATCTTCCTGCCCAAGGAGCATGCGTCGCGGCTGGCCTGCGAACAGGAACTCGAGCGGGCTGTCCGGGCCGAGGGCCAGGTCCTGCTGGGTTGGCGCGACGTGCCGGTCGACCGCGAGATGCCGATGTCGCCGACGGTGCGCGCCAAGGAGCCGGTGATCCGCCAGATCTTCATCGGCCGCGGCACCGACGTCATCGTGCCTGACGCGCTCGAGCGCAAGCTCTACGTGATCCGCAAGACGGCCTCGGCGGCGATCCAGCGCCTGAAGCTCACGCACAGCCGCGAGTACTACGTGCCCAGCATGAGCTGCCGCACGATCATCTATAAGGGCCTGCTGCTGGCCGACCAGGTCGGCAAGTACTACAAAGACCTGGCCGATCCGCGCGTGACTTCCGCACTGGCGCTGGTCCACCAGCGCTTCTCGACCAACACCTTCCCGGAGTGGCCGCTCGCCCACCCGTATCGCATGGTCGCGCACAACGGCGAAATCAACACGGTCAAGGGCAACTTCAACTGGATGCGCGCGCGCGAAGGCGTGATGAAGTCGCCAGTGCTCGGCGACGACCTGCAAAAGCTCTACCCGATCACCTTCGAGGGCCAGAGCGACACCGCCACTTTCGACAACGCGCTCGAGCTGCTGACGATGAGCGGCTACCCGCTCGCCCACGCCGCGATGATGATGATCCCCGAGGCCTGGGAACAGCACGCGACGATGGACGAGCGCCGCCGCGCGTTCTACGAATACCACGCCGCGATGCTCGAGCCCTGGGACGGCCCGGCCGCGATGGTCTTCACCGACGGCAAGCAGATCGGTGCCACGCTCGACCGCAACGGCCTGCGTCCGGCGCGCTACATCGTCACCGACGACGACCTCGTGGTCATGGCGTCGGAGTCCGGCGTGCTGCCAATCCCCGAGAACAAGATCGTCAAGAAGTGGCGTCTGCAGCCCGGCAAGATGTTCCTGATCGACATCGAGCAGGGCCGCATCGTCGACGACGAGGAGCTCAAGAACCAGTACGCCTCGGCCAAGCCTTACCGGCAGTGGATCGAGAACGTGCGCATCAAGCTCGACGCCGTCGAGGCCGCCGCCCAGCCCAACGCGTTCAGCGAATCCCTGCTCGACCGTCAGCAGGCCTTCGGCTACACGCAGGAAGATCTGAAGTTCCTGTTGAGCCCGATGGCCCAGGCTGGCGAAGAGGGCGTGGGATCGATGGGCAACGACTCGCCGTTGGCGGTGCTGTCGGACAAGAACAAGCCGCTGCCCAACTATTTCAAGCAGCTGTTCGCGCAAGTCACCAACCCGCCGATCGACCCGATCCGCGAGGCCATCGTGATGTCGCTCAACAGCTTCATCGGCCCCAAGCCCAACCTGCTGGACATCAACGCGGTGAACCCGCCGATGCGGCTGGAGGTCACGCAGCCCATCCTCGACTTCGACGACATGGCGCGCCTGCGCGCGATCGAGAAGCACACGGGCGGCAAGTTCAAGACCTACGAGCTCGACATCGTCTACCCGCTCGGCTGGGGCCGCGAGGGGGTCGAGGCCAAGCTCGCCTCGCTGTGCGCCGAAGCGGTGGACGCGATCGCCAGCGGCCACAACATCCTGATCATCACCGACCGCCGCATGGATCGCGAGCACGTCGCGATCCCGGCGCTGCTGGCGCTGTCGGCGATCCACCAGCACCTGGTCCGAGAGGGCCTGCGCACGACGGCAGGCCTGGTGGTCGAAACGGGTTCCGCGCGCGAAGTGCATCACTTCGGCGTGCTGGCCGGCTACGGCGCGGAAGCCATCCACCCGTACCTGGCGATGGAGACCTTGGTCTCGCTGCACCAGGAGCTGCCGGGCGACCTGTCGGCCGACAAGGCGGTCTACAACTACGTCAAGGCGATCGGCAAGGGCTTGTCGAAGATCATGTCCAAGATGGGCGTGTCGACCTACATGTCCTATTGCGGCGCGCAGCTGTTCGAGGCCATCGGCCTCGAGAAGGGGCTGGTCGACAAGTACTTCCGCGGCACGGCCTCGCAGGTCGGCGGCATCGGCATCTTCGAGGTGGCCGAAGAGGCCATCCGCATGCACAAGGCGGCCTTCGGCGACGACCCGGTGCTCGAGAACATGCTCGACGCCGGCGGCGAGTACGCCTGGCGCGTGCGCGGCGAGGAGCACATGTGGACGCCCGACGCGATCGCCAAGCTGCAGCACAGCGCGCGCGCGAACAAGTTCGAGACCTACAAGGAATACGCGCAGATCATCAACGACCAGTCGCGTCGCCACATGACGCTGCGCGGCCTGTTCGAGTTCAAGTTCGATCCGGCCAAGGCGGTGCCGCTCGACGAGGTCGAGCCCGCCAGCGAGATCGTCAGGCGCTTCGCGACCGGCGCGATGTCGCTCGGCTCGATTTCCACCGAAGCGCATTCGACGCTCGCCATCGCGATGAACCGCATCGGCGGCAAGAGCAACACCGGCGAGGGCGGAGAAGATCCGGCGCGCTACCGCAACGAGCTCAAGGGCATCAAGATCACCGCGGGGACCAAGGTCTCCGACGTCGTCGGCCCCAAGGTCATCGAGGCCGACTACGAGCTGCGCGAAGGCGACTCCTTGCGCTCGAAGATCAAGCAGGTCGCGTCGGGCCGTTTCGGCGTCACGACCGAGTACCTGGTCTCGGCCGACCAGATCCAGATCAAGATGGCGCAAGGCGCCAAGCCGGGCGAGGGCGGCCAGCTGCCGGGCGGGAAGGTCAGCGAGTACATCGGCTTCCTGCGCTACTCGGTGCCGGGCGTCGGCCTGATCTCGCCGCCGCC
The DNA here is from genome assembly GCF_049446155.1 of Caldimonas sp. KR1-144. Taxonomy (NCBI): domain Bacteria; kingdom Pseudomonadati; phylum Pseudomonadota; class Betaproteobacteria; order Burkholderiales; family Sphaerotilaceae; genus Caldimonas; species Caldimonas sp. KR1-144. Next base: position 581,572 of record NZ_JBMSEE010000002.1, read on the forward strand.
GCACCACGACATCTATTCGATCGAGGATCTCGCGCAGCTGATCCACGACCTGAAGAACGTGAACCCGCGCGCGAGCATCAGCGTCAAGCTGGTCAGCGAAGTCGGCGTGGGCACCATCGCGGCCGGCGTGGCCAAGGCCAAGTCGGACCATGTGGTGATCGCCGGCCACGACGGCGGCACCGGGGCCTCGCCGTGGTCGAGCATCAAGCACGCCGGCACGCCATGGGAACTGGGGCTCGCAGAGACGCAGCAGACCCTGGTGCTCAACCGCCTGCGCGGGCGCATCCGCGTGCAGGCCGACGGCCAGATGAAGACCGGCCGCGACGTCGTGATCGGCGCACTGCTCGGCGCCGATGAATTCGGCTTCGCGACCGCGCCGCTGGTCGTCGAGGGCTGCATCATGATGCGCAAGTGCCACCTCAACACCTGCCCGGTCGGCGTGGCCACGCAAGACCCGGTGCTGCGCAAGAAGTTCCAGGGCAAGCCCGAACACGTCGTCAACTACTTCTTCTTCGTCGCCGAGGAAGTGCGCCAGATCATGGCGCAGCTGGGCATCCGCAAGTTCGACGATCTGATCGGCCGCGCCGACCTGCTTGACACCAAGAAGGGCATCGCGCACTGGAAGGCCAAGGGCCTGGACTTCAGCCGCATCTTCCACCTGCCCGAAGCGCCGGCCGATGTGCCGCGCCGCCAGGTCGAGGAGCAGGACCATGGCCTCGCGAAGGCGCTCGACGTGCGCCTGATCGAGAAGTGCAAGCCGGCGATCGAGCGCGGCGAGAAGGTCCAGCTGCTGGAAGAGGCGCGCAACGTCAACCGCACGGTCGGCGCGATGCTCTCCGGCGAGCTGATCCGCCACCAGCCCGACGGCCTGCCCGACCACACGGTGTTCATCCAGATGGAGGGCAACGGCGGCCAGAGCTTCGGCGCCTTCCTCGCCAAGGGCATCACGCTGTACATGATCGGCGACGCGAACGACTACACCGGCAAGGGCCTCTCGGGCGGCCGCGTGGTGGTGCGCCCGAGCATCGACTTCCGCGGTGACGCGACGCAGAACATCATCGTCGGCAACACCGTGCTCTACGGCGCCACCAGTGGCGAAGCCTTCTTCCGCGGCGTTGCGGGCGAGCGCTTCGCGGTGCGCCTGTCGGGTGCGACCGCGGTGGTCGAAGGCACCGGTGACCATGGCTGCGAATACATGACCGGCGGCACGGTCGTCGTGCTGGGCCGCACCGGCCGCAATTTCGCGGCCGGCATGTCGGGCGGCATCGCCTATGTCTACGACGAGGACGGCCAGTTCGCCAAGCGCTGCAACACCTCGATGGTCGCGCTCGACAAGGTGCAGGCCGCCGACGACCAGCGCGCCTCGCAGGACCCGGCCACCTTCCACAAGGGCGTGGCCGACGAACTGCTGCTGCGCAAGCTGATCGAGGACCACCACCGCTGGACCGGCTCGCTGCGCGCGCGCGAGATCCTCGATCACTGGGCGCAGTCGCGCGAGAAGTTCGTCAAGGTCTTCCCGCACGAGTACAAGCGCGCGCTCGGCGAGATCAACGCGCAGAAGGAAGCTGACGCGACGATCGCCAAGGCCAAGTCGCCCGCCAAGGGCAGCAAGACTGTCTCGGCGAAGTGACGCCGTCGACCCCGCAGAACAAGGACTGACACACCATGGGCAAGGTCACCGGCTTCCTCGAATACGAGCGTCTCGAAGAGGGCTACGCGCCCGTCGCGGAGCGCGTCAAGCACTACAAGGAGTTCGTCATCGGCCTTGCGGCCGAAGACGCCAAGGTGCAGGGCGCGCGCTGCATGGACTGCGGCATCCCGTTCTGCAACAACGGCTGCCCGGTCAACAACATCATCCCGGACTTCAACGACCTCGTGTACCGCGGCGACTGGAAGAACGCGATCGCGGTGCTCCACTCGACCAACAACTTCCCCGAGTTCACCGGGCGCATCTGCCCGGCGCCCTGCGAGGCGGCGTGCACGCTGAACATCAACAGTGACGCGGTAGGCATCAAGTCGATCGAGCACGCGATCATCGACCGCGCCTGGGCCGAGGGCTGGGTCAAGCCGCAAGTGCCGAGCCGCAAGACCGGCAAGAAGGTCGCGGTGGTCGGCTCCGGCCCGGCCGGCCTGGCGGCCGCGCAGCAGCTGGCGCGCGCCGGACACGATGTCACGGTGTTCGAGAAGAACGACCGCATCGGCGGCCTGCTGCGCTACGGCATCCCCGACTTCAAGATGGAGAAGTCGCACATCGATCGGCGCGTCGAACAGATGCAGGCCGAAGGCGTCACGTTCCGCACCGGCGTGCTGGTCGGCCACCTGCCGGAGGGCTCCAAGGTCACCAATTGGGCCAAGGAGATCGTCAGCGCCGAGCAGCTCAAGAGCGAGTTCGACGCCGTGCTGCTGACCGGCGGCGCCGAGCAAAGCCGCGACCTGCCGGTGCCCGGCCGCGATCTCGACGGCGTGCATTTCGCGATGGAGTTCCTGCCGCAGCAGAACAAGGTCAACGCCGGCGACAAGGTCAAGGGCCAGCTCTCCGCCGCCGGCAAGCACGTCATCGTCATCGGCGGTGGTGACACCGGCAGCGACTGCGTGGGCACCAGCAACCGCCACGGCGCCAAGAGCGTTGTGCAGTTCGAGCTGATGCCCGAGCCGCCCGAGTCCGAGAACAAGCCGCTGACCTGGCCGTACTGGCCGATCAAGCTGCGCACCAGCTCCAGCCACGAAGAAGGCTGCGAGCGCGAGTTCGCGATCTCGACCAAGGAGCTGATCGGCGAAAAGGGCAAGGTCAAGGCGCTCAAGACCGTGCGCATCGAGTGGCAGAACGGCAAGCCGGTCGAGGTGGCCGGTTCCGAGCAGACCTGGCCAGCCGACCTGGTGCTGCTGGCGATGGGCTTCGTCAGCCCGGTGAGCTCGATCCTCGAGGCCTTCGGCATCGAGAAGGATGCGCGCGGCAACGCCAAGGCCGCCACCGAGGGCGCGGCGAGCTACAAGACCAGCGTCGACAAGGTCTTCGCGGCCGGCGACATGCGTCGCGGCCAGTCGCTGGTGGTGTGGGCGATCCGCGAAGGCCGCCAGGCCGCTCGCGCGGTCGACGCCTTCCTGATGGGCGCCAGCGAGCTGCCGCGCTGAGCCCGGCTTCCCGGGCAAAGAACTGTTGCGCGGCGCGGGCCGCCGGCAGCGGTCGGTGTTATCCCCTATCATCCGGGCGCCGGTGTCTTCGGACACCGGCTTTCGTTTGCGAAAGCCCATGACCGATCCGTCCGCGCCGGCGCCTTCGGCCGAGCCTGCCGCCACTGCTTCCAAGCCCTTCGTCGAACTGCGCCGCGTCACCTGCGGCTACGGCGAACGCGTGATCCTGCGCGACATCGACATCGCGGTGCCCCGCGGCGCGGTGGTCGCGCTGATGGGCACTTCCGGCGGCGGCAAGACCACCGTGCTGCGCCTGATCGGCCGCCAGCTCGACCCGATGTCGGGCCAAGTGCTTCTCGACGGCACCGATCTCGCCACGCTCGACCGCGAACGCCTGTACGCCGCGCGTCGCCGCATGGGCATGCTGTTCCAGCACGGCGCGCTGTTCACCGACCTCAGCGTGTTCGACAACGTGGCCTTCCCGCTGCGCGAGCACACCGACCTCGGCGAGGCCATGATCCGCGACCTCGTGCTGATGAAGCTCAATGCGGTCGGCCTGCGCGGCGCGCGCGACCTGATGCCCAGCCAGATCTCGGGCGGCATGAGCCGGCGCGTCGCGCTGGCGCGCGCGATCGCGCTCGACCCGGAGCTGATGCTCTACGACGAACCCTTCGCCGGCCTCGACCCGATCTCGATGGGTGTCGCCGCACGGCTGATCCGCGAGCTCAACGACGCGCTCGGCCTCACCAGCCTCGTCGTCTCGCACGACGTCGAGGAGACCTTCCTGATCGCCGACCACGTGGTCTTCCTTGCCAACGGCGGCGTCGTCGCCCAGGGCACGCCGGCCGAGATGCGCGCGACCGATGACCCGCTGGTGCGCCAGTTCGTCGACGCGCAGCCCGATGGCCCGGTGCGCTTCCAGCATCCGGCCGCGGCGGTGGCGGACGATTTCCGCATCGACCAGCGCAGCGCAGCCGCCTGATGAGCAATCCCTACGGCTTCGGACCCAGCGCGCTCGGCTACGCGGTGCGCGCCAAGCTCGCCGACTACGGCGTGTCCGCGCGCCTGCTCGGCCGCCTCGTGCTGCTGGGCGGCACGGCGCTGCGGCGCGCGCGCCTGGTGGTCGACCAGGTGCATTTCCTCGGCAACCACTCGCTGGCGATCATCACGGTATCAGGCCTGTTCGTCGGCTTCGTGCTCGGCCTGCAGGGCTACTACACGCTGCAGCGCTACGGCTCGGCCGAGGCGCTGGGTCTGCTGGTCGCGCTGTCGCTGGTGCGCGAGCTGGGGCCGGTGGTCACCGCCTTGCTGTTCGCCGGGCGTGCCGGTACCTCGCTGACCGCCGAGATCGGCCTGATGAAGGCCGGCGAGCAGCTCGCGGCGATGGAGATGATGGCGGTCGATCCGGTCGCGCGCGTGCTGGCGCCGCGCTTCTGGGGTGGCGTGATTGCGATGCCCCTGCTGGCGGCGGTGTTCTCGGCGGTGGGCATCCTCGGCGGCTGGCTGGTCGGCGTGGTGCTGATCGGCGTGGACGCCGGCGCGTTCTGGTCGCAGATGCAAGCCGGCGTCGACGTGTTCAAGGACGTCGGCAACGGCATTGTCAAGAGCATCGTGTTCGGCTTCACCGTGAGCTTCGTCGCGCTGCTGCAAGGCTATGCCTGCCAGCCCACGCCCGAAGGCGTGTCTCGTGCGACCACGCGCACCGTCGTGATGGCGTCGCTGGCGGTGCTGGGTCTCGACTTCATCCTCACCGCGATGATGTTCTCCATCTGAAGCTCAGGCGCGGCGTAGCGGAGGAAAACCAAACCATGCAGAAATCAAAGCACGATCTCTGGGTCGGCCTGTTCGTCGTCATCGGCGGCCTCGCCATCCTCTTCCTCGCGCTCAAGGCAGGCAACCTGCTGTCGCTGAGCTTTGCCGAGACGTACAACGTCAGCGCACGCTTCGACAACATCGGCGGCCTCAAGGTGCGCGCGCCCGTCAAGAGCGCCGGCGTCGTGGTCGGCCGCGTGGCAGCCATCTCGTTCGACGACAAGACCTACCAGGCACGCGTCGACCTGCAACTGGAAAAGCGCTTCACCTTCCCGAAGGACAGCTCGGCCAAGATCCTCACGGCCGGCCTGCTCGGCGAGCAGTACATCGGCATCGAGCCCGGCGCCGAGGAAAAGCTGCTGGCGTCGGGCGACACGGTGCGCATGACGCAGTCGGCCGTGGTGCTCGAGAACCTGATCAGCCAGTTCCTCTACAACAAGGCCGCCGACGCCGGCAGCGAAGGCGCCAAGAAGTGATGAAGGCCCTCATGTGCGCGGCCGCGCTCGGCGCGGCGACGTTGGCCCTGAGCGGTTGCGCGGCTGTGACGCCGCGCTTGTCGGGCGATCCGCTCGAGCCGGTGAACCGCGCGGTCTTCAAGTTCAACGAGTCCGTCGACCAGCACGTGCTGGTGCCGGTCGCAACGGCCTACCGCGACATCACGCCCAGCCCGGTGCGCACCGGCATTGACAACTTCTTCCACAATTTCAAGGATGCCTGGTCGGCCGTCAACCTGCTGCTGCAGGGCCGCCCGGCCGACGCCGGCAGCGACCTGATGCGCTTCGGCATCAACACCGTGTTCGGCTTGGCCGGCTTCATCGATTGGGCCGAGCCGCTGGGCCTCGAGCGCCACGACGAGGACCTGGGCCAGACACTGGGCAAGTGGGGCGTCGGCGCAGGGCCTTATCTCGTGCTGCCCTTGCTGGGGCCGTCGACCTTCCGCGATGTGACCGACGTCCCGTTCGCGATTCAGCTTTCGCCCGACCAGTACTCGAGCGATGGCATCACGATCGGCACGCTGTCCGTCGTGCGCGTCGTCAATGCGCGCGCCAATCTGCTCGGGGCCACGCAGGTGATCGACGAGATCGCGCTCGACAAGTACCAGTTCATCCGCGACGCTTACCTGCAGCGCCGTCGCAGCCTGATCTACGACGGCAACCCGCCCGACGAAGAAGACCCCTACGAGCCGCCACCGTCGCTGCGCTCGCACGAGCGCGCCGCCGAGGAAGCGGCCGCGGCGGCGGGCGCCGCGGCCAGTGCGCCTGGTGCACCAGCCTCGGGCCCGGCGCGTTGAGGCAAGGCGATACGTAACGCCCGGCAACCAGGGCGAAACCCCGGGTCCGCACCCGGCTCGAAACGATGGGGCGCTCACACCCCATCGCTGGAACGAAAGGAAACACTCATGCTGCAAACGACCCGACGCCTGATGCTGCGCCTGAGCTTCGGCGCCTGCGCCGTGCTGGCCGTGCCGCTGGCCGCGCATGCCCAGGCCCAGGCAAACGGACCGGATGCACTGGTCCTGCGCGTCTCCACTGAGGTGATCGACACGATCAAGGCGGATCCGTCCATCCAGGGCGGCGACGTCAAGAAGATCATGGCGCTCGTCGACGCGAAGATCCTGCCGCACGTGAACTTCGGTCGCATGACCGCGTCGGCGGTCGGCCGCTACTGGCGCCAGGCCACGCCCGAGCAGCAGAAGCGCCTGCAAGAAGAGTTCAAGACCCTGCTGGTGCGCACCTACTCCGGCGCGCTCGCCCAGGTGCGCGACCAGAGCGTCCAGCTCAAGCCCATGCGCGGCAAGGCCGACGACAGCGAGGTCGTCGTGCGCACCGAGGTGCGCGGCAGGGGCGACCCGATCCAGCTCGACTACCGTCTGGAAAAGACGCCCGACAGCTGGAAGATCTATGACGTCAACGTGCTCGGGGTGTGGCTGGTCGAGAACTACCGCAACAGCTTCGCGCAGGAGATCAGTGCCGGCGGCATCGACGGCCTGATCGCCAAGCTGGCCGAGCGCAACAAGTCGGCCGGCGCCGCCAAGAGCTGACACGACGAGGCGCGCGATGCTCCTGTTGCCCGAGACGCTCACGCTGCGCGAGGCGCGCGACACGCTGCGCTTGCTCAAGGTTGCCCTCGAGCAGGAAGGTGACACGGACGTGATCGTCGACGCCAGTGCGCTCGAGCGCTTCGACTCCAGCGCGCTTGCGGTACTGCTCGAATGCCGCCGCCTGGCGCAGGCCTGGGGCAAGCGCTTCGCGATGCGCTCGCTGCCGCACCAGCTCGCCGAGCTGGCGCGGGTCTACGGCATCACCGAGCTGCTGCCCGCGGCCGAAACGCCGGCCGCGTGAACGCTGTCTCTCGCGGGCGGGCCGCGGCGGCCCTCGCGCGGGAGCGTTTGTCACCGAGAGGGGGGTACCATTCGGGCGACGTTCCGTCACGGCACGGTCGCACCCGATGAGCAACCAACTCGAGCAACTCAAGCGCTTCACCGTCGTCGTCGCCGACACCGGTGACTTTCAGCAGCTGGGCGCGTTCGCCCCACGCGACGCGACGACCAACCCCACGCTGATCCTCAAGGCCGCGCGGCAGGACGCCTACGCGCCGCTGGTCGCGCAGACCGTGGCTGCGCACCGCGGCCAGCCGGTCGATTCGCTCGTCGACCGCGTGCTGGTGCGCTTCGGCTGCGAGATCCTGAATCTGATCCCCGGGCGCGTCTCGACCGAGGTCGATGCGCGCCTGAGTTTCGATGCCGCGGCGACCATCGCGCGCGCCCAGCGCCTGGTGGCGCTCTACGAGGCCGAGGGCATCGCGCGCGAGCGCGTGCTGATCAAGGTCGCCGCGACCTGGGAGGGTATCCAGGCCGCGCGCTCGCTCGAGCACCAGGGCATCCACTGCAACCTGACGCTGCTGTTCGCGTTCTGCCAGGCGGTGGCCTGCGGCGACGCCGGCGTCACGCTGATCTCGCCTTTCGTCGGTCGCATCTACGACTGGCACAAGAAGCAGGCCGGCGCGGCCTGGGACGAGGCCGCGAACGCTGGCGAGAACGATCCGGGCGTGAAGTCGGTCACCAGCATCTGGCGCTATTTCCGCAAGTTCGGCATCGATACCGAGGTCATGGGCGCGAGCTTTCGCAACACGGGCCAGATCCTCGCGTTGGCGGGCTGCGACCTGCTGACCATCAGTCCCGAGTTGCTTGGACAACTGCAGCAGTCCGACGCGCCGGTGCCGCGCCGACTCGACCCCACCCAAGCCAGCGCCTGCGATGCGCGCGCGCTCAGCTTCAACGAAGCGAGCTTCCGCTACGCCCTGAATGACGACCCCATGGCCACCGAGAAGCTGGCCGAGGGCATTCGCGCCTTCGCTGCCGATGCCCGTTCGCTCGACGACCTGATCCGCGCGCTGTGATGTCCGAGTTCATTCGTTGCGACCGCACGGTCGCGTGGTCGGCGCTGGCGGGCCACTTCGAGGCCCATGGCCGCGATCTCGACCTGCGCGAGGCATTTGGGCGCGATCCCGGCCGCTTCGCGAGCTTCGCGGTCGAGGCGCCCGAGGTCTTCGCGGACCTGTCCAAGAACCGCTGGGATCTCGCGACGCGCAAGCTCCTGGTCGAACTCGCGCGCGAGTGCCGCCTGGAGATGCGGCGCGACGCACTGCTCGCGGGCGAGCCGATCAACGTGACCGAAGGCCGCGCCGTGCTGCACACCGCGCTGCGCGCGCCGCGTGGCCAAGGACCCTTCTCGGACGAAGTGCACGCCGTGCTCGACGCGATGCTGGCCTATGCCGAACGCGTGCGCGACGTCGCTCGAAGCGGCATCCGCGACATCGTCAACATCGGCATCGGCGGCTCGGACCTCGGGCCGCAGATGGCGGTCGCGGCGCTCGAGTCGCACGTGCATCCGCAGTTGCGTTTCCACTTCGTCTCCAACGTCGACGGCCACGACCTCGCGCCGGTGCTCGCGCGCGTGGAGCCGCGCTCGACGCTGTTCATCATCGCGTCCAAGACCTTCACGACGCAGGAGACCATGGCCAACGCGCAGGTCGCTCGCGCGTGGTTCCTGCAGGGCTGGGGCGCCGGCGGCGAGGCGGCGATCGCCAGGCACTTTGCGGGCACGACGACCAACGTCGATGCCGCGGCCGCGTTCGGCATCGACACCACCTTCGGCTTCTGGGACTGGGTGGGCGGGCGCTATTCGCTGTGGAGCGCGATCGGCCTGCCGATCGCAATCGCGATCGGCGCCCAGGCCTTTCGCGAGCTGCTGGCCGGCGCGCACGCAATGGACCGCCATTTCGCGCAGGCGCCGCTGGAGCGCAACCTGCCGGCGCTGCTCGGCCTGCTCGACGTCTGGTACCGCAACTTCCACGGCTTCACGAGCCGCAGCGTCGCGCCCTACCACCAGGGCCTGCGCCGGCTGCCGGCCTACTTGCAGCAGCTCGAGATGGAAAGCAACGGCAAGCGCGTCGACCTCGAAGGTGCCGTGCTGCCGTACGCGACGAGCCCGGTCGTCTGGGGCGAGCCGGGCACCAACGGCCAGCATGCCTATTTCCAGATGCTGCACCAGGGCACGGACGTGATCCCGGTCGAGTTCATCGCGGTCAAGCGACCCTCGCACCATCACGCCGACCTGCACGCCAAGCTGCTGGCCAACTGCCTCGCGCAAGGCCAGGCGCTGATGCAGGGCAAGACCGAGGCGCAGGCGCTCGGCGAGTCGGCGCCCACCGCGTCGAAGTCGCTCGACAAGAGCGTGATCGCCAAACACCGCACGTTCCCGGGAAACCGTCCGAGCACGACCTTCGTGCTCGACCAGCTCACGCCGCGCTCGCTCGGCGCATTGATCGCGCTCTACGAGCACCGCGTGTTTACCAGCGGCGCGCTGTGGGGCATCAACAGCTTCGACCAATGGGGCGTCGAGCTGGGCAAGGCCTTGTGCAACGACCTGCTGCCGCGGCTGGCCAGCGGCGATGCGCAGGGCCTCGACGGCTCGACGGCGGGCTTGCTGGCGCGCCTGCGCGCATGAACGCTGCCGCGCCCGCGCCGCGGGCGGTGGTCTTCGATCTCGGTGGCGTCCTTCTGCACTGGCAGCCGCGCGCGTTGCTGGCCGAACTGATGCCGTCGCTGGCAGGCGATGCCGCCGCCATCGAGGCGCTGTTCGAGTCGGTTTTCCAGGGTTTTCGCCCCGGCGGTGACTGGGCCGAGTTCGATCGAGGCACGGTCGAGCCGTCGGCCCTGGTGGCGCGCATCGCGGCGCGCAGCGGCCTCGACGCGCGATGGCTCCAGCGCCTGGTCGACGCGGTGCCCCACCACCTGGTCGCGCAGCAGGCCACGGTGGCACTGATCGAGCGCCTGCACGCGCGAGACGTGCCGCTGTACTACCTCTCGAACATGCCGGCGCCCTATGCCGACGACATCGAACGTCGCCAGCCTTTCTTTCGGTGCTTCCGCGGCGGCGTCTTCTCGTCGCGCTTGCGCGCCATCAAACCTGAGCCGCAGATCTTTCGCCATGCCGAGTCGATATTCGGCCACGCACCGAACGACCTGCTGTTCATCGACGATCACGCAGGCAACGTCGATATGGCGCGCACGCTGGGCTGGCAGGCGCTGCACTTTCGCGGCGCGGCCCAGTGCGAGGCCGAGCTGCGCGCGCTCGGCTTGATCTAACGCCGACTCAGCGCGGCGAAAGCCACGCCTCGGCCAGCCGCACCCAGAACGTCGCGCCGAGCGGGATCAGGTCGTCGTTGAAGTCGTAGCTGGGGTTGTGCAGCATGCAGGGCCCCAGGCCGTGGCCGCCTTCGCGGTGGCTGCCGTCGCCGTTGCCGATCACGAAGTAGGCGCCCGCCTTGGCCTGCAGGAAGTAGCTGAAGTCCTCGGCGCCCATGGTGGGCTCCATCTCGAACACGTTGTCGGCGCCGACCAGCCCTTCCATCACGCGGCGCGCGAACGCGGCCTCCTCGGGATGGTTGATGGTCGGCGGATAGTTGCGCTCGAACTCGAACTCGCAGCTCGCCTCGAAGGCCGCGCAGGTGGCTTCGGCCACGGTCTTCATGCGCCGTTCGATGAGATCGAGCACCTCGGTCGTGAAGGTGCGCACCGTGCCCTCGATCACGCAGCTCTCGGGCACGACGTTGGTGGCCTCGCCGGTGTGGATCATCGTCACCGAGATCACGCCGGTGTCGATCGGGCGCTTGTTGCGCGTGATGATGGTCTGGAAGGCCTGCACCATCTGGCAGGCCACCGGCACCGGGTCGATGCCCAGGTGCGGCATCGCGCCGTGCGCGCCCTTGCCTTTGATCGTGATCTTGAACTCGTTGCTCGAAGCGAAGCAGGGGCCGGGCTTGATCGCGAACTGGCCGAGCGCGAGGCCGGGCCAGTTGTGCATGCCGAAGATCGCTTCCATCGGAAAGCGCTCGAACAGGCCGTCATTGATCATTTCGCGCGCGCCGCCGCCGCCTTCCTCGGCCGGCTGGAACACCAGGTAGACGGTGCCGTCGAAGTCGCGCTGCCGCGCGAAGTGCTTGGCCGCGGCCAGCAGCATCGCGGTATGGCCGTCGTGCCCGCAGGCGTGCATCTTGCCGGCGTGGCGGCTTGCATGCTCGAAGCGGTTGTGCTCGGTCATCGGCAGCGCGTCGATGTCGGCGCGCAGGCCGACCGCTCGAGTCGAGCTGCCGTTCTTGACGATGCCCACGACGCCGGTCTTGCCGAGCCCGCGCACGACCGGGATGCCCCAGCCCTCGAGCGTCTTGGCGATCAGATCCGAGGTGCGGTGCTCCTCGAAGCACAGCTCGGGGTGGGCGTGCAGGTCGCGACGGATCGCACGCACCGAAGCCGCGTCGGCAAGAATGGATTCGATCAGTTGCATCGCGCTCTCCGACAGAGGCGCCGATGGTACTGCCGGGGCTGCGACCGTCGTCGCGCGAGGGCCATGGCCGGCCCCGATTGCGTCGTCAGCGTCGGACCTTGCCGTCTTGCGTCAGCACCGTGAGCTCGACGAAGCTCGAGCCGGCGTGCTTCTTCGGCGAGAAGTCGATGAAGAAACCGCCGAGGTCGACGTCGCGCATCGCCTCGAGGCCGGCGACGAGACCCTCGCGGCTGCCGTCGCGGCCGGCGCGCTTGAGTCCCTCTGCAAACACCTTGGCGGCGATGTAGCCCTCGATGCTGCTGTAGTTGGCCTCGATGTCGAACTGCGAGGCGCTGATCGCAGAAAGGAACTCGGTGGCCAGCGCCGACACCGGCGCGAACGGATAGGGCATCACCTGGCTCACGACCACGCCGCGCGCGTCGTTGCCCAACTCGCCGGCCAGCGCTTGCGTGCCGACGAAGCTCACGTTGTAGAACTGGCCCACGTAGCCGGCCTTGCGCGCGGCGCGGATGCACGCTGCGCAACTCGTGTAGGCGCTGATCTGCACGATCGCCTCGGGCGCCGCCGCGATCAGCTTGCCCACGGCCGCCTGCACGTCGACTGAGTTGCGCTCCACCGTCCCGATCGCGACCGGCTCCAGGTTGTGTGCCTTGAGCGCGCGCGTCACGCCCTCGAGGCCCGCCTGGCCGTAGCTGTCGTTCTGGTGGAACACGCCGATCTTGCGCACGCCGGTGGCGACCAGCTGGTTGACGATGCGCGTGGTCTCGTCGAAGTACGAGGCGCGCACATGGAACACCAGCCGGTTGAACGGCTCTCGCAGTGCCTGGGCACCGGAGAAGGGCGCGATGAAGGGCAGCTTGGCGGCGGTCGCCAGCGGCAGCGCCGCGAGGCTGGTGGGCGTGCCGATGTAGCCGAACAGCGCGAACGCGCCGTCCTTGATGAGCTGCTCGGTGTTGGCCTTGCAGCGCTCGGGCTCGTAGCCGTCGTCGAGCGTCTTGAGCTCGATCGCCGTGCCGTTCACGCCGCCCTTGGCGTTGAGGCGGTCGAAGGCGAGCTTGGCGCCGCGCTGGAACTGAAGGCCCAGCTGCGCGGCCGGGCCGGTCAGCGGCGCAGACTGGCCGAGAACGATCTTGCGATCGCTCTGGGCGAGCGCAGGCAGGCCGAGGGTCGCGACGGTCGCGGCGGCGCCGCGGCGCAGGAACTGGCGTCGTTGCATGGCGAAGGTCCTTTCAGTGCGAGACCTTGCCGTCGCCCGTGAGCATCGACAGATCGACGAAGCGCGAGGCGACGTGATCGCGCGCGCTGAAGTTGACGTTGAAGCCGCCCAGGTTGAAGTTGGCGATCGATTCCAGGCCCGAGACCAGCGCGTCGCGCGACGGGTTGCGCCCGGCACGGCGCAGGCCTTCGGTGAACACGCGCGCGGCCAGGTAGCCCTCCATGCTGGAGTAGTTGGGTGTCGCATCGCCGCCGGCCTTGCGCACGGCTTCGAGGTACTCGCGCGAGATCGGGATCGCTGGCGTGTAGGGATAGGGCACGACCTGGCTGATCATGATGCCGCGGCCATCGCCCTTGAGCTCGTCGGCCAGGGCTTGCGTGCCGACGAAGCTCACGTTGTAGATCTGGCCGCCGTAGCCGGCCTTGCGCGCCTCGCGGATGAACGCAGCGCAGCTCTTGTAGGCGCTGATCTGCACGATCGCCTGCGGCTGCTTGGACACGATGTCCTTGACCGCCTGCGCGACGTTGACCGTGTTGCGCTCCACCGTGCCCAGCGCCACCGGCTCGAGGTTCAGCGTCTTGAGCGCGCGCTGCACCCCGGTGAGGCCGGCCATGCCGTAGGAGTCGTTCTGGTAGAAGACCGCGATCTTGTCGAGCCCCAGCGAGGTGAGGTTCTTCACGATCAGCGCGGTCTCGTCGAAGTAGGACGCGCGCAGGTGGAACACCACCTTGCTGAACGGATCGCGCAGCACCTCGGCGCCCGTGAAAGGCCCGAAGAACGGGATCTTGGCCTCGTTGACCAGGGGCAGCGCCGCGACGCAGGTTGGCGTGCCGACATAGCCGAACAGCGCGAACACCTCGTCCTTGATCAGCTGGGCGGTGTTGGCCTTGCAGCGGTCGGGCTCGTAGCCGTCGTCGAGCGTGCGCAGCTCGATCTGCATGCCGTTGAGGCCGCCGGACGCGTTGACCTGGTCGAACCAGATCTTCGCGCCCTTGTTCATCTGGATGCCCAGCTGCGCGGCGGGCCCGCTGAAGGCGGCCGACTGGCCGAGGACCAGTTTGGTTTCGGCGGCGCGCAGGGCCGGAAGGGCGACCGAGGCCGCAGCAGCGGCGGCACCCTGGATCAGGGCGCGGCGTTGGATCATGGCGAGGTCCTCAACGACGTATGCAGCTTGGCGCGACACGCTCGCTCGCGCCACCGGCGATGGCCGGGGAATTATGCAAACCCGTGCAGGATAGCGGCGTTGCGCCGGCGCAGCATGCGCGCTCGAGCCACCGATCGGCGCTGCGGCGGGGCTTGCGAGGAGCCTGTCACGCCCCCGTGGTCCGTGTGGCACCATCTTTCAATGGACGTCTCGGTCAGCGACAACTCGATACACACGGTGCGCGGCGCCTGCCCGCACGATTGCCCCGACACCTGCGCCCTGCGCGTGAGCGTGCAAGACGGACGCGTCGTCAAGGTCCAGGGTGCGCCGGACCACGTCACGACGCATGGCGCGCTGTGCACCAAGGTCTCGCGCTATCCCGAGCGAACCTACCACCCCGAGCGCGTGCTGACGCCGCTTCGGCGCGTCGGCCGCAAGGGCGAAGGCCGCTTCGAGCCCGTGAGCTGGGATGCCGCGCTCGACGAGATCGCCCGACGCCTGGGCGCGATCGCCGCGCGCGACCCGCAGGCCATCGTGCCCTACAGCTACGCCGGCACGATGGGCCTGCTGCAAGGCGAGAGCATGGACCGGCGCTTCTTCCATCGGCTCGGCGCCTCGCTGCTCGACCGCACCATCTGCGCCAGCGCCGGCGGGGCCGGCATGACCGCCTCGCTGGGCGGCAAGGTCGGCATGCACACGCGCTTCTTCGCGGAGTCGAAGCTGATCCTGATCTGGGGCAGCAACTCGATCGCCTCGAACCTGCACTTCTGGACCTTCGCGCAGCAGGCCAAGCGGGCCGGCGCGAAGCTGGTGTGCATCGATCCGCGCCGCACCGAGACGGCCGAGAAGTGCCATGAACACCTGGCGCTGCTGCCTGGAAGCGACGCTGCGCTGGCGCTGGCGTTGATGCACGAGCTGATCGTCAACGACTGGCTCGACCACGACTACATCGCGCGCCACGTGCAGCAAGGCGAGCGCGGCTGGGACGCGCTGCGTGACCAGGCGCTGCAGTGGTCCCCCGAGCGCGCGGCCGCGGCCACCGGCCTGAGCGTCGAGCAGATCAAGGGCCTGGCGCGCGACTACGGCACGGCGCAGCCGGCCGCGATCCGCCTCAACTACGGCATGCAGCGCGTGGCCGGCGGCGGCAACGCGGTGCGCCTGATCGCGACGCTGCCGGCGCTCGTCGGCGCGTGGCGCCATCGCGGCGGCGGCATGCTGCTGTCGAGCTCCGGCTGGTTCCATCCCGACCGCGCCGCGCTGCAGCGGCCCGACCTGCTCGGCACGCGCCGCCCGCGCACGATCAACATGAGCACGATCGGCGACGACCTGCTGCGCGAGGCATCCCCTGCGTTCGGGCCGCGCATCGATGCGCTGGTGGTCTACAACAGCAATCCGGTCGCGGTGGCGCCCGAGTCGCCCAAGGTCGTGCAAGGCTTCGCGCGCGAGGACTTGTTCACCGTCGTGCTGGAACACTTCATGACCGACACGGCCGACTTCGCAGACATCGTGCTGCCGGCAACCACACAGCTCGAGCACCTGGACATCCACACCAGCTACGGGCACACCGATGTGCTGATCAACGAGCCGGCGGTCGCGCCGCTCGGCCAGGCGCTGTCCAACACCGAGATCTTTCGCCGCCTCGCGGCACGCATGGGCTTCGACGAGCCCTGCTTCGCCGACGATGACGAGGCGCTCGCGCGCCAGGCCTTCGGCGATCGCATCGACTACGCACGGCTGCGCGAGGTCGGCTGGGTGTCGCTGTCGATCGCCGACGCACCGTTCGCCGACGGCGGCTTCCCCACGCCCGATGGCCGCGTGCGCATCGACGCGCCCGAGGCCGGCCTGCCGCAGGTGGTGCCCAACCACGAGTCGCCGTCCAGTACACCCGAACTCGCGCGCCGCTATCCGCTGGCGATGATCTCGCCGCCGGCGCGCAACTTCCTCAACAGCAGCTTCGTCAACGTGAAGAGCCTGCGTGACATCGAGGGCGAGCCGTTGCTGGAGATCCATCCGAGCGACGCCGCCGCGCGCAGCATCCAAAGCGGTGCACGCGTGCGCGTCTTCAACGCGCGCGGCAGCTACCTGTGCACCGCCGAGGTGAGCGAGCGTGCGCGCCCCGGCGTGGTCAACGGCCTGGGCATCTGGTGGCGCAAGCTTGGGCTCGAAGGCACCAACGTGAACGAGCTCACGCACCAGCGGCTCACGGACCTGGGCCGCGCGCCGTGCTTCTACGACGTGCTGGTGGAAGTCGCGCCCGCGTGATGTGACGCGACGCGTGGCGTGGCATGGCTCTTGCCATCCCGCTCGCGGTTGTCACAAATCGTTGGGACCGCGCATGACCCCTGAGCTTGCGGCGCTGCGCGCCGACACCGACATGGTGTGGCTGATCGCCGCCGGTGCGCTGGTGTTCTTCATGCAGGCCGGCTTTGCGCTGCTCGAAAGCGGCATGAGCCGCGCGAAGAACGCGATCAACGTGATCATGAAGAACTACTGCGACATGTGCTTCGGCGCGGTCGCGTTCTGGGCCGTGGGCTACGGCCTGATGTTCGGCGCCAATCCCAGCGGCTGGATCGGCGTCGACCAGTTCGCGCTGCATCGCGTGCCCGAGGCGCAATACGGCATGCTGTTCTTCCAGATGATGTTCGCCGCAACGGCGGCCACCATCGTCAGCGGCGCCATTGCCGAGCGCACCAAGTTCTCGGCCTACATCGTCGGCTCGATCGTCATCACCGGCCTGACCTACCCGGTGTTCGGCGCCTGGGCCTGGGGCTCGCTGCACGGCGGCAGCGGCTGGCTCAAGCAGCTCGGCTTCATCGACTTCGCCGGCTCCACCGTCGTGCACTCGGTGGGCGGCTGGTCGGCGCTCGCGGCCATCCTCATGGTGGGCCCCAGGCTCGGGCGCTTTGGTGCCGACGGTCACGCGCGGCCTGTGCTGGGCCACAACCTCACGTCGGTCGCGCTCGGCGGCTTCATCCTTTGGCTGGGCTGGTTCGGCTTCAACGGCGGCTCGACGGCGGCGGCGTCGCTCGGCATCGGCAAGATCGTGCTCAACACCCACCTGGCGGGCGCCGCCGGCGCGATCGGCGCCCTAGCGATGCTGGGCGTGGCGCGCCAGCCCGTGCTGATGACGGCGGCCATCAACGGCGGCATCGCCGGGTTGGTCGGCATCACCGCCGGCTGCCACGTGATGGAGCCGGTCTACGCCATCCTCACCGGCTTCGTCGCCGGCGGCCTGTCGGTGCTGGCCGGCTGGCTGCTCGAGGCGCGTCGCATCGATGACGTGGTCGGCGCCGTCTCGGTTCATGCGGTCGGCGGCGTCTGGGGCACGCTGGCAGCGGGGCTGTTCAAGGCCGACGCGATGTTCGACTGGCACCAGCTCGGCGTCCAGGCGCTGGGCTGCGGCGTCGCGCTGGTGTGGTCGCTGGGCGTCTCGCTGCTCATGTACGCGGTGATCGCCAAGACCATGGGCCTGCGCGCCTCCACGCTCGACGAGCAGCGCGGCCTCGACTTCACCGAGCACTACGAGGTCGGCTATCCGGAGTTCCAGCAGGAGGCCGTGCATCGCGGCAAGCAGTGAACGCCGGCAATCGACCGATGGCAGTTTCACCTGACCACGACGCCGTCGTCGCCCGCCGCGCGCTGGCCCAGGCGCTCGGCGACTACCTCGACGCTGCACGCGTGCGCGACGCGCTGGCCCTGTGGAGCCGCAGCTTCGAGGGCCGCGAGTCGCTCATCGTCGGGCTCAACCGCTACTGTCGCCAGGTGGCCCAGGTCTTCGGCCTCGCGGGCAAGGAAGCGGAGCTGCACCTCAAGGTGTTTCGCGCGCTGCAGTCCGACCCGCGACTGCTGCCCGACGACCCGCTGACGCAGCCGCCGCACGAGCGCGCCGACGCGTTCGGCGCGCCGAGCACCCAGCCGCCCGCGAGCGGCTCGGCCGCCGTGCTGCGGCGCTTCTACCAGGCGCTCGAGGAGCAACTCGCGCGCGACCTGCCGCCGGGCATCACGCCGGCGCGCGTTCGTCGCACGCTGATCCGCCATGCGGCCACGCTGCCGCGCGCGCAGCAGCATGCGGCCTCCCTGTGGTGGAGCGGCCAGGTCTCGTCGCTGGGCGGCGATTGGCCCGCCGGCGGCGCCGGCACGGCGCTGGTCAACGTGATGTACGTGGCGCTGGCCGAGCTGGCCGGGCCTGTGCGTGCCGACCAGTGCTTCACCGAGGCCGTGCGGCGGCTGGAGGCCTCGAGCGACCCGGGGCTGGCGGAGATCCGGCGCTATCTCTGAGGCCGAGGCGGCCCGCGCGGCTGCGTAGACTGTCGGCCATGCGCCGACCGCTTGCCGCCCTCGCCATCGCGGCCTTCACACTGAGCCTTGCCGGCTGCGGCAGCGCCGGCTACCTGCTGCAATCGGTGCAAGGCCACCTCGCGGTGATGCGCGCCGCGCGGCCGGTGCCGGAGGTGATCGCCGACGAGGCCACGCCCGCCGCGCTGCGCGACCGGCTCGTGCTCACGCAGCGCATGCGCGAGTTCGCCGTGCGCGAGCTCGCGCTGCCGGACAACGCCAGCTACCGGCGCTACGCTGCGCTCGATCGGCCCGTGGTGGTGTGGAACGTGGTGGCCGCGCCGGAGCTCTCGCTCAAGCTCAAGACCTGGTGCTTCCCGGTCGTCGGCTGCGTCGGCTACCGCGGCTACTTCGACCGCGCGGCGGCCGAGGCCTACGCGGCCGAGCTGCGGTCCGCCGATCCGTCGCTCGAGGTGTCGGTCTACGGCGTGCCGGCGTATTCGAGCCTGGGCAAGCTGCCCGGCGACTTCTTCGCCGATCCGCTGTTGTCCACCTTCATTGCCTGGCCCGAAGGCGAGCTGGCGCGGCTGATGTTCCACGAGCTCAGCCACCAGGTCGCCTATGCCGCCGGCGACACCGAGTTCAACGAGAGCTATGCCACCGCGGTCGAGCGCCTCGGCGGCACCCGCTGGCTCGACGAGCACGCGAGCGAGGCCGCGCGCGAGGAGTACGCGCGCTACGACGCACGCCGGCGCGACTTCCGCGCGCTGACGCGCCGCGCGCGCGAGCGCCTGCAAGCCGTCTATGCCAGCGCCGACAGCGACGACGCCAAGCGCGCCGCGAAGCTGCGCATCTATGCGCAACTGCGCGAGGAGCACGCGGCGCTGAAGGCCGGGCCGTGGCGCGGCGACGCGCGCTTCGATGCCTGGATCGCCGGCGCCAACAACGCGCGCCTGGGCGTGCAAGCCGCCTACGACGATCTCGTGCCGGCCTTCATGGCGCTGTTCGAGCGCGAGGGCCGCGACTTCGCGCGCTTCCACGCCGAGGTCAAGCGCCTCGCCGGCTTGCCGGCCGACGAGCGCCGCGCGACACTGGCCGCGCTCATGACGAGCGCCACCGCACGCCACTGAATCACCCCGCCATGGCCGACATCCGCATTCACCGCAAGCACCAACTGGGACTGGAACGCGCGCGGGCCATTGCCTGGAAATGGGCCGAGGACGCCGAAGCCAAGTTCGACATGGCCTGCACCGTGATTGAAGGCGAGTTCAGCGACACGGTGGAGTTCACGCGCAGCGGCGTGAAAGGCCAGCTGATCGTCGCGGCCGATCACTTCGATCTCGAAGCGCGGCTGGGCATCCTGATGGGCGCCTTCGCGAAGACGATCCAAGGCGAGATCGAAAAGAACCTCGATGCGCTGCTGGCCGCCGAGGGCAAGCCGAAGAAGGCGGCCCCGGCAAAGAAGAAGGCCGGCTGACGCCGGCCCTTGCCGCCCCGTCGGGGCTCAACCTTTCAGGTCTTCGATCAGGTCGATGTACTCCTGCATCGCCTCGTCGCTCGACTTGCCCTTGAGCTCGTTCCACGCGTCCCACTTGGCGCGCGCGACCATGTCGGTGAAGCCGGGGCGCTTGCCTTCGACGTCGCCCGCGCTCGCCTGCTTGTACAGCGCGTAGATCTTCAGCAGCGTCATGTTGTCGGGCTTCTCCGGCAGCTGCTTGCTTTCGGCGACGGCCTTCTCGAATGCGGCCTTGAGATCGGACATGGCGCTCTCCGTGGATGCGAGGGTGGATGAAAGTCCCGTTGACGGCACGCATGTTAGCCGCGAGCGTGTCGCCCACAACGAGCAAGACCAGGAGTTGGAGCATGCCCACCAGTTCGCGCAAGCCCAGCCTGCCCAGGGGTGCGCAACGCATGACGCGCGTCGACACTGCTTGGCTGCGCATGGACACGCCGCAGAACCTGATGATGATCATCGGCGTGTGGCGGCTCGAGCCGTCGATCGCGCTGGAGGCCTTGCGCGAACGGGTTGCCGATCGGCTGCTGCGCTATGCGCGCTTTCGCCAGAAGGTGGTCGAGGACGCGATGGGCGCGAGCTGGGTGCCCGATGCGCACTTCGATCTCGCCCGCCATGTCGTGCCCGAGACACTGCGCCGCAAGCGCGGGCAGGGCGCGCGCGCCGCGCTGGAGGCGCGCGTGGCCGAACTGGCCGCGACGCCGTTCGACACCGCGCATCCGCTGTGGCAGATGCACCTGGTCGAGGACCACGTCGACGACGAGGGCCGGCGCGGCAGCGTGCTGATCGCGCGCATCCACCACTGCATCGGCGACGGTATCGCGCTGATCTCGGTGATGCTGTCGATCACCGACGGCGGTGCGCCGCCGCCCGAACGCTCGAAGCGCGGCCGTGCCGGCGGCGACGAGCGCGACTGGCTCGCCGACGCGGTGCTGCGGCCGTTCACCGAGCTTGCGGTCAAGGCGATCGGCATGACCGGCGACGGCGTCGCGAAGTCGGTCGAGATGCTGGTCCATCCGCAACAGCCGATCGCCCAGACGCTCTCCGGTTCGTTCGAGCTCGCGCGCAGCGGCGCACAGCTGGTGAGTGACGCTGCCGCGCTGTTGCTGATGGACGACGACTCGCCCACGCGCCTGAAGGGCAGGCCCGGCACCGTCAAGCGCGTGGCCTGGTGCGACCCGGTGCCGCTCGACGAGGTCAAGGCGGTCGGCCGCGCGCTCGGCTGCTCGGTCAACGACGTGCTGCTGGCCTGCGCGGCCGGCGCGATCGGCGGCTACCTGGAGGACCGCGGCGATGCGGTCGCCGGCAAGGAGATCCGCGCGATGGTGCCGGTCAATCTGCGGCCGATGGAGCGCGCGCACGAACTCGGCAACCACTTCGGCCTGGTGCCGCTGGTGCTGCCGATCGGCATCGCCAACCCGGTGCAGCGCGTCTACGCGGTGCGCGCGCGCATGGCCGAGCTCAAGGGCAGCTTCCAGCCGCTGTTGGCCTTCGCCGTGCTCGCGGTCGCAGGGCTGATGATCAAGCCGGTGCAGCATGCGCTGCTCGGCTTCTTCGCCAAGAAGGCGACCGCGGTGATGACCAACGTGCCGGGGCCGGCCAAGCCGCTGGCCTTCCTCGGCTCGACGCTCAAGCAGGTGATGTTCTGGGTGCCGCAGTCGGGCGACGTCGGCATGGGCGTGTCGATCCTGAGCTATGGCGGCGGCGTGCAGTTCGGCCTCATCACCGACCGCAAGCTGTGCCCCGACCCCGACAAGATCATCGAGCGCTTCGCGCCCGAGTTCGAGAAGCTGCTGCTGGCGACCTTGATGCTGCCGTGGGGCGAGCAGGGCACGCTAGCGTCCTAGCAGGCCTTTCACCAGGCCGCCCACGCCCTCGACCACGCCGACCACGCTGACGCCCAGCGCCTCGGCCATGCCCGAGGCCATGCGCGTGGCAAAGTTTTCGTTGAGCGAGAAGTTCGGATCGTCGACGCGGCCCTCGAGCGTGAAGCGCACGTCGATCTTGCCGTCGCGCTGCAGCGCGGCGATTACCGCCTGGCGCGGCACGCCGCCAAAGGTGGCGAGCGCGCCGCCGCCGCTGGCCAGCTCCAGCCCGGTGAGCACGACGCGCCCGGGCGCGTTCAGCCGCTTGCGTTGCACCGTGGCGTCGAGCGTGAGGTCGAGCGTGCCGCTCTTGACGCCGGATTCGCTGGCCTTCACGAGATAGGGCTGCAGTGCGACCAGGTCCACGCCGCGAAAGCGCGCATCGATCCTGGCGTCGAGCGTGGCTGGCGTGAAATGCCCGTCGATTGCGATCTCGCCGTGGCGCCGCGGACCCGTCAGCCGGCCCGCGACCGCCAACTCGATCGGGCGGTCGAGCGCCGGCAGGTGGATCGGGCCGGCGGTCGCGTCGAGCTGCTCGATGCGCAGCTTGTGCGGCCTTGAGGCCACCGTCGCGTCGTAGAACTCGAGCGCGCCGTCGTTCAGCGCTACTTGCGCGATCACGAGCTGCAGCTCGGCATTGCCGCCGGCCTCGCCCGCCTGGCCGGCGCGTGCCCGATCGAGCAGCGCCGGCACGAGCTTGAGCTTGCCGTCGCGCGTGCGCAGCATCGAGACATAGCCACCGTCGACGCTCACGCGCGCCAGCCGCCATGGCCCGCCGAACAGGCTGCGCGGGTCGGGCATCACGGCCACGCGCTCGGCGCGCAGCTCGTCGGCCGCCGGCCAGCCCTTGGCGGCGGCGATGCGCAGCCCGCGCAGCTCGATGCCGCGCCAGGTCAGCGCAATCTCGTCGAGGCTGGCGCGCGGACCCAGCGCCGCGACCACTTGCGTGCGCAGCTGCCGTGCGGTCACGTTGACCAGCACCGCGAGCAGGACCACCGCGGCCAGCGCCCAGATCGCGGCGATCTTCCAGCGCCGTCGCGTGCTTGCTTCCATGGGCCGGATTCTGCCAAGGCGTCCCGTGCGGCCCTGACAATGAAGCGATGTCCTCCCCGCTGCGCCTCGTCGGCGTCGATTTCACCAGCGCGCCGACGCGGCGCAAGCCCATCACCGTCGCGCGCGGCGTGCTCGAAGGCGCGTCGCGCGTGCGGCTCGAGCGCGTCGATGCGCTGGCCGACTTCGCGGCCTTCGAGGCGCTGCTGGCCGAGCCGGGCCCGTGGCTGGGCGGCTTCGACTTCCCGTTCGGCCTGCCGCGCGAGCTGGTCGAGTCGCTCGGCTGGCCGCTGCAGTGGCCGGCGTTGATCGCGCATTACGCGGGGATCCAGCGCACGGCGATCCGCGAATGCTTCGCCGCTTTCTGCAGCGCGCGGCCGGCCGGCGCCAAGTTTGCGCATCGCGCCTGCGACGGACCGGCGGGATCGAGCCCATCGATGAAATGGGTCAATCCGCCGGTCGCCTTCATGCTGCATGCCGGCGCGCCGCGGCTGCTGGCCGCCGGCGTGCACTTGCCGGGGCTGCACGACGGCGACCGCGCACGTGTGGCGCTCGAGGCCTATCCGGGCCTGCTGGCGCGCGAGCTGATCGGCTCGCGTTCGTACAAGAGCGACGAGCGCGCCAAGCACACGCCCGAGCGCCTGATCGCACGCAAGGACCTGATCGACGCGCTCGAGCAAGGCCGCACGCGGCTTGGCCTGCGGCTGCGCATGTCGCATGCGCAGCGCGACGAGCTGGCCGCCGATGCCAGCGGCGACCGGCTCGACGCCGTGCTGTGCCTCGTGCAGGCCGCCTGGGCGAGCCGGCAACCGGGCTTCGGGCTGCCGGCGGCGGTCGATCCGATCGAAGGCTGGATCGCCAGCGCGGTGTGAGCGGCCTGCGACGACCTCACCAGCCGATGGTGAGCGTGAGCTGCAGGATGTTCTCTCGCAGCGGGAGGATCGCCACCGAACTCTGGTCGGCCACGTCGTCGAAGCCCATGCCGTAGGCGCGGCCGTCGATGCTGACCTTGTGCCAGAACTGCGCCCAGTCGTTCTTGGGATCCTGAAGGTAGAAGGCCTGCGCGTCGCGCCACTGAGCCGGCTGGTGCGCCACCGCGCGGTTCAGCGCCGCCGCCAGCTGGGCGCCGAAGGCATCGCATTCGCCGTAGTCGGCGCTGCTCTTGCAGCCGGGCTGCAATGCGCCGCCGTTGGTGAGCACGTCGTAGCTGCTGGGCTTGGCGATGTAGAACGGGCCGGTGCTCAGGTTCGTGTCGGCGGCCGGGGTGTACTTGAAGCACAGCCTATCCGGGTGGACCTGCACCTCGGCCGGCGTGCAGCCGTAGAAGCGGTTGCCTTGCGGCGTGCCGTCGGGCAGGGGCGGCTGGTCGCGGAAGTCCAGTGATCCCGGGTCGCTCGCGAACTGCGACCACACCTGGTCGACATAGGCGTCGAAGTACGCCGTGTCGGCGCCGCCGGGGCCGAAGTTGGCCGCGTGGTAGGGCGCGATCAGCCGCACGATGGCGTCGCCGTCCATCTGTGCGAGATCGGCGAAGGCGGGGCCGACGCTTGCGCGGTACATCGCGAACAGCTCGTCGCGCGTCGCGGCGCCGGAAGACGATCCGGCGCCGACGCTGATGCCGCGCGTCATCCTCGTGTCGTTCACGCCGATCACTTCGAACATGAGCGGCACGCTGTAGAGGTCGACCTGCGTGACGTTGCCGCCGAACGGGATGGGATCGGGCGTCTTCACCGGGTCGTAGGTGAACTCGAACCAGTCGAACACCGTCGTGAAGTTCGGATCGGCGCTGCTTTCGATGTTGGGTTGCGAGATCCCGCGCCCGTCCGGGCTGACCTGCTGCAGCAGCGGCCTGCCCATCGAGACATAGATGCGGCTGCCGTAGTACTTGCCGTCGCCCGGCAGGAACAGCGTGCGCTCGGGGCCCAGGTCGGCGAGCGTGAAGGCATAGGGTACGTAGCAACTTCCCGCGGCCGCGATGCAGCCGGGCGAGGTGTTGTCGGCGGCGCTGCCCATGCGCACCTCGGCCAGCACGCCTTGCAACGCTTCGGTCGTTCCGGGCCGCGGCGGGGCGCCGGCGACACGGGTCGCGGTGGGGCGCACGTAGGTGATCGCGCCGTCGGGTGCGGGTCCGTTGACGCCGACGATCGTGATGTAGATCTGGTCGTCGCGCCACCGGCCGCCGGTGCCGTTGGACAGCGTCAGCGCAAAGCTGCCCGCGGCCAGGTCGGCGTAGGGCTTGTCGGTGCTGGGCTGCGGCGTCGGCTCCGGCGTGCCGAGGCGCGGGGACACGGAGTCGCCGCCGCAGGCGGCCAGCAGCAGGCAAAGCAAGGTCGAGCAGAGTCGGTTCATGTCGGTCGCGTGTGAACGCAGGGATCGGGTCCGGGCCAGCTTAGGCAGGCCCGCGCATGACCACGTGACGATCGATTGACCTTTGCGGGCCGGCCTTTCGATGCGGCGCCGCAACGCACCCGTGAACGCGGGGCGGCTGCATCCCCAGGACCACGTCGCGCGTCGTCCGACTGGGGGATTCGGCTGCGCAGGCGTTGCGCGATGCTGTGTCCCACGAGCGGTCGCGTCACGACGCGGTCGCCGGCGAGGAGACCGCCATGCACGTCACATCACTGGACCGCCGAGGCATGCCCCTGCATCACCATCGCGCCGCTGCGGCGCTGCGTCCGCGCAGCGTCTTGCCGACCTTGTCATGGACCACGCGGCTGGCGCTGGCGTGGCAGCGCATGCGCCTGATGTTCGGCGGCGCCGCGGTTCGCTGAGCCCGTCGCCTTGCGTTCCGGCCCGGCCGATGCGCCCGGGCCGCCGCGCTCTCCCGCGATGCCGATCGGCTGTGGCATCGTCGCCGCGTGCGCGTTGATCCCCTCGACCTGACCGTCGCCGAAGCCTGGTTCGCGGCCCGCGCCTGGCGACCGTTCGCGTTCCAGCGCGAAGTGTGGTCGGCCATGCTCGCCGGCGAGAGCGGCCTGCTGCATGCGAACACCGGCGCCGGCAAGACCTATGCGGTGTGGTTCGGCGCCTTGCTGCGCGCCGCCGCCGCCGCCGGGGCGCTGTCCGGCCGCACCGCGCCGCCGTTGCGCGTGGTGTGGATCACGCCGATGCGCGCCCTCGCGGCCGATACGCTGCGGGCGCTGCAGCTGCCGCTGGGCGAACTCGCGCCGGGCTGGACCGCCGGGCTGCGCACCGGCGACACGCCTTCGGCCGAACGCGCGCGGCAGGACCGCCGCTGGCCCAGCGTGCTGGTCACGACGCCCGAGTCGCTGAGCCTGATGCTCTCGCGCGAACACGCACGAGCCGAGCTCGGTGCGATCGACGTGGTCGTCGTCGACGAATGGCACGAACTGATGGGCAGCAAGCGCGGCGTGCAGACGCAACTCGCGCTGGCGCGGCTGGCGAGCTGGAACCCGTCGCTGGTGGTGTGGGGCTTGTCGGCGACGCTCGGCAACCTCGACGAGGCCGCGCGTGTGCTGATTCCGGCCGGCGGCGCCTCGCCGCGGCTGGTGCGCGGGCGCGTCGACAAGGCGCTGGTGATCGACACGCTGCTGCCCGCGCAGCCCGGGCGCTTCTCGTGGGGCGGCCACCTGGGCGCGCAGATGCTGGCGCCGGTGGCCGACGAGCTCGCCGCGGCCGGCACCGCACTGGTGTTCACCAACACGCGCTCGCAGGCCGAGATCTGGTACCAGCTGCTGCTCGACGCGCGGCCCGATTGGGCCGGGCTGATCGCGCTGCACCACGGCTCGCTCGACAAGTCGGTGCGCGAATGGGTCGAGGCCGGATTGAAGCAGGGCACGTTGAAGGCGGTGGTCGCGACGTCGTCGCTCGACCTCGGCGTCGATTTCCTGCCGGTCGAACGCGTGCTGCAGATCGGCTCGGCCAAGGGCGTTGCGCGGCTGCTGCAGCGCGCCGGGCGCAGCGGCCACCAGCCGGGGCGCCCGAGCCGCATCACGCTGGTGCCGACCAACACGCTGGAGCTCGTCGAGGCCGCCGCGGCGCGGCGCGCGGCACAGGCCGGGCGCATCGAGCGGCGCGAAACGCCCGACAAGCCGCTCGACGTGCTGGTGCAGCACCTGGTCACCGTCGCGCTCGGCGGCGGTTTCGCGGTGCAGCCGCGACCGGGCGAAGGCGGCGGCCACGACGCGCCGGCGCTGTACGACGAGGTGCGGCGGGCCTGGGCCTACCGCGCGCTTACGCTCGAGGAGTTCCGCTGGGCGCTCGACTTCGTCGAGCGCGGCGGCGCGAGCCTGGGTGCCTATCCCGACTACCACCGCGTCGCGGTGCGGACCGATGCGCAAGGCGAGCTGCGCGCGGTCGTGCCCGACCGCGGCATCGCGCGTCGCCATCGTCTGGCGATCGGCACCATCGTCAGCGACGCCGCGATGCAGGTGAAGTGGCTCTCGGGCGGCACGCTGGGGACGATCGAAGAAGGCTTCATCGCGCGTCTGAAGCCGGGCGACTGCTTCGTCTTCGCCGGCCGCGTGCTCGAGTACGTGCGCACGCGCGAAATGGCCGCCTACGTGCGCAAGGCCAGCCGCACGCGCGCTGCGGTGCCGGTGTGGGGCGGCGGCAAGATGCCCTTGTCGACCGAGATGGCCGACGCGGTGCTCGAGCTGATGGACGGCGCGCGGCGAGGCAATTTCGGCGAGCCCGAGCTGCAGGCCGCGCGCGCGATGCTGGAAACGCAGGCGCGCCTGTCCAGGCTGCCCACGCCCTCGACCCTGCTCGCGGAGACCTTCGCCTCGCGCGACGGTCACCACCTGTGCCTGTACCCGTTCGCCGGGCGCAACGTCCACATCGGCCTGGCGCTGCTGTTCGCTTGGCGGCTCTCGCGAACCCGGCCCAACACCTTCAGCTTCGCGGTCAACGACTACGGCTTCGAACTGCTGTCGGCGCTGCCGCCGGACCTCGCACCGCTGGCCGACGGCACGCTGTTCGACGACCGCGATCTGCAGCACGACGTGCTGCGAAGCCTCAACTCGGCCGAGCTCGCGCAGCGGCGCTTTCGCGAGATCGCGCGCGTCGCCGGGCTCGTGTTCACCGGCTATCCCGGCCAGTCCAAGAGCACGCGCCAGCTGCAGGCCTCGAGCAGCCTGTTCTACGAGGTGTTTCGCAAGTACGACGCCGGCAACCTGCTGCTCTGCCAGGCCGAGCGCGAGGTGCTGTCGCAGGAACTCGCGCTCGAGCGCCTGGCCGCGAGCTTGCGCAAAATGCGCGGCTTGAAGCTCGAGCACGTGAGGCTCGAGCTGCCCAGTCCACTCGCGCTGCCGCTGATGGTGGAGCGTTTCCGTGAAGCCATGAGCACCGAAAAGCTCGCCGACCGACTCGACCGCCTGCTCGCCGAAATGAACGCTGCCGCCGATGCGGCCGATCGGCATCTGCCGCCGGCACCGCGGCCGCCGCGCCGACGGCCGCGAAAGGCCGCCGCGTGAAGAAGTTGCGTCGCCTGTTCGGCGCGGCCCATCGCGCGCGCCTGGGCGTCTACCTGCTCGCGCTGTGGAAGCTGCTGCGCCATCCGCAGACGCCCTGGCTTCCGAAGGCGGTGGCGCTCTTCGTGCTGGCCTATGCGCTCAGCCCGATCGACCTGATCCCCGACTTCATCCCGGTGCTGGGCCTGCTCGATGAGTTGATCCTCGTGCCGCTGGGCATTGCGCTGGCCGTCAAGCTCACGCCGGCGCCGCTGTGGCAGGCGCGCCTGGCCGAAGCCGAGGCCAGCGGCGAGCGCGCACCGAAGCTGGTCTGGGGTGCGCTGCTGATCGTGGCTGTGTGGCTGCTGTGCGCGGGCCTGTTCGGCTGGTGGCTGTGGGGCGTGCTGGCTCGCGCATGAGGTCGCTGGCGATCTGCCTGCTCGCGCTGTGCGTGCCGCTTGCGCAGGCGCAGCCCGAGCGCTTTGCCGGCACCGTCACGCGCGTCAGCGACGGCGACACGCTGTGGGTGCGGCCGCAGGCCGGCGATGGCTCGCGGCCGCGACCGGTGAAGCTGCGCCTGGTCGGCATCGACGCGCCGGAGCGCTGCCAGGCACATGGCGACGCGGCGACGCGCGCGCTCGAGCGGCAGGTGATGGGGCGCGTCGTCGCGGTCGAGCGCGTCGCGACCGACGGCCACGGCCGCGGGCTCGCGCGCGTGTCGGTTGAGGGTGTCGACGTGGCCGCCTCGCTGGTGCGTGCCGGCCATGCGTGGTCGTCGCACTGGCGCGGCGATCCGGGGCCTTACGGCGACGAGGAAGCCGCCGCACGACGTGCGCGGCGCGGGCTGTTCGCCGATGCGAACGCGATCGAGCCGTGGCGCTTTCGGCGCGCGCACGGGCCATGCGAGGCCGTTGCTCCCTCTCCCAAGGGCGAGTGAGAACGAACTCATTTGCGCATCAGCGTGCTCTTGCCGAACAGCGACTCGATCAGGTCGAGCGCGATCACCGCGGTCTTGTTGCGCACGTCGAGCGCCGGGTTGAGCTCCATCACGTCGAGCGAGGCGAGCCGGCCGGTGTCGGCGATCATTTCCATGCACAGCTGCGCCTCGCGGTAGGTCGGCCCGCCGGGGATGGTGGTGCCCACGCCCGGCGCGATCTCGGGGTCGAGGAAGTCGACGTCGAAGCTCACGTGCAGGTGCGTGTTGGCGTCCATCGTCGCCAGCGCCAGCTCCATCGTGTGGCGCATGCCCATTTCGTCGATGTAGCGCATGTCGAAGACCTCGAGCCCCACTTCGTGCACGAAGCGCTTCTCGCCCGGGTCGACGCTGCGGATGCCGATCTGGCGGATCCACTTCGGGTTGATCGCCGGCACCTGGCCGCCGATCTCGATCAGCTCCTGCGGCCCGTGGCCGCACAGGCAGGCGACTGGCATGCCGTGGATGTTGCCGCTGGGCGTGAGCAGGCTGGTGTTGAAGTCGGCGTGCGCGTCGAGCCACAGCACGCGCAGCTTCTTGCCGGCCTCGCGGCAGTGGCGCGCCACCGCGCTGATGGAGCCGATGCCCAGGCAGTGGTCGCCGCCGAGCAGGATCGGCAGGTGGCCCAGCGCCAGCTCGGCGTGCACGGCGTCGTGCACCGCGCGGTTCCAGGCGGCGACCTCGCTCAGGTGCCGGTAGCCGTCGGTGGGCGGCAGCCAGGGGTTGGACGGGCCGCCCAGGTTGCCGCGGTCGATCACCGTCAGGCCATGGCCTTCGAGCGCGGGCTGGATGCCGGCGACGCGCATCGCCTCCGGGCCCATGCTGGCGCCGCGTGCGCCGGCGCCGATGTCGGTGGGTGCGCCGATCAGCGCGACGGGGCGCGCGGCGGCGCGGGCGGGGGCGAGGCTGGTGCTCATGAGCGTGTTCAGGGCTTCTTGGGCTCGGGCTGCGGAACGCCTGGCGGGCTCGTGGCCGGTTCGGCGGTATAGGTGAGGGAGTAGTGCTCGACGATCAGGTTCCAGGCTTCCTCGGCGCTTTCGACGAAGTGGAACAGCTTGGTGTCGCCGGGCGAGATCATGCCGGTGCCGATCAGCAGGTCGAAGTCGATCAGGCGCGTCCAGAACTCGCGGCCGAACAGCAGGATCGGGCGCCGGCGCACCTTGCCCGTCTGCTGCAGCGTCATGACTTCGAACAACTCGTCGAGCGTGCCGAAGCCGCCGGGGAAGCACACCAATGCGATCGAGCGCATCAGGAAGTGCATCTTGCGCAGCGCGAAGTAGTGGAACTGGAAGCACAGTTCCGGCGTGATGTACGGATTGGGCTCCTGCTCGTGCGGCAGCACGATGTTCATGCCGATGCTCGGACCATCGGCCTCGAAGGCGCCACGGTTGCCGGCTTCCATGATGCCGGGCCCGCCGCCGGTCACGACGACGATCTTGTGCTCCAGCCGCTTGGACGCGGTCGTCACGATGTGCGCGAAGCGGCGCGCCTGCTCGTAGTGGTGCGACATCGCCAGCGACATCTCGGCGCGCGCCACGGCGTTGGCGTCCCCCGTGGCCTTGGCTTCGGCCAGGCGCTGCTCGGCCTGTTCGCGCGAGGGGATGCGTGCGCTGCCGAACAGCACGATCGTCGCTTCGATGCCGAACTCGCGCTGTATCAGCTCGGGCTTGAGGTACTCGAGCTGCATGCGCACTGGTCGCATGTCTTCGCGCAGCAGAAAGGGCTCGTCGGTGAACGCCAGGTGGTAGCTGCTTTCCGGGCCGGCGTAGCGCAGCGCGCGGCCTTCGAGGGCGGCGCGCTCGGCCTCCTCGCGGGCCGACGGAAAGTTGCGCTTGCCCAGCGGCGCGGGCGTCGGGGAGTCGGAAGGCGCGGCAGGTGCGCCCTTGGCGCTGGTGTCTTTGCTCATGGTCGGAAGCGAGCTTAACCCTCGCGGCGCTGGCCGCAGACCGGGCAGTCGGCGCGCCGCAGCACGCGGATCTCGTCCCACTGGAGGCTGCGGCCGTCGAGCATCTGCAGCCGGCCGGCCAGCGAGCTGCCGATGCCGGCCAACAGCTTGAGCGCCTCGGCGGCCTGCATCGTGCCGATCAGGCCGACCAGCGGCGCGAACACGCCCATCGTCGCGCAGCGCGTTTCCTCGTAGCTCGCCTCCTCGGGGAAGACGCAGGCATAGCACGGCCGCTCGGCATCGGTGGGATCGCTGCGGTCGTAGACGCTGATCTGGCCGTCGAAGCGAATCGCCGCGCCGGCCACCAGCGGCTTGCGGTGCGCGACGCAGGCGCGGTTGACGGCGTGGCGGGTCGCAAAGTTGTCGCTGCAGTCGAGCACCACGTCGGCCTCGGCGACCAGGCGGTCGAGCAGGGCCGCGTCGGCGCGCTCGCGCAGCGCGCGCACCGTGACCTCCGGATTGATCGAGGCGATGCGCTCGGCCGCCGAGTCGACCTTGGCTGCGCCGACGTGGGCGAGGTCGTGCACGATCTGGCGCTGCAGGTTGGTCACGTCGACCGTGTCGTGGTCGACCACGGTGATCGTGCCGACGCCGGCGCTGCCGAGGTAGAGCAGGGCCGGCGAACCCAGCCCGCCGGCGCCGATCACCAGCGCGTGCGAGCGCAGCAGGCGCGCCTGCCCCTCGACGCCCAGCTCCTCGAGCAGGATGTGGCGGCTGTAGCGCAGCAGCTGCGCGTCGCTGAGGTCAAGTTCGGTCGTCATGTCGGGGCGGCGGCAGGGGGCGGACGGCAAAAGGGGCCCGCGAGGGCCCCTTGGGTCATGCGTTGCGCGTGCGGCTCAGTTGGTCTTGGTCTCTTCGGGCTTGCGTTCGGTCTGGGTCTTGGAGACCAGCACCGGCTTGCCCTTCAGGCGGTTGAGCGCCTGCAGCAGCGGGAAATCCTCGGCGCTGCCGAACTCGGGCAGGGTCTTGGGCGTCTTGTTCTGCGCGAACTCGGCCTCGAGCTTCTTGGCGGCCTCCTCGCGGGCCTTCTCGCGGTCGGCGTTCTTCGGCGAATCCTCCGGGCCCTGGCCGTTGGTGATGTGCTTCTCGAGATCGGCCTCGCGCGGGCGCAGCGCGGCGAACACGTTGCCTTCGGCGGTCTCGTCGAGCCAGACGTCGGGCACGATCCCCTTGGCCTGGATCGAACGGCCGCTGGGCGTGTAGTAGCGCGCCGTGGTGATCTTGAGCGCGGTTTCGGGCGAGAGCTGGCGCACGGTCTGCACCGAGCCCTTGCCGAAGGTCTGCGCGCCCATGATGACGGCACGCTTGTGGTCCTGCAGGGCGCCGGCGACGATCTCGCTGGCCGAGGCCGAGCCTTCGTTGACGAGCACCACCAGCGGCACGCTCTTCACGCCTTCCGGCAGCTTGCGCAGCGGGTCGCTGCCGCGGCGCGCGTAGGAATCGGGGTTGGCCTTGAAGACCGCCTTCGACTCGGCGATCTGGCCGTTGGTCGAGACGACCACCGCGTCGCGCGGCAGGAAGGCCGCCGAGATCGCGACCGCGCCTTCGAGCAGGCCGCCCGGGTCGTTGCGCAGATCGAGCACGATGCCCTTCAGGGAAGGATCCTGCTTGTAGAGGTCGGACAGCTTGGCGACGAAGTCGTCGACGGTGCGGTCCTGGAACTGCGTGACGCGCAGCCAGGCGTAGCCGGGCTCGACCATCTTGGCGCGCACGCTTTGCACGCGGATCTCCTCGCGCGTGATCGTGACCGGGAAGCTGCGGTTCTCGGCCTTGCGGAAGATCGTGAGGATGACCTTGGTGGCCGGCTCGCCACGCATCTTCTTGACGGCCTGGTCCATCGTCAGGCCCTTGACGAAGGTCTCGTCGATCTTCGTGATCAGGTCGCCGCTCTTGATGCCGGCGCGAAACGCCGGCGAGCCCTCGATCGGCGAGACCACCTTGACCAGGCCGTCCTCCATGCCGATCTCGATGCCCACGCCGACGAAGCGGCCGGTGGTGCCTTCACGAAATTCCTTGAACGACTTCTTGTCGAAGTACTGGCTGTGCGGGTCGAGCCCGGCGACCATGCCGCCGATCGCGTCGGTGATCAGCTTCTTCTCATCGACCGCCTCGACGTAGTCGGTCTTCACGAGACCGAACACGGCTGCCAGCTGCTGGAGTTCGTCGAGCGGGAGGGGAGCCAGAGAACTGCGGGCAATGGCCTGCAACTGCATCGTGGTCAGCGCGCCTGCCACGGCACCCAGGGCGACCCAGCCGGCCACCTTCAATTTCGCACCCATGTGCCACTCCGTCTCGAAATTCGCCGAGCGGCGGCGCATGGGAAAACGGCTTGCCCCGCGCAGCGCTTGACTTCCCGGGCAGTATAGGACCGGGCCCGGTGCTTGGTCTCGGTGTCTGCCCCGAAAGTTGCCTGCTTTGCGGGGGATCGGGGCTTCGGCCGCACCGGCGGCTCAGGCTTCGCGCGGGAAGGTGACCACGTGGTCCACCTCGGCGCGGATGCCGATCCACTCGCCGAGCTGGTGGTTGTGGTGGCTGGGCACGTGGGCGAGGACGCGTTCGCCGGTTTGGAGTTGCAAGGTGTAAAGAAACTCGGAACCGCGGAAGGCCTTGCGCTCGATGCGGGCTTTCACCGGGCTGGCGTCGTCGTGAACGATGTCGTCGGCCCGCAGCAGGATCTCGCAGCCGGCGCCGGCAAAGGCGTCCGGCAGTGGGCACTCGGCCAGGTCGGCCAGATCGCCCAGCGGCGTGCGCACGCGCGGGCCTTGCGGACCCTCGACGATCGACGCCGGCGCGAACACGCCATGGCCGATGAAGTCGGCCACGAAGCGCGTGGCCGGGCGGTGGTAGAGCGTGTAGGGCGCGTCCCACTGCTCCAGGCGGCCGCGGTGCATCACGCCGATCGCGTCGCCGAGCGCAAAGGCCTCGAGCTGGTCGTGCGTGACGAACAAGGCCGTCGTGCCGGTCTGCTTGAGGATCGCGCGCAACTCCTGCGCGAGGCGCTCGCGCAGGTCGACGTCGAGGCTGGAGAAGGGCTCGTCGAGCAGCAGCAATTCGGGCTGCGGCGCGAGCGCGCGCGCCAGCGCGATGCGCTGCTGCTGGCCGCCGGAGAGCTGGTGCGGCGCGCGTTGCGCGGCATGGCCCAGCCCGACGAGGTCGAGCAGCCGCGCGACGCGGGCCTCGCGTTCGGCGCGCGGCAGCGCGTGCAGGCCGAACGCCACGTTCTGGGCCACCGTCAGGTGCGGGAACAGCGCGTAGTCCTGGAACACCATGCCGATGCGTCGCTGCTCGGGCAGCACGTGGACGCCGTCGCCGGTCAGCGTGCGGCCGTCGAGCACGATGCGCCCCGATTCGGGACGCTCGAGGCCGGCGATCGAGCGCAGTACCGAGGTCTTGCCGCAGCCGGAGGGACCGATCAGCACGCCGATCTCGCCTCGCGCCAGGCCGAAGCTGACCGCATCGACGGCCGGGCGATCGGCCGTTTCGCCGAGGCCGGTGGCCGGATAGCGCAGCGTGAGGGCGTCGAGCTGGAGAAACATCGACCTATGATAGCGGTCGCATCACAATGAAAAGCGTTCGCATTTCCATCGCTGCCGTCCCGATCCAGGCCGATCGAATCGCGCGTCAGGCCCGCTGACATGCGCCGGCTCGCGATCGCTTGCTGCGCGCTGCTCGCCTTGCCGCTGCTGGGCGTGCTGAGCGCCTGGCTGACGCCGCAGGCCGCGAGCTGGGAGCTGCTGCGCCACCAGGTCTCGACGGTGCTGCCGGGCTATGCGCTGAATTCGCTGCTGCTGGCCGCCGGCGTGGGCATCGGCGTTGCGCTGCTCGGCGGCGCGACCGCGGCGGCCGTGACCTTGTTCGACTTCCCCGGCCGGCGCGTCTTCGAATGGGCGCTGCTGCTGCCGCTGGCGATGCCGGCCTATGTGCTGGCCTATGCGGCGACCGACTTCCTGCAGCCCAGCGGCGCGCTGCAGGCCGCATTGCGCCGCTGGACGGGCGCGAGCGGCGCGCTGTGGCCCGACGTGCGCAGCCTGCCCGGTGCGATCGTGCTGTTCACGCTCGCGCTCTACCCCTACGTCTACGTGCTCACGCGCGCGGCGCTGGTCGAGCGCGGCGTGCACCTGATGGAAGCCGCGCGGCTGCTCGGCGCCGGGCTCGGCCGGCGCGTCCGCGAGGTCGCGTTGCCGCTGGCGCGACCGGCGCTGGCCGCCGGCACCGCGCTGGCGCTGATGGAGACGCTGGCCGACTACGGCGTTGGCGCCTACTTCGGGCTGTCCACCTTCACCACCGGCATCTACAAGGCCTGGCTGTCGGCCGACGACCGCATCGCCGCGGCGCAGCTCGCGACGGTGCTGCTGGCGGTCGTCGCGCTGCTGCTGTGGGCCGAGCGGCGCGCGCAGGCACGGCTGCGCTTCGCCAGCAGCCGCCGCGGTGCGCAGTCGGGCGAGTCGCGCCCGGTGCGGCTCGAGCGCGGCGCGGCGCTCGCCGCGTGGACGCTGTGCGCCGCGCCGGTGCTGCTGGGCTTCGTGCTGCCGGTGGCCGTGCTGGCACGCAGCGTCTGGCTCGAGGCGCGCCACGGCGACTTCGGCCTGCCGTGGGCGCGCTTCTGGCAATGGTCGCTGACGACCCTGCAGCTCTCGGCGCTGGCCGCCGCGGTGGCCGTCACGTTGGCGCTGCTGTTCGCCGCGGTGCTGCGACAGCGTGCCGCGGCCGGCCGGCTCGCGCCGGCGATGGTGCGGCTGGTGTCGCTCGGCTACGCGGTGCCCGGCGCGGTGATCGCGGTGGGGCTGCTGCTGCCGCTCGGCTGGGCGCAGGCCACGGCGCCGGGATCGGCGGTCGCGGCCGGCATCGCATGGGCCGCGACCGGCACGGCCGCCGGCCTGATCTATGCCTACCTGGTGCGTTTCTCGGCGGTGGCGCTGCAGTCGGTTGAGGCCGGCTACGCGCGCATCCCGGCCAGCTTCGACGACAGCGCGCGCATGCTCGGCGCTGGCGCCTCGCGACTGTTCTTCGGCGTTCATCTGCCGCTGCTGTCGCGCGCGGCGCTGGCGGCGGCGCTGCTGGTGTTCGTCGACGTGATGAAGGAGCTGCCCGCGACGCTGGTGCTGCGCCCCTTCGACAGCGACACGCTGGCGGTCGTGGCCTACAACTTCGCGCGCGACGAGCGCCTGGCCGAGGCCGCGCTGCCGTCGCTGGCGATCGTGGTGGTGGGCCTGCTGCCGGTGCTGCTGCTGTCGCGCGCGATGCGCGCGCGCTGAGCTCTATTGAATGGTCCCCCCGACAGGAATCGAACCTGTATTTGCCGCTTAGGAGGCGGCCGTTCTATCCATTGAACTACGGGGAGCGGACCGGGCGCGAATTGTAGGTGGCGGGCGTGGCGGTTCAGTTCCACCTGAACAGCCAGATCAGGTCCAGCGCCGGATCGTCGCCGCTTTGTGCGCGCAGCGTGAAGCGCTGCGCGATGCGGTAGGTGATCTGCCAGTTGCCGGTGGTCGCGTTCAGGCCGCGCTCGTAGCCCACGTAGACGCGGTCGCTGATCTGCTTGCCGACGGTGACCACGGTCTCACGCACCGTGCCGTCCTCGTTCTGGCGCACCGACAGCTCGTCGAGCTGCAGCAGCTTGGCGACGTTGAACGCCTCGCTGTCGCCGTTGCCCTCGCCGGCCAGCAGCGCCCACGCGGCGCGCTGCATGATCAGCGACTGGCCGCCGCCCAGGCTGTCGTAGGAGCGGCCGGTGACCAACAGCGCGAGCTTCTCGGTGGCGGGCAGTTCGGGGTCGGAGAACAGGCGCACGCGCGGCGCATTGGCGCTGCCGCCGACGCGCACGCCGACGCGCGTGTCGAGGTTGGGGCGGATCGCCTCGATGTCGAGCCGCGGGTTGGCGATGTCGCCGACGAAGGTGATGACGCCGCGCTCGATCTCCAGCTTCTGGCCGTAGGCCTCGTAGGTGCCGCGTTCGGTGCGGATCTCGCCGTTGGCGGCGAGCCGGCCGCGCGGCGTGGTCAGGCGCAGCTCGCCTTCGAGCCGCGTGTCGATGCCGCGCCCGCGCAGGCGGAAGCGCTGCCCGAGGTTGGCCACCACGTCGAGCGTGATCGGGCGCGCGCTGCGGCGCGCGGCCGCGGCCGCCTGCGCATCCTCCACGTCGCCGGCGCGGCGCACGACCACGTCGTCGCCGAGGCTGGGCGCGTCGGCGCGACTGATGTCGACCAGGCCTTCGTCGGCCTGCAGCCGACCGCGAACGTCGATCGCCTGCGCCTCGAGGCGGATCGCGAGCTCGCCGCTGACGACCGCGCGGCGGTCGACGCGGCCCA
The DNA here is from genome assembly GCF_049446155.1 of Caldimonas sp. KR1-144. Classification (NCBI taxonomy): domain Bacteria; kingdom Pseudomonadati; phylum Pseudomonadota; class Betaproteobacteria; order Burkholderiales; family Sphaerotilaceae; genus Caldimonas; species Caldimonas sp. KR1-144. The sequence continues at coordinate 619,064 of NZ_JBMSEE010000002.1, forward strand.
GCACCGTCGCGCGTTCGGCCGCGAGCTGCAGCCGTGCCACCGGCTGTGCGCCCAGTCGCGCATCGCCGCTGGCGCGCAGCGTCCCGTTGCCGGCCTTGAACGCGAGCGTTTCGAGCCGCGCCGTCTCGCCGTCGAAGCGCAGCTCGAGGCGGCCTTCGTCCAGCGCGACGCCCTCGAGCGTGTTGCGCAGCGCCAGCGAGTCGCCGCGCACGACGCCGGTCCAGCTCGGCGCCGCGACCGTGCCACCGATGTGCAGCGCCGCGTCGGCCCGGCCGCCGAGCCGCCAGCCGGCCGGTACCCAGGCACCCCAGCCGGCCAGGTTTTCGACGCGTGCGCCGAAGCTGCCGTCGAGCGGCGCGTCGGGGCCGGGGAACAGTGCGCGCGGGTCGGCCTGGATGCGCAGGTCGCCGCCGACGTGGCCGAGGTTGGCGCCGGACAGCCGCTGCTCGACGTGCCAGCGCCCGCCATCGGCCACGACCGCCAGGCGTGCCTCGCTGAGGCCGAGCGCGGTCTCGACGCCGAACTCGCTGATCGTCAGGTCGCCGTCCAGGCGCGCGATCTCGGCGCGCACGCTGACCTCGGGCCGCGAACGCAGCTCGAAGCGCGCGGCAGCGCGCAGGTCGCCCTGCCAGCCGAAGTCGGGCTGCAGGCGCTGCAGCAGCGCGGCCAGCGCGAACGGTTCGATCTCCCCTGCGAGGTCGAGGCGCGGCGGCTGGCCCTCGGCCTGTTCCCAGCGCGCCTCGCGCCAGCGCAGCGTCGCGCCGAGCAGTGCCAGTGCGCCGGGCGCGAGCGTGGCGCGTGCGCTTCCGGGCTGGCGCTCCAGCGCCATTTCGAGGTCGCGCGCCAGCAGCAGGGGCGGCGGCGCGCCGCGACCGGCGGGGGGCAGCGGCGGCAGCGCGGCGATCGCTTCGCCGGCGTCGGCGGGGAGCGTCGTGTCGACCAGCGCCTGCGCCGTGACCGCGTCGACCGCCTGCAGCGACAGCCGCGGCAGGCGCAGCCGCCAGCGCTGTCCCTCGCCCTCGCCGAGCCACTGGCCGGCCAGTGTCGCGTCGAGCAGCAGCGGCGCGCCCGGCGCGCGCGCCTCGGCGCCGGCCTGGGGCTGCGGCTGGCGCAGCACCGCGCGCACGCCGCCGTGATGGTCGGCGAGCCGGCCTTGCAGCTGCGCGGCGGCGGCGCTGATGACCAGGCTCGGCAGCTCGATGCGTTCGGCACGCCAGTCGAGTTGCAGCGCGGTGTCCTGCCATGCGCCGGCCGCGCTGCCGGCGGCGCCGGGCAGCGTGAGGTTCCAGCGCCCGCGCGAGCGGGCCACGCGCAGCGTGCCGACGCGCAGGCCCTCCAGCTCGGCGTTGCCGCGGCTTTGCACCGCCGACGGCGTCGCGGCCGGCAGGCCGAGCCAGGGGGCGAGGCCGCCGCTCGCTTCGAGGCCGAGCTGCGCGCGGCCGGCCAGCGGTCCGAGCGCGAGCGCCTCGCCCAGCGGCGCCAGGCGCTCGAGCTGCGGGGCATCGACGCGCAGCGAGAGGCGGTCGGCGCCGCGGCCCGCGACATGCAGCTCGGCGTCGGCCGACTGATCGGCCGCGCGCAGCGCCAACCGGCCATCGAGCACGCCACGGCCGTCGGCGCGCCAGCCGCTTTGGCCGGCGATCGGCAGGCCGGCGAAGCGGCTGCCTTCGGCGATGCGCGCGTTCAGCTCGCCGTCGAGCACCGCCAGCAGCGACGCGCCCTTGCGCTCGATGGGCACGCGCGCCTGGAGCTGGGCGTCGCCGTCGATGCGGTTGCCGGCGCGGCGCCAGGCGGCGCCCGGGTCGCCCGGCAGCCACAGCGCCGGGTCGAAGGCCTTCCACTGCAGCTGCGCGTCGCCGCGCCAGCTCGCGCCGTCGCGGCGCGCCTGTCCGCGCCCGTCGAGCACCGCGTCGCCGGCGTTCGCTTCGAGCGCCGAGACGAGCAGGCGTTGCGGCGTCAGCTCGGCCCGGGCGCGCAGCCGCACCTTGGCCTCGCGCAGCGCCGGCGGCGCGCGACGCTGCGCATCGGCCACGAGACCGCCGGTCAGGCGCGCGTCGAGATCGACCCGGCCGAACGGCGCGTCGCGTGCGGGGTCCTGGTGCTTGATCGTCAACGGTCCGGCCAGGCGCAACGGCGGCGCGCGCGCATCGAGCGCCGGCAAGACCACGTCGGCCAGCTCGACCACGAGTTCGCCGAGCGGCACGCGGGTCGCGCCGTCGAGGCTGCCGCGCAGCTCGATGCGCCCGGCGGCCGTGCCGCGCTCTCCGGCCAGCTGCAGCCGCGCGCGCTCGACGCTCCAACGCGTGCCGCGGCCGCTGGCCTGCAGGTTCAGCTCGCGCAGCGGCAGCCGTTGCAGGTCCCAGCGCCCGGGCGCGTCGTTGCGCAGCTGTGCCGACAGCGCGAGCGGCCGGGTCGCGTCGAGCTGCAGCGTGAGGTGGCCGTCCAGCGCCGTGGTCGGTGCCGCGGCGTCGAGCAGCGCGGCCAGCGGCGCGAGGTCCAGCCGCGCGAAGCGCGCCTCGAGCTGCGAGACGGGCAAGGGCTCGAACGGCGTCACGCGCGCCTGCGCGTCGACCTGCTGGCCTTGCAGCGTCAGCGAGGCCTGCGCGTCGATGCGCGCCAGCGTGCCGCCCGCACGCAGGCTGGCCTGCGCGCCGCGCGCCCACGGCGGCACGACGGCACCGGACGCCTGAGCCGGCTCGCCGCGCGCGTCGAGCGTGAGCGAAAGGGGCATCGGCGCGTCGGCGCCCACCGTGGCCCGGCCTTGCAGCGCCAGACCGCGCCAGCGCAGCGAGAGGCCGTCGATGCGATGCACCGCGCCGGCCTCGAGGCGCGCGGCCAAGTCTTCGACCGGCGCGGGCTGGCCGGCGATCGACAGGCGCTGCACGTGCAGCGCGTCGATGCGCGCGGTGATCGGCACATGCAGTGCGGTCGGCGGCGGCGACGCCGGGCCTTCGGTGCGCCGGGGCGGCTCCAGATCGACGCTCGCGGCGCCGAGCGAGGCGGCGTGGACGCTGACGAACGGCGCATGCCATTGCCAGTCGGACACCGTCAGCGATTGCCAGCGCAGGCCTCCGACGCGCACGCGCCAGCCGGCAGCGTCGAGCGAGAGGGCGTCGAGCGCAAAGCGTGCCGACTCGCCGAGCAGCGCGCCGCGTGCGCCGCTGAGCGCGAGCCCGGGCACCACGCGTTGCGCGAGCGCCAGCGCCTGTGCGCTGCCAGCCTCGGTGTGCAGCGCGCGCCAGGCCAGCCAGCCGCCGCCGGCCGCTGCGGCGACCAGCAGCACGACACCGATCAGCAATGCACGCGCGAGCCGGCGCCACGCGGGAGCGCGCGGCGGCGGCGCCGGCGGCCGCGGCGACAGCGGTGGCGGCGCGGATGCGCGCGGCGGCGTGGTGGCGCTCATCAGAACGTGATGCCCACGCTCAGGTGCAGCCGCACCGAGTGGGCCTCTTCGCCATAGGCGAGGTCGATGCGCATCGGGCCGACCGGGCTACGCCAGCGCACGCCGAATCCGTAGCCGTAGGCCGGGTTCAGCTCGCCCCATTCGTTGGCGGCGTTGCCGGCGTCGACGAACACCGCGCCGTACCAGTCGCGCCAGCGCTCCGACAAGCGGTGCATCAGCTCGATCGAGCCGGCGGCAAGCACCGCCCCACCGACCGTGGCGCCGTCGCGCTGCGGACCCAGCGTCTGGTAGCCGTAGCCGCGCACCGAGTCGTCGCCGCCGGTGCGAAACAGCAGCGAGTCCGGGATGCCTTGCGCATCGCGCCGGATCACCTGGCCGGCCTCGACGCGGGCGACGCCCAGCCAGCCGGCGACCAGCGGCTGGTACAGCACCGCGCGGCCGTACAGCCGCGCGAACGGGCCGTTGTCGCCGTCGCTGTCGTGGGCCAGGCCGACGCCGGTCTGCAGGTTGAGCGTCAGGCCGCGCGTCGGGAAGGTGGCGTTGTTGACGCCGAGCCGGATCCACTCGACGTTGGCGCTGACCGCGCGATCGGTGGTGCGGGTGTTGTCGGTCTCGACGCTGGTCTGGTTGTACTCGAGGTAGTTGAGGCGGTCGAAGTTCAGCGTGTCGAGCGAGCGGCCGAAGCGAAGGCGCTGCGAGGTGGTGATCGAGCCGCCGGCATCGAGGTAGTCGGCGCGCGCGCCGACCAGCCAGCGGTAGCCTTTCTCGCGCGGATAGGAGATCAGGTCGGCGGTCGCGACGCGCTCGTCGCGGCCGAGCTTGATCTTGGTGTTGAAGATCCAGTCCTTGTCGAACGGGCGGCGGTGCGTGTACTCGATGCCCACGCGCGGGCCGGTCGAGGAGCTGTAGCCGATCGACGGCGAGGCCTGCTGCATCGGCGCCTCGCGCAACCGCGCCGTGACGACGGCGCGCTCGGCACGCTCGACGTCCGGATCGAGCTCGACCGCGATGCCCTCGTACAGCCCGAGCTTCTGGATCGCCTCCTGCCAGTCGAGCAGGTCGCGCTCGCTGTAGGTTTCACCCATCTCGAACGGCAGCACGTTGAGCGCCGCGCTGGGCGGCGTGCGCGCAAGCCCCTCGACGCGCGCCTCGCCGATGCGAAACAGCGGCCCGCTGTCGACGATGACCAGCAGCTTGACGCTGTTCTCGGTCGCATCGACCTGGGCGCTGGTGCCTGCGTAGGCGGCGGTCGCGTAGCCGTTGTTGCGCAGCTGCGTGATGAGCGCGGTCTTCGCTGCGCTCCAGGCGTCTTGCGTGAAGCGCGCGCCGCGCTGCAGCGTCCAGCGCGACTGCAGCCGCTGCCAGCGCCGCTGCGAACGGGCGTCGCCGGCATTGATGAGATCGAGCATCTGCCCTTGCATCTCGAGCTGCACGTCGGCAATGCGCGCCGGCCGGCCGGGATCGACGCTCACGGTGATCGTGGCGGGCTCGCCGTCGGCGGCGTCGCTTCGCTGCACCTCGACATCGGGCGAGAAATAGCCCTGGGTCTCCAGCAGCGAGCGCGCCTGCGCCTCGGTCGCGGCGGCCAGCCGCGCGATCTCGCTGCGCGACAGGTCGGGCTGGTCGCGAAACCGCGCCACGTCGAGGTGGCGCGCAAGCAGGTCGCGCGACGGGTTCGGCGCGTTGACGACCAGCCGGTAGGACGCGCCGCGCAGCTCGACCGTCTCGGCGCCGCCGGCACGCACGCGCGCAGCCGGCTGCGTGGCCTCGGCTTCGGCGCCGGGTTCGTCGGGGTCGCCGTCGCCGTCGGCATCGGCGTAGAAGGCGTGCGCGCCGCCGGCCGCGAGCAGCATGGCAGCCAGCAGCAGCCGCAGCGCCGGGCGCAGCGATGCCAGGCGCGAGCCGCGGCGCATCACTTGCTGAGCAAGCGCATGGCGTCCTCGAGCCCGGCCAGCGTGAGCGGGAACATGCGCTGGTGCATCAGCTGCTGCACGATCGCGATGCTCTGCCGGTAGCCCCACACGCCCTGCGGCTCCGGGTTGATCCACGCGTACTTCGGGAACGCGTGCGTGAGCCGCTGCAGCCACTCGGCCCCCGGCTCCTCGTTGTTGTACTCGACGCTGCCGCCGGGCTGCAGGATCTCGTAGGGGCTCATCGTCGCGTCGCCGACGAAGACCAGCTTGTAGTCCTTGTTGTACTTGCGGATCACGTCCCAGGTCGCGAACTTCTCGCTGAAGCGGCGGCGGTTGTTCTTCCACATGAAGTCGTAGACGCAGTTGTGGAAGTAGAAGAACTCCAGGTGCTTGAACTCGCTCTTGACCGCCGAGAACAGCTCCTCGACGCGGTGGATGTGCTCGTCCATCGTGCCGCCCACGTCCATCAGCAGCAGCACCTTCACCTTGTTGTGCCGCTCGGGAATCATCTTGATGTCGAGCAGGCCGGCGTTGGCTGCGGTGGCGTGGATGGTGTTGTCGAGGTCGAGCTCGAGTTCGTTGCCCTCGCGCGCGAAGCGGCGCAGGCGGCGCAGCGCGACCTTGATGTTGCGGGTGCCGAGTTCCTTGGTGTCGTCGTAGTCGGCGTAGGCGCGCTGGTCCCAGACCTTGACGGCGCTCTTGTTGCGCCCAGCGCCGCCGATGCGGATGCCCTGCGGGTTGTAGCCGGCATTGCCGAACGGGCTGGTGCCGCCGGTGCCGATCCACTTGCTGCCGCCTTCGTGGCGCTCCTTCTGCTCTTCGAAGCGCTTCTTGAGCGTGTCCATCAGCTCCTGCCAGCCCATCTTCTCGATGGCGGCCTTCTCCTCGGGGCTGAGCTCGAGTTCGAGCGTCTTCTTGAGCCACTCGAGCGGAACGTCCTTGCTGAAGTCGGCCACCAGCTCGACGCCCTTGAAGTAGGCCGCGAAGGCGCGGTCGAACTTGTCGTAGTGGGCCTCGTCCTTGACCAGCGCCGTGCGGGCGAGAAAGTAGAACTTGTCGACCGAAGGGCCGTCGCCGTCGTCGATGACGCCAGCGCGCAGGGCCTCGAGCAGGCTCAGGTACTCGTTGACCGACACCGGCAGCTTGGTGGCGCGCAGCGTGTAGAAGAAGGCGGTCAGCATGGGGGCCTCCGACTCGATGCGCTCAATCTTGTGACGCGGCGCGCGGCTTGTCGAGTTGCCAGCGCAGGTGCGAGCGCACCGTCGGCCATTCCGGCGCGGTGATGCTGTAGACGGCGGTGTCGCGCAGCGTGCCGTCGGCCGTGCGCTGGTGGTGGCGCAGGATGCCGTCGAGCTGCGCGCCCAGGCGCTCGATCGCGCGGCGGCTTTGCTGGTTGAAGCGATGGGTGCGGAACTCGACCGCGATGCAGCCCAGGCGCTCGAAGGCATGGCCGAGCAGCAACAGCTTGGCCTCGGTGTTGAGCGGTGTGCGCTGCACGTCGCGGCGGTACCAGGTCGAGCCGATCTCGACGCGCTGGTGGACCGCGTCGACATGCATGTAGGTTGTCATGCCGGCAATCCGGCCGGACGCGTCGAGCACGGTGAACGGCAGCATCGAGCCGCGCTCCTGCAGGCCGAGCCGGCGCTCGATCTCGCCGGCCATCGCCTCGGGCGTCGGCACGCTCGTGTACCAGAGCTTCCAAAGCTCGCCGTCGCGCACCGCGTCGACGAGTCCGTCATGGTGCTCGCGTGCAAGCGGCACGAGCTTCACATGCTCGCCGGCCAGCGTGACCGGCTGCAGCCAGGGCACGACGCTCATCGGTTGTGCTTCTGCATGAAGACCAGCTTCTCGAACAGGGTCAGGTCCTGCTCGTTCTTCAGCAGCGCGCCCACCAGCGGCGGGATTGCGACCTTGTCCTCGCCGGTGGCGAGTGCCGATGGCGGGATGTCTTCGGCCATCAGCAGCTTGAGCCAGTCGAGCAGCTCCGAGGTCGAGGGCTTCTTCTTGAGTCCGGGCAGGCCGCGGATGTCGTAGAAGTTCTTCATCGCCGCCGTCAGCAGCTCGCGCTTGAGGTCGGGAAAGTGCACCGCGACGATCTTCTTCATCGTCTCGGCGTCGGGGAACTTGATGTAGTGGAAGAAGCAGCGGCGCAGGAAGGCGTCGGGCAGCTCCTTCTCGTTGTTCGAGGTGATGAACACCAGCGGGCGGTGCTTGGCGCGCACGAGTTCGCGCGTCTCGTAGACGTAGAACTCCATGCGGTCGAGTTCGCGCAGCAGGTCGTTCGGGAATTCGATGTCGGCCTTGTCGATCTCGTCGATCAGCAGCGCCACCGGTTGCTCGGCCGTGAAGGCCTGCCACAGCGTGCCCTTGACGATGTAGTTGTGGATGTCCTTGACCTTCTCGTCGCCGAGCTGGCTGTCGCGCAGCCGGCTCACCGCGTCGTATTCGTACAGGCCCTGCTGAGCCTTGGTCGTGCTCTTGATGTGCCACTGCAGCAGCGGCAGGCCCAAGGCGGTCGCCACTTCCTCGGCCAGCATCGTCTTGCCGGTGCCGGGCTCGCCCTTGACCAGCAGCGGGCGCTTGAGGGCGATCGCGGCATTGACCGCGAGCATCAGGTCGGGCGTGGCGACGTACTGGTCGGAACCTTCGAATCTCATGGTGTGTACGGCAGGCGGCAATGGCTCGGGCCAGTATAGGTGCGACCCGTATAATCGCCCGCTGCCCCAAACTGAGCCCCAACGCGTTGACCATGAAAGCCCTGTTCGCCGCGACGACCGCAGTACTCGCCATCGCATTCGGCCCCGTCACGTACGCGCAGGACAAGCCCGCCGGCGGCGATGCCGCAGCCGGCGCCAAGAAGGTCGCGATGTGCATCGGCTGCCATGGCATCCCGGGCTACCAGTCGAGCTTCCCCGAAGTGCACAAAGTCCCGATGATCGCGGGCCAGAACGCCAAGTACATCGTCGCCGCGCTCGGCGCCTACAAGAAGGGCGAGCGCAAGCACCCGACGATGCGCGGCATCGCCGACACGCTGTCCGAACAGGACATGGCCGACGTCGCCGCCTACTACGAGAACCAGGGCGGCGCGCATGCCGAGCTGCCCAAGGAGCCGGCCGCGCCGAACGCGCAGGTGGCCGAGCTGCTGAAGAAGGGCAACTGCGCGGCCTGCCACGGCGCCAACCTCAGCACCCCGATCGACCCGAGCTACCCCAAGCTCTCGGGCCAGCACGCCGATTACCTCTACGTCGCGCTGAAGTCCTACCAGACCGAGAAGAACCCGCAGATCGGCCGCGGCAACGCGATCATGGCCGCGCAGGCCAAGCCCTTCTCGCATGCCGAGCTCAAGGCGCTGGCGAACTACATCGCCTCGCTGCCCGGCGACCTGAAGACCGTGCCGCAGAGCAAGTTCCGCTGACCGGACTCGCTTCCATCGAGCAGCCGCAGGCAACCCCTGCGGCTGTTTTGTTTTCGGGTCCTACCTACACTGCGGCGCTCATCGAACGGAGAAAGCCCATGCGCCTCGCGCAGACCGTGTCCGCTCTCGTCCTGGCGCTCGCGATGGCGCCGCTTTGCGCGCAGACCCTGCGCTGGACCTCGCAAGGCGACCTGCAGACGCTCGATCCGCATTCGCAGAACGAGTCGCTGACCAACCAGATCAACGGCCAGGTCTACGAAACCCTGGTTGGGCGCGGCAAGCAGCTCGAGATCGTGCCGCTGCTGGCCACCGAATGGCAGCAGACCGGCGCGACCACCTGGCGCCTCAAGCTGAGGCCCAACGTCAAGTTCCATGACGGCACGCCGTTCTCGGCCGACGACGTGGTGTTCTCGATGCGCCGCATGGCGGCCGCGAGTTCCGACCTCAAGGTCTACGCCACCGCGCTGGGCGAGGCACGCAAGCTCGATGCGCTGACGGTGGAGTTCCGCCTGCCGCAGGTGAATCCGATCTTCCTGCAGCACCTGAGCTCGATGCCGATCATGAGCCAGGCGTGGTGCGAGAAGCACGGCGTCGCCGCGCCGCTGGACTTCAAGGCCAAGCAGGAGGGCTACAGCTCGCTGCACGCGAACGGCACCGGCCCCTTCATGCTGGTCTCGCGCCAGCCCGACGTGAAGACGGTCTTCAAGCGCAATCCGAACTGGTGGGGCCGCATCGAGGGCAATGTGCAGGAGGTGCAGTTCCTGCCGATCAAGAGCGACGCGACGCGGCTGGCCGCGCTGGTCTCGGGCGAAGTCGACTTCGTGCTCGATCCGGCGCCGCAGGATCTGGCCCGGTTGCGCAACACCGCCGGCGTGCGCGTGCTGGATGGCCCCGAGAACCGCGTGCTCTTCGTCGGCATGGACCAGACGCGCGACGAGCTGCTGTATTCCAGCCTCAAGGGCCGCAACCCGTTCAAGGACGCGCGCGTGCGCCGCGCGCTCTACCAGGCGGTCGACATCGAGACGATCAAGACCAAGCTGATGCGCGGCCAGGCCCAGCCCACCGGCGCGGTGATGCCCTCGCCGCTGGGCGTCTACAACGATGCCGAGCTCGAGCGCCGCCTGCCCTTCGATCTGGCCGGCGCGCGCAGGCTGATGGCCGACGCCGGTTACGCGGAGGGCTTCGACGTCACGCTCGACTGCCCCAACAACCGCTACGTCAACGACGAGGAGATCTGCCTCGCGCTGGCCGCGATGTGGGCGCAGCTCAAGGTGAAGGTCAAGGTCAACGCGATGCCGCGCACGCTGTACTTCCCCAAGCTGCAGAAGCTCGACACCTCGATGTACCTGCTCGGCTGGGGCGGCTCGGTCACTGACGCCGAGACGACCTTCACGCCGATCTACCGCACGCGCGGCGAGGGTGGCGTGGGCAGCTGGAACTTCGCGCAGATCGCCAACCCGAAGCTCGACGAACTGGCGGCCGCGTCGAGCCGCGAGCCCGATGCGGCCAAGCGCGAGCAGATCGTCAAGTCGGTCGTGCGCGAGTTTCAGCAGCAGGTGCATGCGCTGCCGCTGCACCGCCAGTCGATCTCGTGGGCGATGCGATCGAATGTCAGCGCGATCCAGCGCGCCGACAATTGGCTCGAGTGGCAGTGGGTGAGCGTGGGCCCCCACGCTCGCTGACGCTCGCTGCCCCCCGAGGGGGCCCTTGCTGCGGACCGGCGAAGCCGGATCCGCGCAAGCCCTGGGCTGGGGCGGTGCATTGCGGAGGCAGTGCTAGCGGGTGGCCCGGCGCCGCACTGCGTCGATATAGGTCTCGCCGTCCGGCGGCAGGCCGCTGCGCTGCGAGGCCCAGACCATCTCGCCCAGGCATTCCATCGCTTCGTGGTGCGCGGCATGCAGCGAGCCGCGCCGCGCGGCGAGCAGCTCGACGGCCTGCTTGATGCCGCGCGGCTGGTCGATCTGCACCTGCTCGCTGACCGAGAGGTGCATCGCCAGGTGCAGGAACGGGTTGCTGCGTCCTTCCTCGACCGTGTAGCTGGCCGCGAGCGCCGCGTCGACGTCGGCCAGCTCGTCGTGGTACTCGGGATGCTGGCCGATCCAGTCGGCGGCCAGGGCTTCGAGCGGCGTCAGGGGCTCGCCGGCGCGCTCCTTGCGATAGGCCTCGCAGAAGAAGCGGCGGACGTCGTGCTGGGAAGGCGAGAACATGGCGAGATTGTCCCGCGCCGTGCGCGCTCGGCGCGGCGCGAGGTCAATCGCGGATGCGCCACGCCGGAATGCGCCAGTCGAACTGCAGCGCGGCGCCGCGCAGCGCGACGGTGACGACGGTGCCCGCGGCGAGCGCGGCCGCGTCGCTCGCGCCCAGCGCGTCGGCGGCGATCACCGCCCAGCCGCCGGCGAAGGCGCACACCGCGTACGGCCGGCGGTCGCGGAAGGTCATCGGGATCTCGTTGCAGACGATGTCGCGCAGCACGCCGCCGAACACCGCGGTGACCACGCCGATCACCGCTGCGGCGAGCATGGGCCAGCCGGTCTCCAGCGCGAGCTGCGTGCCGGTGGCCGCGAACAGGCCCAGCCCCAGCGCGTCGGGCCAGACGATGGCTTGCTCGGTCGGGCGGCGGTGGCGCGCGCGCATTGCCACCATCGCGGCGATCGAGAGCGCGAACACGCCCCAGAGATAGGCGGAGTGCTGGACCCAGAACAGCGGCCGGCGGTCGAGCAGCAGGTCGCGCAGCGTGCCGCCGCCGAACGCGGTCAGGCAGGCGACGACGACCACGCCGACGGCGTCGAGCCGCTTGCGCGCAGCCTCCATCACGCCGCTGGCGGCGAAGGCGGCGGTTGCAGCCACTTCGACGATGTACTGGGCCGTGGCGAGATCGAGGGCAGGGCGCATGCGGACGGTGCGCGGGCAGGAGTGGCGACGCCCGCCATCATCACCGATCGGGGCCGGCGGGCGGTGCTGCCTGCCGGCCGGCCGGCTCAGGCGCGTCGGGGGCGCTGGGCTCGCCTGATGCGCGCGCGCTCGATCGGCTCGCCGCGGCGCAGCCTGAACAAGGCCTGCTCGGTCAGCCACGCCGCGCAGCGGCGCTGCGCCTCGTCGTCGATGCAGTGGTCCAGCCCGCGCTCGAACAGCAGCGACTCGGCCGCCTCGGCGAGCACCTCGCGGCCGCCGCGCGCCAGCGCTAGCAGCGCGGCATCGTCTTGTTCATGCAAGGCCGCGCGCACGAAGCGCGCGGCGATGCGGTAGTCGCGCGCGTGCATGCGGCGCGGCTCCTGCTCGAGCTGGCGGATCACGTCGATGCAGATGCACACCCCCTCGTCGAGGATGCATTCGGGCAAGGGCTCGCGCATGCGCTGCGGCTCCGGAAGGCGTTGGATGCCGGCTTATCGGCAGGATCGCGGCGGCGCTGAAGTCTGCGTCGGGCTTCTGCGGGGATTCCCGGATCGGGCTTTTGTGATCTTGTAATTACAGAATTCAAATCCTAGGATGCGTCGACATCGCCCGCTGCCCGACGGAGCGCCCCCATGAGCGACCTCAGCGATCTCGGCCCCCTGGTTCGTCCCGCCTCGCTGCACGAGTCGGTGGCCGCGCGGCTGCGTGCGCTGATCTTCGAGCGCCAGCTCGCGCCCGGCGCGCTGATCGACGAGCTGGCGCTGGCGCGCGAGTGGGGCATCAGCCGCACGCCGCTGCGCGAGGCGCTCAAGGTGCTTGCCTCGGAAGGCCTGGTGCACGCGCAGCCGCGGCGCGGCTGCGTGGTCACCGAGATCAGCGAGGACGACGCGCGCCAGCTGTTCCCGGTGATGGCGCTGCTCGAAGGTCGCTGCGCCTACGAAGCCGCGCGCAACGCGACCGATGCCGAGCTGGTCGAGCTCGAAGGCCTGCACGCCCAGCTCGAGCACCATGCCGCCAGTGGCGACACCGACGGCTACTACCGCGCCAATCACGTCTTCCACACGCGCGTTCAGCAGCTCGCGCGCAACCCCTGGCTGTCGCGCGCGACGGACCAGCTGCGCATCTTCATGCGCCTGCTGCGCGGCCGTCAGCTGCACCTGCCCGGACGCATGGACGCGTCGATCGGCGAGCACCGCGCGCTGATCGCGGCGCTGCTGGCGCGCGACGCGCGCGCCGCGCAGCGTGAGATGCACGACCACCTGATGGCGCAGCTCGATGCGCTGCAGGCCTTGCGCGCCGCCGAGTCCGGCGCGCGCCCCGCCGCTGCCAGGCCGGCCGCGCGCCGACCGACGAGGAGCCGCCGATGATGCTCAAGCCCCTGGCCGATGCGGCCTCGTCGCGCGGGCGGCGCGCCGCGCTCGATCTGCTGTCGCGCCGCCACTCGGGCGGCGGCACGCGGGCGCTGGCGCGGGTGCTCGACGGCTGCCGGCGCCTCTTGTCCGAGCGGGGTGAGGCCAACAGCCTGGCCATCGCCGCCGAGCTGATGCCGCGCCTGGTCGCGCTGGACGACGAGGCCCGGCTGCGCTTCTTCCGCCACCTGGCCGACGACTTCGGCCCCGATCCGCAGGGCGTGCTGCTGGCCGCGCAGCGCTTTGCCGAGCAGCCGGACGCCGAGCGGCTGATCGCGCTGACGGCGGCATCCGAGCCGCCGCGCCAGGAGCTGCTGCGCCGGCTCAACCGCGCGCCCGGCGGCACCGCCGGCATCCTGCGGCTGCGGCGCGCGCTGCTGGCCGCGCTGCGCACGCAGCCGGGCCTCGCGGCGGTCGAGGCCGATTTCCTGCACCTGCTGTCGAGCTGGTTCAACCCCGGCTTCCTGCAGATGCAGCCGATCGACTGGCGCGCCAGCGCCGAGCTGCTCGAACGCCTGATCGAGCACGAGGCGGTGCACGAGATCCAGGGCTGGGGCGACCTGCGCCGCAGGCTGCAGCCGGACCGGCGCTGCTTCGCGTTCTTTCATCCGCAGCTGCCGGGCGAGCCGCTGATCTTCGTCGAGGTGGCGCTGCTGCCGGAGATGCCAGCGGCGATCGCGCCGCTGATCGATCCGGCCTCGCCGCCGCGGCCGGCACGCGACTTCAAGGTCGCGACCTTTTACTCGATCAGCAACTGCGAGCCGGGCCTCAAGGGCGTCTCGCTGGGCAACTTCCTGATCAAGCGCGTCGCCGAGCACCTGCAGCGCGAGCTGCCGCAGCTGCGCAGCTTCTGCACGCTGTCGCCGATCCCGGGCTTCGCGGCCTGGCTGGCGCGCGACGATGCGCCGGCGCCGCCGCGCTGGGCGCAGCGCGTCGCGGCGGCGCGCGAGACGCTGACGGCGGCCGGCGGTGCCGCGGCGCTGGGCAAGGGCTTCGATCCGGTGCAATGCGATGGCGCGCTGCGCGAGGCGATCGAGCTGCTTGCCACCGTGTACCTCGCGCATGAAGCGCCGACGCCGCGCGGCGATGCGGTCGCCAAGTTCCACCTCGGCAACGGCGCGCGACTGGAACGTCTGAACTGGGCCGGCGACCTGAGCCGCAAGGGGCTCAAGCAGTCGCTGGGCCTGATGGTCAACTACCTCTACGATCTGCGCCACGTGGAGGAGCAGCACGAGCGCTTCGTGCACGGCGAGGTCAGCGCATCGCGGCGCATCAAGCGCCTGCCTTGATTCCACCTTGACGCACGGCGCCATCCCGGCGCGCGTGCGGCCCATGACGACAACGAACGGAGATAACCATGACCGAGATTTCCACCATTCGCCGCGGCGTGATGCGCGCCGCCGCGCGAGCTGCCGTACGAGCTGCCGTGATGGGCGCCGCCGCGCTCGCGGCCTTCGGCGCATCGGCGCAGGGCGCGGCCGGCTGGCCGACCAAGCCGGTGACGATCGTCGTGCCGTTCCCGGCCGGCGGCGGCACCGACGCGTTCGCGCGCCCGCTGTCGGCCGCGCTGACCAAGCAGCTCGGCAAGCAGGTGCTGATCGACAACAAGGGTGGCGCCGGCGGCACGCTGGGCGCCAGCGTCGCGGCCAAGGCGGCGCCGGACGGCTACACCTTCTTCATGGGCGCGGTGCACCATGCGATCGCGCCGTCGATGTATCCCAAGCTCGACTACAACCTGCAGACGGACTTCGTGCCGGTGGCGCTGATCTCCAGCGTGCCGCAGGTGATCGTCGTGAACCCGGCCAAGGTGCAGGCCAACACGCTGTCCGAGCTGCTGGCCTACCTGCGCGCCAATCCCGGCAAGATGAACTACGGCTCGGCCGGCAACGGCACCTCGCACCATCTCGCCGGCGAGCTGTTCAAGCTGCAGACCAAGACCTTCATCACCCACATCCCCTACCGCGGCGCGGGCCCGGCGCTGCAGGACCTGATCGCGGGGCAGGTGGACATGATGTTCGACGGCCTGGGCTCGTCGGCCAACCACATCAAGAGCGGGCGCATCAAGCCGCTCGCGGTCGCCTCGACCAAGCGCGCGCCGGGCTTTCCCGACATCCCCAGCAGCACCGAAGGCGGCGTGCCGACCTACGTGGTCTCGACCTGGTACGGCCTGTGGGCGCCCAAGGGCACGCCCAAGGAGCTGGTCGACCGCATGACCGCCGAGCTCCACCGCGCGCTCAACTCCGACGAGCTCAAGGCCGCATGGACCAACCTCGGCTCCGAGACGCCGACGCTGACCGGCGCGGCCTTCGGCCAGTTCGTCGATGCAGAGACCAAGCGCTGGGCCGAGGTGGTCAAGGCCTCGGGCGTCAAGCCTGACTGACCGTCGGAGCACTGCCATGGAAGTGCGCTTCGAGCGCGATCCGCGCGATGCCCGCATCGGGCGCCTGACGCTGTCCAACCCGGGCAAGCTCAATGCGATCAGCGTCGCGATGTGGCGTGCGCTGCGCGAGCATGCACTTGCGCTCGACGGCGCATCGCCGCCGCTGCACGCGGTGATCGTCGGCGGCGAGGGCGGCGCGTTCGCGGCCGGGGCCGACATCGCCGAGTTCCCGGCCTTTCGCTTCGACGTCGAGACCCTGCGCGACTACCACGAGCACACGATCGCGCCGGCGCTGCATGCGCTGCTCGCGAGCGACGTGCCGCTGGTCGCGCAGATCGACGGCGCCTGCGTCGGCGGCGGGCTCGAGATCGCCTCGTGCTGCGACCTGCGCATCGCTGGCTTCGACGCGCGCTTCGGCGCGCCGATCGCGCGCCTGGGCTTTCCGATGGCGCCCGACGAGCTGGCCGTCGTGCTGGCGGCGGCCGGCCGCGCCAGCGCGGCGGAGCTGCTGCTCGAAGCGCGCCTGCTCGACGCGCCGACCGCGCTCGCGCGCGGCCTGGTGCACCGCCTCGTCGACGACCCGGCCGGCGAGGCCTTCGCGACCGCGCAGCGCATCGCCGAGCTGCCGCGCGAGGTCGCGCGGGCCAACAAGCGCACGCTGCGCCAGCTGGCCGGCGGCGGCGTCGCGCATGACCAGCGCCATGCACACTTCAGCTACGCCGGTGCGGCGCACCATCGCGAAGGCGTCGAGGCCTTCATCGCGCGCCGCGCGCCGCGATTCGACCTCCGCGGCGACGAAACCAACGACTGACTCTCCCGCAAACCTCCAAGAGCCCGAGCCATGGCCGAACCCCACAACGAGAACCTGTTCGCCGCGCTGCGCGCCGGCTTTCCCGCCGACCTCGACCGCGCGGCGATCGAGACCGAGACCGGCCTGGTCTACACCTGGCGCGACCTCGAACGCGGCAGCGCGATGATTGCCAATCTGCTGGCCTCGCTCGAGATCCCGGCCGGCTCGCGCATTGCCGCGCACACCGACAAATCGGTCGAGGCGTTGCTGCTGTACCTCGCGACGCTGCGCGCCGGCTTTGTCTACCTGCCGCTGAACACCGCCTACCAGCAAGCCGAGCTCGACTACTTCATCGGCAATGCCGAACCGGCGGTGGTGGTGTGCAGCCCGCGCACCTTCCCGTGGCTGTCCAAGCTTGCCTTCCAGCGCGGCGTGAAGCACGTGTTCACGCTCGGCGACGACCGCAGCGGCACTCTGCTCGAGCGCGCCTCGCACTTTCCCGACACTCACGCGATCGCGCCCAAGCGCGCCGACGAACTCGCGGCCATCCTCTACACCAGCGGCACGACCGGGCGCAGCAAGGGCGCGATGCTGAGCCACGGCAACCTGGCGTCGAACGCGCGCACGCTCAAGGACTACTGGGACTGGCAGCCCGGCGACGTGCTGATCCACGCACTGCCGATCTTCCACGTGCACGGCCTGTTCGTCGCCAGCCATGGCGCGCTGCTCAACGGCAGCACGATGCTGTGGCTGTCGAAGTTCGAGCCGAAGTGGGTGATCGAGCGGCTGCCGCGCGCGACGGTGTTCATGGGCGTGCCGACGCTCTACGTGCGCTTGCTGCAGGAGCCGGGGCTCACGCGCGCCGCCTGCGCCGGCATGCGGCTGTTCATCTCGGGCTCGGCGCCGCTGTTGATCGAAACCTTTCGCGACTGGCAGCAGCGCACCGGCCACACCATCCTCGAGCGCTACGGCATGAGCGAGACGGTGATGCTGACCTCCAACCCCTGCAAGCCGCAAGACGGCGACCGCCTCGGCGGCACGGTCGGCCGCGCGCTCCCGGGCGTCGGCGTGCGAGTCGTCGACGACGCCGACCGCGCCGTGCCGGTGGGCGAGATCGGCAACGTGCAGGTCAAGGGGCCGAACGTCTTCGGCGGCTACTGGCGCATGCCGGAGAAGACCGCCGAGGAGTTCACCCCGGACGGCTGGTTCAAGACCGGCGACGTGGGCCGCTTCGACGCCAACGGCTATCTGACGATCGTCGGTCGCAGCAAGGACTTGATCATCAGCGGCGGCTACAACGTCTATCCGGCCGAGATCGAGGGCTACCTCAACGAGATGCCGGGCGTGGGCGAATCCGCCGTCATCGGCGTGCCGCATCCCGACTTCGGCGAGGCGGTGATCGCGGTGGTGGTGCGGCGCGCCGAGGCGCATCCCGAAGAGGCAGCGCTGGTGGCCGCACTCAAGGGCCGCATCGCGAACTACAAGGTACCCAAGCGCGTGTTCGTCGTCGACGAGCTGCCGCGCAACCAGATGGGCAAGGTGCAGAAGAACCTGCTGCGCGCCGAGCACGCCAAGCTGTTCGGTGCTTGAGTCACTGACTGATCTTGCGCGCCTCTTCGACCTGCGTTTCGAAGTAGCGCTGGCCGCTGAAGGCGATGGTCGCCATCAGCACCGCGGCGCCGACCATCAGCGCGACGATCACGCCGATCACCGCGCCCCAGCCGCTGCGCGAGGGCGCGGCGTCGGCGTTGAAACGCGCGTTCCACTTCTCGTCGGGCGTGAGGCCGTAGACGATGGCGGTGAGCATCGTGCCGGCCAGCGTGAGGCCCAGCAGGGGCAGCAGCAGCCACGAGAGGCGATCGTCCTGGCCGAACTCGAGCACGCGCTGCACGCCGTAGAGGCCGGCGAAGGTCGGCCAGGGCAGCAGCCAGCCGATGCGGTCGGTCGGGCCGTGCAGATAGAAGCGATGCAGCCCGAAGCCGCCGCCGATGAGCGCCAGCCAGGTGGCCAGCGTCTTGGAGCGGGTGCGCGCCGTCACGCGGCGTACTCGCGGGGAGCGCTGCCGTCGCCTTCGCCGAGCGTGCGCTGCATGATCACGACGTCGAGCCAGCGGCCGAACTTCCAGCCGGCCGAGCGCATCGTGCCCACCGGTGCGAATCCGAGCGCGCGGTGCAGGCCGATCGAACCGGCGTTGGCGCTGTCGCCGATCACCGCGACCATTTGTCGCGCGCCGAGCGCCTCGCAGCGTGCGATCAACTCGGCGAGCAGCAATCGACCGATGCCGTGGCCCTGAGCCTCGGGCGCCAGGTAGACCGAGTCCTCGAGGAAGAAGCGGTACGCGGGCCGCGGGCGAAACGGGTTGGCGTAGGCATAGCCGACCACGCGGCCTTCGCGCTCGGCCACCAGCCAGGGCAGGCCCTTGCCGAGGACGTCTTCGCGACGGCGGGTCATCTCGGCCAGGCTCGGCGCCTCGAGCTCGAAGGTGCCGGTGCCGTTCTCGACATTCCAGCCGTAGATGGCGGTGATGGTGCTCAGGTCCGCGGGAGCGCTGGGCCGGATCAGGCAGCGCTTTGCGCCGGTGGATGCAGTCATGGCGGGCGAGTTTATAATGCTCGGTTTTCGGCACCGGCCGGGGGCTTTTGTCCTTGGCGCGTATCTAACGGAGGCCGGAAATAAACGATTGCCGTCTTGGCTTGGGTCACACCGGAGCCGGCGGCGCCTGATCTGCAGGCCCCGCGTGTCTCCCGGGCGTGCTGGATCCCTGAACAGATTCGATTCAAGGAAACATCATGGTCGTGATCCGACTCGCCCGTGGCGGCGCCAAGAAGCGCCCGTTCTACAACATCGTCGCCGCCGACTCGCGCAACCGCCGCGATGGCCGCTTCCTCGAGCGCGTGGGCTTCTACAACCCGGTCGCCTCGGGCAAGGAAGAAGGTCTGCGCATCGCCTTCGACCGCGTCGAGCACTGGGTCGGCAACGGCGCCCAGCTGTCGCCCACCGTCGCGCGCCTGGTCAAGGAAGCCAAGGCCAAGGTCGCTCCGGCGGCCTGAAGCCCGGTTCGGCCTCGACCGTGCGGGACGCCGACGTCCTGAATCCGGCTGGCGAATCCACCGCCTGGCCCGACGACGCGATCGAGGTCGGCCGCATCATCGACGCCTGGGGCGTCAAGGGCGGCTTCAAGGTGCTGCCCTTCTCGAACGAACCCGACGCGCTGCTCGCGTCGCGTCGCTGGTATCTCAAGGCGGACGAAGCGCGCGTGCGGCCCGCAGGCGCGGCGCCGCTGCCGCCGGCGCTGTCGATCCGCTCGGCGCGCGATCAGGGCGACGTGATCGTCGCGACCTCGCCCGAGATCGCCGACCGCAATGCCGCCGAGTCGCTCAAGGGTGCCCGCGTATTCGTCTCGCGTACGGCCTTTCCTGCGGCGGGCGAAGGCGAGTACTACTGGATCGACCTGATCGGCCTGTCGGTGGTCAACCGCGCCGGCGAGGCGCTCGGCACCGTCGAGGGGCTGCTCGACACCGGCGCGCACAGCGTGCTGCGCGTGAGCTTCGACGCCGGTGGCGAGAAGCTGGGCGAGCGGCTGATCCCGTTCGTTGATGCCTATGTCGACCAGGTCGACCTCCCGGGGCGGCGCATCGTCGTCGACTGGGGGCTGGACTACTGAGCCTGAGCCAGGCTTGCGCGAAATGCGCTTCGACGTCATCACGCTGTTTCCCGAGCTGTTCGCCGCCCACCAGGCGGTCGGCGTGACACGCCGTGCCTTCGAGCCCGGCGGCGGCATCGACCTGCGCCTGTGGCCACTGCGCGATTACGCCGAGGATGCCTATCGCCGCGTCGACGATCGACCCTACGGCGGCGGGCCCGGCATGGTGATGCTGGTCGAGCCGCTGCAGCGCGCGCTGGCGGCCGTGCGCCAGTCGCAGGGCGAGCCGGGCGCGCCACGCCTGCCGGTGATCCTGTTCAGCCCGACCGGCGCGCCGATGACGCAACAGCGCGTGCGCGCGCTCGCGGCGGGGCCCGGTGCGGTGCTGGTGTGCGGCCGCTACGAGGGCATCGACCAGCGCTTCGTCGACGCCGAAGTCGATGAGGAGATCAGCCTCGGCGACTTCGTCCTCTCCGGCGGCGAGATTCCGGCCCTGGCGCTGATCGACGCGGTGGCGCGGCTTCAGCCCGGCGTGCTGAACGATGCCGCCTCCCACGAGCAGGACAGTTTCGCGGCCGACAGCGGCCTGCTCGACTGCCCGCACTACAGCCGCCCCGAGCGCCTGCCCGACGGCCGTGAGGTGCCGGCGGTGCTGCTGTCGGGCCACCACGCCCAGATCGCCCGCTGGCGGCGCGAACGACAGCTTGAGCTGACCGCGCGCCGCAGGCCGGACCTGATTGCCGCGGCCCGGGCCGCCGGCCGGTTGGACAAGCAAGACGAGCAGTACCTGGCCTCGCTTGGGCTATAATTTGCGGCTTTTCCCGATCCTCTGCCCGGCAGGCAATGCATATCGCATTGCTACAACCAAGACGCCGTGAGCACGATCACCCAGGAGCTTCAATGGACCTGATCGCCCAACTCGAGCAAGAAGAGATTGCTCGCCTGAACAAGACCATCCCGGCCTTCGCCCCTGGCGACACCGTGATCGTCAACGTCAACGTCGTCGAAGGCACCCGCAAGCGCGTTCAGGCGTACGAAGGCGTCGTGATCGCCAAGCGCAACCGCGGCCTGAACAGCTCGTTCATCGTGCGCAAGATCTCCAGCGGCGAAGGCGTCGAGCGGACCTTCCAGCTCTACAGCCCGCTGATCGCGTCGATCGAAGTCAAGCGCCGCGGCGACGTGCGCCGCGCCAAGCTGTACTACCTGCGCCAGCGCAGCGGCAAGTCGGCGCGCATCAAGGAAAAGCTCGCCTGAGCGTCCGGAACCGGGAGTCTTCCCGCTTTCGTCCTTCGCAAAGCCGCCCCTTCGGGCGGCTTTGTCATTGGGGCGCGCATACAGTCCCACGCCACGATGTCGCAGCGTTCGCTCATCCTCGATCCCGAAGCGGTGCCGGTCGTGCGCCGCGACGACGCCTCGCCGCCCGTGCCGCCCGATCGCCTCACGCCTTCGGCGCTGCGACAGCGCTTCGTCGCGCCGCCCAGCTGGGAGCCGGAGATGCGCGGCGACGGCCGCTTGATCGAGCGCGAGCCTTCGGCGGCCTCGGTGCTCGTGCCGCTGGTCGCGCGCGGCGATACGGTCTCGGTGCTGCTGACGCGGCGTACCGAGCATCTGCGCGACCACGCCGGCCAGATCAGCTTTCCGGGCGGCCGAGCCGAAGACGAGGACATCGACGCGGTGGCGACGGCCTTGCGCGAGACTGAAGAGGAGATCGGCCTGGCGCGCGGGCACATCGACGTGATCGGCGCGCTGCCCACCTACGCGACGGTGACCAACTTCGTCGTCACGCCCGTCGTTGCGCTGGTCGAGCCGGGCTTCGCGCTCAAGCCCGACCCGTTCGAGGTGGCCGAGGTGTTCGAGGTGCCGCTGGCCTTCCTGATGACGCCCGCGCACCACCAGCGCCACGCGTTCGAGAGTCCGGTCGGCCGGCGCGAGTTCTGGTCGATGCCGTGGCAGCCATCGCCCGAGGCCTCGCGCTACTTCATCTGGGGGGCCACTGCCGCGATGCTGCGCAACTTCTATCGCTTCCTCAGCGCCTGAGAACGCGCATGCGCTCGATATCATCGCGCGCACGATGAGCTTCTTCTCGGTTCTGCTTGCCCTCCTGATCGAACAGCTGCGGCCGCTGCCGCGCGTCAACGGCGTGCATGAGGCCCTGGTCGCATGGACACGCTGGGCCGGGCGCAATTTCGATGCCGGCCGCGAACACCATGCGTGGGTGGTGTGGGGCGTCACGGTGGCGGGGCCGACCCTGCTCGTGTGGGCGATCTACGTGGCGCTGCTGCAGTTCAGCCTGCTGCTGGCCTTCGCGTGGAACGTCGCGGTGCTGTACGTGACGCTGGGCTTTCGCCACTTCAGCCATTTCTTCACCGACATCCGCGACGCGCTCGAGCGCGGCGACGAAGTGACGGCGCGCCGCCTGCTCGCGCAATGGCGCCACCTCGACGCCAGCGAGTTGCCGCGCGACGAGCTGCTGCGCCAGGTCATCGAGCATGCGCTGCTGGCCGCGCATCGCCACGTGTTCGGCGTGTTCTTCTGGTTCGTCGTGCTTGCTACGGTCGGCCTCGGCCCGGCCGGGGCCGTGCTCTACCGGCTGTCGGAGTTCGCGTCGCGCTATTGGTCGTACAAGAACCGCACGGTGGGCATCACGATGAACGAGCGGCTTGCGGCGCGCTCACAGGCGATGTTCGGCGCGATCGATCACGTGCCGGCGCGCCTGACGGCCTTCGGCTTTGCGGTGGTCGGCAACTTCGAGGAGGCGATCTCGTGCTGGCGGCGCGACGCCGAGCTCTGGCGCCAGCGCAACGACGGCATCGTGCTCGCCGCCGCGGCCGGTGCCGTGGGCGTGCGTCTGGGCGGCAAGGCGCCACCGCCTCTCGCGCCCGATCGCAGCCAGGGCTTCGGCGCTGGCGCCTCGCCGCAGGAGGCCGAGGCCGCCGGCTCCACGCCGGGCATCACGCCCGAGCTGGGGCATCTGCGCAGCGTGGTCGGCCTGGTGTGGCGCTCGGTGGTGCTGTGGATGCTGCTGCTGGCGCTGCTGACGCTGGCCAACCTGACCGGTTGAGTGCCGAGATTCAGCCAAGCCGCGCGCGGTGGCGCGCCACTTGCGCGCGCACCTGCAGGGGCGCCGTGCCGCCGAGCAGGTTGCGTGCTTCAAGCGAGCCGCGCAGCGTGAGCACGGCATAGACGTCGTCGCCGATCGACGCATGGAAGCCGCGCAGCGTGTCGATCGGCAGCGCGGCGAGATCGACGCCCTGGCCGATCGCGTGCTTGACCGCATGGGCCACGACCTCGTGCGCGTCGCGAAAGGGCAGGCCCTTCTTGACCAGGTAGTCCGCCAAATCGGTGGCGGTCGCGTAGCCCTTGAGCGCGGCGCGCTCCATCGCCTCGGGCTTGACGGTGATGCCACCGGCCAGCTCGGCGAAGATGCGCAGCGTGTCCTTGAGCGTGTCGACGGTGTCGAACAGCGGCTCCTTGTCTTCCTGGTTGTCCTTGTTGTAGGCCAGCGGCTGGCCCTTCATCAGCGTCACCAGACCCATCAGGTGGCCGACGACGCGGCCGGTCTTGCCGCGCGCGAGTTCGGGCACGTCGGGGTTCTTCTTCTGCGGCATGATCGACGAGCCGGTGCAGAAGCGGTCAGCGAGATCAATGAAGCCGAACGATTGGCTCATCCAGAGGATCAGCTCTTCGCTCAGGCGCGAGACATGCACCATCACCAGCGCCGCCGCGGCGCTGAACTCGATCGCGAAGTCGCGGTCGCTCACAGCGTCGAGCGAGTTCTGGCACACGCCGTCGAAACCCAGCGTCTTCGCGACGCGCTCGCGATCGAGCGCATAGCTGGTGCCGGCCAGCGCGGCCGCGCCGAGTGGCAGCCGGTTCACGCGCTTGCGGACGTCGGCCATGCGCTCGGCGTCGCGCGCGAACATCTCCACGTAGGCCAGCAGGTGGTGGCCGAAGCTCACAGGCTGGGCGACCTGCAGATGCGTGAAGCCGGGCAGGATCACGTCGGCATTCTTCTCGGCAACGTCGACCAGCGCGCGCTGCAGTGCGCCGAGCAGCGCGACGATCGCGTCGATCTCGCCGCGCAGCCACAGTCGAACGTCGGTCGCGACCTGGTCGTTGCGCGAGCGGCCGGTGTGCAGACGCTTGCCGGCGTCGCCCACGAGCTGCGTGAGCCTCGCCTCGATGTTGAGGTGCACGTCCTCGAGCGCGAGCTTCCACTCGAACGCGCCCGACTCGATTTCCTGGCGGATCTGCGCCATGCCGCGCTGGATCGCGGCCCAGTCGTCGGCGCCGATCAGGCCCTGCGCATGCAGCATTTCGGCGTGCGCGAGGCTGCCTTCGATGTCGGCGCGCCACAGGCGCTGGTCGAAGAAGACGCTGGCCGTGTAGCGCTGCACCAGCTCGCTCATCGGTTCGGAGAACAGGGCGGACCAGGCTTCGGACTTCTTGTCGAGCTGGCTGGCGGGCGGGGGCGTGGCGGACATGGCGAAGGCGAGATGCGGCGCGAGCGGCTTGCCGCGGGGCGAGCCGGTTGAGGACAATCGATTGTAGGAGCCGCCCCACGATGCCCACAGCCGCCGCCAAGTCCGCACCTTCGACCGACGTCGCCTGGGCCAGCACCTTGCCGGGCGACGAGTCGGCGGTCCCGGCGCCGCGACGCGCGATGTCGGGCTCGGCCTTCGACGTCTGCCACGTCGGCGTGGTATTGCGAGCCATGCTGCTGGTGCATGGCGCGGCGGGTGTCGGCGTCGCCTTCGTCGCATCGAACGCCACCGACTGGCTATTGCGCGTGGCCACCGTGTCGATTGCCATCGTGCCGGCGCTGCTGCTGTGGCTGGTGGGCACCTGCGCCGCCAGTGCGCGCCTGATGCGCGCAGCGACCGCGGTGCAGTGGGCCGTGCCGGTCGCCTGGGGTGCGCTGTGCGCGGTGCTCGGCCACGGCCTGCTCGCGATGCTGAGCGCCGACCCCGTGCCATTTGCGCGCGGCGTGGCGGCCGCCACGGCGGGCGCGGGAACGGCCGCCGCCTTCGTCGCCTGGCTGCGCGACCGCGCCCGCCGCGAGCAGCCGGCGGCGGCGGCGGCACGGCTCGCGCAGCTGCAGTCGCGCATCCGTCCTCACTTCCTCTTCAACACGCTCAACAGCGCGATCGTGCTGGTGCGGCTGGATCCGGCGCGCGCCGAGGCCGTGCTCGAGGACCTGAGCGAGCTCTTCCGCGCCGCGCTGGCCGGCGGTGACGAGCACTTGAGCACGACGCTGCGCGACGAGGTCGAGCTGGCGCGCCGCTACCTCGAGATCGAGCGGGTGCGCTTCGGCGACCGCCTGCGCGTCGAGTGGGAACTCGATCCGCACGCTGACGGGGCCAAGCTGCCACCGCTGCTGCTGCAGCCGCTGGTCGAGAACGCCGTGCGCCATGGCATCGAGCCGATGCCCGGCGGCGGGCTGGTGCTGGTGTCGACGCGAGCGCGCCACGGCGTCGCCGAGATCGTGGTGCGCAACCCCGTCGGGGACGCGCGCACGCAGGCGCCGCGCCACGGCCTGGCCTTGCGCAACGCCCGAGAGCGCCTGAAGCTGATGCACGACGTGGCCGCCGACTTCCGCATCCAGCAGGGCGACGGCCGTTTCGAGGTCAGGATCGTCGTGCCGCTGTCGGCCTGAGCCCCTTGTCCCAGTGGAACCCCTCGGGCGCGCAACCTGCTTCGGGCGTGCAAACTAGCGCGCATGGCCGGGCGGGCATTGCATCCGTGGCCGGCGGGCGAAGAAGAAGAGGAAGGAACGGGACATGCAGAACATTCTCATCGTGGACGATGAGCCGCTGGCGCGCGTGCGCATCGCGCAGCTGGTGGCCGACATCGCGGCAACGAGCGGCTTGGCCGTCAAGGTGGCCGGCGAGGCCGACCATGCGCAGGCCGCGCTGGACTGGCTGAGCTCGCACAGCGCCGACGTCGTGCTGCTCGACATCCACATGCCGGGTCTGCAGGGCACCGGCCTGGCCCAGCGCATCAATGCCATGCCGGTGCCGCCGGCGATCGTCTTCGTCACGGCCCATGCCGAGCATGCGCTCGAGGCTTTCGAGCTGGCCGCGGTCGACTACCTCACCAAGCCGGTGCGCCGCGAGCGGCTGCAGGCCGCGCTCGAGCGCTGCGCCAAGCGCGCACCGGCCGGCCACGGTGCCGAGGTGCCGGTCATCATCGTCAGCGAGCGCGGCAAGGTCGTGCGCGTGCCGCTGTCCGAAGTGCTCTACCTCAAGGCCGAGCTGAAGTACGTGACGCTGCGAACCGCCGCGCGCAGCTACGTGCTGGAGGAGTCGCTGACCGAACTCGAGCCGCGGCTTGGCGATGCCTTCTTGCGCGTGCATCGCAACGCAATCGTCGCCAAGGCGGCCGTGCGCGCGCTCGAGCGGCGCGAAGCCGACCCGGCAGACGGCGAGGGCGCCGAAGGCTGGGCCGTGTGCGTGCGCCCGGTGGACGAGTGGCTCGCGGTGTCGCGTCGCCAGCTCACCGCGGTGCGCGAAGCGCTGGCGGCCAGCGGCCTGTGATCCGGGGTCGGGAGGCGGCGACGGGATAATCCGTCGATGTCTCCCACCGCCTTGCTGGACCTCGCGACCGAGCTGTTGCGCGCCGTCCTGAAATTCGACGCTCCGGCCGACGCCGTCGTCTCCGCCTTCTTCCGCAAGCACCGCGCGCTCGGCACCCGAGAGCGCCACACGCTGGCCGAGACCGTCTACGCGGTGCTGCGCCAGCGCCTGCTGTTCCAGCACCTCGCGCAGTCCGGTCAGGGCGCGCTCGAGCGCCGCCTGGCGGCACTCGGCTGGGCCGGCAGCGACACCTTCCTGCGCGGCGCGATGGGCCCCAACGAGCGGGACTGGCTCGGCCGCGCGCGCGGCGTCGACGTGAAGACCTTGCCCGACAAGCTGCGCCACAACCTGCCGGAGTGGCTGGCCGCGCCGTTGCGCGAGCAACTCGGCGACGAGCGCTTCTGGGCCCTGGTGCAAGCGCTGCAGCAGCCGGCGCCGCTGGACCTGCGCGTCAACATCGCCAAGGCCAAGCGCGAGGAGGTGCAGGCCGAGCTGGCCGCCCACGGCATCTCGTCCGAGCCGACGCCTTTTTCGCCCTGGGGCCTGCGTGTCGACGGCAAGCCCGCGCTCAACAAGGCCGAGGCCTTCACGTCGGGCCGTGTCGAAGTGCAGGACGAAGGCAGCCAGCTGTTGGCGCTGCTGACCGAGGCCAAGCGCGGCGAGATGGTGGTCGACTTTTGCGCCGGGGCCGGCGGCAAGACCCTGGCACTGGGCGCGATGATGCGCGGCAGCGGGCGGCTCTATGCCTTCGATGTCTCGGGGCACCGCCTCGACGCGCTCAAGCCGCGGCTGGCGCGCAGCGGCCTGTCCAACGTCTATCCGGCGCAGATCGCCCACGAGCGCGATGAGCGCATCAAGCGGCTGGCCGGCAAGATCGACCGCGTGCTGGTCGACGCGCCGTGCTCCGGGCTCGGTACGCTGCGCCGCAACCCTGACCTCAAATGGCGCCAGTCGCCCCAGGCGGTCGAGGAGCTGACCGCCAAGCAGCAGGCGATCCTCGCAAGCGCGGCGCGGCTCGTGAAGCCGGGCGGCCGCCTGGTCTATGCGACGTGCAGCCTGCTGAAAGCCGAGAACGAAGCGATTGCCGAGGCCTTCTCGGCGGCGAATCCCGGGTTCCGGCCCGTGCCGGTGGCCGAGATCCTGGCGCGTGCGCAGGTCGAACAATCTGCCGAACTGGTCTGCGGCGACTTTTTGCGGCTGTGGCCGCAACAGCATCGCACCGACGGCTTCTTTGCCGCCGTCTGGCAGCGCGACTGACGCGAGGCGGCGGAACGAATTGAGCGAGCCTTGCTCGAAGGCAAGGTTTGCGCGGTTTTGACCGGGCTTTCACCGGACTGAAACCAGGGGCTCCAACTACAATCGGGGGTCCGACGAAAGGATCTCAATGGATGCTCTGCAGCTCATCCACGACGCGCTGGTCAACGGACTGGCGCACGGCCTCCTCGAGGCCTCGTGGTGGCAAGTCGTGCTGTACACGCTGGTGTTCACGCACATCACGATCGCCTCGGTCACGATCTTCCTGCACCGCTCGCAGGCCCATCGTGCCCTCGACCTGCACCCGATCGTTGCGCACTTCTTCCGCTTCTGGCTGTGGATCGGCACCGGCATGGTCACCCGCGAGTGGGTCGCCATCCATCGCAAGCACCACGCCAAGTGCGAGACAGAGGACGACCCTCACAGCCCGCAGACGCGTGGCATCAAGACCGTCTTGCTGACCGGCAGCGAGCTCTATCGAACCGAAGCCAAGAACCAGGAAACCCTGGCCAAGTACGGCTATGGCACGCCTGACGACTGGATCGAGCGCAACCTCTACAGCCGCTACAGCTGGCAGGGCGTCGGGCTGACGCTGCTGATCGACCTGGCGCTGTTCGGCGCGGTCGGTGCGGCCGTGTGGGCGGTCCAGATGCTGTGGATTCCGATCACCGCGGCCGGCATCATCAACGGCCTTGGCCACTTCTGGGGCTATCGCAACTTCGAGGCGCCGGACGCTTCGACCAACATCTCGCCGTGGGGCATCATCATCGGCGGCGAGGAACTGCACAACAATCACCACACCTACCCGACGTCGGCCAAGCTTTCGGTGAAGCCCTACGAGTTCGACATCGGCTGGCTCTACATCTCGATTCTCGCCAAGCTGGGCTTGGCCAAGGTCCGCAAGACCGCGCCGGCGCTCAAGCTCGGCGCGGTGCGCCCGGTTGCAGACGCCAAGACGCTCGAAGCGATCATCGCGAACCGCTACGAGCTGATGGCCAAGTACGGCCGTGAGTTGCGCCGCGCCTGCCGCGCCGAGCTGGCCAGCCTCAAGGCGCAAGGCCAGAAGGACTCGCCCCGGTGGATGCAACTGCGTCTGGCCAAGCGCTGGCTGCACCGCGACGACGAGCGCATTCCCAGCGCGGTTCGTCCGCAACTCGCGGTGGCGCGCGCCGAGCATCCGGTGCTCGACAAGCTGATCGTGATGCGCGAGGAACTGCGCCAGCTGTGGACGCGCACCAATGTGTCCGCCGAGCAGCTGGTCGGCGACCTCCAGGCCTGGTGCAAGAAGGCCGAAGATAGCGGCATCGCCGCCTTGCAGGAGTTCTCGCTCAAGCTGCGCGCCGCGCACGCCTGACGACGCTTCGCACCGTTGCGGCGCAACGCCCCGCGGCCCTCGGCCCCGGGGCGTTTTGTTTGGCTTCGCTGAGCTGGAGCGCCAAGGCAGCAGGAACACCAAGGCAAAACAAAACCCGCCGGGCCTGCGCCGGGCGGGTTTCGGTCTGGAGAGCCTTGGCCGAATTACTTCAGCTTGGTTTCCTTGTAGGCGACGTGCTTGCGCGCCTTGGGGTCGAACTTGACGAACTCCAGCTTCTCGGGAGTCGTCTTCTTGTTCTTGGTGGTCGTGTAGAAGTGACCGGTGCCGGCAGTGGATTCCAGCTTGATCTTTTCGCGTCCGCCTTTGGTGGCCATGGTGTGCTCCTAGTTCAGCGTGGGCGGTGGATCAGAGCTCGCCCTTGGCGCGCAGGTCGGCGACGACGGCGTCGATGCCCACCTTGTCGATCAGGCGCAGCGCGGCGTTGGTCACGCGCAGTC
Source organism: Caldimonas sp. KR1-144 (assembly GCF_049446155.1). Lineage (NCBI taxonomy): Bacteria > Pseudomonadati > Pseudomonadota > Betaproteobacteria > Burkholderiales > Sphaerotilaceae > Caldimonas > Caldimonas sp. KR1-144. The sequence continues at coordinate 648,550 of NZ_JBMSEE010000002.1, forward strand.
GCACCCAGCGGTTCTCGGTTTCGAGCCAGAAGCGGCGGTACTGCAGGTTGGGCAGGAAGCGGCGCTTCGTTTTGTTGTTGGCGTGGGAGACGTTGTTCCCCACCATCGGGCGCTTGCCCGTGACTTGACAGACGCGTGCCATGACGCTTCTCCGTAGCGGTTTCGTTACAGCGGGCAGAGCAGGGCAGACGAATCCGGCCCTGGTGCCCACCCTTCCGGACGCTGCCCGCAATGCGAGCTGCTGCCGGGTCGGATTCGGCAAAGACAGCGATTATAGCGACAAAACCCGCCCCTGCGCGCGGGCCCCGGACCTCGCGCGGCCTCAGGCGGCCTGCTGCTCCAGGAATCGCTGGGCATCGAGCGCGGCCATGCAGCCGGTACCCGCGCTGGTGATCGCCTGGCGATAGACGTGGTCCTGCACGTCGCCGGCCGCAAACACGCCCGGCACGCTGGTCATCGTCGCGAAGCCGTTCAAGCCGCTGCGCGTGAGGATGTAGCCGTCCTTCATCTCGAGCTGGCCGGCGAAAATCTGCGTATTGGGCTGGTGGCCGATCGCGATGAAGCAGCCCTGGACCTTGATCTCCTCGGTCGAGCCGTCTTGCGCGCTCTTGAGGCGCACGCCGGTCACGCCGCTCTGGTCGCCCAGCACCTCGTCGAGCGTGCGGTGCAGGTGCAGCTCGATCTTGCCGGCGGCGACCTTGTCCATCAGCTTGTCGATCAGGATGGCCTCGGCCTTGAACTTGTCGCGTCGGTGGATGAGGTGCACCTTCGAGGCGATGTTCGACAGGTACAGCGCTTCCTCGACCGCGGTATTGCCGCCACCCACGACGCAGACTTGCTGCTCGCGGTAGAAGAAGCCGTCGCAGGTTGCGCAGCCACTGACGCCGCGGCCCATGAAGGCCTCCTCGCTGGGCAGGCCGAGGTACTTGGCGCTTGCGCCGGTGGCAATGATCAGCGCGTCGCAGGTGTACTCGCCGCTGTCGCCCTTGAGCCGAAACGGCCGCGCATCGAGCGTCACCTCGTTGATGTGGTCGAACACGATCTCGGTCTGGAAGCGTTCCGCGTGCTGCTGGAAGCGCTGCATCAGGTCGGGGCCTTGCACGCCGTGGACGTCGGCCGGCCAGTTGTCGACATCGGTCGTGGTCATGAGCTGGCCGCCTTGCGCCAGGCCGGTGACCAGCACCGGCTTCAGGTTGGCGCGCGCGGCGTAGACGGCGGCGGTGTAGCCGGCCGGGCCGGAGCCGAGGATCAGAACCTGGGCGTGCTTGGGAGTGCTCATGGGCGTTGGAGAATGCGGGCTTGCAACAGGCTGGTAAACGTGCGGAGCCGCACGAAGCGAACGATCGTTTAGATTCGGGCATGTGACTTGCGTCACGTCACGCGCTTCACGGGCGACTGCCAAGACTGCATTTTAGGTAGTCACCCAGCGGTACAAGGCCGTGCCGTGCAATGACCGCGATAGCGCGGTCCGACAAGAACGAAACAAACTCAGGAGGCCACTCGATGGCGATGTTGTCCAACCTCGACCTGATCCGCCGGGTCCCGTTGTTTTCGATGCTGACCGGCGAACAGGCCCAGTCAATCGCCGAAGGCGTGGTCAAGCGCCGCTTCCGGCGCGGCGAGGTGATCGTGGAGCAGGGCCTGCGCTCGAACGCACTGTTCATCCTGCTGACCGGCCGTGCGCGTGTGGTCACGTCGGACCACCGCGGCCGCGAGGTGATCCTCGCGGTGCTGCAGCCCGGCGATTACCTGGGCGAGATGAGCCTCATCGACGGCGAGCCGCATTCGGCCACCGTGCGCGCCGAGGTGCAGACCGATGCGCTGGTGCTGGGCCGCGGCGATTTCGCCCATTGCCTGCCCGAGACCAACAGCCTGTCTTACGCCATCATGCGCGGCCTGGTGGCGCGGCTGCGCGCGGCCGACCGCCAGATCGAGTCGCTGGCGCTGCTCGACGTCTATGGCCGCGTCGCGCGCGCCTTGCTCGACATGTCGGAAGACGGCCACGAGTTCAAGTGGATCCGCAACAAGGTCTCGCGCCAGGATCTGGCCAAGGTTGTGGGCGCCTCGCGCGAGATGGTCAGCCGCGTCATGAAGGACCTGGAAGAGCGCGGCTTCATCGTGACGCAGGAAGACGGCTCGGTGATCCTGCGCGAGCGCCTCGCCCAGCGTTGACGAACGCTTACCGGCGCCGCGGTCCGTGCCGCGGCCTCGTTGCCAGGGCTCGGCGACAATCCCTCCCATGAGTTTTCCTCTCGGTTCGCTCGGGGCGACCGCGGGCGCTTCGCTCGACTCGCCGCTGCCCTCGTCGCCGGTCGCGCGCTTTCGATTGCAGGTGCTGCTCGTGGCCGGTGCGCTGGTCTGGCTGCTGGCGCTGCTTGCGCTCGTGACCCACAGCCCGCTCGATGCGGCCTGGTCCAGCTCCGGCATCGGTGACGGCAGCGTGCGCAATCTCGCCGGCGTCGTCGGCGCCTGGTTCTCCGACATCGCCTTCTTCCTCTTCGGCCGCTCGGCCTGGTGGGCACCGCTGATCGGCGGCATTGCCTGGCTGGCGGCGCTGGCGCGTCTGCTGCGCACCGGCCAGGCACCGGGCCCGGCCCTCGTGCCGCCGCGTCCGCGCTGGCTGTTCTGGCTGGGCGTGGTGCTGCTGTTCATGGCCAGCTGCTCGCTTGAATGGAGCCGGCTCTACGGCGGCGAGTTGCGCCTGCCCGGCGGCCAGGCGGGCGGGGTGCTGGGCGCGACGCTCGGCGCCTTCAGCGTCAAGGCGCTGGGCTTCGCGGGATCGGGCGTCACCTGGATCGCGGTGCTGGTCCTCGCGCTGCCGCTGGCGCTGCGCTTCTCGTGGGCGTCTGCGGCCGAGCGCCTCGGCGCGGCCATCGAAGGCCTGCGCGAGCGCCGGCTCGAGCGCCGCGAGCGCGCCGAGGATCAGCGCCTGGGCGAGCAGGCGCTGCGCGAACGCGAGCTGGTCGTCGAGGTCGAGCGCGAGCACATCGAGGAGCACGTGCCGCTGGTCATCGAGGCGCCGGTGGTCGAGGTGCCCAAGAGCGCGCGCGTCGCCAAGGAAAAGCAAAAGCCGCTGTTCAGCGAGCTGGCCGACACCAAGCTGCCGCAGGTCGATCTGTTGGATGCCGCGCCCGGCCGCTTGGAGACCGTGACGCCGGAGTCGCTCGAGATGACCTCGCGGCTGATCGAAAAGAAGCTCAAGGACTTCGGCGTCGAGGTGCGCGTGGTCGCGGCCTCGCCCGGGCCGGTGATCACGCGCTACGAGATCGAGCCCGCCACCGGCGTGAAGGGCTCGCAGATCGTCAACCTGGCCAAGGACCTCGCGCGTTCACTGAGCCTGGTGAGCATTCGCGTGGTCGAGACCATCCCGGGCAAGAACTACATGGCGCTGGAGCTGCCCAACGCCAAGCGCCAGATGATCCGCCTGGCCGAGATCCTCGGCTCGCAGGCCTACAACGATGCGCATTCGATGCTCAGCATCGGCCTGGGTAAGGACATCGTCGGCGGCCCGGTCGTCGCCGATCTCGCGAAGATGCCGCACTGCCTCGTGGCCGGCACCACCGGCTCGGGCAAGTCGGTCGGCATCAACGCGACGATTCTTTCGCTGCTCTACAAGGCCGAGGCCAAGGACGTTCGCCTGATCCTCATCGACCCGAAGATGCTCGAGATGAGCGTCTACGAGGGCATCCCGCACCTGCTGTGCCCGGTGGTCACCGACATGAAGCAGGCCGCCAACGCGCTCAACTGGGGCGTGGGCGAGATGGAGCGGCGCTACAAGCTGATGAGCAAGCTGGGCGTGCGCAACCTCGCCGGCTACAACAAGAAGCTCGAGGAAGCCGTCGCGCGCGGCGAAACGCTGACCAACCCGTTCAGCCTCACGCCCGAGTCGCCCGAACCGCTCGAGCGCCTGCCCTATATCGTCATCGTGATCGACGAGCTGGCCGACCTGATGATGGTCGTCGGCAAGAAGATCGAGGAACTGATCGCCCGCCTGGCGCAGAAGGCGCGCGCGGCGGGCATCCACCTGATCCTCGCGACGCAGCGACCGAGCGTGGACGTGATCACCGGCCTCATCAAGGCCAACATTCCCACGCGCATCTCGTTCCAGGTCTCGAGCAAGATCGACTCGCGCACCATCCTCGACCAGATGGGAGCCGAGGCGCTGCTCGGCCAGGGTGACATGCTCTACCTCGCGCCCGGCACCGGCCTGCCGGTGCGCGTGCACGGCGCCTTCGTTTCCGACGACGAGGTGCACCGCGTCGTCGACTACCTCAAGAGCCAGGGCGAGCCGAACTACATCGAGGGCATCCTCGAAGGCGGCACGCTCGACGGCGGCGAGGCTGGCGACACCAATGCCACCGGCGGTGCCGACGGCGAAGCGGACCCGATGTACGACCAGGCCGTGGCCGTGGTGCTGCAGAACAAGCGCGCGTCGATCTCGCTGGTGCAGCGCCACCTGCGCATCGGCTACAACCGCGCCGCGCGCCTGCTCGAGCAGATGGAGAAGTCGGGCCTCGTTTCCGCGATGGCCAGCAACGGCAACCGCGACCTGCTGGTGCCGAGGCGGGACGCCGAATGAAGCGCCGCGCGCTGATCCTTGCGGGCGCGCTGCTGGCCGCGCCTGTGCTGGCGCAGGCCGACGCGCTTGATGTGCTCAAGAGCTTCGTCGCCGAAGCCAAGACCGGCCGCGCGGCGTTCACGCAGACCGTCACGTCGCCCGACGGCCGAAAGCAGCGTCCCGCCAGCGGCAGCTTCGAGTTCTCGCGGCCGAACCGCTTCCGGTTCGCCTACACCAAGCCCTACGAGCAGCTGATCGTCGCCGACGGCCAGAAGGTCTGGCTCTACGACGCCGACCTCAACCAGGTCACGGTGCGTCCGCTGTCGCAGGCGCTGGGCGCCACGCCGGCGTCGCTGCTGGCAGGCAGCGACCTCGGCCGAGACTTCGACCTGAAGGCACTGCCCGACGACGGCGGTCTGCAGTGGGTGCAGGCCGTGCCCAAGGTCAAGGAAGGCGGCGTGCAGGCGCTGAAGATCGGCTTTCGCGCCGGGGCGCTGGCCGCGCTCGAGATCAACGACGCCTTCGGCCAGCGCTCGCGGCTCGACTTCAGCCAGGTCGAGACCAACCCCGCGCTCGCGCCCGAGCGTTTTCGCTTCACGCCGCCGGCCGGCGCCGACGTGATCCAGCCCTGAGCCGGTGCCTGCCGTGAGCCAGACTGCGCTCGACCTGATCGGCGACGGCGGCGCGACCGACGAGGCCCCGCTGGCCGAGCGGCTGCGTCCGCGGCGCATCGACGAGGTGATCGGCCAGCCGCAGCTGCTCGGCGCCGGCAAGCCGCTGGCCACTGCGTTCGCATCGGGGCGGCCGCATTCGATGATCCTGTGGGGGCCGCCCGGCACAGGCAAGACCACGCTGGCGCGGCTGACCGCCGAAGCCTTCGATGCGCAGTTCGTCGCGATCTCGGCGGTGCTCGGCGGCGTCAAGGAGATCCGCGAGGCGGTCGAGCAGGCGCAGGTCGCGCGTGCGCAGGGGCGGCGCTGCATCGTCTTCGTCGACGAGGTGCACCGCTTCAACAAGGCACAGCAGGATGCCTTCTTGCCGCACGTGGAGTCGGGCCTGTTCACCTTCGTCGGCGCGACCACCGAGAACCCCAGCTTCGAGGTCAATGCCGCGCTGCTGTCGCGCGCGACCGTGCACGTGCTGCAGCCGCTGGGCGAGGCCGACCTCGCCCGGCTGCTCGAACGCGGGCGCGCTCTGCTCGGTGCGCCGCCGATCAGCGACGCCGCGCGCGCGCGGCTGATCGGCTATGCCGACGGCGACGCGCGCCGGCTGCTCAACACCTACGAGAACGTGGTCCGCATGGCCGGCGCCGCGCCCGAGATCGACGAGGCCACGCTCGAGCGCGCCCTGGGCGAGCAGCTGCGCCGCTACGACAAGGGCGGCGACCAGTTCTACGACAGCATCTCGGCGCTGCACAAGAGCGTGCGCGGTTCGGACCCGGATGCCGCGCTGTACTGGTTCGTGCGCATGCTCGACGGCGGTGCCGACCCGCGCTACATCGCGCGGCGCCTGGTGCGCATGGCCAGCGAGGACATCGGCCTGGCCGACCCGCGCGCGCTTCGCCTGGCACTCGACGCCAGCGAGACGTATGAACGCCTGGGTTCGCCCGAAGGCGAGCTGACGCTGGCGCAGGCGGTGGTCTATCTCGCGGTCGCGCCCAAGAGCAATGCGCTCTACAACGCCTACAACACGGTGCGCGCCTTCGTCCGACAGGATGGCTCGCGACCCGTGCCGCTGCACCTGCGCAATGCACCGACCAAGCTGATGAAGAGCCTGGACTACGGCCGCGACTATCGCTATGCGCACGACGAGGAGGGCGCTTTCGCGGCCGGCGAGCGCTACCTGCCCGACGGGATCGACCCTCCAACGTTCTACGAGCCCAGCGATCGCGGGCTCGAAATCCGCATCGGCGAGAAGCTCGCGCAGCTGCGAGCGGCCAACCGCCGCGCGCGCGGCGGCGAGTAGACACTTCCGTCCTCGCACGCGCGTACGCTGCCTTCATGCGCTTCACAGCCGCGTCCGGTACCGTGGCCGGAAGGGGAGATACCCGAGTTCGGAGCCACGTCGACGCTGGCTAGAATCCGCGCCGTTTCGTGCCCGCGGACCGCGACCGCACGATGTTTCGGTAGCTCAAGGCCCGCGACTGGCGGGCTTTTTGCTAGATGTCCGGCAAACGCCCGAACCCTTCGTTCGGGCATCGTTTTGCCCAACGCGCAACGGCAGCCATCGCCGCTCGCGCGCGCAGGAGATCCCTCGATGGACACCTTTATCCAGCAGATCATCAACGGCCTGGTGCTGGGGAGCATGTATGCCCTGGTCGCCCTCGGCTACACGATGGTCTACGGCATCATCAACCTGATCAACTTCGCCCACGGCGAGGTGCTGATGGTCGGCGCCCTCACGAGCTGGACGGTCGTCACCGTCCTCGCCGATGCCGGACTTCCCGGCTGGCTGTTGCTGCTGATTGCGCTCGTGTGCGCGATCGTCGTCTGCGCGGCGCTCAACTACTCGATCGAGAAGATCGCCTACCGGCCGCTGCGCAACGCGCCGCGCCTGGCGCCGCTGATCACCGCAATGGGCATGAGCCTGCTGCTTCAGACGCTGGCGATGATCATCTGGAAGCCGAACTACAAGCCCTATCCGATCCTGCTGCCCAACGAGATCTACAACGTCGGCGGCGCGGTGATCACCTTCACGCAGGTCGTGATCCTGATCGTCACGGCACTGGTGCTGTTCGGCCTCATGTACCTCGTCAATCACACCAAGCTCGGCCGCGCGATGCGCGCCACCGCCGAGAACCCGCGCGTGGCCGCGCTGATGGGCGTGCGGCCCGACATGGTGATCTCGGCCACCTTCATCATCGGCGCCGCGCTGGCCGCGCTGGCCGGCGTGATGTGGGCCAGCAACTACGGCTCTGTGCAGCACACCATGGGCTTCCTGCCCGGCCTCAAGGCCTTCACGGCGGCCGTGTTCGGCGGCATCGGCAACCTTGCCGGCGCGATGGTCGGCGGCGTATTGCTGGGACTGATCGAGTCGATCGGCTCGGGCTACATCGGCGCACTGACCGGCGGCGTGCTCGGCAGCCACTATCAGGACATCTTCGCCTTCATCGTGCTGATCCTCGTGCTCACGCTGCGCCCGCAGGGCCTGATGGGCGAGCGCGTCGCGGACCGGGCCTGACGGGAAGCGAGGAACCATCATGATGAAGAACAAGCTCGTCGTCTTTATCGTCTCCGCGGCTTTGCTGCTGGTGACGCCCCTGATCGCGCAGTACTTCGGCAACGCCTGGGTGCGCATCATCGACATCGCGCTGCTGTACGTGCTGCTTGCGCTGGGCCTGAACATCGTGGTCGGCTACGCCGGCCTGCTGGATCTGGGCTACGTCGCGTTCTACGCGGTCGGCGCATACATGTTCGGCCTGCTCGCCAGTCCGCATCTGTCGGACCACTTCCCGGCCATCCACGCGATGTTCCCGCAGGGATTGCACCTGCCCCTGTGGCTGGTGATTCCGCTCGGCGCCGGACTCGCGGCATTGGCGGGCGTGCTGCTCGGCGCGCCGGTGCTGCGCCTGCGCGGCGACTACCTGGCGATCGTCACGCTCGGCTTCGGCGAGATCATCCGCGTGTTCGTCAACAACCTCGACGCGCCGGTCAACATCACCAACGGCCCGAAGGGCATCTCGCAGATCGACTCGTTCCACGTCTTCGGGCTCAACCTCGGCAAGCGCCTGGAGATCGGCGGCTTCGAGCTGCCGCCGGTGACGCTGTACTACTACCTCTTCCTTGCCCTGGTCGTCGTCAGCGTGGTGATCTGCTATCGCCTCGAGCGCAGCCGCATCGGCCGCGCCTGGATGGCGATGCGCGAGGACGAGATCGCCGCCAAGGCGATGGGCATCAACATCCGCAACATGAAGCTGCTCGCGTTCGGCATGGGCGCGACCTTCGGCGGCGTGTCGGGGACGATGTTCGCGTCGTTCCAGGGCTTCATCTCGCCGGAGTCGTTCTCGCTGCAGGAGTCGATCATGGTCGTGGCCATGGTGGTGCTCGGCGGCCTGGGCCACATTCCGGGCGTGATCGTCGGCGCGTTGCTGCTCGCGGCGCTGCCCGAGGTGCTGCGCTACGTTGCCGGCCCCTTGCAGGCCATGACCGACGGGCGCCTCGATTCCGCCATCCTGCGCCAGCTGATGATCGCGCTGGCGATGATCATCATCATGCTGCTGCGTCCGCGCGGCATCTGGCCCTCGCCCGAGCACGGCAAGGTCGCGCCGCCGGCGGCGGGCAAGTGACGAGCGCGGAGTACAACGACATGACCGACACCATTCTTCGCGTAGCCAACGTCTCCAAGCGCTTCGGCGGCCTGCAGGCCCTGAGCGACGTGGGCATCACCATCACCCGCGGCCAGGTCTACGGCCTGATCGGCCCCAACGGCGCGGGCAAGACGACCTTCTTCAACGTCATAACCGGGCTGTACACGCCCGACGGCGGCAGCTTCGAGCTCGAGGGCCAGCCCTACAAGCCCACCGCCGTGCATGAAGTGGCGCGCGCCGGCATTGCGCGCACCTTCCAGAACATCCGCCTGTTCGCCGACATGACGGCGCTCGAGAACGTGATGGTCGGGCGGCACATCCGCACGCACTCGGGCCTGTTCGGCGCGGTGCTGCGCACCGGCAGCTTCAAGGCCGAGGAAGCGGCGATCGAGCGGCGCGCGCGCGAACTGCTGGAGTACGTGGGCATCGCCAAGTACGCCGACTTCAAGGCGCGCACGCTGAGCTACGGCGACCAGCGCCGTCTCGAGATCGCGCGTGCGCTGGCTACCGATCCCAAGCTGATCGCGCTCGACGAGCCGGCCGCCGGCATGAACGCGACCGAGAAGGTGGTGCTGCGCGAGCTGATCGACCGCATCCGCAACGACGGCCGCACGATCCTGCTGATCGAGCACGACGTGAAGCTGGTGATGGGCCTGTGCGACCGCGTCACCGTGCTCGACTATGGCAAGCAGATCGCCGAAGGCAACCCGGCCGACGTGCAGAAGAACGAAAAGGTGATCGAGGCCTACCTCGGCGCCGGTCACGCGACGCATTAATGAGCCCCCACGCTCTCTTCGCTCGCTGCCCCCCGAGGGGGCGCTGCCGGGCTTGGAGGCGGCCCGGCGCCCGGCAGATCATGGCGCAGGAGTCATAGAGAAAATGTCAGAAATCATGCTCAAGGTCAGCGGCCTGAAGGTCGCGTACGGCGGCATCCAGGCGGTCAAGGGCGCGTCGCTCGAGGTGCGCCAGGGCGAGCTGGTCAGCCTCATCGGCGCCAACGGCGCCGGCAAGACCACGACGCTCAAGGCCATCACCGGCCTGCTCGCGCCCAAGGAAGGCGAGATCGAGTTCCTCGGGCGCAGCATCAAGGGCCAGGGTGCCTGGAACCTGGTGGAACAAGGACTGGTCATGGTGCCGGAAGGCCGCGGCACGTTCGCGCGCATGACCATCACCGAGAACCTGCAGATGGGCGCCTTCGTGCGCAAGGACGGCGAGGTCGACGAGGACATCGAGAAGGTGTTCGGGATCTTCCCGCGCCTGAAGGAGCGCCGCAATCAGCTCGCCGGCACGATGTCCGGCGGCGAGCAGCAGATGCTTGCGATGGGTCGCGCGCTGATGGCGCGCCCCAAGGTGCTGCTGCTCGACGAGCCTTCGATGGGCCTGTCGCCGATCATGGTCGACAAGATCTTCGAGGTCGTCAACGACATCCACTCCCGCGGCACGACCATCCTGCTGGTCGAGCAGAACGCCAGCCGCGCGCTGGGCCTGGCAAACCGCGGCTACGTGATGGACTCGGGCGAAGTCACGATGAGCGGCGATGCCAAGACCCTGCTCAACGACCCCAAGGTCCGCGCTGCCTACCTGGGCGAGTAAGCCGTTCCTTGGCCGGCAAGAAAGCGTACGCAAGACTGCGTACGCCTTACGTCCGGCGATGGATTGCCCCGGCGCATCCGGCCATCTAGCTTGATCCATACCGCCTGCGATGCAGGCGTTGCCGTCCCGCCTTGGGGCGGGCGGCTGTCAGGCTTTGTCGAGGGGTCGGATCATGAAGACAGCATGGATTCATTGCCAGGTCCTGGGGGTGGGCTTGCTGGTCTCGATGTGCGCGATGGCGCAGTCGACACCGATGAGCCGCGCCGAGGTGACTGAAGAGCTTGCCCGGGCCCGCGCGGCGAACCAGATCGACCACGCCGCCAGCGAAGTGATGCTGCCCGCGCCCGTGGTCAGCAGCCCGACGCGCCACGCGGGGCTGACCCGTGCGGAAGTCATGGCCGAGTTCGTTCGCGCCAAGGCGGCCGGCGAGCTCGACTTTGCGCAGTGGGAAGTGCAGTTGCCGCTGCCGGCAGGGCGCGTGCTGTCGCGGCCGCTGGTGGCCGAGGCCCCGCGGCACTGAGGTCGCGCCATGGGCTGGCTGAGGCCACGATGCAGCCTCAGCCGCCGTGCTTGTCGGCCTCGGAGGTGAAGGCGTCGGCGTAGAACTCGTCGGCCGGGAGGCCGCAGCGTGCAACGAAGTCGCGCTGGGCCGACTCGACCATCACCGGGGCGCCGCAGGCGTAGACCTGCCAGCCCGACAGGTCCGGCAGGTCGGCCATCACCGCGTGGTGAACCAAGCCGGTGCGGCCTTGCCAGGCGTCCTCGGGCTTGGGCTCGGACAGCACTGGGACATAGCGCAGCCTGGGCATCGAGATCGCGGCCTCCTGCGCCCATTCGTTCAAATAGAGGTCGGCGCGGCTGCGGCAGCCCCAGTACAGCACCGCCTCGCGTTCGCTGTGCTTGAACTGCAGTTGCTCGATGATCGCCTTGATCGGCGCGAAGCCGGTGCCCGAGGCCAGCAGCACGATCGGCTTGGTCGAATCCTCGCGCAGGAAGAAGCTGCCGAACGGGCCTTCGAGCCTCAGGATCTCCTTCTCCTTCATCGCGCCGAACACGTGGTCGGTGAACTTGCCGCCCGGCATGTGGCGGATGTGCAGCTCGATGCCGCCGTGCGCGTTGTGCGGCGCGGTCGCCATCGAGTAGCTGCGGCGCGTGCCGTCGCGCAGGATGAACTCGACGTACTGACCAGCGTGGTAGCGAAACTGCAGGTTGGCCGGCAGCTGCATCCTGAGCACCGCGACATCGGGCGCCGGGCGCGCGATCGCGCTCACGCGCGTGGGCATCTTGAGCACCGGGAACTCGCCGGCGCCGGGCACCGTGCGCGCCTCGACGACCAGATCGGTCTGGGGCGTCGCGCAGCAGGTGAGGATGTAGCCGCCGTCCTCTTCCGCCGGCGTGAGCGCCTTGGTCTGGTGCGCACCGTGGATCACGCGGCCTTCGAGCAGGCGGCTCTTGCACGAGCCGCAGGCGCCGTCCTTGCAGCCATAGGGCAGACCGACGCCCTGGCGGATCGCCGCGGCGAGCACGGGCTCGTCGCGTGCGACGTCGAAGCTGCGCCCGCTGGGTTGCAGCAAGACCTTGAACGTCATTTCCTTGTCCTCGATGCGAAACTCGATTCGCGCGAATCGGGGCGGAGATCGATCCCGTTCGCGACGCCAACCGAAATTGTGCCCGCCCGGCGCCATCGCGCCGGCCGCCTTGCCGATGACCTTGCCTGCCTGCCGTCCAAGCGTTTTCCGGCGTCCGCGCCTGCTCGTCGTCGGCTGCGGCGACGTCGGATCGCGCGTCGTGCGCCAGCTGGCCGGCCGCTTTCGCGTGCGCGTGCTGACCTCGAGCCCGCAACGCGCGCCGCAGCTGCGCGCGGCCGGCGCGCTTCCGCTGGTCGGCAACCTCGACGAGCCGGCCACGCTCGGGCGGCTCGGAGCGCTCGCCTCGCGCGTGCTGCACCTCGCGCCGCCGCCCGCGCAAGGCGAGGGCGATGCGCGCACCGATGCGCTGCTGCGCGCGCTCGCGCGCGGCGGCGTGGTCGAGCGCCTGGTCTATGGCAGCACCACGGGCGTCTACGGCGATGCCGGCGGCCAGCGCTTCGACGAGACGCGCGCCACAGCGCCTGCGACGGCGCGCGCGCGTCGGCGCGTTGCGGCCGAGCGCAGCCTGCGCGCCTTCGGTCGCCGCCACCGCGTCGCGGTCAGCGTGCTGCGCATTCCCGGCATCTATGCGCTCGACCGCGAGGGCGGCGATCCGCGAGCGCGCCTGGCGCGCGGCACGCCGGTGCTCGCCGCGGACGACGACGTCTACACCAACCACATCCACGCCGACGACCTGGCGCGCGCCTGCGTGCTGGCGCTGCATCGCGCCGCGCCGCATCGCGTGATCCACGCCAGCGACGACACCGAGCTGAAGATGGGCGATTACTTCGACCTGGTGGCCGACCTCGCCGGCCTTCCGCGACCGCCGCGCATCGCGCGCGCCGACGCGTCGGCGCAGCTGCCGGCGACGCTGCTGAGCTTCATGAGCGAGTCGCGCCGGCTCGACAACCGCCGGCTGACCCGCGAGCTGGGCCTGCGCCTGCGCTACCCGACGGTGCGCGAAGGCCTCGCGGCCCTGGCCCGGCGCTAGATGCCCTTTGCGCGCGCGAGCGTCTGCATGCGGTCGACGCTGCGCACGACGACCTGGCGCTCGCGGCCGTCGCGCTGCAGCGCGAGTTGCACGTCGCGCTCGGCACTGCCGGCCCACAACGTCTTGTAGAAGGCCTCCAGGCTCGCGACCGGCCGGCCGTCGATCGACTTGATCACGTCGCCCACGCGCATGTCGGCGTGCTCGGCCGGGCTGTCGCGGCTGATGCGCACGATCCGCACGCTGCCTTGCTGCTCGACGCAGTTGAGGCCGAGCCAGGCGCGGTGGCTGGCCTGCGAGCTGCCGTGCTGGCGCAGCTCCGCCAGGATCGGCGGCAGCAGTGCGGCCGGCACGAACATGTTGCCCGGCGAGCGTTCGCCGTCGCCCATCGCGTCCATCACCAGCAACGAACCGATGCCCAGCAACTCGCCCTGCGCGTTGAACAGGCCCGCGCCGGAGTGGTCGGTGCGCGCCGGCGCAGTGAACAGCGCGCCTTCGATGTGGTACTCCCAATAGCCCGAGAACGCACGCCGCGAGGCCAGCCGCGCGATGCTGAGCGCGCCTTCGTCGCCGCCGCTGACCACCATCAACGGCTCGCCGGCCGGCGTGTCGGCGCCGGGCGGCGCCAGCGGGGCCGGCACGATGCCGAGCGGCACCAGCGGTTGCACAAGCCCGAAGCCGGAGGCGAGGTCGTAGGCGATCACGCGCGCCGGCACGCGCTTGCCGCTGTCGAGCGCGATCTGCACGTCGTCAGCCTCGAGGATCAGGTAGCCGATCGTCAGCACCAGCTCGTCGGGCCCGATCACGACGCCGGAACCGCTGCGCTGTCGGCCCAGCGTCTCGATCGAGCGCGCCCCGTCGGCCACGGTGACGTCCAGGCCGATCACGGCATCGCTGGCCTGGCGCAGCGCCTGGGCTTGTCGGCTGGGCTCGGGATCGGCAGCGTGGGTGGCGGCCGCGCTCAGGCAGCAGGCCGCGGCCAGGCAGAGAGATCGCAGCAGCATGACGGCCTCCAACTCGCAACCCGTCGAGTCGAAAGCATGGACCTGCCCCGAGCCCCCGGCAATCCCCAGGGGCTTTGCGTCACGTGAAAGTCAGCGGCGGCGGCCGAACGGCGGCTGTCCGCGCCAGTACTTGATCATCAGCCAGCCGCCGAGCATGCCGCCGAGGTGGGCGAAGTGCGCGACGCCGCCGGCTCCCGGCGCGACGCCGTAGACCAGCGAAATGACGCCGAAGATGATCACCAGGGTCCGCGCGCTCACGGGCATCGGCGGGATCAGCAGCATCACCTGGCGATGCGGGAACAGCACGCCATAGGCCAGCAGCAGGCCATAGACGCCGCCCGAGATGCCGACGGTGGGCGCGTTCGAACCGAACATGGCGGACCACATCAGATTCACCAGCGCAGCGCTCAGGATGCTGGCGGCCATGAACTGCATGAAGCGCCTGTAGCCCCATACGCGCTCGAGCTCCGCGCCGAACATCCACAGGCCCAGCATGTTGAACAGCAGGTGGGTCGGATCGGCGTGCAAGAACGCGTAGGTCACAGGCTGCCACGGCCAGAACATGCCGCTGCCCAGCGGCCACAGCGCGAGCAGCGCCTCGGCCACCCGCAGTGCGGGGATCTGCTGCGCGCAGAAGATGCCCACGCACAGGATCAGCAGCCAACGGGTGACGGATGGAATCGGCGGCATGTTGCGGTGTGATGCGCGCGGAAAACGTGCCGCGCCTGGTGCCCGGGGCCGGACTCTACGTCAAGCATTGGCGCGGTCTGGCGGGCGGTCAGGGGAAACGGTCAGTTTCCCCCATCGTAGAGTGGCGTAGAGTGGAAGTATCACTTCGCGGCGCGCAGCCGCGCCACTATTTCCTTGTGCTTCCTTGTCGCGCTCTCCAAATCAGGCGAGCACTGAGTCAGCTGGTCTTCGGCGCCGCCGTAGACCGTTGTGACAAACAGGCGGGGCTCTTGGTTTGGTATTTTTATCCCGACGAAGCAGGTAACCACCGTGGCGTCACCAACTTCGTCGACCCCAACCATCCTCTCGGCGACCGGAAGAAACTTCATCCACTGCGCCCAGGCGCGCGGCCCGGGCGTAGGGATAACCTGTTTCGCTTCCAGTACGAAGTACCGAGCGGATGATTTACGAACTGTGGGCACGAGAAACTCCGGCCGCCTTCACAGTGATCACCAACTTGTCGGTCGAGATGACGACACTGCCATCATCTTGTGCCTCGACATTGAGATTGTCGACGTTCACTGCGTGGGGGGCCGGCTTGAATGCCGGGATTTCTTCGTTCGGAGCCCGAAGTTTGTAGCCATACCGCGGTCCGCGGCCGTGGGCGCGGTTCACGGCGAAGCGCTCGAGGAACCCCCGGCGCCACAGGGCGGCCAGTGCGTTGCTGACATCCTCGGTGTCGACGTCTTCCATCTGGCGGATCGCCGCCGTGTCGAAGATGTCGTTGCAGGTCTTGGGGTCTTTGGCCTTCTTGAGCTCCCGCCGGATGGCGGTGTAGAGGTCATCTGTGATCATTGCGTGGTCTCCATCTAAGTGGATCGGGGACTCCCAACGACAATCTACCGCATTCTTGGACCCCCTTTGTAACCGGGGCCTGTCATTTGGGGGGCTTGTCGATGTAGCGGTTCTTCTGATACCACTTCCAGGCGCCGTGGGCGATCACGACCGCTCCGATGGTGAAGTTCAGAGACTTGTAGATCGCTCCGGCGCCTCGCGCGACGACGATCAAGGTGTTGAGCACAGGTTGATCCCCTGGTTGCAGTGTGCAATGAGCCGAGCCGCAAACTCGGCGCGGCTCAGCAACTGGGCGCGGCAAGACTCAGGACTGAGACCTTCTCGCCACGAATTGGGGTTGGGGAAGAAGAGGCCGCCTGCGTTGCGGCCGGAGCCGACGCCCACGGCGACGATGACGTTTCGCCCCTCGGCGCGGCGCTTGGTGAGCCAGTCGAGCTGCAGCTCTGAGAGGTCCGGCACAAGGTTGACTCGCACCGGGAGCTTGAGCACGTGCTTGTACTCGCACCACAGGTCGAGCGCGAAGCCGCTGTAGAAGACATCCGGCGTGCCGCCCCGGTAGGGGTTCGACATCTTCTCGCGGTACAGCTCCTTGAGGGGAGGCAGCAGCTTGTGGGTGGCGGAGATCCAGGTGTTCTCGGGCTTGGATGCCATGGTGGCTCACAAGCCGCGCTGCCCTCCCCAGGGCGGCGAAGGGTTTACGACAGGTCGGGGGCGTTGCGCTTCAGGTACTCGCGGGCGTAGGCGTCCATGCGACCTCCATCTCTTCGTCGCGCCGGCGGTCGACCTCGAAGTCGGCCCACTCGGCGACCATGTCATCGACCTGGTCGGGCTCGTAGCCGGCAGCTTCGAGCTGGCGGCGGATGTCGGCTTCGCTCATGCCGCCACCCGGGACGCAGCGTGTTCGTACTCGGCCCACAGCGTGGCGGCGAACTCCGGGAACAGCGCGCGGAAAACCGGCCAGCCATCGACGAACGGGCTGCTCAGCAGCTGCGCCACGCTCTCGCGCCGCAGCGTGTACGACTCGTCGAATAGCTCGCGCTCGCGCCAGGGCTGGGTGAGGCCGCCGTCGTCGTTCGCGTCTCGCACTTCGTCGTCGAGCCAGCCGTCGGGGTCGAGCTCCGCGCCCTCCGGCAGCTCCGCGCCGTCAACCACATCTACGGCGCGCACGCTGGGGTACATATACAACCGTGTGCCGCCCTGGTCGTCGTACTCGTGCTCGCCGTTGATAGTGACGCGCAGGGAGTCGACCCATGGGGTGTCGATGAACAGCTTCGCCCACACCGTGCCGGCATAGGCGGCGTCGGCCACCGCTTGCTTGGCCCGGACGAACGCGGCCTCACTGGCGAGGCGCACCGCATCGGGGTTGGTGATGAGCTTGCCGGCGGCGGTGTCGTAGGTGTAGAGGGTGGTGTTCATAGCTTGCGGCTGCGGCGGTGGTTCCCTTCGCTGAAGATCACAGCGTCGGGGTGGGTGTGGTGAAGGAGGTCGAGCCACCAGGGGGGTTCGCTGCAGACCTGGTGCCAGTCGCCGGTGCCGTCGTTGTCGCTGACGTGGACTTCCAGGCACCGCGGGGCGCCGAGCATCTCGGCGAGCAGGTCCGTGTGGCGCTCGCCGGTGTGGTGGGCGAGGATGTTGATGTGGGACAGGTCGAGCGCGTAGGACACGCCCGAGCCGAACAGCGCCTCGTACTCAGCCCAGCTGTTGACCAAGAGGTCGCCAGCCGGCGTGGGGTACTGACCCTCGACGCCCACCACGCACTCGAACAAGTCCTCGCAGCGCCGGGCGCTGTCCAGCATCTGCGCGAATGTGGCCTCCTTGCGGGAGCCAGAGTGCGCGCTGTAGGCGCCGGCGCCGAGGCGCTTGCTGATGCTCGCGGCCTGGGTGAACCAGTCGCGGTGCTGGTTGAAGCCGGACAGGTCCGCGAAGCGGTGCCGCGGGAGCACCCGCACGTTGGCGTGCAGACGAAACAGCGTGCCGGGCAGCGCGTCCTGCAGCTCGTCGGCCATCGCCTCATCCAGCAGGCCGAAGCTTTGCGGGACCAGCTGGACATGGTCCAGGCTGAGCGGGCCGAACAGCGGCTCGACCGGCGCGCCGTCAGCCAGGAGCTGCGCGGCGACCATCCGGTGGTTCAGGCCGGGCCAGCAGGCGGCTGAGAACTGGGCGTTCACAGCGCGTAGGTGTCCGTCTCGGACGCCTCGAAGTACGTCGTGTGCTCGAGCGTCACGGTGCCCTCGACCACGTCGATCGTCAGACTGCCGGCGCCACCTTCGTTGTTCTCCCAACCGCCGTGGCGCGACTCGACGACCATCTCCATGTAGCGGTCGAACAGCTCGGACAGCGGTAGCGTCGTCTCGACAAGGACCGTCTTGTACTCCCGGGACTTTGCGTCGAACTGGGACTCGGCGAGCTCGACCGTAACGTCCTGGTCCAGCTCGGGGTTGTCCGGCTCGAGGCTGACTTCCCAGTGGTCGCCGCTGTCACCGGCGCCTGAATACTCTCCGCGCAGATGCGCGACACCGGCCTGGCGGGCAGCGTTGAGGATGGCTTCCTTGAGCCGGGCTTCGTGCGCACGGCGTGCGTCCAGGTCTTGCATGTGAGGGTCTCCCAAGAAGAAAGCCCCGGCGGACCGGGGCTTTCGTTGCGATCGCTGGCGGTCAGACCACGGCGGCTGCGGCGGCCGAGAAGACCGCCTTGGGGGCGGTCAGGCGGGCCAGCTGGCCAGAGAGCTTGGCCACGGTCTTGTCCGCAGCGGCGCGGGCCTTGGCCACGGGCGCAGCGGCCTTCTGCGCTTCGCGCACCGCCTGGGCGGCAGCCTTGCGCGCCGTGGCATCGGCGGCGGTCACGCGCTTGCGCGCGGCCAGGTGCTCCTTGCGGGCAATGGCGGCGGCCTTGCGCGCGGCCGCGAGCTGGGAGCGCACAGTGGCGATCTTCACCAGCTTCGGGTCAGCCTTCGGAGCGGTCGCAGTCATCTTGGGGGCAGTGGTTGCCATGGGTGAGATCCTTGTAGAAGGTAGAGGCTTGGATTTCGCTGAGCCGCGTCATCCGGCGAGCGAGGCGGTCAAGCACGGTCTTGCGTCGCTTTCCGTTCTTCTCGCGCTCGATGGCGGCCAGCACTTCTTCTGCCGTCAACGACGGCAGTGTGGAGACGAGCGAGCGCCACGACTTGAGCGCCTTGTGGACGTTGTCGGTCATGGACGCTCAGCTCATCAACCGCGACGGCCGCCGCGCGCAGCGGGCTTCGGAGCGGCCTGGATCGTGAAGTCGGGCTTGGCCAGGAGCAGTTCGCGAGCCTCGTCCTGGCGGGCCACGGCCTCGGCCAGCAGCGACGGACCGTCGACGATCTTGCCCTCGATCGACAGATCGCCGTCCAGCGGCATCGGGTTGCCGAAGCGCAGGGTGGCGTAGGTCGAGGCTGGATCGAAGCCGATCCAGGTCAGCACGCTGTAGTGCGGGCGGCCGAAGGTCTTGGCCAGCTGGCGGACGTACGTTTCGAACGGACGCAGCGCCGTGGCCGACACGCGCAGCTTCAGGAACTCGGCGCCCGGCTCGGCGGTCGGCGACATCAGAGCCAGCAGCTTGGTGTTGCTGCAGGCCTTGCCGCGGCCGTTCGAACCGAACTGGTTCTTCGGGCACGCCGCGCACGTGTCGCACTGCTTGTCCGGGCTGTCGTCGTAGGCCTTGAGGCCGTTCGGATCGACGCCGATCGCCGCGCAGTCGGGCGGGGTGATGTCGTTCGGGTTGAACTGGCTGGCGTACCAGGCGTTCGCGGCCACGAAGTCGACGATGACAAACGGCAGGGGGCCGCCCATCTCGGTGCCGTCGGGCAGCACGAAGGTCTTCGACTGGGTAACCTTCAGTCGGTTCGAGCTCGGCGCGCCCAGGCGGGACAGCACCTCGTTGGCGGCATCGCCGAACTGGCCGTGGATGGCCGGCAGGTCGACGCGCGCACGCACGACGAGTTCCTGGTTCACGGGCGCGGCCGGAGCAGCGACTTCGGCACCGGCGTCGGTTTGGACGGCGTCGTCTTTGGTGTCGGGCATCTCAGAGTCCTTGGGGGGGTCAGCGGGCGGTGTAGCGCAGGGAGCGCTTGTTGAATGGCTCGACGCCCGGGATCGAGCCGAACTTCTCGAACACCTCGCGGCAGGCGGCTGCGTTGAGGGCGCGATTGAGAAGGTGGAGGTAGCGGTTCTCGTAGAGGAACTCGGCGAAGAGCTCGAAGTTCTTCAGCGTCGGGACGACCGACTCTTGGATCGAAACGCTGGCCGTCTGGCCGGCGGCGCCGCGGGTGCCGGAGGCATCCAGCAGATCCATGAGCGCTTCATCAAGCTCGTCTTCTTGGGCCTTCAAGACCTTGTCTTGCTTCGACAGTGCTGCGCGCTCGCGCTTCACTTCGGTCAGTTTGTCGATGAGGTCGCCAATCGTTTTCGGGGGGCTTGGCGGGGGTGCTGCGTCCATCTTGGTGGGAGCGTCGAGTGCGTCTTGCATAGTCTATGGTAGAGAGTGGAAGAATGCAACACCTAGCGTTGCGTCGTGAGTTCGTGCTCCATGAACACCGTCGTGTGGATGCCGCCGGCCTCCGTGACCACGATGACCCATGGGGCGTTCGGGTTGGTTGGGTCGCTGCGGTAGCGTGAGACGACGCGCCCGCCATGCACCAGACTGCGCTCGTTGGCGCGCCGCTCGATCATGGAGATCTGGCCGTGGTCACACAGGGCGTGGCGGCAGATCAGGTCGTAAGCGATGCGGTGAAGCGCGCTCTTGGCCGCTTGCGAAGTGCGCAGGGCGCCCAACGCGAAGCGGCTTTTCACGCGGCAGCCTCCCGCAGGAAGCAGATCTTGCCGTTGATGCTGATCGGCGTGATCCATCGGGTCATCGCCCTGACCTGCTCGAGCGAGGCTCGCGGCGGCATCGAGTTACCTTCGTCGTCGGTCGAGACAACGACGCCGCGTCCCGCCAAGGGGTCGAGATCGCCCAATTGGAAGAACGCCGTCGCGCGGCCGGTGATCAGCCCCTCGTCATCGACGTAGATGTCGATGTCCGCCTCGTCGTAACGCGCCACATCGAAGGTCGTGACGGGTGCGCCTGGTCGCGACAAGGCGGCGTAGTAGCTGTCGAGGTTGCCCGGCTCGATCGTGTCGATCTCGGTGATCGTTCGCTCGAAGGGGTCGATGAGAATCGCGCGCATGGTGTCTCCGAAGTGAAGAAGCCCGGGATCGCCGGGCTTCGGGCTGAGAGCTGAGACGGGCTCAGAACGAGGTGGGCATCGCGGGCTTGTGCGGCGCCGGCGCGGCGCGTGCGGCTTCCAGGCAGAACGACTGGTTGTAGCGGTCGATGCCCTCGGCCGCGCACAGCAGTGCGGCGGGGTTGTTCGAGCTGGCAGCCGCGTCCAAGCGCTTGGTGGCCACGGTCTTCCAGGCGTCGACGGCCATGAGCACGCACAGCAGCAGGGCGCCGGTGGCGACGCTGGCGACGATGGGGAGGTTGAAGCGGTGTTCGGTCATGTCAGGCTCCGAGCATCTTGACCAGGACGGTGGCGGCCTCGTCGGCGACCTTCGCGCGCATGGTTTCGGCCAACTGGGCTTGGTGGATTTGCGCCAGTTCCTCGCGCAGCTTGAGCATCTGACTCTTGATCTCGCCGACGCGCGCGCGGATGGGGAACAAGCGCTGTTCCCAGCGGTCGAGCAGCCGATCGAGCTCGTAGGTGTAGGTGAAAGCGGGGGTGAACGCGGTGTCGGCGTGGGTTTGGGACTGGCGCCGCGCTGCGTCGACGATCTTCTTCTCGAGTTCTTCGGTGAGGTTGCTCATTTGGAGTAGTTGAAGGCGTAGCCGCCGTCGGAGTTGATGGGGAGATCGCGGCACCAGGCGGGGGTGATGCTCATGGCCTTGGCCATGTCATCCAGGCAGCGGTCGGCCTGGGTCTTGTGCGCGATGGCGATCACTTCGTCGTGCGTCATGCCAACGACACGCCATCCGGCGTCTTGCACGAGCAGCAGCTGCTCGGAGACGATGATTCGGGCCAGGGCCTGGACGATGTTTTCGGTCAGCAGCCCACCGTAGATCTTCGAGCGCTTGCCGTTGTTCTTCGACAGGTAGGTGAAGTCGCTGATGCCGCGGTCCGTCTCGACGCCGTACAGCTCGGTGTAGTGCATCGGCAGCCCGTTGGGCAGCCACAGCGTGTCCTTTTCCCAGGCCAGGCACTTGTACTCACCGGGCTTGCCGATGGCCATCTCGAGCAGGATGCGTTCGCACAGCTCCCAGCCGCCGACGATCTGCTTGTTGGAGTCGCGATAGCCGTAGACGTCGCGCTGGGCTTCCTGGTCCGAGACGATCACCGGCGGACCGCCGAGGGCACCGCCTTCCAGCGTGGCCTGGTACTTGCGCCAACCCATCTGGTAGCCCAGCGCAATCGTCTGCACCTTGCCCAGGAAGCGCTGGTCCTTGGTGATCTCTTCTAGCGGGACGCCGTACGTCTTGCGCGCCTGGACGCGGTAGACATCGGGGCCGGTGCCGGCGTCGAATTGACGGAACGCGTCGACCAGGTCTTCTTGCCCCCATAGCCAGCCGTTGGTGCGCGGCTCGATCTGCATCGAGTCGCGCACGACCACCATGTGATCCGCGGGGGCCTCGATCGAACGGCGCAGCCGTGCCGTGGCCATGTCGGGGGTCTTGCCGTCTGCGAGATACCCCTGGCGCTCGAGGTTCTGCATGTTCATCTTGTTCGAGCCGCCGAACCGCGTGGTGTGCGCCGCCACGTAGTTGTAGGCCATCGGCAATTTGCGGTCGCCGATGTCCATGAACCGCTTCGCGCGAGTCACGCCGATAGTCGACTTCGTGGCCAGGCGGGCTTCGACCAGGGCCACGACGCGCGGGTCGTCGTGCTCGAGCAGCTCGGTGAACGCCTTGTCGGACTTGGCGAAGGCGTAGGTCAGTTGGCCGGTGCTGGGGCTCATCTTGAGCGGCACCTCAACGCCGAGCGCTTCGAGCATCAGCGCGAACTTCTCGGCGCTCAGCAGCTGCATCGCGTCGGTCGCGGCTGCTTTCTGCTTCGCCTCGATGTCAGCCAGCTGGGCGTCGTACTCTTCCTTGACCAGGTCCTGGTTGAGCCGCAGTACCGGGTCGCAGAAGGCGCGAATCGTCCAGTCGACGAGACGCAGCTCCTTGTGGGGGAAGTTCTTGACCTGGATGGCCAGCACGTCGCGGCACAGCTCCGTGTCGTTGCAGCAGTATTCGCCGAGGATCTCGAGCGTCTCGGGGTCCAAGTCCCGCACGCCCTTCGTCTTCAGCAGGCCCTCGGTCTTGACGCCCAGCCCGTACAGGCGCGCGATCGTGTCGAGGTTGTGCCGGGTGGCGAAGCCGTGGAGGGCGCGCGCCATGCTCAGCGTGTCGTAGTAGAACGGCGGCACGACGCCGTAGCGCTGCGACAGGATGAATCCGTCGAAGTGGGCGTTATGCGCGGCAATCGGGCGCTTGTCGATCGCGTGCTTCTTGATCGCCCGCTCGATGTCCTCCGGCCCATACCACACGGCGTCCTTAGTGCCGTCGCACACGCCGATGCACTGCGCTTTGAATCGGTCGTCCCACACGTAGCCAGACGTATTCATCGTCTTCTGCGTGAGGCTGTAGTCCGCCGCGTAGTAGGACTCGAAGTCCAACGTGACGATGTCGTCGAGGTCGTGAATCATCTCGGGACGGCGTAGTTGCCGGTCACGGTGGTGTTGTTCTTGCAACGGGCCTCGATGGCATAGCGCCTGTTGTCGGCGACGCCTCGCGGGTCGACGGTGAACCAGGCGAGTTCCCCGCGGCATGCTTCGACGGCAGTCGCGTAGTGCCACGGCTCGACAGCTGCACGCGGTGAGCAGCCACCCAGGAGCGCCAGGCCGAGGAGGGCGCCGATGAAGGCGGCAAGGATGTGGCTCATAGGCATGGGGCTCCGCAGTTGTCGCAGCTGCCGTTCAGGTTGCGCCTCTCGATCGCGCAGCACGGTTGGTAGATGGAACGTTCTTCCGGGCTGTAGCTGGGGTGCTTCTTGCCCAGCTCGTAGATCGTGTTCTCGGTCTCCGCGATGCCCTCCGCCGTGTCCAAGCGCAGCACGCGCGAGGTCGTGATGGCGGTGCCGTCGGGGCGGCGGGAGCCGTCCGCGCGAACGGAGCCGTAGGCGGCCCCATACAGAGTGTTGCCGCCGAGCAAGAACCAGTGCTCGAGCCGTGCTCGCGGCTTGGTGGCGGGCGTCACTTGTCGAGCCCCTGCAGCCGGAAGTCTGGCCCGCGC
Organism: Caldimonas sp. KR1-144; assembly: GCF_049446155.1. Taxonomy (NCBI): domain Bacteria; kingdom Pseudomonadati; phylum Pseudomonadota; class Betaproteobacteria; order Burkholderiales; family Sphaerotilaceae; genus Caldimonas; species Caldimonas sp. KR1-144. The sequence continues at coordinate 672,419 of NZ_JBMSEE010000002.1, forward strand.
AGGCGATCGAAGCGGGCCAGCAGGAGGGTCAGGTACGTGCTCTGCCACTCGACGTCATAAGCCGCGTCGTGCTCGCGCGCCGCGTCGCTCGGCGGCTCCAAGGTGCTGTCCGGGTCGATGAGGCGGCGCAGCGTGGTCATGTCGCGCTCGGCGCGGTAGCTCCACGGCGTGCAGGCATCGAAGTAGTCGCGCAGCAAGGCGAAGTCAAAGGCGCTGGGCGCAGCCCAAATTCCGCCCTCGGCGTTCGCGCAGAATGCGTGGAGGATCTCGCGGATGCGAGCCTTCTTGAAGCGCTCGCCGGTGTAGCCGAACACTGCTTCGCGGGCCGGGGCGCTCTGCTTCATCCACCAGCTGACAGTGTCGTAGTCGATGCGGCGGTTGCTCTGCTCGTGGGTGTCCGGGTGGAGGACGAGCATCGACGTGATTTGGCCGGCATCGCGGTCGTAGACGCCGACTGCGATCTGCGTGATGAGAGCGTCGGGTGTGAGCGCGAGCGTCTCGCAGTCCACCATCATGAATGTGCGGGGCATCAGAAGTCTCCGGGGGCAACTTGGAAGCAGGGGATGCCGTTGCGGCGCCACATCTCGACCACGCGGTCGCGGTCGTCGAACACGGCCACGATGCGGCTGCGGTCCTCCGGGCTGAGAGCGTCGAGCCAGGACTGCTTGAGCACTTCGTCCGGCGTGTAGTCGCCGGCGCGGCGCATCTTCAGCTGTATCGACTCGGCGTCGGGATCGCCGAAGATGGTGTGCTCGATGAGCCACTCCCTCGTTTCCTGCTCGACCTCGTCGCTGCGCCCGGACCAGATCCACACGCTGGTCAGAGAACCAGCCCACACGGCGGCCATTGTGCGGATGACCGCCGGGATCGGTTTGTCGTCGACGCACGCGGCGAAGAACTTGGGCCAAGACTTCTCCGGGCCGGTGCCGTCCACGAAGTGGCGGCGGTGTGTGATGTCGGCGAGCGTGCCGTCGAGGTCGAAGATGTAGAGAGGGCGCATGGTCTCGTCGTGTTGTCTGGCGTCCCCTGCGGGATTCGAACCCGCGTTTCGACCTTGAAAGGGTCGTGTCCTAACCGCTAGACGAAGGGGACTTGGCGCCCCCATCTCGGAGGGGGCAACCGGCTAACGCCGCCGCTCACGCCCGAAGGCGTGGAAAGGATGCTGTGAACGGGCCAGGCCAGACCACCCGCCGCAGCACGCAGCTCGTCAACTGAGTCCGTTTGCCGGGTCGCACGGCGGGCACGGTTCCCTTATCCCTGCCCCGGCTAGGCCGGAGCTGAAGCGTTCAGGATCTCGTTGCGCTCTCGCGGTGGCCGATCCCACGGATTGACGCCGAAGCGCTCGCAGAGCTGTTGGTAGTTCTTGAAGGTCACGCCCTCGTGGCCGTCGGTCTGCACGAAGTGCGGCAGCTGCTCGGGCAGCATGTCGGCGTCGTCATCGACGATCGCGAAGGCCTCGACCTCGGGGTGCTGGTCGAGCCAGTACTTGATCTCCATGCCCCGGGTGCCGGGGAACGACGGAGTGCGGTCGATGATGGGCAGGTTGAACACCCTGCCGACCTGTCGGAAGTCGTGATCGAGGCGCCAGGCTGACGACAGCACGACACTCAGGTCGGCGACGGCGCAGAGCCGCTGGATCATGAGGATGCCCGTCCAGTCGAACTTCTCCCAGTCCCCGTCACGTAGCGTGTGCGGGTACGCGCCGTGCGCCAGGACTGTGCGGCTGCTGTTGAGCACGCCGTCGATGTCGAGGAAGAGAACTTTCATGCGGTCTCTTTGTGTTTGGGGCTGATGCGCGGAGCGCTGCGCATCAGGTTCATCACTCGGTGGGCGACGCGCGCCATCTGGTCGGCGGTACTCGCCTCGATCTGCGCGTCGTGGATCTCGATCGCAGTGCGAAGCGCGGCGAGCTCGGCGGCGTAGAGCGTGAAGCGCATGCCGTTCTGATCGGCTCGCCGGCCGAGGGCGATCAGTGCCTCGCGGGCTTCGATGAGCTGCTCGCGGTATTCGGCGCCGACCTGGAAGTCGTTGCACAGCACCCAGGCGGCGTTGAGCGTGTTGGCCAGGTCGTCCCAGTCCGCCTTGGTGGCGCTGCCGGTGCGCATGGCCTCGAGCGCCAGGTAGGTTTGCGTCAGCACCTTGCCCGACGTGGCCTTGTCGGGCTTGCGCATGCCGGACAGGACGAAGGCAACCGGGTCGGCGAGAACCGGGCGGGGGCGGTACTTGGAGCGTTTGCGCATTTGAAGACTAAGGAAGAATGCCGCAGAGTGTAGGGCGGACTTCGGCACGCTGCAACACGTTGCGTTGCTTCGGGGGGACGCCGAGCAGGAACACGCTGGGCGTGGCGCTTTTCTTGCGGGCCCGGTACGCGCGGCAGTGCTCGGTGTCGGTCGGCGGCTTCGGCTTAGGCGCGTCGCGCTTCGAGCCGAGAGCAAAGATGGGGCGCGGGTAGCGCCGGCGGCCGTCGCCCAGGTCGTACTCCCAGCGGGCGATGTGGATGGTTCCTTTGCGCTCGCCGCGGTGTAGACGGTGCAGGGCGCCGGCCACGCGGCGCTCGGGTAGCTGCAGTTCTTCGGCGATCTCGACGCTGGCCATTGGACCGAAGTCGGTGAGCGCAGCGACGACGCGAGGGAGGACTTGGGGCCTCATTCGTAGTCGCTGATCTTGAATGGCACCATCACCAGCGGGATTTGGCGGGCGGTCGCGCCTGGCAAGCTCTTGGTGAGGTGCTCGACGACGGAACGGTTGGGGTTGCATTGCGGGTAGCGCGTCGACTTGTAGAAGATGGCGCTGCCATCGGCGTCGACCGCCCACCAGCGGTCCATGTAGACCATGTGCGGGCCGTTCTGCTTGGGCGCTTGTAGCTCGGTGATGGGAACGCGCACCCATAGTTCGGGGCGGAATGTGTTCATGTCGCCTCCCGCGGGTCGACGAAACGCTCCACCGGCAGCGGTGTGCTCATCAACATCTTGACGAGCGCGTCGCCCTTCGGCGTGGTCTTCCAGATGAAGTCGGTCGGCACGAGGGGCTCGACCAGCCCTAAATCTCGGAGCATGCCGCGCGCGCTTCTAACGGATTGGGAATCTCGCAACCCGTTATTCCCCTCGCGGTTGTAGTAGCACGCCAGTAGAACTTCGATTTGTACGGGCGTCCAAGTCTTGTTGCTCATTGCTTCTTCCACTTGAAGTGGTTGCGCGCGTAGACGACCACCATCGCCGCGGTGAGCGGCAGGAGTCCCCATGCCGCGTCGGCGATGATCCAGATCAGCCAGAGCGCCTGGTTGATGATGCCCACGAGCCAGGCGCGGGGGTGTAGGTTGCCGGCCAACAGCGTCATCCAGATGGTGATCGCCGAGAGCAGGTACGGCAGGTAGGTAGCGATGTGGGCCTTCATGTCAGAAGAGGCGCACCGCGTTGAGTGCGTCCTGAATGATCTGGTCCTCGGTCGGCGGGAGCCGGCGCTGCAGCAGCACGAGCGTTCCGTCCGGCAAGTGCTTCAGGGCCGGGTTGTCGTGGTGCATGACAATCGGTAGCGGGCGCGTGTCCGGGTCGGCGGTCGGCACTGCTGCCTCTGCTGGGCGAGCAGCGAGCGTGGCGCACAGCAGTTCGATTGCGACAATGGCGCGGCCTGCTTCGCGGTAGAGCAGGCTGTCGGTCTCTCCGTCTCGCGCCGCTGATAGCGCGCGCATGGTGCAGAGCGACGACGCGATCAACTCCCGTTCCGTCTCCCGCGCTGGCGGGGGTGGGGCGGCGGCGAGCCAGCGCACGAAGCTTCGATGGGCGCCGACGTGTGCAATTTCGCTATCACCGGCGGCCAGCCAGAGAGTTTGCCTAGACGGGTCTGACGACGAAACCATGACAGCCACGCGCCACGGCTCATGCCACCTGGGCGGTGCGCTCTGAGCTGGCGGGATCGATGCCGACGCTTCATACCAGCCGAGTTCCTCAGATGATCGAGTGAGGCCCTCAAGAGCGGCGACTTGCGCTGGCGTCGGCTCTGCCGCCGCTGCGGTGGGAGAGGGAACAGCGGCGAGCCCCGGAAGATCCATCCAATGCGTCACCTCGCCCGGGTCTTCAGCGATCCAATGCTCTTGTGGGTGCGCCCAGTAGAGGTGCGACTGGTAGGAGTCTTCGTGGCCCGGGTGATCCCAATTGAGGGCGCCGACATCGATGTGGCCGCGTCTCATCACAAGCACTTCCGTCTCGGCAGGCGGTAGACGTTCGGCGACGCTGACCCACCCGGGCTGCGCTACTGCCTCCCCGCGATGGGCGGCGAGAGGCGAGTCAGCTTTGCCATCGGTCTTCACCGCAGCGACGCCGTTCGTCGGTACGTCGGCGGGGCGCCAGATGTGGCCGCAGCCGTGGCACAGGTGCGAGCGGTGCGGCGGGTTGCTCCAGCCGAACGAATGGACAGATTCGCCATCGCAGTCAGCGTCTTCCGGCGCGTCGATGTGCTGCAGGCCGCAAGCCGGGCAGTGCAGCACCATGTCGATCGGCGCCCCCTCTCGCGCTGCACGGTCTGCGGCGATGGATTGCAGGGCGGTGTCAAGCAGCTTCAGTGCCGTTCGAGCGACAACCGTTTCACTGACCGTCCCGCATTCAAGCGTATCCGTCAGGTATCGGCGCGTCAGAAAGAGTGGGTCAGTCGGCGGCAGCTCCGGGGTGGTGTCGGTGGGGGTCATTTGCAGAGTCCCTTCGTGATCGCGGAGAAGTCAACAGGCGCATCGCGTCCGTCGTCGAGAAGGCCGAGCCGGTCGGCCTCTTCGAGCAAGAGCGGTTCGCTGCAAGCGCTGCACGGCGGCGAGACGCAGCACCGGCAACCGCCGCGCATGTCGATCAGCCGCCGGTAGATCTCCGGGTGCGTGTCGATGAGCGCGTCGTCGCCGTCGCGGATGCGCTCGAACTCGCGGATTTGCCGCTCGGTGTAGCGGCTCATCGCGACTCCAAGACGTTGAGGCGCCCTTCGAGTCGCTTGATCCGCTCTTCAAGGGCCTCGATGCGTTCCTCGTGCTCCTTGACTCGCAGCATGGCGACCGCCAGCGCGCCGACTGCATTGCCGACCTCGCGGCCGTACTTCGTACCGGCGCTTTCATCGTTCGCTTCCTTGGCGCCGCGACGCATGGATGCCGTGCTCATCGCGCACCGTCCTTCGCCTGCAGTGCGGCGTCGATGGCCCCTCGAAGCGTCTTCGCGTGTGCGCTGCCGGTCGCTTTGCCGACGCGCCACGTCGCCGGATCGTTTTGATACTGCGGCTCGACGAACCAAATATTTCTTTCGATGGCATCGAGACGCGCCGCGTCCCTCGCCTCCTCGCTGGGCTGCGCGAGGGCGGCGTCGAGCTGGGCTAGGGCGTCCATCGCAATTCGACGGCGAAGGTCGATCACCATCAAAAGCCACTCGGTATCGTTGCGGCGGCTTGATATCGGTTCGGCAATCTTTTCCAGCGCCTCTCGCGCCGCTCGCATCGCGGTGGTGGGGTCGGTCATTTCGTGGCTCCGGTTAGGTGCGCGAGGAGGGCGGCGCGGGCGCGGACGCCATCGATAATCTCGGACGAGTGGTAACCGCCGCCGTGCGTCTTTTTGTCGGCGTAGTCTTCGGCCAGCCTCATCGCCTCGTCGATCCACTCCTGCGACCGCTCGGCTTCGAGCTGCTCGATGTGGGTGGCGGCTTCCTGTGCGCGCCGGTAGAACTGGCGGCGCGAAACCTCGTCCGACATCGCGAGTTCGTAAGGCATGCGCAGCACTCCAAAGAGCACTACGTCACTCATACGAGCCTCACATGCTGGATGAGCCACCAGATGCCCCACCCGAGAAACCCGAGCAGCGCAACGACGCCGATGGCCGCCAGGGCGAACAGCGTTTCGAAGAAGCCGTCAGGGAAGTTCACAAAGCCGCGCTGTCCGTCGCGCAGCCGGTGAATCAGGTCACTCGACACGGCCGATCTCCTTGAGGATTCCGTAAGCTGCGGCGTGAGCGGCGCAACCTTCTTCGATCTCGGCGGCAGACCAACCAGCGCTCACCATGTCGGTGTCGGTCGGGAAGCTGCGGCACAGACGGCGCAGCGCCTTCGTCAGCCGCTCGATCTCGGCGGCCTGCTGTTCGAGGAGGGTGGCGGCTTCGTTGGCGATCGGAAAGCCTGCATAGCCGAAGGTGCGCAGCCGTTGAATCAGGTCGTCAGCCTGCCCGCAAGAGCAAGGTCCGACACCGTTGCCGTAGCCGCCGAGTGCATCGCAGCCTTGTTTGTGGTTACTCATGGCCGACCCCCAATGCGTTGCAGGCAATCTCTCGCGCCTCGCTGATCTCATCCCAATCGCCGCCGAACATCTTGTCTTCGATGGCCGCGATCTTCCTCAAGGCTTGCCGCGCTTCAGCGAGGCGTAGAGCGACATCGGGGCCGTAGAGGGGAAACGATTTCCGCTCGATGTCGGCCGCGACAACATCGCAGACCGCTTCAGACTCGCAGCCCTGCCAGATCGGGCCAGCCTTCTCGTTGGCTGACTCAAGCTCGTAGAAGTAGCCGATCGGTTCCGCACCCACCGCTTCCAGCGCGGCGGCGTCGGAGCGCAGTATTTCGGCGGCATCCATCATTGCGTCCGCGTAGCTCTCGCATAGATGCTCGTCGCAGATGTACAGGCCGAGCCTGTCCGCCAGCTCTCGGCGTCGTTGTGCTTCAGACATGGTGTGCTCCGGTCACTCGACATGGCCGATCATTCCCACTTCACGCCATAGACGCCAGCCGCCAGGTAGGCGAGCAGGACAAGCGTGGCGAGGACAAAGCCGAGGGCGGGGCGCTGACGCACGTAGGCGCGCGCCTTCTTGATGAAGTCGTTCACTGAATGGGCTCCCTGTGTTTACTGCGCTCGATGAGCGCGATGACGGCGTCAAGGTCGTCACTGCTCACGAGTATGTCAGCCTCGTTGTTGTCCGGTGTACGCGCGATGATGGTCAGCTTGGTGCCTGGCTTGAAGAGCGGTTCGACATAGCGAGCAAGAATCGTGGTCAGGCGTTCGTTGAGCCATGCGATCGTGTTGCTCATGTTGATTCGACGCCATGAACCCCCTCGATGGCGCGTACGAGTGGCATGAGCTTCGCCATGGAGAGTCCGGCAAGCACGTTCGCTTCCATGATTCGGTTGCTCGCGAACACCTGTTCGGCGGTCAGCGGTGCGCTCGATCGGACGACCTGTGCCTGTGCGGTTTCCCAGCACTTCTTCCACAGTGGGCGCTGCGTCGACGTTACTGGGAAGCCTTGCTTCTCGGCCCATTGGTCGAAAGTCATAGCCATGGCTCAGTCCGTGTAGGCCCGGTACTCGAAGCGGCCGTTGCCGAACGAGAGGAACGTGCCGCCGAAGGTGCCGGCGACTTCCTTCTCGACTTCCTCGCGGGACATGCTGAGCGGGTAGGTGCCGACTTTCATCATCGATGAGTTGCTCGAGCGGCGGCGGTCCCAAGTCCAATGGACGCGCTCGGGTTGTTGGGTGGGATTGGTCATCGTTTGATCCGATCAGATCCGGGGCATGGGACGCCTTCTTCAAAAAAGCGCTTCCACAGTCCGGTGTAGTAGCCGACCTCGTCGCAAAGCGTGCAGCGGAAGCGGCCGGTGTCGAGGTCTTCGTAGGCTGACTCGCCGCCGACGTTGACAAGCTGCTGCTCCGTCTCGCCGTACAAGCCGACTTCGACGTCCTGCCAGACCCAGCAGTCAGCGTGTCGGTGGGTGCAGATCACTGGACCCCCTCGTCGCCGAGCGGCAGAAAGTCTGCCGGATTGCCAACGTAGCGCGAGTAGTGCGGCGTCTGATCGACCGAGATCGCACCGCATTTGCAGCTGCGGAACTCGCCGCGATACCGAGACCAGATGACGTCGTCACATTGCGTGCAGCGCACAGGGCGCTGCCACGAAGCATGTTGCGGCGGTTCCGGTGCGTTCACGGCGCCTGCTCCTTGAGCCCGCGCCGAGGCGTGAGCCCCCAGGTGCGCAGCACCTTGTGGGCAGGCATACCGCCGCCCAGCATGGCCAGGGCACTGTCCTTGGACACATCGACATCGAGCAGCTCGATGAGGACGCTGGCGGGGGCCGGGGCCAGCTTGGCGCTGGCGTGAGCGTCGCCGAGCGTGCCGGCGAAGTGGGGCGTGGCGCCCTCGTCCCAGGTGATGCGATAGATCTGCATGTCAGGCTTCCGCGGCCACGCCGAGGTTCTGCAGGATCGAAGCCATCATCCGGCCGAGCTTCTCCTGGTTGGCCAGCAGCTGGTCGACCTTCTCGGACAGCGCGGCGGGTGTGGGCGGCTCGACAGGCGTCTCCGATTCGATTTCGTTGCGCGCGGCCCAGTATTCCTGGACCGCGGCGACGGCCGTCTGCTTGGGATACCAGCGTGCGTAGCCCATGCCGTACTTCATCTCCTGTGCGGCGGTGATCTCTTTGCGCTTGAGGATCTCGAGGATCGTCTCTCGCGTGACCGCGGGGAACAGTTTCTGCAAGTCCGCGAAGGCGATGAGTGCGGTGTTGTTCATTGCTGTTTGGGGGTGTAGATGAGGTTGTGTCTGTCGGCGAGCGCTTGCATGCGCGATTCGAAGTCGGTTAGATCGCTCGCTGAGTCGTGTGCGATCTGAATGTCATCCAAAACGTCGGTGTCGCAACCAGCGAAGTGCGCTGCAATGGCGGGGTCCATGCCGAGTACGCTCTTGATGTTCACGCCGTCGCCATCGTCGAAGCCCAGGTCGTACAGCTCGTCAGGCATGCTGTGCCCGACGCCACACTTCGCGCCGCTAGCTTCGCGGTATGCGCAGCGGCCTGCGCTGCTCTTGCTCAGCCTGCCTTGCGCTCGCACCCCGAAGAGGGCGTTGTCGAAGGCTTTCTGGTTGTCCATGGTTTTCTCCGGTAGATGATCAGCGGCGATAAGACTTCAGGGCGTTGAGCAATGCGATCGCGTTGAATTCCTTGACCTCGCGGTCCGCGGTCACGACCTCGTCGATCGTGCCCTGAGCGCAGACGACGATCGTCTCGGTGCGCTCGGTCTGGCCGATGCGGAAGATCCGGCGGTTGGCCTGCTCCCACCACTCCTGGTTGATCGTGGGCGACGCCCAAATCGTGGCGGTGCCGCGCGTGAGCGTCAGGCCGTGGCCCATCGACTGCGGGTGGCCAAACAGGATGCGAATGAAGCCGGCCTGGTAGCGCTCGACGATCGAGGCGCGTTCTTTGGCGCTGGTGCTGCCGTCGATGACGGCAAAGCTCAGCCCGCGCTTGTCGGCCAGCTCCGTCAGCGCGCGGCGCTGGTGGCCCCACTGGAACAGCACCAGGCTGTGGCGGCGCTGCTCGGCCAGGTCCATGACCAGCTCGTAGCGCTGTTGATCGATGCTGACTTCGTCGTCCTGCCCATAGACGCTGCCGCTGGCGATCTGCAGCAGCTTCGTGTAGAGCACGGCGCCATTCAGTGCGATGACCTGGTGCGGGCCGACGTCGACCAGCATGTCCTTTTCCATCTTCTCGTAGATGGCGCGGTGCTTCGGCGTCAGCTTGAAGGGCACCGTGTAGACAACCTGCTCGGGCATGTCGACGCAGGCACGCAGCTCGTGGCGGATGGTGATGTCCGCCAGCAGCGCGGCGACAGCTTCTTCAGCGCCTTCGCGCTGGACCCACTGCACGTGCTCAGGTTTGGGGCCGACCTGGACAGCGTCGCACGTGGCGGCGCGGAACTTGAAGTAGCTCGCGCCCAGGCGCTTGCCGAAGTCCAGCAGGTAAGCCTGGTGCCACAAGTCTAGGATGCCGTTCGGGGATGGCGTGCCGGACAAGTTGCGCGCCGCCACGTCGGGGTGGTTGCGGGGCAGCTGGTTGCGTACGAACATGGCAGCTTTGGACCGCTGGCTGGTCGAGTGCTTGTAGGCCGTACTTTCGTCCGTGCCCATGTAGAGCAGCCGCTTCAACAGCTTTGGCTTGTGCTCGGCCAACCACTTCACCGCATCGTGGTTCGTGATGTAGAGCGCTGCGTCCTTCTCGAATGCTTCCTCGCGGTTCTCGGCCCATGCCACGCTGATGGGTAGATCAGGGACGAACTTGGCCGCGTCATTCGCCCAGGCGGACTGCAGCAGCGACTTCGTCGCGAAAATGATGCCTGGGTGGCCGTGCTTGGCGTAGCGGCGCGCGAAGTCCAACAAGTGAACTGCGGTCTTGCCCGTGCCCGGCTCGCTCATGTCGAAGACCTCGGGCCGGTCGGCGGTGAAGTCCAGACTGTAGGTCTGGTGGGCGAAGAGCGTTGTCATTGCGGCAGCGCGGCAGGTTCGGCGGTGGTGGGCTTCATGAGCGTTTGGATGCCGCCGACGCTGGTTGCGACCAGCTGGCGCGCGGCTTCGAAGACCGGCCCGGCCTGGTCACCCAGGTAGCGGGCCTCGTCTTGCAGGGTTGTCATGAAGAAGTTGAGAGCCGCCTCGTTGTTCTCGGCGAAAAACTGCGTGGCCGTGGCGATGCGGCCCAGCAGCTGCATGCGGTCTTCGAACGCGGTCGTTTCGTCCAGGGTGGCCTTGAGCGCGTCGACGGCGTAGTTCTGAACTGCGATCGAAGAGCAGAGAACGGAGACGCCCATCTGAACGACTTGCTGAATGGGCTGCGGCAGGTTCGGTTCGCCACTGATGGCTTCGAGCTGCTGGCCGATGTGGTCGAACATCTTCGGTGGCATGAAGAACAGCGGGCTGTCGACGTGGTTCGGGATCATTGGTATGCCTCGGGGATGGGGAGGTTGTGGTTCTCGAGCGTGCGGACGATGAACTCGTTCGCTTGCTCGTTGTCTGTTGCGATTGCGTGGGTGTTGAACACCTCGGCCCGGCCGCGCCAGGCCTTGATGTGGACGTGAATGTCTTGGCCCACGCGGTGCTTACGCACGTCGATGTCGTAGCCAGTCATTTGCTTTTGCCGAAGTCGAAGAAGAGGGGGTTGCTGCTGGTAGACGGCGCGGCGCGACGTGGCGCGGCGCCGGTTGCGTGCTCGCAGATGCCGTTGCCGCCTTGGTGTTCGGGGCGATACGGGCACCACTTGCACGAAAAAATGCTGGGGCGCGGTTGGTACACGCCGCTGGTGGCCTTCTGGCCGCGGGCGGTGAAGTTCTGAAGGAAGCGCGCCGCCTGGGTCGCGCTGTACTTGTTGGGCTTGGTGTCGTTTTGGTCGACGTACCAGAACTCGACGACGACTTCTTCGACCTCGGGGTACTTGAGCATCACGCCGACGGCGTAGAGCTGCCCTTGCTCCGTGTGCTTGATCTCATTGCCGTCCTTCTTGCCGGACTTCAGGTCGATGACCAGCACCTTGGTCGGCGACAGCCAAACCATGAAGTCGAGCTTCATGCGGCACCAGGCGGGCACCCACTCGTAGAGGATGCCCATGAAGAGCAGGTGCGTCGGCCACCTTTGAAGGCCGTCGCGTTGCGCAAGCTCTCGTGGTGAGACGTCGCGGAAGTCGGACTCGGTGTCGTTGGCGGTGTAGAGGATTGCGCCGGTTGGAAGGGTGCTGGTGGTGCGCCACTCGCCATGCCAGCCGACGTGCTTCCACTCGCGATCGAAGCCCCACTCGTCTTCGATCAGCACGTCGCCTTTCGAAAAGAGGGGGCGCAGTGCGTCGAGCTCGTTCTTGAAGTGCGCGCACTCCGGGATGAGATCGTCGCGCATGCCCCGGACGTAGTCCTGCGCGGAGTCGTGGATGGCCGTTCCCCGGTCGCCTTTGGGGTTTGGCGGGATGGGCGCGCGGTCGTCAAATTGCAACTTCGCGCGCCAGCCGCACTTCTCGAAGACCTCGAGGCGGGAGAACGACCAACTCTTCATTACTCAGCTCAGTTCTACGTTGAGGATCAGGCCGGGATCGGCTCTTGCACGTACACGACCAGGGCGTTGCGCTCGGCGTCGATGTACGGGGTGCCGGCTGAGGTCAGGTCCGTTTCGACCACGCCGCCCAAGCTGTGGGTGTCGATCGCGCTGATCAACTGGTCGAGCTGGACGCTGACCTTGTTGAACTTCGGCGCCGGCGGCGGAGCTTGCTCGTAGGCCTGGTCGGTGCCCTTGTGGCGCAGTTCGCCGGTGTCGAGGCCGATCTTCAGCTTCACGTCGGCGGGGATGCCGTACGTGCTGCGGATCTCGGCCCACCAGGCCTTCTTGCGGGTCTTGAATTCACCCGACTCGTTGGGGAACGCGGCCGCCATCTTGGTGAGGGCGGTGATGCGGGCGAGTTCGTCTTGGGAAACGATGAGCGGCATGGGATCTCCTTGAAAGTTGCCGTCAGAGGAAAAGACGCAGTTGCTCGAGGCGTGCCTCCAAGCCCTTGCGTTCGGAAAGCAGATCGACGAGAAGTCGTTCCACTGTGAGGGGCTTTTCGCGCACGAGCACCGCGATTTCGCGGCGGCTCATGCCTGCCAGGCCGGCGACCGTGGTCGCCTTGAACGCGCCCGTGTTCGCCGCCTGGCTCGACGACGTCGGAAAGGGCGACACGTTGTTGCTGTGCGTGGGCAGCGGCTCGTCGTCTTCGACGCCGCCGGTGCTGAGCGCGGTGCCGTAGGCGCCATAGCCGCCGTAACCGTGGCTGTTGCCGCCCCAGTTGCCGCGGCCGTAGGTGCCAGTGGACTTGTGCTCGGGCTTGGCTGCCGGGTCGCGCTTGGTGGGCAAGGCATCCCAGTCGAGCCGCACGATGACGTCGGCCAGTTCGCGGGCGTGGCCCCAGTCCAGGTATTCGTCGGGGCCGTGCTGGAAGTCGTAACCGACGCCCAAGTTCGTGCATTCCGGGATCTGTCGGAAGTAGCAGGCGGTGTCGGTGAAGACGCCGCGGTCGCTCGGCTCGTAGGTGAGGTTGCCGAGCATCGTGAGCTCGCCAGCCAGCGCCTCGGCGAACTCCTTGCTGCAACCGCGTTCGCTGCGTTGGTGTGTGATGACCTCGTCGCAGCCGGGTCGGTCGAACGCGATCGCGCGGTCGAAGCTCCTGAGCCAGGCGTCGTATGCTTGCGAGAGGTGCTTGCTGCCGATACAGCTCCGTTCTTCGCCGCGATGGAAGACGTAGGTGCCGGGCACGCCGCGCTTGACCATCTCGAGCATCAGCCAGATGCCGACGCCGTCGTCCGCGCCGAGCACGTTGCCGCCTTCCTTCCTGGCTTCTTCGCCCAGGAAGATCTGCTCCATGTTCGGGTCGTAGGCCAGGTTCTGAAGACCTTGACTCTCGTCCGAACCCAGCAAGGTGTGGCACGTGTCCGTGTGGCACGAGAACAGCGTCTTGCTCTCGCGGCCGTCCGGGTACTTCACGATGGCCACCAGGTTCTTGGCTTCCTTGTCGGCCTTTGGCGCGGTCGTGTAGTAGACGTCGTCGACGTACTCCGAGTTGTCGAGAAACTCGAACAGGAAGTCTTCGACGAAGCTGCGCTCGCTGGCGCTGCCGTGGCAGCGCTTGGTGGAGAGGATCTTCAGCAGAAGGGGCGGCGGGTTCTCGTCGTCCTCTTCGGCGGTCGTGGCGGCCATCTCGGCTGTGCCGTCAAGCGAGGCGAAGCGTTCGTCGCCGCTGTTGGAGTCGGCGTTGTCCGCATCGTTGGTGTTGCCATCCAGGATGGTGGCAGCGAGCTGGGCGACGATCGGATTGGGCGATGTCGCCAGGGCTTCGGCGGTGAGTGTCATGCGGTCTCTTCCTCTTCTTCGATGACTACCGCAGTCAGCGGTAGAGAGATGATTAGATTCGAAATTTGCTCGCGCAGGAAGTCCAGCATGAGCGTCATGGCGCGTTCGTGCGACACCTCGATCTGTGTGTTGAGCCAGGCCTCGCGCTGCGCGTCGCTCATCGGGGCGAGGAAGAGCAGCAGAGCGGTCTGTTCGTCGGGCGTGGTGCCCCAACCGAGCTCGTCGTGTTCCAGACCGAGGTCGTACGCGTCGAAGTGCTTGGCAAAGAGAATCTGGTCCTCGTCTTCGACGAACCAGACGTGTGGCGTGGTATTCAGCTCGTAGTCGCCTTGCACGTCCTCGATCACGGTGTCGTCGTGACGAGTGTCCCGCCCGTCAATCAGCGTAACCAGGCTGACTTCGTGATGCCAGTAGCACTTGCGCACCTCGTCGTACCAGGCGTCGTCGTCGAGGATGGTTTGGTCGTTGCCATCTTCGACGGTGTTGCGGAAGGTGTAGTGGCCTCCATTGCGGTAGTACCGCGTGCTCAGGGTGGCGAGGTTCTCGTCGTTGACGTGCGCCCAGTCGCCTTCGTACAGCTCGACGAGGTCTTCATCGTCGATGTAGTCGGCGTAGCGTTCGCAGTATGTTGCGTTGCTCTGGTCGATCCAGTGATCTTCGCCGTAGAAGCGTGTGAGCAGCTGGACCTGATCTTCGCGGCTCGGCTCGAAGTCGCTCAGCATCAGGTAGCCATCCGAGCTTGAATTCGGATACTTGATGTCGTCTGTGACAAGCAGGCCGTCGTCGAGCAGCTGGATGTTGTCCGCGGCGCCGTCGATGTACGGACAGATCACTTTGCGCGGATCGCTCTCGCAATGAATGCGATGCAGCTTGACGCCGTCGAGACTTCCAGCGCGAAAGCCGTCGTGTTCAAGAAGCGTGAGCAGGAGTTCATCGCCGTAGCAGCGAATCCAGCGCTTGTCGGTGGTATCGCTCGGGTTCTCGTAGGTCCAGCAGCGCGCGGTGTAGCGGCCGGGCGTGGGCTCGAAGTAGGCGAGTTTCAACCCGGGTATGTCGGCGTAGGCCCGCGTCGGGTGGTGGCTGATGCCGAAGTGTTCTTTGTCGTAGCGCATGCACGCTGTGGGGCCGGTGAGGTAGATCGCTTCGATGAGGTCGCCGTCCTGCGTGAACTTGATCTCGCGCTCAATGAAGAGCTGGCGCCAGGTATTGACGGCGGCCTGGATGGCCGTGTCCGGCGCGTGGGGGTTGGCCCACTTCAAGAAGCGACCGAATGTCGAGCTGGTGCGGCGGTCACGCACGCCGTCGGCCCAGTTGGAGAAGAACGTGACGTTGGTTTTGTTCTCGGGGTCCAGCTGCAAGTAGGCCTGTGGTGGCACGCTCAGGCCGTTGGCGTAGATCGCGCTCGTCAGAGCGTAGGGTAGCAGCTTTGCCTTGTGCTGGTTGTCCTCGAAGGCGTAGTTCTCTGCGCGCATCTTCTCGCGGGCCGTCCACCAGGCGTCGTCTGCCGTCCGCCACGCGCTGCAAGCGTAGTGGCGGATCATGTCGGCTGGACGGAGGTGGCGTTCGATGCACCAGGCTTCGAACGCCTCCTTGGTTTCGATCTTCTTCATTGAAGTTCCTTGCGGTTCTTCTTAGATGTCGACGGTGCGGATGGCATCCCGGGCGTCGTCGTGTTGTGGTTGGGCCATGAGCGTCGTGAAAGTCTGGAACTCGGCGAGGCGTTCGGCGCGACGTTCGGCATCCATGCGCTCGATGGTTGTTCGGTAGGCTTCGTCGCGCAGCTCCATGGCCCTGCGGAAGAGTTCATCGCTCACGTCCAGATTGACAGGCTCGATGACCGACACGCCTTCGATCCGTCCCAAGACGCCAGATACCAGGGTTGCGGCGGGAGCGGCCTGCGGCTCGAGACGGGGGGCCATAACCTCGGGCGCAGATGGCGCCGCTGCGGATTGCGGACGAGGCCGGGCCGGCACGTCGCCTCGTGCGTCGAGGTGTTCGTGGAAGCGGTTGATGAACCAGCTCGTCCAGGCCTTGGCGCGCTGCCCTTGCTCCGTCGTGGCTTCGTATGTCAGGCTGTCCTCGAGCTGATGGATGGTGTGGGCAAGGCCGCCGTCGTTGCTGAAGATCTTCCAGCTCACCGTGCCGTCGGAGCGAAGGTGCGGACAGAAGATCGTGTTGGCGTAGGCGTAGACCCGGCAGGCGCGATAGCGGCTGGCCAGATACAGCGTGTGCGGTTCGAGGAGCTGCTCGAACGCAGCATCGCCGAGCTCGGGCACCGTCAGGTCTTCGAGCGACTCGCGGCGATGGATGTACGTCGCGAAGCCGTCGCGGGCGATGCGCTGCAGGTTGCGAGAGAAGTCGACCTGGCCGTTCCAGGCCACTTCGACGTCGTGGATGCCCATGATGACCTTGGCGCCGCTGGGCGTGCGCTGGATCAGGCGAGCTGCGGCTTTGGTGGCCAGCCGGCCGCCATGAACGCGGATGGTTTCGCTCACCAGCATCCGAGGCATCGACGTGATGTACGGGCTCGACGCGCCTTCCGGGGCGTCGATCACGTCGACGCAGTCCTCGGGCTTGAGGTAGTGCGTCGTGCCGGTTGTGTCGGACCATTGAGCCAAGTGGCTGCGATGGAAGAGCTGTTCCTGATCCGCGGCGTCCGGGTAGAAGCGTTCCGACAGCCTGGTGATGCCGTACTGAGCGAACGTGGCTTCGTCGTTGGCGTAGTACTCGCCAAGGACGAGGGTCGCGTCTTCGACCAGCATCTTGTGATAGCCAGACGGGGTGTACGCCGAGACCAGCTGGTCCTGCAAGCTGCTGTGGACGGATACCAGTGTGTTGTGGCGCCAGATCTTGATGGGGCGGTTGTCGATGGTGATCTTGTGCCTCTCGCCGGTGACGGCGCACGTGAAGTCGCCGGCGAGAGGCTTGATCTCGGTGCGCACGGCGTCGCTGTGATGCTCGAACGCGAGGTCGCCGAGCTGACTCCATTCGTTCTGAGTCAGGATGCGCAGTGCGCCGATGCGCGAGAAGTACCGGTTGTTGCCCCCGGTGTTGTTCTTGCTGGCGTCGATGTATGGCACGACGAAGCAGCCGTCTTGGTCGAGCACGGTCTTGAGGGTGGCGCCTTCGAATCCGCGGTTCTTGAACCCGCTGCGATCCAGCGCGTAGGACAGGGCCTTGTCGCCGTAGGCGCGGCCCCAGCGCTTGTCGGTCGGATCGTCGGGGTTGATCCAGACGACGGCGCGAGAGGCGGGCTCACCCTTGGCATTGCGCGTGATGGCCAGGCGCCAACCGTGTTCCGGGGCGTAGACGTTCAGCGGGTGCATCGAGATGTCTTCGAGTCCCCAACGATCTTTGGCATCGCGCGACATGCACGCCGGGCTGACGGCCATGTAGACCTCGAGCATGGCGTCGAAGCCTTCCAGCAGCTCGACGTTGGCGTTCATGCACGCGCGCAGTTGCGCGTCGATGTACTGGATCTCGTGGTCCGGCAGCCAGCTGTAGTGCTTGCGCAGGTAGCGGCCCAGCGGCAGGCGCAGTTGGCGGTCGCGCAAGGCATCGTCGCGGCTGGCCGTGTAGGCCACTGCAGCGTCGTCGCCTTGGACAGAGAGGTGCAGGAAGTGCTGCGTTTGAAACGCGCCAATGTGCAGTAGGCGCTGCAAGATTGGCTCAGGTAGGGAGATGTAGCTGCCGTCGAGGAAGCGGCCGATCTCGCGTACAAGCCACCAATTTTGTTTGGCGGCGTTGAGGATGTACGAGCGACGGTATTCGTTGTGATTCCGTGCGCCCTCGAGCGTGGCGTTGCTGGTCATCGCGCCCCATTGATAGGAGGCAATGGCGTTGTCCAGAAATGCGATGTGAGCGAATTGGCTCGGGATGTAGTCCCACAATGCGATGGTGTCGGTTGTCGGGTGTTGTCTGCACACCAGGGCGGAGTACTTTTCGATCGTCTTCTCGAGCGAGTCGATGCGTTCGGCGGGTTCGTTCATTTTGCAGAAATCTCCCAATGTCTGCGGTAGATGATCAGTTCGCGGTGTGGGTCGCGGTGATGAGTGCGCCTAGCACTCGATCGGTGGTTTCGACGGACTCGCGCACGTACTTAGACAGCGCACGGTCGTAGTCAATGCGGACGTGTTCGAGCGAGAGGTAGATGCGCACGCCGAGTGCTTCGAGTTCCTTGGCCATGGTGTTGTTGCCCGTGGTCTTGAACGCGCGGGCGATGGAACACAGGTGGGTGCATTCCGTTTGGAGGGCGTTGAGCTCGTTGTGAAGCGTGTTCTGGAAGGCGAGGTCCATGAGTCAGTCCTCGAAGACGCCGCACGCCGCGGCGAAGCGCTTGCGGTCGAATTTGGGGTTGGTCTCGGCCAGCTCGTCGCAGATGGCCGGAACGAAGAAGACATCGAATTGGGCGCTGACGTGGGTGTCGCCCGTGCGCAGCACCGCCTTGCGGGCGCGCTTGAGCACGTCGGCGACCATCTCGAAGTCCTTCTTGGTGTAGCGAGGCATGGCTACACCATTTCCAAGGCCTGGTTGACCAGGCCTAGGATGATTTCGTCGTTGGCGCCCTCGACTTCCACCTCGAGGTACGGGGCGCATGCCGGGCTGCCGGTGTAGAGCTCGATCTTTGGCGTGTAGCCGGCGCCTTCGAGCTTCAGCTCGATGACGTCGAACAGCTCGTCGGCGTCGTCGATGTCCTGGTACTCGAAGTCGACGCGGACCGACGCGATGTGGCGCATGCAGGCGCTGGCTTGGAGGTTGGTGACGGTCATATCAGTCCTCGAGATACTCGGAGAACAGCCAGTTCGTGCTGAGCTCGAGGCTGACCAGGCTGAAGCTGGCGAGGAACACCGCGCCGTCGACGACCTTGAGCACGTGGTAGATCGCGAGCTTCAGGCGCTCTTTGCTGCGCATGCTCGTGTTCAGAGCGAGGAAGGTCATGTCAGGACCCGTTGGTGCCGGGTGCATGGCGTACTGTGTAGCCTTCGCCTGGGTGAGCCTCGAGGACGTAAGATACCTTCGCGCATTGCAGAAAGTCGAGTAGTGCCCACAGCGTGGCGCCTTGGGCGCTGTGGTGGCTAACGCCGCTTTCGAAGAAGCGCTCGACCATGTGGCGGATGGGCGCCGAGTTCAGGGGCATCGGCTGTGTGTTGGGCAGCATGATGGTGGGCTGCAACTTGCCGACCCAGCGAATAGAGGCGATGTGCTTTTTGAGGTCGTCTTTCATGTCAGGGCTCCTGTACGCCATAGCGCGAGAGCGTACCTTCGAGCTGCCTTGCCAGGTCGCGGCGGTCGTCGATCGTGAAGTTGATCGAGTTGTAGAGTCGGCGAATCGCCCAGCGCAGGTCGTTGGACAGATGGATCAGCGAGTCCTCGAGTGCGATGTGCTCGTCAGCCAGGCGCTTGACGCGAGGAACGACGGGGCCATCGTCATCGGGCGTGAGCAGCCCGATGACTTCGTTGACGTCGTGGTTGAGCTTGAGGAAGTTGGCGCAGTGCGCGTCGCGCTGGGACTCGGCCTCGTAGCACTTGCGTTGCCACATCAGCGCGGTCTCCATGTTCTGCGAGCTTTGTGTGCGTGCCTCGTTGAGCAGCTCGATGAAGCCGCGAGCGGCGTCGTTGCGCTCGGTCTTCGCTTTCTCCAATGCACGCGAGAGCCAGCGGATGCGGTCCTTGACCGCCGTCATCCAGGCGATTGGTGGGATCGCGCTGCCGGAGAGAAGGTCTTGGAGAGGTGGGCGCGCGTTGTAGTTGAGGAACGCCTCGTTCGCGAGAACGTCGTCGGTCAGGTTGCCCATAGCCAGCGCGGCGCGTTCGCAGTCGTAGCGATCGCCGTGCGGATCAGGTTCGCCGGCGGCGCGCCATTCGGCGCTTGGCGTTTGTTGCGTGGTCATCTTCTGCAATCTCCCGTTGAAGATGGTAGAGCGTTTCCCGGACGCTCACCAGTGGCCGAGTGTTTTGCTCGGCCTTCGTGTCGCTACAGCAGCGGCGAGAAGTCGCTGTCAGTTGGCGCAGCTTGGCCGCCGGCGATGGCGGGCAAGGCGCCTTCGTCGATGGGCGTCGGGGTGTCGACGAGTGTGTGTTCTTCGACAGCCTCGAGCGTGGTGACGAACTCGCCTGCGGCGTCCAGAGCGTCGGACGTTGAGCCGAGAGCGAGGACTTCGGCGGCGCCGGCGCTTGGCGTGTAGATCACGGTGAGTGACGTGATGTCGATGCCTTGCTTCAGGAGCGCAGCGATGCGATTGGTGGCGTCTTGGAAGACGTCTGTGGCCTCATCAAGATTCATTTCCAGCTTTCTTCATCAGCTTCGCTACGGCGTTCCCATCAACTCCGAGCTGGGTCTTCAATGCGCGGGCGAACGAAAGTTGGTCATAGGACCATTTCACTTTCAGAACGGGGCGCACGCCGCGGTCGGTGGTGGCCGACTCGCAGTAAATGCGGTGGTGTTTGAGGAAGTGTGTGAACTTCAGCGGCGCCGATGGCACGTTGCCGACGCAGAAGTTCAAAAGAGCGTGGAGCTCGGACCGATCCAGGGGGTCGGCCTGGCCGTTGGTCGCAAGAGCCCGGGTTGCGATGTCGGTGAGCGTGGAGCGGAACTTCTGCTCTTCCGGGCTGATGAGGCCCAGTGCGCCCGCCGCGGTCGGCGGCAGTTGTTGTAGCAGGAACTCGAAATCCCCTGCCACGATCCGCTCGGCAACGTGGTCGACGCTGTTGCGGCTTAGGTCCAGCAACTTCGCGCGGTCTTCGTTGTTGATCAGGCGTCGAATTGTTGTGAGCTCGACTTGCAGCGCAGCTGTAAACCCTAACAGGTCGGGCAGGTCTTCCGACAAACGGTCGATAAATGCCCGATCAACGGTCAGGCGCTCGCGTTGGTACTGGCCGATGTGAAAGCGCCGGTCGGTGGCGTCAAGATGGACCGGGTCCGGCTGGTTCGACAGGATCAGGAAGTTCACGTACGAGCGTGTGCTGTACGGCGCCAGGTACATCTGGCGGATCATGACCTCGGGCTCGGAGATCCAACTTTTCAGGTTCGCGGTGATCGCTACCTGGTCGCGAAGAGCTGAGAGCTGCGCCTCGTCGACTACGACGAGCAGTGCGTTCTCCATCCAGCCGTTGTAGGGCTGGGTGAGTTGCGCCATGGTGATCATGCGTACGTTGTGCGCGCCGAGCAGCGGCTTGAGCACGTGCTCGACGATGACGCCTTTGCCGGTGCCGCTGATGCCATGGAGCACCCAGGCCATGCCGGTCTTATCCTTCGACTGCACGATGAACGCGAGCCATTGCAGCCAGCGCTCGAGCACCTCGCCTTTGCCCACGGCGCTCTCGAACAAGCGCCGGTAGCACTCCGGCAGTTCGGCGCATGCGCGAGGTTCGATCTTCGGGGCGCGGTAGGTGTTGATGACACCTTCGTCTAGGTCGATCTGCACGCTGGACTGTGGGTCGAAGCGTTGCTCCATCAGGGGCAGTACGTCGGGCACAGCCTGGCCGTGTTGCTTGAGGTAGTCCTTGGCCTTCTTCTCGTTGCCGGCCTTCCAGGTCTGCACGTCGTTCGTGCGCTTGTCCCACTGGCCCACGTAGTAAGCGTCGTGAACCACGCTGTGGAAGGCGAAGTGAACCGAGTTGGCGTCGCGCTCCTGGCGGTTGCGCTTCATCAGCTCGTAGAAGTACTCCGGCGCAATCTCTTCGAGCAGGTATGCGGGCTCGCCTTTGAAGTTGTGGACGAAGCGGGGCTGGTCGATGGGCTGGTAGTACGCCCAGCTGTCGCCGCCGTTGAAGTTGAAGTACCGGTAGCCGCGGGCTTCCTTCACGCCGGTGATGTTCATGAGACCCGGCTTGGCGAGGTATGGCACGCCGCCGGAGGTCTTGAACTGGCTGTCGCGCAGCTTGGGGTAGCCCGCGATCTTGCGCAGCTCGTGCAGTAGCTCCTGGCTCGCAGCTTGAAGTCCCGCTGCATCAAACTGGATGCGGCTGCCGGGGATCGCACGCAGGGCTGCGGTGCGCAGCACGATACGCTCGGTCAGCGGGTCGACCAGGTCGATGAGCTTGGGCGGTGCGACGTACAGCAGCTTGTCGTTCTGGCACGTCGTGGTGTCGAGTGGCCAGCGCAGCGCGGTGCCGATGCGGTTCAGGCCGATCTCTTCCTTGAAGTGGCGCAGGTTCAACTGTTGCAGCCACAGTTTGAGCGAGCGTGGCGCCATCGTGCCCTCGAGCAGCGCGAACACGTGGCAGCGCAGGCCAGGCTTGATGCCATGGCTGTTGGAGTACTGCACGATGCAGGTCACGTCGGCCAGGCCGAGGCGGCTCAACGCCTCGTCGAGCGTCATGTCCAGGCCGTCGAAGTCGAGGCAGATCCAGTGGGTGGGCTGCTCGGGGTCGGTGTGGCCGGCGCGGGGCTCATCGACCAGCGCCTGGTCGAGTTGCCCCTTGAGCAGGCACCAGCCGCGTGAGGCGGCCAAGCGGATGGCGTCAAAGAGGTGCTCGGGGGTGTCGGCCGGCAGTTGGTGAGAGGTGAAGTCGCGCACCATCGGGTACGGCGAGCCCTCGACGCCTTGGGGGGTGGAGCGGTAGGTCTTGACGAGCGCGACCTCAGCGCTGAGAGCTTGGATGTGCGGCATGGAGGGCGCCAACTCTACACCGAGCGGCGTTGATCGGCGGAGAGATACGTACTCAGGTACGTAGTTTCAGGGTCTCGGGATGGCTGTGAGGCGGGGAGGCCCACGAGGGGACGCTTTGCTCTTCGAGCTGAGAGCTAAGACTGGTGCGGGCTGGCAGCGAGGTGGGTGTCTATCTCTAGAAAACGCAAAGCCCGTCTTATATACACCCTCTATTTTTTCTACCTCCTTCTTTTTAACTACTACTCACTAAGAGAGTTGAGAAGAGCAGAGAAGGAGGGGAAAACCGGCTGAAACCCGCGCCGGTGCTCGTTTTCCGCGGGGGGAGCAAACTGGCCCCTCGTGGGCCTACCCTGTGCGCAGCAGTCGTGCGCCGGCCGGTGTCCACTCGATCGTGATCGTGAACGAGGGGTCGCGCCGCTTGGTGCGTATGCTCTTGAGGTCTTGCTCGAGTTCGCGCGTGAGTTGGTCGCGGTGTGCGGGCAGGCATCGTTTGAAGCGCAGCTCGAAGGGCTTCCAGGTTTTGAGCTCGAACTTGAAGCGGCGCTTGGCCTGGATGAAGTTGGCCTTGTTCTTGAGGCGCGTGATCACGACGCGCGTGGTGCGCTGTTCGAGTCGGGCTCGGTACGCGCTGTGCTCGTGCTGCATGTGCCAGGCCAAGCTGGCTGCGATGCGTTCGCGAGCGTAGTCGGCTTCGGCCGGTGTGAAGGTGATCGTCAGGCTCTGGCCGGGGCTGAGCACGGCCCAGGGGATGGGCCGCGTGTCGAAGGCGCCGATCGGCCAGGCACCAAGGTGCTGCTGGCCCATGGGGTTAGTGCGTCTTGGGCTTGGTCGCCGCGCCGTACCACTTCAGGTTCTGGTACTTCGAGGGCTTCTTGTCGGCGCGGCGTTTGGCCACCTTGGGGTCGTCGCTGAACGGACCCCAGCTCTCGCCATTCCACCAGGACCAGACGAGCTGCCCGGTGTCGGGTGACTCGCGCAGGAAGTTGCCGACGCGATCGCTTGGCGGCTTCTTGGAGCCGGGGAACGGGCCGATGGCGTGCTTCAGGAACGCTTTGCTTTGTTGCGGGGGCATTGTGGTCTCGTGTGTTGAGGCCCATGCGGGCCAGGGCTTGGAAAAAGTAACGGCCGCACTCTCCGCAGCCTGTTGGCTTGGAGAGTGCGGCAGTCTACGGCAGAAGGTCAGTCGATGGCTGCTTTCTGTTCGGCTTGTTGTAGGGCCGTCACGGCCTCAGTCAGCGTCTTGCGCAGGTTCTTGGCAACGGCCAGTGTGGCCAACTTCTCGACGGCGCTACCCGCACCGCGCGACTTGCCTGACAGCAGATCCATCTCCAATTGCATGAGCGCGCTGCGCGCGGACTCGAGCAGGCGCGAGCGCAGTTGGGCGTCCAGATCGCCGAAGTGCAGCGCCTCCCGACGCGCCTGTGCTTTGAGCCAGGTCTCCTTCAGCGCAGTGTCCGGGTTGTCGTCGCTCGGGGCATCCGAGCCGGCCAGCGCGTTCTCGATCACGATCATGGCCGCGTCGATGCGCTCGGCGTTGCGGCTGGCTTCGCGCGTGGCGTCTTGCTTGAGCAAGGCCTTCACGTGTTCGGCTTCCACTTCGCCGTCGAAGTGTTCGACGATCGCTGATACGTCGGCGTCGCGCACCTGGCGCGGGTCGGTCGTGCGGCTGAGTTCTTCTTCCATCGAGCGGCCGCGGTAGTCGGTCCAGCCAGCGGCACGCACGCCGTCGTCGAACTTGGCTTTGAGGGCGATCATCAGGCGGATCTTCTCGGCACGACTCGTGTACTCCACGCCCAGGTCGAGCATGGCCGTGGTGCGAGCGCCTTCTTCTTCCATCAAGGCCAGGGCTTCGCGAACGAACTCGACGCCGCTCAGGTCCTTCAGTGTGGTGGCCATTTTGGCGGCCAGGCCGAGCGCGGTGAAGGCGGCGACGCCACCGACGTAGCTGGCCAGGCGCATGTTGATGGCTTGCTTGACGCGCTGGTCGGCGGCCTGGTCGATAGCGTCGAAGAGGTCGAAGGTTTTGGTGATCAGGAAGGTACGGGACATGGTGGGTTCTCCAAAGTGCCGGCTGTGACGCCGCCGGCGATGCGGGTTCAGTTCATCGTTGCGAGGCTTGCCAGTACTGGCGAGCGAGCTGTCGCACTTGGGGGCCGATGTCGTGCAGCCAGGCGCGTTCGGCTTCGGCGCGGTCGGTGAAGCCGTGGTGCTCCATGACCATGTCGACCATCTTGTTGAGCACCGTGTAGGGCTCGTGGTCGAGCGTGGCCAGCTTGGCGGCCAGGGTGTCGAGTAGCCAAGCGGGGAAGCGGCTCATGGCGACTTCGCCGCGGGGTAGGCCGGGGACTTCTTCGGCTTCGGGCAGCGGTACTTCGTGCAGGAAGCTGCCCTCGGGCGCTGGCGAGCTGCGCGGTAGCTTGATCGTGCGCGTCGTGACGAGCGCGCGAGAAGTCGACAAAGTGGGGCTCATGGCGGGCTCCGTGTTGGTGACACACAGCCCGCAAGGACCGACCCGCTTGCGGGTCGGCGATAGGCATAAGCTATCAGCGGAGCTCATCCGCGGTGTAGCGGATGAGGCCTGTGGTGTAGAAACGACCGTTTGCTATCGTTCCGAACAACAATCTGCAGGCTTTTACCGTTATTAGGCTTCCGCAGAAGGCTAATACGGCCGAAGTTGTCCCTATTAAAGTACCCCAGTGGATAGCCAAATTCAATCCAAGGAAGGCGACGTGCAGCGCCCGGCAGGCCGCGTCGCTTCCCAGCACGCGGAGCCGAGTGCGCGGTGCGAGCATGCACAGCAGTACGGTCTCGAAGATCATGTTCAGCGCTCCGAAGAGCAGGACGGCGTCGATCATTCGTCTCTCCGCTCGCCGCACCAGGCGGCTTCGTACCCGAGCGCCTCGGGCTCATCGGGCGTGAGGTCGGACGTCTTCGCCCGCAGTTGGCCGTACGCCGTCACGGCGGCCCAGGCCAGCCCGGCGGCGATGGCGATGGCGTCGATGGCGTCCATCAGTCGACTCGAAGCTCGGCGAGCGAGCAGCAGGCGCCGATGAAGGCGAGGGCAGCCACGAGCAGGCTGCCGAGGAAGATGAGCATCAACATCTCAGTTCTCCGTTCTCAGTTCGCGGCAGCGAAGCGATCGAGCTCCGCCTGGGTCACGCTCTTGGCGTCGGGGTGAGCTTGGAAATAGCGCACGACGAGCTGAGAGCGCGGCGTGGCCACGCGGCTGCGCGGCGGGGGCGGCGCGGCTTGCAGCAACTGCTCGACCTTGCGTTCGAGGCGCTGGCGGTGCGCCATCTCGTCGTTGAGCTGCTGGGTCAGGTGGCGGATCTGCACATCGTGCGAGGCAAGCGTCGGTCGTGGCATGCGGGCTCCCTTGTGGTTTGGTCGCACGCCGAAAGCCCCAGCCCTCGCGGGCTGGGGCGCACGGTCAGGCCTTGGCGAACTGGCCGCGGCGGTTGCGCGGCTGAACGAGCTGCACCTCGGGGGCGTCGATCTCGGTGACCTCGGGCAAGGGCATCGGGGCGCGTGCGGCGCGCTTCTCGGCGATGCGCGCGTCGAGCTTGGCGCGAAGGTCGTTGCCGGACTGCCAACCGGCCTTGATGTCGGCGTTGGCGTTGACGATGGCGTCGCCGGCGAGGATCACGCCGAAGCGGGTGTACTCGGTGGCGATACGGGCTTGGCGGGCGATGTAGTGGGCTGCGGACATGCGGTGCTCCTGATTGATCGAGCGACGTGCTCGCTCAGCCAGCCAGGACCGACCCGCTTGCGGGTCGGGCTCTTCGTTCTTCGCGCGAAGTGACGGGGAGACGGGACTCCGGTCTCTGCCAAGAAACCGAATCCGAAGTGGGGGTGGGCTTGGCAGAGGTGGGGGGAGGGGTGCCACGCGGCCTCGCCCAAGGCGTTTGCAAGCGCAACTCGTCGTGTTGCAAAAATTCCGCCGCGAAAATTCAGTGCAACACGATCTGTTGCGCTCCACCGCATTCTTGCCTGTTCTACGTAGAATGCGGTAGAGTTGGGTCGCAATGCCCAACAAAAAGTCGCTGCTGAGCCCCGAGCCGGCTGCGCGACAAGCGCTCGCCCCCTCGGACGTAGGCGACCTGACTCCCAAGCAGGCCGCCTACGTTGACGCGCGCGCCTACGGCATGACCAAGAAGGACGCCGCGGCCGCGGCGGGCTATGCCGACATCAACTTCGAGGGCAACAAGCTCGAGAAGCTGCCCAAGATCACGCAGGCACTGATCTCGGAGCGCGCGAAGACCGCGCACATGCTGGGCCTGACGCGCGAGAAGGTGTTGCAAGGCATCCTGGACGCGATCGACAGCGCCAAGATCATCAGCGACCCGGCCGTGGAGATCATGGGCTGGAAGGAGATCGCCAAGATCTGCGGCTTCTACGCGCCCGAGGTCAAGAAGGTCGAGCTTTCCGGCCCGGCCGCGAAGGTGCTGGACCGCATGCAGCAGCTGTCCGACGAAGAGCTGCTGCGCATCCACGAGGCCGAGGTGGTCGACGTGCAGGCTCGGGAGGTCGACGAGTGAGCGACTGGATCGCGCGCGCCGCAACCCTCCTGCGCCCGCCCGCCAGCCCCCCGCCTCCCTCACCCCCGCCGCCGCTCGATGTGCAGCAGCGCCAGGACGAGACCGTGCGGCGCCTGGAAGCCGCCCTGAAGGCGCTCAATGGGTAAGGCGGCCGCGCGCAAGGAAGCGAAGCGCAAGTACGACCGGGAGTCCGCGGTCGCAGATGGCTGGGTTGAAGGCCAGGACTTCCACGTCGACCACAGCGGCAAGGTGCTGAGCCTGCGCGAGAACGCCGAGCGCGCGTGCGCAACCTGCAACAAGACCTGCCTGCCGAGCCAGTACTACAGCGGCCTGCACCGCTCATGCCGGCGCTGCACCCAGCGCCTGGCGCGCGGCATCGAGATCGACAGCCCCCGCGCGCAGCTGATGGACTACAACTCCGACGTGGCGCTGCGCGCCCGCGGGACTGAGCCGCCAAGCGACCGCAAGCCCACCGCCGAGGGCGTGGCCGCGTTCCAGAAGGAGCTGGCGGGACGCATCCTCGCTCGACGTCGCCTGCTTCACTTCATCAAGCGCTTCCACCCGGGGTATCAGGATGGTTGGGTCCACCAGGACATCTGCCGCCGGCTCGAGCGCTTCATGGAGCGTGTGGCGGCCGGCGAGAGCCCGCGCATGCTGCTGTTTTGCCCGCCGCGCCTGGGCAAGAGCCTCATCGCCAGCCAGTACTTCCCCGCCTGGATGCTGGGCCACCACCCCGAGTGGGAGATCATCGCGGCGAGCTACAACATCAGCCTGCCGACCGGCTTCAGCCGGCGCATCCGCGAGACTCTGCGCGACCCGGCCTACATGGCCATGTTCGGCGAGACGCGGCTGTCGGACGAGAGCCAGGCCGTGGAGGCCTGGCGCACCACGACCGGCGGCGGCTACACGGCCGCAGGCGTGGGCACTGGTATCACCGGCAAGGGCGCCCACGTGCTCATCGTGGACGACCCGGTCAAGGACATGGAGGCCGCCGACAGCCAGGTGATCCGCGACGGCACCTGGGAGTGGTATCTGTCGACGGCCTACACCCGCATCGCGCCGGGCGGCGGCGTGCTGGGCATTCAGACGCGCTGGCACGACGACGACTGGTCTGGCCGCATCATCCTGGCGATGCAGACCGGGGAGGGCGAGCAGTTCGAGGTCGTCAGCTACCCAGCCATCAACGAGCTGGGCGACGAGTACCTGCTGCCCGACGACACGATCGCCCAGCTGCCGCCCGGCGCGGCCGTACCCGAGGGCGCCGAGCTCCTGCGCGTGATCAACTCGGCGCTGCACCCGGCACGCTACGACATCGCGCACCTTCAGCGCATCAAGAAGAACTTCGTCGCTGCCGGCCAGGCGCGCATGTGGTCGGCGCTGTACCAGCAGAACCCCATGCCCGACGAGGGCGCGTTCTTCAAGCGCGAGATGTTCAAGTACGTCGCGCACGCGCCGGACCACAAGAACGGGCGCATCTTCCAGGCCTGGGACTTCTCGATCACCGAGAAGGAGACCAGCGACTGGATCGTGGGTGCGTGCATGCTGCAAGACGAGTTCGACAACGTCTACGAGCTCGACACCGTGCGCTTCAAGGTCGACGAGGACGGCTTCGCCCTGGTGGACGCCATCATCGACTTCCACGAGCGCTGGGGCGCCTGGTTGGTGGGCTTCGAGGACGGGCAGATCTTCAAGTCGATCAAGGCGATCCTCAAGCGCCGCCTGGCCGAGCGCCGGGTGACGATGAATTACCAGACCCTGACGCCGCTCACCGACAAGATGGTGCGCGCCGGCCCGCTGCGCGGGCGCATGCAGATGGGCAAGCTCTTCTTCCTGCAGCACGCCTCGTTCCGCGCCACGGTGGACACCGAGCTGCTGCGCTTCCCAGGCGGCAAGCACGACGACACGGTCGACGCCTACGCCTGGTGCATGCGGCTCATCCTCGAGCATCCGCCGCTGCGCATCTCAACCGTGGACCGAGCGGTCAGGAAGCGGGAGAAGACGGTGGCGCAGAAGCTCAGCGCCTACGCGCGCCGCATGGGGCGTGTCGGGCATATGTCCGCTTAACGCTCAACGGTAGTCTTCGGTAGGTGATACACTCGGCCAAACCAGCGAGGACGCGATGGGACTGTTGGAGAAGCTGGGGCTGCGCGGTCAGCCCGCCAAGACCGGAGTCGGTAGCGAGCGCACCACGGCGCCCGCACGCGAGTCCGCGCCGAAGCGCCAGACCAAGCAGTCCAGCCGTCGCGACTGGCAGCTCTACAAGGCCGAAGCCGAGGCCATGGGCGAAGAGGTCAAGGACTACGGCACCTGGGCGAGCGAGCAGTGAACGCCACGCCCCCGACCGAGCCCGACCGCTGGCTGGTGATCCTCACCACGCTCAGCCACTTCCTGCCGGCCAGCGTCATCTCGGCCGTGCTGGTCGTCGCTCAGGCGCGCCAGACGACCTGGTTCCAGGTCGCGCGCGACGTGGCCGCGGCGTTCCTGGTTCCGCCGGTTCTCGGCGCGGCGCTCGTGGAAGCGGGGGTCGGCCTGTTCCTGTCGTTCGGCATCGCCGTGATCGTGGGCTTCGCCACGCAGAAGCTGCTCGACCGGGTGCCTGACTTCCTTGAAGACTGGGCGCGCAAGTTCCTCGGCCTGCAGCCTCGGAGCCCGAAAAATGACCAGCCCCAATGACGTCGTGATGCTGTCGGGCCTGGCATTCCTGCTGGGCTACACAGCCATCTTGTTCGCGCTGACCGCGTCGGATGCGTCCTTCGCCTGCGCGGCGGCACCGGAGCACGTGCCTGGGCGCCCGCGCGAGATGCAGTACCTGGTCGTCATCGGCGCCGCCGGCGCAGTGATCTTCGTCTCCCTGCTCCTGGCGCTGGCCGCCCTGCCCAGCGCGACGTACCGCTTGACCGCAGCGTTCCATCAGCCATTGGAGCGCAACCTCATCTTCTTCCACGCTGCCCTGGACGCTGCGGTCGCCTCGTTCCTGCAGCTACGCGCACGCCGCCTGCGGCGCCACTTCGAGAAGAGCCGATGAACGGGCACTTCCTTCGCGCCTTCGACCACACCCTGGGGCTCGAGAAGGGGTACTCGAACCACCCGAGCGATGCGGGCGGGGCGACGAAGTACGGCGTCACGGAGAAGACCGCGCGCGCCTTCGGCTACACGGGCGACATGAAGGAGCTGCCCCTCGAGACGGCGCAGCAGATCTACAAGCTGCAGTACTGGAACCCGCTGCTGCTCGACGTGATCGCGCCGCTGGCGCCCAACACGTCCTACGAGCTCTTCGACAGCGCGGTGAACTGCGGCGTGTCGACCGCGGCGACCTGGCTGCAGCGATGCCTGAACGTGCTCAACGTCAAGCACACGGTCTTCAAGGACATCGCGGTCGACGGGCGCATCGGCCTGGTGACGATCGCGGCGCTGCAGGATCACCTCAAGCACCGCGGCGACGACTCGGTCCTGGTGCGCATGCTCAACAGCCTGCAGGGCGCGCACTACATCGCCATCACCGAGCAGCGTGCAGCGAACGAGGACTTTCTCTACGGCTGGTTCAAGAATCGGGTGGTCATCTGAGCGACTTCATGTTCGGATTTCTCGCGGGCGGCCTTGCTACATGCCTCGGTGTGTGGGCCGGCTTCCACTCAATCGTGTTCCTCGTCGGCGAGCTCGCCATGGGCGGCCAGCCCCCGGCGGCCGATGAGGACTAGCCGCAACACCAGCCTTTACACTCTACGTAGAACGGCGTAGAGTAATCGTCCAGTGCCGTACAAGGACCCGGCCGCCGCGAAGGCGCAGGCTCAGAGGTACTACCAGCGCAACAAGGAGAAGCTCTGGAAGAACCCCGACGGCACGTGGAAGACCACCCGCACACCTGAGCAGAAGCGACAGCAGCAACGCGAGAGCTATGAGCGCAACAAGGAACGCATCAACGCAGAGCGCCGCGCAGCAGCCGCTGCGAACCGGCGCGAGGGCGACTGTCCTCTGTGCTTTGCTAAGGGCGTCCGACTCGTACGCGACCACTGCCACCGCCTCGGCCACACCCGCGGGTACATCTGCAACCACTGCAATCTCGCACTCGGGCACGCGCGCGACAACGCCGCGACTCTTGTGCGCCTGATCGCGTACCTCGGGAGATCACGCTCTTGAACCACCCCATGCCCCTGCGAGCCGGCGACTGGATGCAGACGTCGTCCGGCAAGGCTTACTTCCCGGCAGACCCGCGCGCCGAGGACATCGACATCTTCGACATCGCCCATGCGCTGTCGAACCTGTGCCGCTACGGCGGCCACTGCAGCACGTTCTACTCGGTGGCGGAGCACAGCGTGCTCGTCTCACAGGTCGTGCCGCCCGAGCTGGCCATGCAAGCCCTGCTGCACGACGCGACCGAGGCCTACCTCGTCGACCTGCCGCGCCCGATCAAGCACATGCTGCCGGGCTACTGCGACCTCGAGGATCTGAACTGGGCGGCGGTCGCCGCGAAGTTCGGGCTGCCGTACGCGCTCGACCAGGCCGTGAAGGACGCCGACAACGCCGTGCTGCTGGCGGAG
The DNA here is from genome assembly GCF_049446155.1 of Caldimonas sp. KR1-144. Classification (NCBI taxonomy): domain Bacteria; kingdom Pseudomonadati; phylum Pseudomonadota; class Betaproteobacteria; order Burkholderiales; family Sphaerotilaceae; genus Caldimonas; species Caldimonas sp. KR1-144. The sequence continues at coordinate 703,735 of NZ_JBMSEE010000002.1, forward strand.
AAGGAGCAGTTGCTCGGACCGTCTCCCGCACCGTGGAGCGTGCCTGGCGAGCCTGCTGATGTGACGGTCCTGGGCCTGCCGCCGACGGCGGCCGCCGCAACCTTCCTGCGCCGCTTCTTCGAGCTGGGAGGCCAGGCATGAGCGTCAAGGACACCAACCCCAAGGACGCCGTCGGCGTGCGCAAAGCACCCCTGTCGGCGCTGCCGTGGCGCGTGCTGTGGCACGTCGGCCTGGCGATGCTCGAGGGCGCGCTGAAGTACGGGCGCCACAACTACCGCGCCGCCGGCACCCGCGCCAGCGTCTACTTCGACGCCATCGTGTCGCGCCACATCGGCCCGTGGTGGGAGGGCGAGGACATCGACCCCGACAGTGGCAAGCACCACCTCGACAAAGCGATTGCAGCGCTGATGGTGCTGCGCGACTCGATGCTGGAAGGCAACTGGGTCGACGATCGGCCGCCACGCGGCCTGCGCCCGGGCGACCTCGACCAACTCAACACCGAGGCGGGCGCGCTGATCGACCGCTACGCCGGCCGCGACGTTCACCACTACACGATCGCCGACGACCTGGCCAAGCCGGCCGCCGAGCAGCCCATCCCGGTGGCCGAGGCGAAGGAGCTGTCGAAGGCGGACCTCGACGCACTGAAGCACCAAGCGCCAAACCTCGCCGTGGCAGATTCTCTACTGAAGAAGGCCGTAGTTTCACGTGGAACGCCTCGAGGCTTGAACGAGACGCTCGAGCAGTTCTTGGAGCGCATGAGTCCGGCACCGGGCGAAGAGATCCATGTGCCGATCGAGAGCCTGGACGCCGACCACGGCATCAGCAGCATGAACAACATGGTCCGCCAGGGCTCGTCCCTGAAGCCGGCGCCGAGCTTCGCCCCGTCGAACACCTAAAGGACGTGTGATGGGTAAGGCGCGGGTCGACAACAACATCGCGAACGAGCAGTGGGAGCGGTACATCTGGTGCCGCGACAACGGCCACGTGGACTTCGTCAAGAAGGCGGACGTCTGCAACAACTTCTTCGCCGGCCTGCAGTGGCAGCAGGAAGACCTGGACCGCCTGCGCGCGGCGCGTCGGCCCGCGCTGACCATCAACAAGATCCTCTCGACGCTGTCGACCATGTTCGGCCAGCAGATCGAGAACCGCTCCGAGACCACGTTCCTGCCCAAGCGCGGCGGCACCGGGGAGACGGCCGACGCTTTGAACATGGTCTGGCAGCACATCGCCACGGCCAACCAGCTGCAGTGGGTGCGCTCGGACGTGTTCGCCGACGGCGCGATCACCAGCCGCGGCTTCTATGACGTGCGCTTGGACTTCTCGGACTCGGTCTATGGCGACATCGCCATCGACAAGCTGAACCCGAAAAACGTCGTGGTCGACCCGGACGCCGAGGACTACGACCCCGACACCTGGAACGACGTGTTCGTCACCCGGTGGCAGACGCCCGACGACATCGCGCTGCAGTACGACCGCGAGGCGGCCGCCGAGCTGCGCACGCGCGTCGACAGCGCCTACCTGCACGGCTACGACTCGCTCGACCACATGCGCGACCGCTTCAGCGGCCCGACCCAGGTGCGCGGCTTCTATAACGACGAGGGCAGCGCCGGCCAGCGCCGCTACGTGCGCCTGCTCGACCGCCAGTTCCGCGAGCTGACCAAGTCGAAGTTCTTCGTCGACCCGATCTCGGGCGAGGTTCGCCGCATCCCCGAGCACTGGGATCGCAACCGCATCGCCGCGGTGCGCGAGCAGTTCGCGCTCGAGGTGCTCACGCGCTTCGAGAAACGCATCAAGTGGCGCGTGACGGCCGACGACATCGTGCTCCATGACGATTGGAGCCCGTACAAGCACTTCACGACAGTTCCGTACTTCCCGTACTTCCGGCACGGCCGCACGATCGGCCTGGTCGAGAACCTGCTCGGCCCGCAGGAACTGCTCAACAAGACGACGTCGCAAGAGCTGCACGTCATCAACACGACGGCGAACTCCGGCTGGAAGGTCAAGACCGGCGCGCTGACGAACATGACGCCGGAAGAGCTGGAAGAGCGCGGCGCCGAGACCGGCCTGGTGCTCGAGCTCGACGACGTGGCCAGCGCCGAGAAGATCACGCCGAACCAGATCCCGACCGGCTTGGAGCGCATCAGCTTCAAGGCGGAGGAATACATCAAGTCGATCTCGAACGTGTCGGACTCGATGCAGGGGTTCGACCGCGAGGACGTGGCGGCCAAGGCCATCGCGCAGAAGCGCCAGGCCAGCAACGTGAACTTCACGTCGCTGTTCGACAACCTCGAGCGCAGCGACTACTTCCTGGCGCGCAACGTCATCGACATCGTGCAGGAGTTCTACACAGCGCCGCGCGTGCTCAACATCATCCGCGACCCGCTGTCCGGCCAGGCCGAGCCGATCGAGATCAACACCTACGACATGGCCGCGGGCCGGATCGTCAACGATCTGTCGGTGGGTGAGTACGAAATCATCGTCACGACGGTGCCGTACCGCGCGAGCATCGAAGACAGCCAGTTCGAACAGGCCGTGGCGCTGCGCGAACTCGGCGTGCCGATCCCCGACAGCGTCCTGATCGAGAACAGCCGCCTGCGCCGCAAGCGCGAGATCCTGGCAGACATCAACGCGGCGGCGAATTCGCCCGAAGCGCAGCGCCGCGCACAGCTGGAAACCGCTGGCGCCGAGGCCGAGGTGGCTCTCAAGCAGGCGCAGACGCGCAAGACCCTGGCCGACGCTTCGGCCAAGGAAGTCGACCCGCAGCTCAAGGTCATGGACATGCAGGCCAAGGCCGCGGGCGCCGACCCGGAGCTCGAGTGGGAGCGCATGGAGCGCGAGCACGCCCTCGAGGTCGAGAAGATGAACCGCAAGTTTGCGCTCGAACAACGGCAGCAGCAGCTCGACGAGATGCTGAAGGCCGACGAACACGCTCGCGCCCAAGAGCGTGAAGACCAGGAGAGCCGCGCCCGCGTGGCTCAAGCAATGACGACCCCCCAAGCCCCAACCCCGGAGAACGAGAACCAATGAACAAGCTGCTCAAGTGGATGCTGGCCCCGTACATGCTCGGCATCGTCGATGACGAGCCGATCGGCGGTGCCGCCGACGACAAAGGCGGCGCGAGCGATGACGATTTGGCGAACGCCGATCGCGGCGACGAGTTCACCCCCGATGACGAGGGCGAGCCTGCCGACAAGGGCGCCAAGGACAAGGCCGACGCTGGCGACGCCGACAAGGGCGGCGCGGACGAGGACGACCCGACCAAGGCCGGGGCGAAGGACGCTGAGCCCGGCGACGACGACCTGGAAGGCAAGGGCGCCGACAAGGGCAAGCCGCCGGTCAAGATGATCCCGAAGCCCCGCTTCGACGAGCTGAACCGCAAGTCGAAGACGCGCATCCAGCAGCTCGAAGAAGAGCTCGCCGCAGCGCGCAGCAAGGACGCGCCCGACTCGCCGGCCAAGAAGATCAAGGACGCCGAGACCGAGATCGCGAAGCTCGAAGCCGACTACGAGAAGGCGCTCGACGACGGCCAGGCCGCCAAGGCTACCCAGCTGATGCGTCAGATCCGTCAGCTGGACCGCGAGATCATCGGCATCAAGTCCAGCGCCGAAGCCGCGCAGGCGCGCGCCATCGCGGTGGAGCAGGTCAAGGTCGACCTGCTGATCGACCAAATCGAGCGCGAGCATCCAGAGCTGGACCCCGAGGCCGACGAGTTCGACGAGGACAAGCTCGAAGAGGTCATGGAGCTGCGAACGGCCTTCGAGGCGCGCGGATACGCGAGCTCGGCCGCGATCAAGCGTGCGGTGAACTACGTGTTCCCGTCCAAGGCCACGAAGACCGCGGTCGATGAGGATGACGCTGACGCGACCGCGGTCAAGGCCAAGACCAAGAAGGACGCCGCTGCCGAAGCCGCGCGAAAGAAGATCGAAAGCGACGCCGCGCGCGCCCGCGACGCGGCGGCCAAGGCCGCCAAGGCCTCCGGCAAGCAGCCGGCGGCCACCGCCAAGGCGCCGGGCCTGGACAGCCACAAGCTCGGCGCCGGCGAGGGCGATCCGGCCTCGGTGGCCAAGATGAGCGACAAGGACTTCGCCGCCCTGTCGGAAGAGCAGAAGGCGCGCCTGCGCGGCGACTTCTTGGAGTGATGCCGTGGCTGAACAGACCTACGCCCCGCCGCCCGTCAAGGGCTACAAGACACTCAGCCAAGAGCAGGTCGACCTGATGAATGAGGGCAATTCTCTCGGCCTTCAGGTCCAGGCCTGGATCGAGAAGTTGCGGTCCCGCCCCGACGTTGCACCCTACTGGCTGCTCGTCGGCGAGACCGACATGAGCAAAGGCCTCATGGCTTGCATCCGCGCTATTACCCAGCCGGAGGGCCTATGACCACACCCCGCCTCATGAACTTCGGCGCGGCGCTGTTCTCCCTCGAGAACGGCGCGCGCGTCGCGCGCAACGGCTGGAACGGGAAAGGCATGTGGCTCGAGCTGCAGGCCCCCGACGAGCACAGCAAGATGAGCCTGCCGTACATCTTCATGTTTACGGCCCAGGGCGACCGCGTGCCATGGGTCGCCAGCCACAGCGACATGCTGTCGCGCGACTGGGTGCTCGTTGATCGTTGACACTCAACGTAGAACGGCGTAGAGTACAAATCACGCGGTGCCCTCCCCACCGCGGTTGCGTGTGATCTCCCTCCCATCCCCCGGCCCAGCGCCGGGGGCTCTTGGGAAGACGACGGGCCGACGCCGTGGGATCGAACGGTCGCTGAACTCAAGCGGTTCCTGCTCCCGCCCAACGAGCAGGCGGGCCGACTCCGTCGCAGGTCGTTTCACCGCCGCGCCAGCGCATGGCACGCCGCCGGGGCACCCCGGAAGAAACGAACCCACGGAGTCAATTCCAAATGTCCGCAACCAACTTCGGTCGGCTTCAGTCGGAGCAGATCCTCACCTGGTCGAAAGACGTCTGGCGCCATGCGCGTCAGATGTCCTTCATCAACAAGTTCCTGGGCAGCGACGAGAACAGCGTCGTCCAGCGCATCACGGAGCTGAAGAAGGACAAGAAGGGCGCGCGCGCCATCATCACCCTCGTTGCGGACCTGGAAGGCGACGGCGTTGCCGGCGATCGCCAGCTCGAAGGCAACGAAGAGGCGATGAAGAGCTATGACCAGATCATCCAGATCGATCAGCTCCGCCACGCCAACGTTCACGAAGGCCGCATGGCCGAGCAACGCTCGGTGGTCTCGTTCCGCAACCAGTCGAAGAACGTGCTGGCCTACTGGTTGTCCGATCGCGTGGATCAGTTGGCCTTCCTGACCGCCTCCGGCGTCTCGTACGGCATGCAGAACAACGGCGTGGCTCGCGTGGGCTCGGCGCTGTCGCAGCTGGCCTTCGCCGCCGACGTGAGCGCGCCGACGAACCTGCGCCGGCTGCGTTGGAACGGCACCGCGAAGGCGCTCGAGACCAACGGCGCGACCAACGCCATCGCGGCGGCCGACAAGGTCACCTGGGGCATGCTGGTCGAGGCCAAGGCCTACGCCAAGGACCAGATGATCCGCGGCATCAAGGAAGAGGGCGGCGAGGAAACCTTCCACGTCTTCCTGACCCCGCGTGCCATGGCCCAGCTGAAGCTGGACCCGGACTACATGGCTAACCTTCGCGCGCAAGCGACCAGCACCGGCCGCGGCTCGGAGCTCTTCAAGGGCGGCGCGGTCAAGGTCGACGGCCTGTACCTGCACGAACACCGGTACGTCTACAACACCATGGGCGCCGCGTCGGGCTCGAAGTGGGGCGCGACGGGCACGCAGGACGGCTGCCAGGTGCTCTTCATGGGCGCTCAGAGCCTGGGCATGGCGGACATCGGCGAGGCCGAGTGGGTCGAGAAGGAGTTCGACTACGACAACCGCCCGGGTATCTCGGTCGCGAAGATGTTCGGCTTCCTGAAGCCGCGCTTCAAGTCGCTGTACGCCGGCAACACCTTGCAGGACTTCGGCCTGTTCTCGGTGTACGTCGCGCAGTAATCGACGGAAGAACACAGGAGTTTTCCAATGAGCAACATGACCAACGTCGGTCGCCAGTACGCGCTGTTCCTCGAGCAGGCCTTCGACTTCGAAGACCTGGCCGCGGCTCCGGTGAAGCTGGCGCCGAAGCTCCCGGTGGGCGCGATCGTGCTGAGCACGCGCGTGATCACCGAGACGATCTTCAACGGCGCCACGCCGACGCTCGACGTCGGCGTGGCCGGCAGCCTGGCGAAGTACGCCAACGACGCGTCGCTGGCCGCCGCGGCGGTGGTCAACGGCGCCGCCGTGACGGGCACGCCGCTGACCGCGGAAGAGACGATCGTGCTGACGCCGAACGCCGGTGCCGCGGCCTCCACGGCTGGCAAAGGCCGCGTGGTGGTTGAGTACATCGTCGTCGGCCGCGCCAACGAGATGCTGCCGTAATCGGTTTGGGGCTTGGCGGGGGTCGTCTGAGGACGCCCCCGTCCTTTTTGCCCCAACCACTTCCCCACCCTAAGGAGAAAACAATGCCCCTGATGGTTTCCCCGATCGCGCGCACGATCGCTACCGAGTTCGGCCACGTCCTCGCGTTCGAAGCCGGCGTGCCGCAGCACGTGCCGCCCCGCCTGGTCAGCTCCGTGATGGAGAAAGGCGTGGTCCCCGCTGACGAAACCGCCGCAGTCGAAGTGCAAAAGGTGGTCGAAGAGCCCGAAGGCGTGAAGGCGCCGACGGACCCCGACGAGCGCATCCTGCTGATCGCCGAGGCGATGAAGACGCTGGAAGCGACCGGCAAACTCGACTTCACGGCCGGCAACAAGCCGGCGCCGGGCAAGCTCACCAAGACGCTGGGCTGGGAAGTCCACGCCAACGAGCGCGACGCCGCCTGGGCGCTGATCGAGGCTTCCAAGGCCGAGTAAGCCATGGACGCGGGCACCCTGCTCAAGAGCTTCCGACTCAAGGTGCATGACACGAAGGCGCCTTACCTGTGGTCGGACGCGGAGTTCTACGGCTACGCCGATCAGGCGCAGCGGGAGTTCGTGCGCTTGATCGGGGGCCTGCGTGACAGCCGCAGCGAGGTGACGCGAGTCTCCGTCGCTGCCGGCGACGAATTCATCCCCCTCGACCCGCGTGTGATCGAAGTGGTCTCCGCGCGCAATGGCGAGGGGCGCCCGGTCGACGTGATCAGCGCCGGCCACGCCGACGCGCGCGCGACGCCACGAGTCAGCCGCCTGGTCGCACTCGTGGCCGGTGAGGACGAGGGCGGTGTGCGCCCGGTCGGCATCCCGGAGTTGGACGACACCCTGCAGCTGGTGGTCAAGCGCTTGCCGCTCGAGAAGATCACCGGCGCCGGCGACGAGTTCGAGCTGCGTGACGAGCACCAAGACGCGCTGCTCGACGGCGTGTGCTCGCTCGCATACCTCAAGCAGGACGTTGAGACGCTGGACAAGAGCAAGGCCAGCGACTTCAAAGCGCTGTTCGAACAGGCCGCTGCGCGCGCGTTCCGCGAAGCGCGCCGCCGCGCCGGCCGCGGCGGGACCGTGGCCTACGGGGGCCTGTGATGGCACTCAAGCTGAATCTCACCATCGAGCAAGGCCACACGTTCCAGAAGGTCGTGCGGTGGCAAGCGCCGACGCTGGTGTACCGCGCGATCACTGGCATGGCCCGCAGCGGGCCGGCACGCGTGACCGCCATCGCCCACGGCATCCCCGAAGGGTGGCCCGTTGCCGTCGTCGACGCGCTCGGCATGACCGAGCTCAACGCGGGCAGCCAGCCCCCAACCGGCTCCGACTTCCGCCGCGCAACCGTGGTGGACGAGGACACGGTCGAGTTCAACGAGGTCAGCTCGGCCAACTTCAAGGTCTACAAGAGCGGCGGATACCTGGTCTTCCACGCGCCGCTCGACTTGACCGGCTTCACTGCGCGCCTGGTCGTCAAAAGCAAGGTCGGCGGCGAAGTCCTCTTCGAGATGACCACGGAGAACGGCCGCATCACGATCAACGAGGGCGACCGGACGATCACGCTCGACATCAGCGCAGTCGAGACCGGCGCGCTCGAGTGGAAGGCGGGTGTCTACGACCTCGACCTCATCGCGCCCTCCGGCGCCATTACGCCGCTTCTCGCGGGGGCGGTCACCGTGACGCCTCACAACTGATCCAAGGACATTCCATGACCGTCCAATACTCCGCTGCCGTGCGCAACTCGATCGCCGAGGCCGTCGAAGTGGCCTGCAACGGCCAGGCCGTGAGCGCGGGCACGGGCGCCGGCGGCTCGATCACCGGCGCTGCTGCGCAACCGAAGCTGCGCCTCCTGACCGGCGCCGCGCCGGCCAACCCGGCCGCTGCTCAGACCGGCACGCTGCTGGCGGAGATCACTTTGCCCGCCAACTGGATGGCCGACGCCGCCGCCGGCGTCAAGGCTCTTACCGGCACGTGGCAGGCTAACGCGGTGGCCGCCGGCACGGTGGGGTACTACCGCGTCGTTGACAACGCCGGCACGACCTGTCACGAGCAAGGCACGTGCGGCCAGCAAGTGCAGCTGAACACCAATGCCGTGACGGCGGCGAACGGCAACGTACTGAACTTCGCGGCGACGACCGGCGTTGTCGTGGGCATGAACGCCAGCGGCACTGGCATCCCTGCGGGCGCAGTCGTGGCCGCCGTCAGCGGCACGACCGTGACGCTGTCGCACACGTCGACGGCCGGCGTGGCGAACGGGGCGACGATCGCCTTCACTTACGACATCACCGTCGACAACCCGGTTCTGGCCAATGGTCAGCAGGTCACTGTGACCGCGAAGACCATCACCGCGCCCAACGCGTGAGGTAGCCCGTGGCGCTGAGCTTCGGCGCAGACAACGGCGGCGGAACTCGGTACTTCACAGCGCCCTTACCAGCGCTGGTTGACGGCAACTGGGCGCTGCTGTGCTGGATTCGAGCGGTGGACTTCACCGGCTCGGGGTTCCAGTACGCCCTCAGCATGGGGACGCTGGGCGGCGCGAACAGTCTGCACGTCTTCACCCCCGAGGCCTCCCAGGCCTCGGGCAACACGTGGACGCTACGCGCGCTCGGCTCGACGGGCACCGAAGTCAACTTCGGCATCGGTGGCGCCGGCGTCGAGTTCCCTAACGACGGCGTCGACCGGCTGTGTGTCATCCAGCGCGTCGGCACGAGCCTGCAGATTTACGTGGTGCCCGAGGGCAGCACGGTCGCGTCCGGCGGCATTAGCGGCTCGACTACTTGGACGACCGGCGCCATCACCGCCGGCACGCTCAACATTGGCCGTCGCGCCGACGGCGCCGCAGACCGCGGGTGGCAGAACCCGCTGGGCCAGATTGCGTTGTTGCTCAACGACAGCCTGACCACGGACGAGATCAACACGCTGGCGACGGGCAAGCCGATCACGGCGGTGCGCGCGACAACGGCGATGGACCTGCGATTCCGCACGGACAACGCCACCGAGCCGGACCTGTCCGGCAACGGCCGCAACGCTACGCGCGTGGGCACGGGTTTCACGGTCGTGACGGACTTCTTCGCCGACACGACGTATGGGTTCGGCGCCGTGGCACTCAACGGCGTCGCCTCGCAGGGAACAATGACCACCGCCGCCACCGGAGCGACGCTCTCCGGCAGCACGGTCATTGCGACGATCACCAGCGTCGGTAGCGCCACCGCGCTCGCCTCTGCGTCCGGCGCCACCGCGGTGGACCGCTTCACGCAGGTCGCGGCGGCGGCCTTCTCCGTCGCGGCGGTCGGCGCCGCCGCACTCGGTGCGTTCGGCGCCACGGGCGCCATGCGCGCCGAGGTGCAAGCCAGCGCCACCACCACCACCATGGGCGGGTTCGTGCTCAGCGCCAACGCCGGTGCTTTGGTGAATGCGGGCGGCGGCGGCGCGCTCGACGCATTCGACCAGGTGGCGGCGATCCGGCTGGGCGCTCGAGCAGACGGCGCGTCGGCGCTCGCTGACTTCGCGAGCAGCGGCGCGATCGCCGCTGAGGCGCGAGCGGCCGGCGGCGCCATCCTCGCCGCATTTGTTTCGGTTGGCCGCATCGGCGAGCGCCATGTTCAGTACGAGCACCAGGTCGTCGTGATGATCAGCGCACCGGCGATCTACGTACGCCTGCCCATCCCTGAGCTCGCGGTGTCCGCCACGCACGACGACATCGACTGCGCGGTCGAGCACGACGAGATCGCCGTCACAGCAACCGCCAACCTATGAACCTCACCGCCCTCATCCCCTGGCCGTACCGCTTCCTGGCGCTGGCCGCCCTCGGCGCCGCGCTGTGGGGGCACGGCTGGCTCACCGCCCGCGAGTCCGCGCAAGAAGACCTGGACGCCGCGCGCCTGGCCAGCACGCACGTGGTCGTGAAGTGGCTCGAGCGCGAGGCCGCGCGCGCCGAGAAGATCGTCACCAAGTACGTCGACCGCGTGCAGACCGTCACTGAGACGATCACGCAAATCGAGCAACTCGCCCCGGAGCTCCGCGATGACCAAGACCTCGCTCGCATTTACCTGCCTGCTGCTGAGCGCGTGCTCCACGACGCCGCCGCCACAGGTGGTGACCCGGAAAGCGCCCGAGCTGCTCTTGCGGGCGCCGCGCCCGTTGATCTCCTTACCTACACCCGCACAGTCCGCGCCAACTACCAGCAGTGCCGCCTCACCGCCGAGCAATTGACCAGCCTGCAACAGTGGGCTGACACGGCTGAACCTCTGCCGTAGAATGCCGTAGACTATGGCGGCGCGCACCATCCCCCTACGCATCTCCGGCTTCGCGCTCGGGATGAACAACCGCCGCCCGGACCATCAGCTGGACGCCGGCGAGGACGGCCGCTTCCTGCGCTCGAGCGTCAACGCGGACATCGCCGCCACGGGGCGCCTGCAGCGCCGCCGGGGCTACGCGCGCGTCATCTCCGGGGCGGAGTGTCACTCGGGGTGGGCCGCGCCCAGCGGGGCGGCGGCGTTCTACGCCGACGGCGGCTCGCTCTATCAGCTCAGCGGCGATCCGGCGGCACCGACACGCGCGTTGATCCGCGACGGCTTTGCGCCCCAACTGCCGTTCAGCTACGCCGAGGCGCCCGAGGGCGGCTTCTACGCTTCGAACGGCGCCGAGCTGGGCCGCATCGTGGGCGGCGTGTTCGAGCCACTGGCGCCGCCCCCGCTCAGCCCCCAACCCTTCGCCGTCGCTACGAGCGGCGGCGCGCTGCCGCCGGGCACCTACCAGGTGTGCTTCACGCAGCGCTTCGCCGACGGCCGCGAGTCGCCGGCCACGCATCCGCTGCAGATCGAGGTGCCCGAGGACGGCCGCATCGAGGCGTTCGGTCTCCCCGCAGCGTTCTCACCCGGCGTGACGTCAGTCGTCGTCTACGCCTCGCCAGTCAATGGCGACCAGATCTACCGCGCCGCGGTGCTCACCGAACCGGCCACCACGTTCGTGCTCGCCGTGTTGCCTGCCGCCGGCCCACGCTGCACGACCATCGGCTTGACCCGCATGCCGCCCGGCAACGTCGTGCGCTTCAGCAACGGCCGCCTGTTGGCGGCGGACGGTCGCGCGCTCTTCTATTCGGAGCCCTTCGCCCCAGGCCTGACGAACCCGCTGAAGAACTTCATCGTATTCCCGGAGCCCATCAGCGTGGTCGAGCCGGTCGGCGGTGGCGTCTACGTCGTGGCTGAGGCCACCTACTGGTTTCTTGGCGACCTCGGCGTGGCCGAGGCGCGCGTGGTTGCGCCGTCGCGCGGCGTGCCACGCACGGGCGGCCAGATGCCGCGCCCCGCCGGTGAGCAGAAGTCGACCGGCTGCTTCTGGATGAGTGAGCGCGGTCTGGTCACAGCGTTGCCCGGCGGCCAGCTCACATTCGTGCAGGACGACAACGTTGCAGTCGCCCCGGCCCGTGCCGGCGCCACTGCGTTCCGCGAGCGCGACGGCGAACGCCAACTCGTGGCCGGGCTCTTCGGCACCGGCCCCGAGCACATCGCAGCGCGCAGCTTCATGGACGCGGAAGTGATCCGCAAGGAGACCCAGCTATGAATGAGATGGCCAAGGCCGGCTTCGTGTGGACCATCGAGACGCTGCGCAACGGCGTGGTGATCGAGCGCGAAGTCGTCCACAACCTCATCCCCGTCGAGGGCCTGAACCACATTCTCTCGGTGCTGCTCAAGGCTGGCGCGCAAGTGCCCACCTGGTACATCGGCATCTACGAAGGCAACTACACGCCGACGCCCGACCTCACGGCCGCGCAGTTGCCGGCGCTCGCCGTCGAATGCACCAGCTACACCGAGGCGACGCGCCGCGAGCTGGTCGAAGGCGCGGTCGCCAATGGCGCGGTCGACAACCTCGGCAATCGCGCCGAGTTCACGTCGAACGCCAACAAGACGGTGTACGGCGGCTTCATCACCTCGGCGCCCGCGAAGGGCTCGACCGCCGGCGTGCTGCTGTCTGCGGTGCGCTTCCCGACGCCCAAGTCCTTCGAAGCCGAGACCGTGATGCGCGTCTCGGCCGGCTTCAACCTCGCTTCTCTCTGATCGGAGTCCCCACATGAAGACTTCCACCGGCCTGCGCAACGCCATGCTCGCGAGCGGTTCACTCAAGAGCCTGCTCGACAACGGCGTACTGCGCATCTACGGCGGCTCCGTGCCGAGCACCGCGGACGAAGCGATCGGCGGCGCCACGCTGCTGTGCGAGATCACCGAGGACGGCCTGGGCGGCGGCCTCGATTTCGCCGCCGCGGCTGTCGGCGGCGTGCTGGCCAAGCTCGCCGGCCAGGTGTGGGCAGGCACGCCCGTCGCCACCGGCACGGCGACCTTCTTCCGCTTCGTGCAGACGGGCGACACCGGCGCTGTCAGCACGACCGCACCGCGTCTGCAAGGCACGTGCGGCACCGCCGGTGCGGACCTGAACATGACCAGCACCGCGCTCGTCAGCGGCACGCCGCTGCCCCCGGTCGACTTCTTCAACGTCGCGCTGCCGACTCTGTGACGGAGTAGGGCATGGCCTTCAGTCCCGCCGGCCTCGCCGAGCTGTCGTTGGGCGACAGCGTCTCTGTCGAGCAGTTGCGCATCAGCGGCGACGGGCAGCGGTTGGTGCTCGTCCGCAAGCCGCTCGCGGGCGGCACCACGTCGGACTTGGAGATTTACCGCCGCGGCGCATCGGCGTGGAACCTCGAGCACAGCGAGTCGTTCTTCACTGGGTCCAACGGCTTCGCGCAACCGGTCATCTCGGGCGACGGCGCGACCGTCGTGGTGTTTCGCCACCCACAATCGTTCTACTCATCCTCGACGGGCACCGAGGTCAAAACGTGGACGCGCGACGGCACCACGTGGACCAACACCAGCAATCCGACGCTCCCGGCCGGCTTCACAGTGTTGGCGGGGGCGCTGAACAGCGACGGCTCGCGCCTCGCGATGCTGCGTACGATCGGGTCGATCACGACGTCGCGCCTGGTGATGCTCGCCTCCGACGGCGCGGGCTCGTTCCCGACGGTTGTCACTGAGACCAACGTGTTCCCCGGCGAGACCATGGGGACGTGGTCGGCGCAGATGACGCTGTCCGGCGACGGGCTCAAGGTCGCGTTCCCGTACTACACGGACGGCTTCGGCGCAGGGGTCCACGTTTACACACTCAGCAACGCGGGCGGCCCGTGGGACTGGGTCGACCATCAGCTGATCGAGGACACGTACGACCCCGAATACGGCTTTCTCAACATCCCCACGCTGAACGGTGACGGCTCGCGCATGCTCGTGAGCTACTTCGACGATCCGTACGGTGGTAGCCCCGCACCGCGGGCGGCCCGCGCACTGCTGTACGAGCTCAACGCCGGAGTGTGGGAGCTCGGCGCCACGCTCGAAGAGACCGCGTCCGAAGCGTCGATGACCGCTTGCGCGGATGTCTACGTGGTCAGCGCGACGTACGCACTCGACTTCGGCATCACGCACAACTTCCTCGGCCCGCCGGACGCGAAGGCAAAGTCCTGGAACACAAGCGCGAGTGAAGCGGGCTACTGGCGCAATCCGCCCATTCCGTACGGCGGCAACGCAGCCGGGTTCGCGTACAGCAACAGCACCAAGACGTTTGAGTTCCTCGACGAGGGCACCCCGACCACGAACGACGGCGCGGAAGTGCTCGGGGTGGCGCCGAGCACCAACGCCGGCAAGCGCATGTTCGAGATCGTCGCGGACGAAATCACGACGCAAACGATCCTGGGCTTCGTGGTGGCCAAGCAGTCGCTCTACACCAGCATGTACGGCGTCGACGCGGTCGCGCGCTGGGTGGGCATCTACGACGGCACCGGCAGCGAGGCGGTGAGCTACACCGATTTCTGGTCCTCATCCAGCGAGACGAACCTCGACAACAGCGGCCTGTGGCCGCTGGTGACGACAGGCGACGTACTCAGCTTCTGCTTCGACCTCGGCGCGGGCAAGCTAGACAAGATCAAGATCAACGGCGTGTCCCAGGCCTTTGACCCGGCGGATGCAACGGCTTGGGCGGCGATCAACGCATGGGTGGCCGGCGCCGAGGTGCGCCCCTGGCTCAATGCGCGCCCGAACGGTGGTGCGCCGTTCGGGAAATTCACGCTCAACGTCACTGCCGCCGACATAGCGCACCCCGAAGCAGGCTACAGCGCATGGCTCGACGGTGGGGGCGGCCCCGGTCCCGGCCCGACAGGCGACTTCTGGACCGACTTCATCCTGAGCCATGAAGTACCCTAAGCTCTGGAACGGCATCACGCCCGAGGGCGAAGACGCAGCGCGCGGCCTGCAGCGCGTCGATGCGCCGTTTCTGAAGCGGGTGACGCCGGGCTACATCGCGCGCGCCAAGAACGGTTTCTACGAGGTCACCAAGATCGCCTCCGCGCAGTCGGCGCCGTATCTGTGGGGCGACTACGTCTCTGACGGCGTACTCGCTACGGCGAGCTTCGATCCTGGTCGTAAGCGCAAGGTGCTGCAGACATACGGGGTGGTCATCGGCCCCGGCAGCACCTACCAACCAACTTCGTCGTTCTACAACTACGTCGGCGATCGCTACCTCCTGCGCATCGGGCGCGACTCGTCGTCGGCCGACGGCCCGTTCTGGCCCGTGCTGGTGCGCGACACGCTGGGCGATGAGTTCCCGCCCGCCTCGGAGAACCGCGGGAAGTCGATCTCGTTCTATGGGTTGGCGAACCTGGAAGGCGGCGCCGACATCAATGAGTTTCAGCGCATCATTGGTGCGTTCGCCTCGGGCTGGGACGGCACCAAGTACCGCTTCGGCTACGGCGGCCTGTGGCAAGACCCGGACGGCGAAGACATCTTCCGCGTCGGCGGCCCGAGCAACGGCACGCTGGCGATCACAAACCGCGTGCGCGAGTACCGCGCGTGGTTCTCGAACACGCTCGACTTCGCCGTCAGCACGCAGACCTGGGCTTCGACCAACCGCGAGATCTGCATGTCGCGCATCTTCGTTGGCGGCCCTGGGAAGCTCGCGGCGCTGAAAGCGACGTTGGAGACGGTCGAGTCGGTCGACTACGTCGACATGGGCACGCCGGAAGACAGCTACTACGCTGGCACGTGGAAGCCGCGCGTGAAGGTCAAGCTCGTCACGTCGAACGACCACGGCGCGTCGTGGAACGAAAGCGACGCCGACTTTCTCGAGCCGTACATCGAGTTCAAGATGCTCCCGGGCACCGGCCTCGGCAGCGACCCGTGGTCGCCGCCGGGTATCACGCACTTCGACCGCTTCGTGATGAACGGCAACCAGCTGCTCAACATGATGATGGGGGCGCGCGTCGTCTACGTCGGCAACAACACACGCTTGCTGATGGTGCCGCAGTGTCGGATCGCGCCCGGCCAGTGGGGCACGCTGTTGTTCCGCGACGCAGGCAGCGGATTTTCGCGCGTTGCGTGGCCTGCAGACTCAGGCACGTGGCTTGCGCCATCGGAGTTCGGCGGTAGCGCCGATTTGGTGTTGTCGTTCAGTGGGTACTTCTTCGCCCACTGGTTCTCGTGGGGGCCGGGGTGCGCGTACTACCCGGTGAACCACGACAACAAGATGAAGCTGCTCGTGACGGTCGATGCTGGCGACACCTGGACCCTGACGCCCGAGCTGCCGGCGGACATCAACCACAACTTCATCGGTACGGCGCTCGGCACGACGGTGCGGCCCCGCACCGATACCTCGCCCGGCCGCGTGCTGTTCCCTCGCGTGGACGAAGCCGCAGGGCGTATCGAGTGGCTGGCGACGGGTGGGGATCTGAGCGCGTTCGCCGCCGCGGGCGACGTTGCTGCACCCGGCATCGAGGAAGAGTTCATCGGCTACGCGGGCCGTTACTTCGTCTACATCGGTGACGGCGCGACGCGTCGTCGGTACGTGAATCCGGCCTTCCCGGGAGAGTTCGACAAGCCATGACCAACGCACTGATCAAGGACGCGCCGACGCCGTTGCCGGACCCGGACGCACCCGCGGGGCCGGTCACGGCGACGCTCTACTGGTCGGCCACCGGCCGTTTCTTCAGCGGCGGCCTAAGCAGCTCCGATGCGCCGACCATCGACACGTGGTTCTACGTGTCGGCCTCGGGCGCGGGCTTCTTCCCCACCGGCGAGCGCGCATTCGTCGACGGCGACGGCAAGCGCGGCACGCTCACGTTCGTGCCCGGCACTTACCGCCAGGCCAGCGGCTACCTGGGCGCCCCCGTGCCGGCGCAGGACGCGCTCATCCAGTACGAGGATGTGGAGAACGAGCAGCCTGGCGAGGGCGGCGCGGGCTCTGGCGGCCACTGGGAGCTGGTCGACCCAGGGACTCCCGAGACGCCGGAGACCGTCGTGCCGGTCACGACTCGCGTGTGCATCACCGTACCGCTCGACTGGCTGACGAAGAACCCCCAGCTGCCCGAAGGCGCCACGTTGACGCCAAAGCCCGACGGCAGCGCGCTGCTCTACTGCGACGACCTGACGATCTACCAGACCGTGCCTGGCACGCCGGCAACCCCGCCGCGCTACGAGTTCGTTCCGGACGAACAAACGCCAACCGCTTCGCCCGGCAACGGCGTCGGTTGGAACGGCGGCGCGCGCTCGGTCCAGGCGATCGCAGGCGACGCGGCCATCGAGTTCAAGCCGGTCACCGGCCTGGTTTCGGCGGCGGTGGGCTTCGAGGTGCCCCAAGGCGCTTCGCTGGCGGACCGCCCCATCGACAGCGCGCAGTTCATGACACGGCACATGCAGCGCCACGCCTTCTGGCTCGAGCGCGGGCAGCTCTACGTGCGCGAGGATGGTTACTCGCGACTCTTTGTCGGCAGCTACGTGCCTGGCGACCTGTTGCGCATCGAGCGCGCCGCCGGCGTGACGACCTACAAGAAGAACGGCGCAGTGGTTTACACCAGCTCGAACGCGCTCAACACCGAGCGTACGAACATGGTCGCCATGCTGTACGCGCCGGGTGACTCGATCGACGAGCCGAAGATCATCGCCGTGACGCCCGCCGAGACCGGCGCCGAGCTGTCGTTTCTGCCGGCCGAGCTGAACGCCAGTATGGCCGGAGGCAGACTCTACATGGGGCTGAGCAAGTCGATGCGCCCGCTACGGGGGGTGGGTTCGTTCCAAGGCACGCCTGAACCGGCGTACATGGGCGCTAACGCGTTCATGTCGCCGATGCAAGGCATCGGCCTCATGGCCGAACCCAATCGGTGGAGCGCCGACTTGTCGTTCCAGCCGATGCAGATCCTGGCCGGCAGGGCTTACATGGCCGCCGATCTGCAGATGCGCGCGCCGGCGATGAACGCAACGTTCGAAGATCTCACGGACGGCGTGGCGCTCTACAGCGGCCTTGCCGCGGCCGATAGCCTGCGCGGGGCCAAGCTCATCGCTGTGGTCATGAACACGCAAGGCGTGATCTTGGCCGTGCTGGGCATGAACATCGTAGTCGACGCGGAGTTGCCGGCGGCGGCCGCGATGAGTGTCACGTACGGCACCGACCGCGCGTTGCTCGCGACGATCCACGAGTTCCTGCTCGCTGGTGACGCGCCGCCCGTGTTCGACCAGGCTGGCCAGGTGTGGATCATCAACACCGAGACCGGCGCCAGTGGCATGTACGAGGCCTATGACTTCAACAGCTACGGTCTACTCGACGGCCAGGCATTTGGTGTCAAGTCCGACGGCGTCTACCTGCTCGACGGCGACGACGATGAAGGGCAGCCGATCCGCGCGTCGGCGGCGATCGGCAAGACCGACTTCGGCACGCGCCAAGAGAAGCGGCTCGAAGCCGCGTACCTGGGCGTCTCGTCGACTGGCGGGATGCTGCTCAAAGTCACGCTGCCTGACGGCACCGAGTACGTCTACGAGGCGCGCACGAGCAGCGAAGCGCTTGAGCAACAGCGCATCGACGTCGGCCGCGGCATCCGCGCGACGTTCCTGACGTTCGAGGTCTTCAACCAAGAGGGCGCGGACTTCGAGCTCGAGAGCGCCGAGTTCTTCGCCACCAACACCACCCGGAGGATCTAAATCATGGCGTTCACCGGAGGCGCACCCGCCGTTGTCGGCGAGGTCTTCACCCTCGCCAACCAGGTCGCCAGCGAGCTGCGCGACGACGCGCTCTCGCGCACCGACGCTGCCATCGCGGCCGCGGGCGGCGCGCTGCCCAACGTTGTTGTGCCCATCATCGAGGGCAGCTTCCCGATCCCGGCCGTCCCAAGCTTGCCCACGCCGATGTCTCCGGCCGAGGCGACCGCGTACCTGAACCAGTTGGCTGACCAGGTCGAGCAACTGATCCGCGATGGCCTGGTGCAGTTCTTCAGCGACTACTTCCCGCTGGGCGACGAGCTTGAGTTGGCCGGCGAGTGGATCGAACGCGTCCTGACGCAGGGCGGCGCGATCAACCCGACGATCGAGGCGCAGTTGTGGGAGCGCGAACGCGCACGCCTGCTGGCCGATGCCCAGCGCCAGGAAGACGAGGCGGTCGCGCTGTGGGCCGCGCGCGGCTACCCGCTGCCGCCCGGCGCCGCCTTGGCCGCCGTCGAGCAGATCCGCCGCACGACCCAGCAGCAGATTGCCGCGGCCTCGCGCGACGTGGCGATCAAGACATTCGAGACCGAGGTGCAGCTGGCGCAGCGCGCGGTCGAGCTGGCCATCAACCTGCGCACCAGCGCGATCCAGAGCGCCTCCGAGTACATCAAGACGCTCGCCCTCGGCCCGCAGCTGGGCGTGGAGTACGCCAGCACCCTGGCTGACGCGCAGGCGAAGCTGGCCGGCGCCGCGAGCGACTTCTACCGCGCGCAGGTCCAGGCCGCCGAGATCCCCGTACGCGTGGCCACGGCGAACGCCGAGTTCAAGATGCGCGGCGAAGAGCTGCGCGTGCGCGGCTCGCTCGAGAACCTCGGTCAGCGCGTCCAGGCGGCCATGGCCGCCGCGCAGAGCCTGGGAACCCAGGCGGCGGCGGCGCTCAACGGCCTGCACGCCTCGGCGAGCATCAGCGGCAGCGACTCGACTGTCGTCGAGTGATCTGCGTTAGACTACGGCAGAGGTAACCCATGGCGACGACCCCCCGCGCGAACGAGATCCCGACCGGCGTCAACCCGGACGGCAGCCTGCGCTACGACTACACGCCGCCGAACCCGAACGTCGAGCGGGACTTCTTCAGCGAGACCGAGGTCGGGCGCAACATCAACAACGCCGCGATGGCGCTACCGGGCCTTGGCTCGGCGGCGCGCATCCCGTCGGCTGTGCGCGCCGGCCGCGCCGCGCTGACGGGCTTGCGCTCGGCGCGCACCGTCGCGGGTGGGGTCACGCAGACCGCCAGCGCGGCCACGCTACCGGCCGCGGCGCTCAGCCTGGCTGGCGAGACCGCAGCCAGTCCCGCCGCGCCGCCGGCGCCCGCGCGCAGCGCTGCCGTTACGCCCGAGGTTCCGACCTCCACACCCACCGGCTCGGCCGGCTTCCGGCGACTTCGCGACGGCAGCGTGGTCGGCTCCCAGCTCGACGCTGAGGGCCGCGCGCAGGGCATCTTCCGTCGCGGCAGCGCGTTCGGCCCGCAAGCCTACGGCGTGAGCGTTGGCGACGCCGGCTCGGCCGACGAGGCGCTCGGGCGTGAGGCGCGCGCAAACCAGATCCGGCAAGCTTCCGTCGACGCCGCGCAGGAGGCCAGCGGCGGGGGCGGCCCCGCCGTAGGTATCAACGGCATGCGCGGCGACCCAACCGTGGGCAACATTGACCCGGCGCGCGCGGCTTACCTGGCCGAGCAGCAGATGCGCTTGGGCGGCTCGCGCACCGCGCGCGCTGCCGGCGCGGCTGCACTGGCCAGCGTCGTGAACAACGCCGCGGAGACCGAGGCGCGCGAGCGCGTCGGCATGGCCGGCATCCAGGCCAGTCGCGACAACACCGCGCTCGAGGCGCGCACGCGCGCTCGCCTGGGCGACCAGGCCACGGTCACCGCGCGTCGCGGGCAGGATCTCGACTACCAGGCTTCCACTTACGGCGCCGACGCGCGCACCGCGATCGCCAGCGCACAACTGCGCGCGCAGCAGGTCGACAAGGCCGACGAGCGCGCCCGCAAGCGCCTCGACGACACGGTCGAGATGTTCAAGGGCGAGTTCACGGCCGTGGACAAGGACGGCAAGCGCTCGTTCGACGAGGTGGGCGCGCGCCAGGCGGCCAACGCGCTGCTGCGCACCGCGCCAGAGTTCTCTCAGTTGCCGCCGGCGCAACAGCGCGCGCTGATGACCCAGGCCATCGCCGAGGCCCGCACGACGCAGAACCTGGCTCAGCCGGCGCGCGTTGGCATCGACGCGATCAACCCGTTCGCCAGCGAGCCCGCAGCCAACATCGGCCGCCCCAGCCTGCGGGGCGGCAGTTCGGAGCGCGTGGGCCTGTTGCGCGGCGTGGTGACGCCTGGCGTCTCGGCCGGCGACTATCTCGTACGCGATGCGTCGGGCCGCAGCTACGTGCTTCCGAACCCGAGCGTCGAAGAGATCGACCTCATCGACCGGGAGACGCGCCGGGGCCGTTAAGAGACGCGCTCGAGAGCGACGACGACGCCGTCTTTGACGTCGCAGCGGAACGAGGGGCCGCTGAGGGATGAGTCGCCCGGTAGCTGGGCGCGCACCAAGCCGGTGTTCACGCCAAGCTGAGTGGTGTCGTACTGGTAGTCCGGGCGCAATGCGACGTAGCCAATGCCCGCCTTCGTGAGTGTGTCGCGCAGCGCTTGCTCGCAAGGGGTGGCGAACGCGGCCCGGGCCGCCTCAACCTGTGCCTGACGGGCCGCTTCCTGCTTCTGCTCGTGCTGGTAGAGGAAGTAGCCCCCCGCAGCGACGAGCAGCAGGACCGCCGGCAATGCCTGGACAAGGGTAGAGAGGGGCTTGTTCATGGGGCGCCTTGTAGCAGGGTTCCCGGGGCTAGTCATCTGCGGTAGACTGCCGTAGAACAAGAGGAACACCCATGGCAGGTCTGCGCGACGCCGGCATCAGCATCCGAGAGCAATCCCCGACGATCCTGGACGCTCAGGACCGGGCCGAAGCGGCTGGGATGAGCCAGTTCAGCCGCGGCCTGCGCGCCGGCACGCTGGGTGCTGAGGCCAACTACCTGGCCGCCGACGAGGCTGAAGCCCGCGCGCGTGGCGACTACGCGACGGCCGAAGGCCTGCGCAGCCGCCAGAACCGCCTGCGCGACCGCATCAGCATCGCGGCTCCGAGCGTCAGCCGCGTCGAGGACATCGGCGGGGTTGGCGACGCTGTCGACTATGGCCTGGGCACGGTCGGCCAGGCGCTCGCCAGCACCGCCGACCCGCTCCTGGCGGGCGCCGCGGCGGGCGCAGCCGGCCGCGTGGCTGGCGCCGGCCTGCGCATGGCACCCAACCCCGTCGCGCGGGCCGCCGGCCTGGCGCTGGGCACCCTGTCGGCCGGCGCCGGCGCCTACGTGCCGTCCTACCGCCAGATGAAGGGTGAGGGCTACACGGAGCTGCAGGCCGACCCCGTCGCCAGCCAGCTCAACGACCAGGAGCTCAACGACCAGGCCAGCCGCTACGGCGCGCTCGCCGCAGGCGGCGAGGCCCTGCTGCCCGCCGCGCTCGGTGCCGGCCTCCCCCGCGCCGTGACACGCGGCCTGCGCGGCCGCGCCGCACTCCCGCTGCGCCTGGCTGGCGGTGCGGCCGTCGAAGGCGGCACCGAGCTGGCGCAAGGTGAGCTGCTGCGCCGCCAGATCGGCGAGATCAACCCCGACCGTGACACCACCGGCGACGCCTCCGCGCGCCTCAACGAGTTCGTGGGCGGCGCCGTGGGCGGCGGCGGTATGTCCGTCAGCGGCACGGCGATCGACGCGGGCGCGCGCAGCGCTGGCGAGCTGGCCCGCCTCGGCCGGCAGACCGCCGGCGCGCTGGGCGAGCGCGCGGGCGAGGTGCTGGACCTACAGAACCCCGACAGCCCCGCGCGCCAGGCCAAAGACGCCGTGGTGGGCGCCGGCAAGGCCGCGCGCGGCGCCACGATCGACCTGTACGAAGGCGCCAAGGCGCGCGCGCCCGGCGCCGCTCGGGCGGCGCGCGAGGCCCGCGACTACGGCGTCCAGGTGCTGGACCGCCTCAAGCGCGCCGGCCAGGACGCCACCGACCGCGCGACGGCGACCTTCGAGCTGGCCAGTGAGCAGGCCGACCTGCTGGACGGCAGCTACGCGCAGAAGGTGCCCAAGCAGATCACCGACGCGGGCGTGGCTGCGGATTGGCTCAAGCAGAAGGACGGCGAGCGCCGCGCGCTCGTGCGCAGCCGCCTCGAAGCCCTGACCAGCAGCACCGACGCCACGGACGACCGACGCACCGGCGCCGCGCGCGCCCTGGCGGCCGACGACATGGACGCCGGCGCGCAGCTCGTGATGGGCGAGGGCCGCCTGGCGCGCGCCCGCGAGGTCGTCTCGCAGATGGCCGGCATGACTCTCGGCTCGAAGCGCAACGCTCAAGGCGCCGACGAGCCGTTGAGCTTCGACGACTGGGCCGGCTCGACCGAGCGCCCGGGCGTCGACAAGGCCCGCGCCGAGCTGGGCGCGCGCTTCATGGCCAACCGGGTGCCCGAGGCCGTGCGCGGCGCCGGCCCGGTGCGTCGCGCCGCCAGCGGGCTGTTCTACGCGCTGCAAGAAGCGCGCGCCCGCGCGCAGGACAACCAGGGCCAGATCCCCGAGCGCAACGCCGCGCTCAACCGCACGATCGAGCGCATCGTGGGCCTCTACGGCCAGGACGCACCGGCGGTGATCGACGAGGCCCTGACCGTCGGCGGCAAGAACGACGCCGTCGCCAACTACGTGCGCCAGGAGGTCCGCGCCCAGCTGACCCCCGCCGGCGTGCAGGCGGCCGGCGCGCGCCGCGCTCAGCTCGCCAGCTCGATGGTCGACGCGCTGGGCGCTGAGACCGAGCTGCGTCTGTCGCGCGAGGGCATCGACCTGCGCACCGCGCGCGGCCGCGACGAGCTGCTGCGTGTGGTCGAGGACTTCAGCGAGCGCGGCACGCCCGCCCAGCGCCGCCAGCTCGAAACCCTGTTCGGCTCGCCGGCGGTGGAGCAGATGCTCAGCCTGCTGGATGACGGCCGCCCGGGCGCCACGGACGCCGAGGCGCTGGACCGCGCCGCCGGCAAGGTGGCCGGCGACAGTTCTGACGGCGACGTGACGGAGAGTGACGAAGTTGTGACCGACGAGGCCGACGCCGACTTCGAGCAGCGCCAGGCCGAGAAGAAGGTCGCCAAGCGCAGCGGCGAGGCCACGTACTACTGGCGTGACGGCAACAGCACCACGCGAGGTGTGCAGACCCGGGTCTTCGACCCGCGCCGCCGCTTCATGGCGGCCGACGAGACCTTCAGCGACGGTCGCCCGGCCCTGCAGTCGCGCCTGGACGAGGTCCGCGAGCGCCTGAACCCGGACGGCACCGAGCGCTTCGCCGTCGAGGCCGTGCCGGCCACGCAGTTCTTCAAGGACGAGCGCATTACCGGCGACGAGGTGCTGCGCGCGTTCATCGCCGCCGCCGGCCGCAGCAAGGCCGGCGAGCGCCGCGGCTCGGAGTTCGCCGAGGTGGAGCAGCTGCTCGAACGCGAGCAGCGCACCGCCG
This sequence comes from Caldimonas sp. KR1-144, assembly GCF_049446155.1. Lineage (NCBI taxonomy): Bacteria > Pseudomonadati > Pseudomonadota > Betaproteobacteria > Burkholderiales > Sphaerotilaceae > Caldimonas > Caldimonas sp. KR1-144. Next base: position 727,750 of record NZ_JBMSEE010000002.1, read on the forward strand.
AGGAAGAGCGCATCGTGCAGCGCGCCAAGGCCGAGGCCTACGAGTACTTCCGCACCCGCAGCACGATCCGCGTCACGCCCATGACGGACCCGGAGGCGGCGCAGGTCAAGCTGTCCGACGTCAAGCGCCTGGACCGCGACGGCCGCGCCGCCGTGGACAACGCGACCAAGGGCCTCACCGCCGGCTCGAACGACGCGCGCGCGGCCGAGGGCGCGGCCAACATCCTGCACTTCCGCTCGACCAGCGCCGCGGCCAAGGATGGCGACTTCCCGGTACGCGTGAGCGACCTGGTCTACCTGGCGCGCAAAGCGCGCGGCGAAGGTGAAGCCGGCGGCGCCCAGGCGCGAGAGACGAACAAGTCCTACCTCGACGATCTCAGCGCCGGCATTGCGATGCTGCTCGACAGTGGCCTGGTCGACGCCAAGCAGCTGCCGTACAAATTCAACGAGGCGGGCAAGGTCGAACGCTTCACGAAAGACGGCGTGCCGCCCAGCCTGCGCCTAGTCAGCACGACCGCCGGCGGCATGGAGGCCGGCCGCGCCCTGCGCGCGCAGCGCAAGGTCGCTGACCCGGAGGCGAACCGGTTCTCGGAGAACGAGGGCGAAGAGCTCGCCGACGACGTGTCGGGTGACACCGAGGCGATCGACAACGCCTTCACGGACCGCCGTGCCAAGACCGAAGACGACGGCGCAACGCCGCTCGACTTCGACCGCGACGATCCGCAGTTCACAGGCGCGCGGATCATGTCCGCAACGCAGCTGCGCTCGCCCACCGGCCAGTTCCGACTGACGCGCATCAACGCCGCCGGCCCCGTGGCGCGCAGCTATGCCGACTTCCTGCAGAACGAGCTAGCCGATGCGGACCCGGACCGTCAGCGCGGAGCGATCGCGCGCATCGAGCAGCTGCTGAGTGCCGCCGGCCAGCGCCGCGGCGATGTCCAGGCCGCGCCCTGGCTGGTCAGCCCGATCGCCGAGCTGACGCGCCGCGGCGCGCAGACCATTGCCCGCGATGACGACAGCGGCCTGCGCCAGCAGATGCTGGCTTGGCGCAAACGCGCGGCCGAGGTGCTGCGCAACGCCCCGGAGAGCTCGATTTCGCCGGCGGTCAAGCGCGACATCGTGCGCCTGATGGCGCGCGATCCTCAGCGCGTGACGACTGAGAACATGGACGCGATGCTCGACCGCCTGGTGGGCGTCGAGCAGGTCGCGCAGAAGGCCGCCCCGGAGGTGGCGGCACCCGCCGCCCCAAAATCCCAGCGCGAGGCCGCTGGGCCTCGTAGCGCTCAGGAAGGCCAGAGCGAGCGCGTCGCCACCGACGCCGAGATGGACGAGGCGCGCGAGTACGTGGCGCGGGTTCTCGGCCCGACCATCACGACGGAGTTCGAGCGCATCACGGGCTACGCCGGCGAGTGGATCGAGGCGCGCAACGTCATGCGCATCAGCACCGCGGCCGCGCCAGGCGTGCTGCAGGTCTCGTACCACGAGGCGATGCACGCCTTCTGGTCGCGCTTCGTGGCCGCGCACCCGCAGCTCAAGCGCACGCTCGCCAGCGTGGCGTCGAGCCCAGCCGTGTTGCGCCAGTTGCAGCGCTTGCTGGCGGGTCAGCCGGCCGCACTCGCGCAGCTGGCCGACGCGGAAGAGCGCGTGGCCTACGCCTACCAGTTTTGGGCGGCGGGGCTGCTGGACATCGCGCCGGCGCCGCGCACGCTGTTCCAGAAGGTGGCGCGCTTCTTCAAGCGCGCGCTGCGCCTGGCCAGCGACGCGGAGCGCGCCCAGGAGATCTTCGAGCTGTTCCACAAGGGTCAGCTCGCCGAGCCCAGCGCCGCCGGCCAGGCCATCCACGCCGCGCTCAACTACGGCACCTGGCCGCGCGCCACGCGCCGCAAGCTGGACCGCCAGCTCAACAAGCTCGCCGGCCTGGCGCTGCCCGCACACGACGTGATCGCCCAGCTCGACAGCCCCACGGCCAAGAAGCTCGCGCAGATGCTCTACGTGCAGCCGGGCGCCAGCCAGGACGCGACGGAAGAGGGCTACCTGAACGCGCGCCAGCGCGTGACCAGCCAGTACCTGAACCTCGTGTCCGAGGCGATCGAGGGCCTGGACGAGAAGGAGCGCGCCGAGCTGGTCAAGCATCTGCAGGCCAACACGCGCAGCAGCTTTGCGCCGGTCGAGGCTGCCCACAAGCGCGTGCGCGCGCTGCTGGACCGCTATCACACCTACGCCACCGAGGCGGGGCTGAAGCTGCGCAAGGTGCAGGACTACTTCCCCCGCGTGTGGGACACGCAGGCGCTGTGGGAGAAGCGCGACGAGTTCGTGCAGCTCATGGCGACCAAGTACGCGGGCCGCATGGTGTCGATCGCCGAGCACAGTGGCGACCCAGCGGTGCCGCGCACGCCCGAGACGGGCGCGCTGCTGCTGTGGGAGAGCCTGGTTGCCCAGGGCGGCGTCGAGGACAAGCTCGCGGCCACGCGCGAGGACGGCGTGCTCACGCCGTGGATGGAGGCGAACCAGACGCGCGAGCTGCGCTGGCTCGAGGCGGCGGACGTCGAGCCGTTCCTGGACAAGGACCTGGTGACGACGCTCACGCGCTACTTCCGCCAGGGCGTGCGCGCGGCTGAGTACACCCGTCGCTTCGGCGAGCGCGGCGAGAAGCTCTACAAGGCGGTGCCGGGTAGCGACCCACAAGGCCTGCTGGTCGACATCGAGCGCGAGCTCGCGGCATCGGTGCCCGACGACGTGCAGGACAAGGCCGGCTGGGTCGAGCGGCGCATGCACAACCTGCAGCGCAGCGTCGGCGCGATCGAGGGCTCGCTGGGCAAGGACGTGAAGCCCTGGGTGCGCAAGGTCAACAGCTACGCGATGGTCTACCAGAACCTGCGCCTGCTGCCGCTGGCGCTGTTCAGCTCCATCGTCGACCCGCTGGGCATCGTGGCGCGCGGCGGCGAGCTGCAGGACGCCTACAACGCCTTCGTGCGCGGCGTCAGCGGCGTCATGGACGGCTGGCGGCGTGCGCTCGGCAAGGAGCGCACCGCCAAGGCCGACGAGTGGGAGCGCCTGGCCGAGTTCGTCGGCGTGGTCGACGACCAGCATTTCCTGGACACGCTGGGCGACGCCTACGCCTCCGAGTACCTGGACGAGCGCGCGCGGCGCCTCAACAACAAGCTGTTCACCGTGAACGGCATGGAAGCCTGGAACCGCTCGATGAAGATCGCGGCGACCAAGGCGGCGGTGCAGTTCATCGAGCGCCATGGCAACGGCAAGGGCGAGGACAGCGTGCGCTGGACGCGCGAGCTGGGCCTCGAGCCGGGGCGCGTCGAGCTGGACAAGGACGGGCGCCTCATCACGAGTGCGCCGGAGCTGGCCGCGGCCCAGGGCGTGTCGATCGAGGAAGCGCGCAGCCGTATCGCCACGGTCCACAGCGCGATCAACCGCTGGGTGACGGGCGCGGTGCTCAGCCCCAACGCGGCGCAGCGCCCGGCCTGGGCGAGCGACCCGAGCTACTCGCTGCTCTTCCACCTCAAGCAGTTCACCTACAGCTTCCACCAGACGATCCTGCGGCGCGCCGTGCGCGAGCTGCAGCAGGGCAACTTCGGCCCGATGGCCGCGTTCGTCTGGTACGTGCCGGTGATGATCGCCAGCGACATCGTCAAGGGCCTGATCCAAGGCGGCGGCGAGCTGCCGGCGTACATGCAGGGCTACAACGCCGGCGACTGGGTGATGCACGGCGTGCAGCGCGCGGGGCTGCTGGGCGTGGGCCAGATCGGCATGGATATCAACGCCGACCCGTTCGGCGTGCTCGGCCCGACGGTCGAGCAGGTCACGGACGCGCTGGTCGACCCGGCCGACAAGACGCTGGTGCGCGCGCTGCCCTTCAACCCGGTTTACCGCGAGGCTCTCCTATGACGAAAACCCGCGCGCTGCCCGCAAGGCTGCGCATTGCTGGCAGCGACTACGCGGTGGTGATCGCCGCCGTGCCCGAAGGCATCACCGCGGAGAACCGCGGCATGTTCGACGACGCGAAGCTGCGCATCACGATCGACGCGTCGAGCCCTCTGCACCTACAGCGACGCACGCTGCTGCACGAGATCATCCACGCGGCGGGCGATCTCTACGGCACGGCGGAACTGACCGAGGATCACGTCCGCGCGCTCGAGACCGGACTGTGGGCCATCTTCAACGACAACCCGGGGCTCGCCCGTACGCTCTTCGGCCCCAACGTCTAGCCCCTTTCCCCGCGCCCCATACCCAGCTCCAAGAAACTTGGGGCTAAGAGCTGAGAGCAAAGAAAAAGGCGCCGCTCACGCGGCGCGCTGGATGTTGAACCTGTAGCGGCGCTCGAGCTCGCGGTAGATCGCCCGCCCGTTCTTCGTCAGCGTGCTGAAGTCGAGGTTCGGGTGGGGCTTGAACCCCATGCGATGCAGCTGCACGGCTGTGGCCTCGCGCCGGCGCTGGTTGGACGGCCGCTCGTGCAGCCAGCCGCCCACGTTGTAGTCCCACTCGAGCACCAGGTACGCCTCGCAGATGTCGACGCGGTCGAACCTCGGGCGCAGGGTGCGTCGCGGCGGCCTAGGCATGGCGCGGCCATTCCGCGGGCAGATCGTCGAGCACGTCCTCGCGGTGCAACTTCGTGATGCTGATGACCGACACCAGCGGCGCCCACTTCCTTGCGCGCTCGAGCATCGAGGGTTCCGGCTCCATCGGGTCGAACTCCGGGTGCAAGTCTCGCGGCAGCGCGCGCAGCGCTTCGAGCAGAGCGTCCTCGGATGTGATCCCGCGCGCCCGCAGGCCGAAGAAGGCTTGGGCGGTAGGGGTGTAGACGACGGAGATCTCGTACTCGTGGTACATGGTCAGGCCTTTTGAGAGAGTCGAACGCCGACCCACCAAAGGTCGACGCGGGCGAACCAGCGCCCTTCGAACTTGCCGAAGCCGATGCGCAGCATCCGGTAGTCGGGGGTGAGGTAGATGGTGGTCATGGGTGGTGCTTCTTGATCAATCGACGGAGGTGGGCGACGAGGTTCTTCTCAGCTCGCGGTCCCGGAGGGTTCTTGTTCACCAGCAGCGGCTCGGGGATGCCTTTGAACCACACGAAGAAGTGCGTACCCTTGCGCTGCTCCGCTCTCTCAAAGACGACGCCCTCGCGTTCAAGTGCTCTGACTCGATCGCGGATCGCAACGGGGACACGTGGCTTCACGGCCGCGGCTCCTAGAGTACCGCAGTCTGCGGTAGAAAATAGGGCGCGACTTCAACCCACCAGGCGGGCCGGCAGCTTTTGCGCTTGGCGCTCGGCGTCCGGGCTGTAGTAGGTGTCGCGCAGCAGTTTGAGGTTCTTCGTGCCCACGGCGTGCGACAGGGCGATCACGTCGAGGTGCTCGGCCAGCTTCGTGCAGGCGGTGTGCTTCAGGTCGCGGTACTGCAGGTCTTCGATGCCCGCGCGATCGCGGGCCTTGCGCCACAGCGCGTCGCGCTGAGAGTCGGTGAGGCCCACCAGGTACGGCTGCTTCTTGTCGCGCGTGGCCAACAGCTTGTCGAGCCAGCGGATCGCCTCGTCGGTCAGCGGCACGTCGCGCCAGGCCAGGCGCTTGCCAGAGCGGGCCGTCTTGCGCCCGCCGCGCTCGGCCGCGGCCACCCGCAGCACCTTGCGCTCGGGGGAGTAGTGCTCGGGGCGCACGCGCAGCAGCTCACCGCTGCGCACGCCGGTCTCCATCGAGACCAGGAAGCAAGCGCCGACGCGCGCGGTCAGGGTGTGCAGGTCCGGGTCGTCATCGACGCCAGTGCTGGCACGCACAGCTGCGATCTCTCCGGGGGTGATGAGGCGGTCGCGCCGGTCGTGGTTGTTGAGCTTGATGCTGCGCCGGCAGGGGTTGGTCTTGATCCACAGCAGGCTGTCCATCGCGTAGGTGAACGCCTTGCTGATGAGATTCATCTCTCGCGCGACCGAGGTTTCCTTGACCGTCACCATACGGGCGCGGTTGCGCTTGTTGATCACGTCGGGTGTGACCTGGGCGACGGCTTGGCGGGTCCAGGCCTCTTTGCAGATGCGGTTGATCGCGTTGAGATTCCAGACCGCCGAGTCGGTGTGGGCGCCTTCGCGCTCATACCAAATCTCGAGCAGCACCGCGACGCTGGTGGCGGCGCCGGCGCTCAGGTTTCCAGAATCCTTGGCGAGCTCTTGCTTGCGCGCCCATTCTTCGGCCTCGCGCTGCGTCGGAAACACCCGCGCGAGTTTCTTCTTGCGTCCGAGACTAATGACGGCCTTAACCCCATTGGGGCGCGGTTCAAATGATGCCATGGTGGTATCTCCCTCTACCGTAGATCGGCGTCATTCTACAAAGGTGGGGGAAACATGCGGGGGAAACGTAGGGGCAACACAACGAGGCCTCCCAGGGGGTAGAACGCCGTAGAGTGAAAGAGGTTTCCCCCGTTCTTCGAGCCCGAAGAGTGGGAAGAGCGACGAAGGATCAACCACTTAGCTCTGACCATGGTGGGGAACCATGGTGCCCGGGGCCGGACTCGAACCGGCACGCCTTGCGGCGGGGGATTTTGAGTCCCCTGCGTCTACCGATTTCGCCACCCGGGCTTGAGGGGTTCGTCGCGGCGGGGCCGCGCGCGGGGAGGTAGGACCGGCGCGGATTATGCCTTCGCGCCCGGGGCTGCCGGCGCTGCTGCCACAATCGCCGCAAGCTCTTCGCGAGACGCCATGACCCGCTACCTCACCATCGAAGACACCATCGGCCGCACGCCGCTCGTGCAGTTGCAGCGCCTTCCCGGACCCGAGATCGCCAAGCGCGGCAACGTCATCCTCGGCAAGCTGGAGGGCAACAACCCGGCCGGCTCGGTCAAGGACCGGCCGGCCATCAGCATGATCGCGCGTGCCGAGGAACGCGGCGAGATCAAGCCGGGCGACACGCTGATCGAGGCCACCTCGGGCAACACCGGCATCGCGCTGGCGATGGCCGCGGCAATCCGCGGCTACCGCATGCTGCTGATCATGCCGGAGGACCTGTCGATCGAACGGGCGCAGACGATGAAGGCCTTCGGCGCCGAGATCGTGCTGACGCCCAAGGCCGGCGGCATGGAGTACGCGCGCGACCTCGCCGAGCGCATGCAGCGCGAAGGCAAGGGCCGCGTGCTCGACCAGTTCGCCAACGCCGACAACCCGCGCGTGCACTACGAGACCACCGGCCCCGAGCTGTGGGCCGACACCGAGGGCCGCATCACGCACTTCGTCAGCGCGATGGGCACCACCGGCACGATCACCGGCGTCTCCAGGTTCCTGAAGGAAAAGAACCCGGCGGTGCGCATCATCGGCGCGCAGCCCGCTGAAGGCTCGCGCATCCCCGGCATCCGCAAGTGGCCCGAGGCCTACCTGCCCAAGATCTACGAACCCAGCCGCGTCGACGAGCTGGTGCTCGTGGACCAGGCCGACGCCGAGGAGATGGCGCGCCGCCTCGCGCGCGAGGAAGGCATCTTCGGCGGCATCTCGGCGGCCGGCGCCTGCTGGGTCGCGCTGCAGATCGCGCGCACGGTGGAGAACGCGACCATCGTGTTCGTCGTCTGCGACCGCGGCGACCGATACCTCTCGACCGGTGTGTTTCCGGCGTGAACCCCGGCTATCGATTCTGCCCGGTCTGCGCCACCGGCCTGGCCGAGATCAGCGCGGCCGAGGATGGCGGGGACAAGGTTCGGTTGCGCTGCCCCGCCTGCGGCTGGACGCACTGGAACAACCCCACGCCGGTACTCGCCGCGGTGCTCGAATGCACCGACCGCGACGGCCAGCTCCTGCTGGCGCGCAACGCGGCCTGGCCGGGCAAGTCGTTCGGCCTCATCACCGGCTTCATGGAGGCCGGCGAGACGCCGCAGGAGGGCATCACGCGCGAAGTGGCCGAGGAGACCTCGCTGGTGGCCGAGTCGGTGGCGCTGATCGGCGTCTACGACTTCCAGCGCATGAACCAGGTGATCATCGCCTACCACGTGCGCGCGCACGGCGAGATCCGCCTGTCGCCGGAGCTGGCCGAGTACCGGCTGTTCGAGCCGGCGCGGGTCAAGTGCTGGCCCGCGGGCACCGGCTACGCGCTGGCCGACTGGCTGCGCGTGCGCGGGGTCGAACCCCAATGGGTCGAGTGGGGGCGCGCCACCTAGAATTCAATGCACAGCGCCACGCGCGACAAGGAATCCGTCATGGAGATCTCGAAGGAACTCGACACCCGCGGCCTCAACTGCCCGCTGCCGATCCTCAAGGCGAAGAAGGCGCTGGCGGAGATGAACAGCGGCCAGACGCTCAAGGTCGTGGCCACCGACCCGGGTTCGGTGCGCGACTTCCAGGCCTTCGCACGCCAGACCGGCAACGAACTGCTCGACCAGCAGAACCTGGGCGACGAGTTCATCCACGTGCTGCGCCGGCGCTGACGCCTCCTCCGCACCACCCGCGCAGCAAAAAGGCCGCCCACGGGCGGCCTTTGTCGTTGGGGCGCCGAAAGGCTCAGATCTGCAGGGCCTGGAGATAGGCGCGGAAGTCGGCGCCGAGCTCCGGGTGCGTCAGCGCGAGCTCGACGTTGGCTTCCAGGAAGCCTTCCTTGCTGCCGCAGTCGAAGCGGCGGCCCTCGTAGCGGTAGGCGAACACCTTCTCGCGGCGCAGCAGCCCGGCGATGCCGTCGGTCAGCTGGATCTCGCCACCGACGCCGCGCGGCTGGTTGGCGATCTCGTGGAAGACGCCCGGCGTCAGGATGTAGCGACCGGCCACGCCCAGGCGCGAGGGCGCGACGTCGGGCGCCGGCTTCTCGACGATGCGGTTGATGTCCATCAGCCGATCGTTGACCGGCGTGCCGGCGACGATGCCGTAGCGCTTGGTCTGCTCGGGCGGCACTTCCTGCACCGCCAGGATGGAGGCGCGCCACTCGGCGAACTGCTCGACCATCTGCTTCATGATCGGCGGCTCGCCGACCATGAGGTCGTCGGCCAGCAGCACCGCGAACGGTTCCTCGCCGATCAGCCGCTGCGCGCACATCACCGCGTGACCGAGTCCCAGCGCCTGGGCCTGGCGCACATAGATGCACTCCATGTCCGACGGCTTGACGCTGCGCACGACGTCGAGCAGCTCCTGCTTGTGCGCCGCCTCGAGCATGGCCTCGAGCTCGAAGCTCATGTCGAAGTGGTCCTCGATCGGCCGCTTGTGGCGGCCGGTCACGAAGATCATCTCGCGGATGCCGGCGGCGTAGGCCTCCTCGACGGCGTACTGGATCAACGGCTTGTCGACCACCGGCAGCATCTCTTTCGGCTGCGCCTTGGTGGCCGGCAGGAAGCGCGTTCCCAACCCCGCGACTGGGTAGATCGCCTTCTTGATGTGCATGCTTACAATTTTGTTGCGGTCTCAAATCATTGTGTCATGGCGACTGGTCGTGACCACCACCACCCGAGGGGAGAGCACGGGCAGGCGGCGTGCCTTCGCGTCGCATCCGTTCCGCACGCATGGACCTGCTGATCGCCGAGCCGATTGAGTCCGAGGTGCTGCGCTGGCTGCAGGCGCGCCAGCGTGTGCAGTACGCCCCCGATTTCGCCGAGGACCCGCGCGGCTTCCGTCAGGCGCTCTACAACGTTCGCGCGGCCCTGGTGCCGGTGTCGTTGCGCATCGACGAGCAGATGCTCTCGTTCGCGCCGCTGCTGCGCGCGATCGGCCGTGTCGCCCCCGGGCTCGAGCACATCGACATCGATGCCTGCGCGCGCGGCGGCGTCGAAGTCGTGCGCGGCGCGACCGCCACGGCCCCGTCGGAGGCCGAGTTCGCGATCGGTGCGGTGATGTCGATGCTGCGCGGCCTGGTGCCGGTGCCGCCGATCCCGCTGGTCGGGCGCGAACTGGCGACGTCGACCATCGGCGTGATCGGCATGGTGCCGGCGGCGCGCTCGATCGCGGCGCTGCTCAGCGGGTTCGGGCCGCGGCTGATCGGCTACGACCCCTCGCTGCACGCGAGCGACATCCTCTGGGGCCGCTGGCGCATCGAGCCGATGGGGCTGGCCGAGTTGTTCGAGACGGCCGACGCGGTGATCGTGCAGCTGCCCTACTACAGCCGCTACCGCGGCCTGATCGGCGAGCGCTACCTGCAGCAAGCGCGCGGCGGCCAGGTGATCGTCAGCACCTCGCACGCGGCGATCTTCGAGCCCAACGCGCTCGCGCTCGGGCTGCGCAGCGGCCGCATTGCCGCAGCCTGGCTCGACCATCCCGACCACAGCTGGCTGGAGCCGGAGCAACCGCTGCACGGCTTGTCCAACGTCGTCGTCACGCGGCGTCTGGCCGGCTACACGGCGCAGGCCCGCGAGCGCGCGGTGTGGGCCGTCGCGCAGCGGCTCGACGAGATCCTCACCAGCGCACCGGCCGGCCCGCGCGAGCTGCGCGGCAGCGGCCCGGTTTCCGGGCCCTTGCCGCTCGAGGCAACCGGCATCGCGCCGGTGCCGATGAGCAAGGCCGTCGAGTCGGCGAGGCCCGAGGAGCCGGCGCCGGCATCGGCGCCTGCACCGTCGGCTGCCAACGACGCCGCGCTCAGCCCGCCGGCGGCGCCAGACGCGACAGCTGAGAGCGCACGCGAGCAAGGGTCGCACTGAAGTCCGCGACGCGGGCGCGCTCCTGCTCAACCACCGCCGCCGGCGCGCGCGCGACGAAGCTCTCGTTGCCCAGCTTGGCGTTGGCCTTGGCGATCTCGCCTTCGAGTCGCTGCACTTCCTTGCTCAGGCGCGTGCGCTCGGCCTCGAGATCGATCTCGACCTTGAGCGCCAGGCGGGCTTCGCCTTGCACGGCGACCGGCGCGTTCGCGCTTGCCGCGGCGAACGCGACCTCGTCGACCATCACCTGCACCTCGGCGAGCTTGGCGAGCGCCTTCAGGATGGGCGCCGCTTCGCCGACGAAGGCCGCGTCGCCGATCGTCACCAGCGGCACGCGCTCGGCCGGCGACAACCCCATCTCGCCGCGCAGGTTGCGGCAGGCGCCGACCAGGGCCTTGAGCTTGGCGACCCAGGCATCGGCGTGGGGGTCGATCTTGTCGAGCTGGGCCTGCGGATACGGCGCATGCGCGAGCAGCTTGCCGTCGCCTTCGACCTTGCGTTCGGCGACCACGGCCACCGTCTGCCACAGCTCTTCGGTGATGAAGGGCGTGATCGGGTGCAGCAGGCGCAGCACGGTCTCGAGCACGCGGATCAGCGTGCGGCGCGCGGCGCGCTGGCGCGCGCCGTCGCCGGTCTGCAACTGCACCTTGGCGATCTCGAGGTACCAGTCGCAGTACTCGTCCCAGACGAAGCCGTAGATCGCGTTCGCGGCGAGGTCGAGGCGGTAGTCGCCGAAGGCCTGCGCGACCGCGGCCTCGACGCGCTGCAGCTCGCTGGTGATCCAGCGGTCCGCGGGCGAGAAGTCGAGGTAGCCGCCGGGCACGCACTCCTCGGCGCCGTGCGGCTTGAAGCCGCAGTCCTGGCCCGCGCAATTCATCAGCACGAAGCGCGTCGCGTTCCAGAGCTTGTTGCAGAAGTTGCGGTAGCCCTCGCAGCGCTTGGTGTCGAAGTTGATGTTGCGGCCCAGGCTGGCGTAGCTGGCCATCGTGAAGCGCAGCGCGTCGGCGCCGTAGGCCGGCATGCCTTCAGGGAACTCCTTCTTCACGCGCGCGGCGACCTTGGGTGCCGTTTCGGGGCGGCGCAGGCCGGTCGTGCTCTTCTTGACCAGCGTGTCGAGATCGACGCCCTGGATCAGGTCGACCGGGTCGATCACGTTGCCCTCGGACTTGCTCATCTTCTTGCCCTCGGCATCGCGCACGATGCCGTGGATGTAGACGGTCTCGAAGGGCACCTTGCCGGTGAAGTGGGTCGTCATCATGATCATCCGGGCGACCCAGAAGAAGATGATCTCGTAGCCCGTGACCAGCACGCTCGACGGCAGGAAGGCTTTCAGCTCCGGCGTCTCGGCCGGCCAGCCCAGCGTCGAGAACGGCACCAGCGCCGACGAGTACCAGGTGTCGAGCACGTCCTCGTCGCGCGTCAGCGCGCCGGTGTAGCCGGCCGCGATGGCCTTGGCGCGCGCCTCGTCCTCGCTGCGCGCGACGAACAGCTCACCGCCGGTGCCGTACCACGCGGGAATCTGGTGACCCCACCAGAGCTGGCGCGAGATGCACCAGTCCTGGATGTTCTTCATCCACTGGTCGTAGGTGTTGACCCAGTTCTCGGGCACGAACTTCACCTGGCCCGAGCTCACCGCGTCGATCGCCTTCTGCGCGATCGACTTGCCGTCCGGGCCCGGCTTGCTGACCGCGACGAACCACTGGTCGGTGAGCATCGGCTCGACCACCTGGCCCGTGCGCTCGCAGCGCGGCACCATCAGCTTGTGCTTCTTCGTGTCGACCAGCAGGCCCTGGGTCTCGAGGTCGGCGACGACCTTCTTGCGCGCGACGAAGCGGTCCATCCCGCGATAGGGCTCGGGCGCGTCGTCGCTGATCTTGGCGTCCAGCGTGAGGATGCCGATCATCGGCAGGCCGTGGCGCTGGCCGACCGCGTTGTCGTTGAAATCGTGTGCCGGCGTGACCTTGACGACGCCGGTGCCGAAGGCGCGGTCGACGTAGTCGTCGGCGATCACCGGGATCTCGCGATCGGTCAGCGGCAGCTTGACCTTGCGGCCGATCAGGTGGGCATAGCGTTCGTCTTCGGGGTGCACCATCACCGCGGTGTCGCCGAGCATGGTCTCGGGCCGCGTGGTCGCGACCACCAGCTCGCCCGAGCCGTCGGCCAGCGGGTAGCGGATGTGCCACAGGAAGCCGTCTTCCTCCTCGCTCACCACCTCGAGGTCGGACACCGCCGACTTCAGCACCGGGTCCCAGTTGACCAGGCGCTTGCCGCGGTAGATCAGGCCCTGCTCGTAGAGCGTGCAGAAGGTGTCGGTGACGACGGTCGAGAGGTTCTCGTCCATCGTGAAGTACTCGTGGCTCCAGTCGACGCTGGCGCCGACGCGTCGCATCTGCTGGGTGATCGTGGCGCCGCTTTGCTGCTTCCACTCCCAGACCTTGGCGACGAAGTTCTTGCGCCCGAGGTCGTGGCGGTTCTGGCCTTGCTGCTGCAGCTGGCGCTCGACGACGATCTGCGTCGCGATGCCGGCGTGGTCGGTGCCTGGCACCCACAGCGTGTTGAAGCCGCGCATGCGGTGAAAGCGCGTCAACGCGTCCATGATGGTCTGGTTGAACGCGTGGCCCATGTGCAGCACGCCGGTCACGTTGGGCGGCGGCAGCTGGATCGAGAAGGCCGGCCGGGCCGGGTCGAGCGAAGGCGCAAAGGCTTTGGCGCGCTCCCACAGCGGCGCCCACTTGGCCTCGATCGGGCCGGGTTCGAAGGACTTGGCGAGTTCGGTCGTCATGGCGGGCTCGGAAACGGCGCGGCGCCCCGGAGGGCGCCGCGGATGCTCGATTTTACGGGCCGCCTATCGGCCTCGGAGCCGACTCAGAGGGAGTAGCCCAGGACCATCGCGACGCCGGCTTCCTTGGTCGGCCGCGCGATGCTGTCGCGCGTCAGGCGCGACATCGGCACCTTGAAGCTCTTGCTGTCGAACCACTTGTCGTACAGCTTTTGCACCTCGCCGGACTGGAACAGCCCGACGAGGGTGCGGTCGACGATCGCCAGCAGCGCGCCATCGCTCTTGCGCGCCATGATGCCGTAGGGCTCGACCGACAGCGGGCTGCCGGTGACCGTCATGTCGGCATCGGCCGACTGCGCAGTGATCTGGCCCATCAGCAGCACGTCGTCGTGCACGAACGCGGCGGCCTTGCCTTCGCGAACGGCCTTGAACGCCTCGGCGTTGTTCGGGTACTGCACCAGGTTGACCTTGAAGCCGCCCGACTGCTGCATCTGGTTGAACAGCTTCTCGGACGTCGTGCCCTTGCTCAGCGCAATCGTGCGGCCCTCGAGCGCGGACAGCGAGTCGAACGCCGCGTCCTTGCGCACCGCGAAGCGCGCGCCGGCGACGAAGTAGGTGTTGCTGAACGCGACCTTCTCCTGGCGCGCCTTGGTGTTGGTCGACGAGCCGCACTCGAGGTCGATGTCGCCGGACTCCAGCTTCGGAATGCGCTCGGCGCCGCTGACGACGACGTACTCGACCTTGATGTCAGGCAGCTTGAGTTCGGCCTTCACCGCGTCGACGGCCTTCAGGCACAGGTCGACCGCGTAGCCGGCCGGCTGCTTCTTCTCGTCGAGGTAGGAGAAGGGCCGCGAGACCTCGCGCACGCCGAGGCGAATGACGCGCTGCTCCTTGATGCGCGCGAGCGTCGGGTCGAGGGCAGGCGCGGCCTGGGGAGACGGAGCGGCGAGGGTCACGCCGGCCAGCAGCGCGAGGGCGGGTGGCACCGCGCGCAACGAGGAGCTCAGGAACTTCACTTGAACGGACTCGTGGAAAACGACCCGCGATGCTAAGTGCTAACCCTAGTTCCACCGGCTCCAGGGGTAGCGCCGGCGCGTGAGATTTGCACGCCGACGCGACGCAGCGCGCGAGCCCTGGCTACATGAACAGGTGCTCGCCGGCGTTCTCGCCGCCAAGGATCACGTAGTTCACCTTCTTCAGGTCGGCCAGCTGCGTGCCGCCGGCATAGCTGATCGAGCTCTGCAGATCCTCGCGCATCTCGCGCAGCGTCTCGGGCAGCGTGCCCTTGACCGGCTCGAGGATGCGCTTGCCCTCGACGTGCTTGTACTCGCCCTTGTTGAAGTCCGAGGCGCTGCCGTAGTACTCCTTGTAGAGCTTGCCGTCGACCTCGACCGTCTGCCCCGGCGACTCCTCGTGGCCGGCGAACAGCGAGCCGACCATCACCATCGCGGCGCCGAAGCGAACGCTCTTGGCGATGTCGCCGTGATGGCGGATGCCGCCGTCGGCAATGATGGGCTTGGTGGCCACGCGAGCGCACCACTTCAGCGCCGAGAGCTGCCAGCCGCCGGTGCCGAAGCCGGTCTTCAGGCGCGTGATGCAGACCTTGCCGGGGCCGATGCCGACCTTGGTTGCGTCGGCGCCCCAGTTCTCGAGATCGATCACCGCCTCCGGCGTGCCGACGTTGCCGGCGATCACGAAGGCCTGCGGCAGCTTGCGCTTGATGTGCTCGATCATGCGGCGCACGCTCTCGGCGTGGCCGTGCGCGATGTCGATGGTGATGTAGTCGGCACCCACGCCCTCGGCCGCGAGGCGGTCGATCACCACGGTGTCGGCGGCCTTGACGCCCGAGCTGATCGAGACGAACAGCCCTCGCTCGCGCATGCGCTTGGCAAAGGCCAGGTTGTCGAGGTCGAAGCGGTGCATCACGTAGAAGTGGCCGGTCTCGGCCAGCATCTGCGCGATCGGCTCGTCGAGCACGGTCTTCATGTTGGCCGGCACCACCGGCAGCTTGAAGCGCCGACCGCCGAACTCGACCGAGGTGTCGCACTCGCTGCGGCTGTCGACGCGGCACTTGCGTGGCAACAGCAGGATGTTGTCGTAGTCGAAGATTTCCATGAGCGGTCTCGTCAATGCGAGCCGCCGCGGCAGCGTGCGGGGCGGCTCGTGCAGGGGTGCTCGGCGTTGAACGCAGTGCCGCGCAAGGGCTGCGAGCGCTTGACTTGACGTATGCCCGGTCGTCCGGCGTGGACCCGCATGTCATGCGGGGGCCGGAAACGAAAAACCGGGCGCCAAAATTTGGGCCCGGTGGCTGATTCTACGCCGGCATGTCGGCGCTCAAGGCACCGCCGGACAAGCCACCGACGGGCTTGCGGAGATCGCGATCACGCGCTGCTCGCCGCGTTCGACCCAGCCCACGGCGGCCAGCCGCTCGGGCTTGGCGGTCTCGGGCAGGCGGATCGCGCGGAAGTGCTCGACCGGCGCGCCGACACGCAAGCCGTCGAGCGACAGCGGTCCGACCTGCGCGCGCACGAGCTGGCGGTCGACCGGGCTGCCTTCCTCGCCGGCCGGCACGCGCTCGACCAGCGCCATGTAGCCGGCGATGCCGTTCGGAAGCGCCCCGCCGCTGGTGCGCGCGACGAGGCGCAGCGCGACGTAGCCGTTGACCACCGGGCCGTCGGAGACCTCGAGCCGCAAGGCGCTGCTGCGCCGCGGCAGCGGACGCGCGACGCTCAGCGCCTCGTCCGGCGGCAGTGCGCCGGCCCCGGCGACGCGTTCGCGCGCCTCCGCCACGGCGGCCGCGGCCAGCGGCGCGGCGTCGCCGGCGGCGCTGGGGACGATCCAGTCCATCGCGAAGACGCGTTCGCGCGGCGACAGGGTCGAGCCGGGGCTCGGCGGTGCCGCGGTCCAGCAGCGCTCGCAGTCGGCCGGCACGAAGCGCTCGAGCACCATCGTCGGCGCGGGCGGCGGACAGAACGACCAGGCCGGCATGGCGGCGGTCAGCGACAGCGCGGTGGCAATCAGGCGTCGGTGCATCGGGTGCGGCTCAGTTGTTTGAAGTTCGATGTTTGCGCTCGCGCGCGGCATCGAGGAAGTCCTGCAGGATCGGCTCGCCGTCGAGCTGGCCGGGGTGGAATTGGCGCTGGGCCATGAACTCGGGGTGCCATTGCATGCCGAACACGTAGCTCGGGCCGCGCCAGCGCACCGCCTCGACGATGCCGTCGGGCACGCCCAGTGCCTCGATCGCGAGGTCCTTGCCGAGCGTCTTGATTGCCTGGTGGTGGATCGAGTTGATCTCGGCCCGCGTCGTGCCGTCATAGAGCTGCGCGAGGCGGCTGTCCGGCACCAGGTTGACCGGATGGAACTGCTGGTCGTAGCGCACCAGGTCGCGATGCGCGATCGCCTCGGGCACCTGGGTCGCGATGTCCTGGTAGAGCGTGCCGCCGAGCGCGACGTTGATCAGCTGGCAGCCCCGGCAGATGCCCAGCACCGGCTTGCCCGCCGCGACGAAGGCGCGGAACAGGCCGATCTCGTAACGGTCCCGCACGCGATCGCCGGACCAGTCGGGGTGCAGCGGCTCCTCGCCGTAGGTCTGCGGTGCGACGTCGTTGCCGCCTTGCAGCACCAGCGCGTCGAGGTGGCGCGCGTAATCGGTCAGGCGCACCTCGCCGGGGCGGATCAGGCCTTCGCTCTCGATCGCCGGGATCATCATCGGCAGCACGCCGCGGCGCAGCACCCAGTGCGCGACCGACTGTTCAAGGTAGTGCAGCGTCTTCGTGAAGATGCCGCTGGTGTCGGCCACCGGTTCGCCGGGGTGGTAGATGCGCGCGGAGATTCCGATGAGCAGCGCGTCGGGCATGGCCAAAGGATAGTCCCGCCGTGCCCGCCGCAGGGCCGAAGGGCCTTGAAGAGGGGGCTTCTTAAAATGCTGCGATGCAGCTCCCCTTCGACGACGAGACCGCGGCGCCCTCGAGCGACGGCAACGCCCGATTGCTCCAGAACCTGAACCCCGAGCAGCTCGCGGCCGTCACGCTGCCGCCGGGCCATGCGCTGATCCTCGCCGGCGCGGGATCGGGCAAGACGCGCGTGCTGACCACGCGCATCGCGTGGCTGATCCAGACCGGCCAGGTCTCGCCGGCCGGCGTGCTGGCCGTGACCTTCACGAACAAGGCCGCGAAGGAGATGCTTACGCGGCTTTCCACGATGCTGCCGGTCAACGTGCGCGGCATGTGGATCGGCACCTTCCACGGCCTGTGCAACCGCTTCCTGCGCGCGCACTGGAAACTGGCCGCGCTGCCGCAGGGCTTCCAGATCCTCGACGCGCAAGACAGCGTCTCGGCGGTCAAGCGCGTCATCAAGGCGATGAACCTCGACGAGGAGCGCTTCGTGCCCAAGCAGGCCGCGTGGTTCATCGCCGGCAGCAAGGAGGAGGGGCTGCGGCCCAAGGACATCGCCGTGCGCGACGAGCAGACGCGCACGCTGCAGCAGATCTACCAGGCCTACGAAGACCAGTGCCAGCGCGAAGGCGTGGTCGACTTCGCCGAGCTGATGCTGCGCGTCTACGAGCTGCTGCGCGACCATGCCGACCTGCGCGCGCACTACCAGCGGCGCTTTCGGCACATCCTTGTCGACGAGTTCCAGGACACCAACCGGCTGCAATACGCGTGGCTGAAGATGTTCGCCGCGCCGGCCGGCGCGCCCGGCGGCAACTCGGTGTTCGCGGTCGGTGACGACGACCAGAGCATCTACGCGTTTCGCGGTGCCCAGGTCGGCAACATGGCCGACTTCGAGCGCGAGTTCCGCGTGCCGCAGGTGATCAAGCTCGAGCGCAACTATCGTTCGTTCGGCAACATCCTCGACGCGGCCAACCAGCTCATCAGCCAGAACACGCGCCGGCTCGGCAAGGACTTGCGCACCGACGCCGGCCCGGGCGAGCCGGTGCGCGTGTTCGAGGCCACCAGCGATTTCGGCGAGGCCCAGTGGCTGCTCGACGAGGTGCGACAGCTGCACCGCGAAGGCTCGGCGCGCAGCGAGATCGCCGTGCTCTATCGCAGCAACGCGCAGAGCCGCGTGATCGAAAGCGCGCTGTTCAATGCCGGCATCCCCTACCGCGTCTACGGCGGCCTGCGCTTCTTCGAGCGCGCCGAGATCAAGCATGCGCTGGCCTACCTGCGCCTGATCGAGAACCCGAACGACGACACCAGCTTCCTGCGCGTGGTGAACTTCCCTGCGCGCGGCATCGGCGCGCGCACCGTCGAGCAGCTGCAGGATGCCGCGCGCGCGAGCGGGCGCAGCCTGTGGCAGAGCACCGCGTCGGTCACCGGCGCGGGCGGCACGCGCATGCAGGGCTTCGTCGCGCTCGTCGAGGCGATGCGCGAGGCCACGCGCGGGCTCACGCTGCGCGAGATCATCGACCACATGCTCGAGGCCTCGGGCCTGCGCGAGTTCTACCGCGCCGAGAAGGAGGGCGCCGAGCGGCTCGAGAACCTCGACGAACTCGTCAACGCCGCCGAGGCCTTCGTCACGCAGGAAGGGTTCGGGCGCGACGCGGTCGCGCTGCCGGTCGACGAACTGGGCGGCGAAGCCACCGAGCCGCGGTTCGCGCCCGGCGACATCGCGCCCGGATCGCCGCCGGCGCCAGCCGCGGTCGAGCTCGCGCCGGACGCCGAGACCGGCGAGATCGTCTCGCCCCTGGCGGCCTTTCTGACGCACGCGGCGCTGGAAGCCGGCGACAACCAGGCCCAGGCGGGGCAGGACGCCGTGCAGCTGATGACGGTGCACGCGGCCAAGGGACTCGAGTTCGACCAGGTCTTCATCACCGGCCTCGAGGAAGGCCTGTTCCCGAACGAGCGCGCGCTGTCGGATACCGATGGGCTGGAAGAAGAGCGCCGGCTGATGTACGTGGCGATCACGCGCGCGCGCAAGCGCCTGTACCTGAGCTTCAGCCAGACGCGCCTGCTGCACGGCCAGACCCGCTACAACCTCAAGAGCCGCTTCTTCGACGAGCTGCCCGAGCACACGCTCAAGTGGCTCACGCCCAAGGCGCAGGCCTTCGGCTCGGGCTTTGCGCGCGATTACCAGCAGGCCTGGCAGCGCGGCAGCGGGCTGGGCTCGGTGGTCGGCGCCGGTCGCGTCGACGCGCCGCCGTCTTGGCACGGCGCGGCGCCCAAGACCCGCGAGGCGACGTCGTCGTCGGGCCAGAGCCTGCGCGTGGGCAAGAGCGTGTTCCACACCAAGTTCGGCGAGGGCGTGATCGTCACGCTCGAAGGCAGCGGGCCCGAGGCGCGCGCGCAGATCAACTTCGGCCGTCATGGCATGAAGTGGCTGGCGCTGGGCGTGGCCAAGCTGACGCCCATCGACTGAGCCTGCGTGCGCGGGCTGTCACGCGCCTGTCACGCTGCTTTCACGGCCGGTTCATCCGCGCTGCCTAACGTGCGCGGGCTTCGCGGGCTGCTGGCCCGCGTCCCCGCCACTTCAAAGCAGCAAGGACACCATGAACCGCCTCGTCGACCTTCCCAAGCGCGCGCTCGACCTGTTTCGCAGCGAAGAAGAGGACAGCAACCGCTCGGCCAACCCCAGCTTCATGGAGGTGCTCGACGCGCGCCTGAGCCGCCGCTCGATCCTGCGCGGCGGCGTCGGCACCGCGGCGACCGCGCTGCTCGGCGGCCTGGGCATGACGGCCTGCGGCGGCAGCGACGACGATGACGACGACGGCAGCGAAGCGCCCGCGCCGCTGACCACGCTGGCCTTCACGGCCGTGGCCAAGAGCGTCGCCGACGTCGTCTCGGTGCCGACCGGCTACACCGCGTCGATCATCTACGCGCTCGGCGACCCGATCCTGGCCGGCGCCACCGCCTTCAAGAACGACGGCACCGATGCCGATTTCGACAACCGCGCCGGCGACCACCACGACGGCATGGAGTACTTCGGCCTGTCGGCCGCCGGCCAGCGCGACGACGAGAGCTCGACCCGCGGGCTGCTGGTGATGAACCACGAGGCCACCAGCCAGGGCAACGGGGAACTCGCGTCGGCCTTCGTGCACGCCAATGGCGGCACCAACACGCTGCCGCGCCCGGCCGCTGAGGTCG
Source organism: Caldimonas sp. KR1-144 (assembly GCF_049446155.1). Classification (NCBI taxonomy): domain Bacteria; kingdom Pseudomonadati; phylum Pseudomonadota; class Betaproteobacteria; order Burkholderiales; family Sphaerotilaceae; genus Caldimonas; species Caldimonas sp. KR1-144. The sequence goes on from NZ_JBMSEE010000002.1 coordinate 748,203, forward strand.
ACCGCGAGGTGCCGCTGCACGGCGTGTCGGTCGTCGAGGTGACCAAGGCTTCGGGCCAGTGGGCCTATGTCCAGGGCTCGAACTTCAACCGCCGCGTCACGCCGCTGACGCCGGTGGAGTTGTCCGGCCCGGCGCGCGGCAATGCGCTGATGAAGACCAAGTACTCGACCGCCGGCACGCAGGCGCGCGGCACGCTCAACAACTGCGGCACCGGCATCACGCCCTGGGGCACCTACCTCACCGGCGAGGAGAACTGGGCGGGCTACTTCACCCGCGGCGCGGCCGACGATGCGGCGCGCGGCGACCGCAGCGTGGTCTCGCTGCAGCGCTACGGCCGCAGCCAGGGCGCGGCCAGCCGCCACGGCTGGGAAACCGGTGGCGCCGCCGACCAGTACGCGCGCTGGAACATCAGCAAGAGCGGCGCGTCGACCGACGGCAGCGACGACTACCGCAACGAGCTGAACACTTTCGGCTACATCGTCGAGATCGATCCCTACGACAAGACCAAGGCGATCAAGAAGCGCACGGCGCTCGGCCGCTTTGCGCACGAGAGCGCGTCGTTCTCCAAGCTCGCGGCCGGCAAGCCCCTGGCCGTCTACATGGGCGACGACTCGCGCGGCGAGTACATCTACAAGTTCGTCTCGACGGCCAACTGGGATGCCGCCGATGCGCAGGCCACCGACCGCGTCGCCACGGGCGACAAGTACCTCGACGCCGGCAAGCTGTACGTCGCCAAGTTCGCCGCCGACGGCACGGGCCAGTGGATCGAGTTGAACATCGCCAATGCGGCGATCGCCGGCTACGCGAACTACGCCTTCGCCGACCAGGCCGATGTGCTGGTGAACGCCCGCCTCGCGGCCGACGCGGTGGGCGCGACCAAGATGGACCGTCCCGAGTGGTGCGCCGTGCATCCGACCACCGGCGAGATCTACTACACGCTCACCAACAACAGCAACCGCAAGGTCGAGCCCAGCAGCGGCTCGCAGATGGCCGTCGATGCGGCCAATCCGCGCTCCTACAAGGACAGCTATGCGGGCGGCGCCGAGGGCTCGGCCGGCAACATCAACGGCCACATCATCCGCATCGCCGAGACCGGCGGCGAGGCCGCGGCCACGGGCTTCACGTGGGACGTCTATCTGTTCGGCGCCCAGTCGGACGCCGATGCGACGAAGATCAACCTCTCGTCGCTGACGGCCGACCAGGACTTCTCCAGCCCCGACGGCCTGTGGTTCAGCAAGAACACCGGCCTGTGCTGGATCCAGACCGACGACGGCGCCTACACCGACGTCACGAACTGCATGATGCTCGCCGGCGTGCCGGGCCAGGTGGGCGACGGCACCGAGGTGACGCTCAGCTACACGAAGGCCGATGCCAGCACCCTGGCGATCACCACCCGCGTCGGCAAGAAGCCGGCGGCCGACACGCTCAAGCGCTTCCTCGTGGGCCCGAAGGACTGCGAACTCACCGGCTGCGCCGAAACGCCCGACGGCAAGACGCTGTTCGTCAACATCCAGCACCCCGGCGAGTCGATCACCTCGGCGAACGTGGCCAACCCGAGCAGCTACACCAGCCATTGGCCGGGCAACGCCGGCTACGGCGCGGGCGGTGCGACGGCGCGTCCGCGTTCGGCCACGCTGGCCATCACCAAGAACGACGGCGGCCGTGTCGGCAGCTAAAAGCCAAAGGGCCCGCGCGAGCGGGCCCTCAAAAAGCGAAAAGGGCTCGCACTGCGAGCCCTTTTCTCATCACCCGGACAGCGGCTTCAGGCCGCCAGCGCCTTGATCTTGGCCGACAGGCGGCTCTTGTAGCGAGCGGCCTTGTTCTTGTGGAAGATGCCCTTGTCGGCGATCGAGTCGATCACCTTCTGGGCGCCCTTGAAGGTTTCGGTGGCCTGGGCCTTGTCACCGCCGGTGACGGCCTTCAGCACGGCCTTGACGGCGGTGCGGAACTTCGAGCGCAGCGAGGAGTTGGCGGCGTTGAGCGCGACGTCCTGGCGAGCGCGCTTGCGACCCGACTTGATGCGGGGCGACTTCTTCTTGGCTTTGGCGGAGGTGGCCATGTTGAGATGAAAGGTGTCCGGGTGGAAAGCCCGCGAGTGTACCACGCTCGCCTACAGCAAGCCAGGCCGGGCGGCAAGACGTTAGTAGCCGCTTCCTATAATCCGCCGCTTTGCCAGGCTCCGGCCCCCGATGAACCTGCTGCGCGCTGCCTCCACCGTCTCCTTGCTGACGCTTGCCTCGCGCATCACCGGTCTGGTGCGCGAGCAGGTCGTCGCGGCCACCTTCGGCGCCAGCGTCGTGACCGACGCGTTCAACGTCGCGTTTCGCCTGCCAAACCTGCTGCGCAGGCTGTTCGCCGAGGGCGCGTTCTCGCAGGCTTTCGTGCCGATCCTCGCCGAAACGCGCACCCGCCAGGGCGACGAAGCCACGCGCAGCCTGGTCGACGCAGTCGCCACGGTGCTGTGCTGGGCGCTGCTGGCGACATGCATCGTCGGCGTGGTCGGCGCGCCGCTGCTCGTGTGGTTGATCGCCCAGGGCCTCAAGGCCAGCGGCGGCTTCGACCTGGCGGTCGTGATGACGCGGCTGATGTTTCCGTACATCGGCTTCATGTCCCTGGTCGCACTGGCTGCCGGGGTGCTGAACACCTGGAAGCGCTTCGCCGTGCCGGCCGCGACGCCGGTGCTGCTGAACCTGAGCTTCATCGCCGCGGCCTGGTGGCTGTCGCCGGTGTTCGAGCGCCATGGGATCGAGCCGGTCTACGCGCTGGCAGCGGGGGTGATGCTCGGGGGCGTGCTGCAGTTCGCCTGGCAGCTGCCGGCGCTGGCGCGCATCGGCATGCTGCCGCGCATCGGCGTCGCGCCGGCCGCGATCGCGACGGCCTGGCGGCACCCCGGCGTGCACCGCGTGCTGCGCCAGATGGCGCCGGCGCTGCTGGGCGTCTCGGTGGCGCAGATCTCGCTGCTGATCAACACCCAGATCGCAACCCAGGTCGGCCCGGGCGCGGTGTCGTGGCTGAGCTATGCCGACCGGCTGATGGAGTTCCCGACTGCCCTGCTGGGCGTTGCGCTCGGCGTCGTGCTGCTGCCGCAGCTGTCGGCCGCCCAGGCGCGCGACGACGCGGTGCAGTTCTCCGCGATGCTCGACTGGGGCCTGCGCCTGGTCGTGCTGCTCGCGCTGCCATGCGCGGTCGCGCTGCTGGTGTTCCCGCAGGGGCTGGTGGCGGTGCTCTACCAGCGCGGCGCCTTCGTCGCCAACGACGTCGCACAGACCGTGACTGCGCTGCGCGGCTACGGCGTCGGCCTGCTGGGCCTGGTGGGGCTGAAGGTGCTCACGCCCGGTTTCTACGCCAAGCAGGACATCCGCACGCCGGTGCGCGTGGCGATCGTCGTGCTGGTGCTGACCCAGCTGCTGAACCTGGCCTTCGTGCCGTGGCTGGGCCACGCGGGCCTGGCGCTGTCGATCGGCTGCGGGGCCCTGGTCAATGCGGCCTGGCTGATGGTCGGGCTGCGCCGGCGCGGCAGCTGGCTGCCGGCGCCTGGTTGGGGCGCCTTCCTCGCGCGCGTGGTGTTGGCCACCGCGCTGATGGGCGCCTTGCTGGCCGCGGCCACCTGGCGCTTCGACTGGGTGGCGCTCGGCCGCCAGGAGCTGCTGCGAGCCGGCTTGCTGGCGGCCGTGCTCGGCGGCGCGGCGCTGCTGTATTTCGGCACGCTGCTGGCGTGCGGGCTGCGGCTGAAATCGTTCATCCGTCGCGGCTGATCCGTACGCGGGCAATGCCGGTGCCGACGCGGCGCAGGCACGGCCTACACTGTGTCCGAGATGCCCACCTACGCTCCCCTGACGCCGCTGGAGTACTTCGCGTCGCTCGTGGCCGACGACGCCCATTTCGCGCTCACCGAGGCTGCGGTCGCGATCGCGCAGGACGAGGAGCCGCGGCTCGACGTGCAGGCCGTGCTGTCGGACATCGACAGCCTCGCGCAGCGCGTGCGCGAGCGCCTGCCGGCCGACGCCGGTGCGGTGCAGAAGCTGCGCCTGCTCAACCGCTATTTCTATCGGGAGCTGGGCTTCGCGGGCAACGTGAATGACTACTACGCCCCGGGCAACAGCTACCTGCACGAGGTGTTGCGCACGCGCCTGGGCATCCCGATCTCGCTGGCGGTGATCTACCTCGAGATCGCGCAACAGATCGGCCTGGCCGCGCGCGGCGTCTCGTTTCCCGGCCACTTCCTCGTCAAGCTCAAGATGCCGCAGGGCGAAGTGGTGATCGACCCGTTCACCGGCAAGTCCCTGTCGCGCGAGCAGCTCGACGAGCGGCTCGCGCCCTACAAGCGCCGTCAGGGGCTGCTGGGCGAGTTCGACATCCCGCTGGGCCTGTTCCTGCAGGCCGCGCCGCCGCGCGAGGTGATCGCGCGCATGCTGCGCAACCTGAAGGAGCTCTACCGCAGCCAGGAGGATTGGCCTCGGCTGGTGCCGGTGCTGCAGCGCCTGGTCGTGCTGCTGCCCGCCGACGCGACCGAGCGCCGCGACCTCGGCCTGGCGCGTGCCGAGCTGGGCGACGCGGCCGGCGCGGCGGCCGACCTCGAGGCCTACCTGAGCCAGTCGCCGGCCGCTGAGGATCGCGACGAGATCGCCGAGCGCGTGGCCGAACTGCGCGCGGCCGGCCCGCGCCACCTCCACTGACCGCCGTCACGGCACGGCCGCACCGGGGCCCGGCCCCGATAGAATCGTCGCGCCTTTGCGGCCCGCGCAATGCGCGCCGTGTCGCCGCAGCCTGCGGTCGGGCCCGGTGCCGGGCGCCGCGCCCGCCGCCTACCTCGAGTTCCTGCACCCCGTGCCTCGCCCGCTCGTTCATGTGATCGCGACGTCGCCGCGCCTGTGCGCGCAGCGCCCGCGCGTGGGCGCATGACCGCCATGCGCCAGCTTCCGCTCGCGATCGCGCCGGGCCCCGCGCCGGGGTTCGACAACTTCGTGCCCGGAACCAATGCCGCGGCGCTGGCGGCGCTGCGCCGTCGGCCGCTGCCCGCGACGCCGCTGTACCTGTGGGGCGAGACCGGCACCGGCAAGACCCATCTGCTGCAGGCCCTGGCGCGCGAGCTGCGCGACGGCGAGGGCGCGTCGATCGGCGCCTTCGGCGTGCGCTCGTCCGCACCCTGGGCCTGGGACGAAACCTGGCGCGCGGTGCTGATCGACGATTGCGAGTCGCTCGACGCCGCGCAGCAGCACGCCGCCTTTGCGCTGTTCGTCGAGGCGCAGGGCGCGCAGGTGCCGCTGGTGGCCGCGGGCCGCCTGCCGCCGGTCGACCTGCCGCTGCGCGAGGACTTGCGCACCCGCCTGGGCTTCGGCCTGGTGTTCCAGCTGCAGCCGCCGACCGAGGCCGAGGTGCGCGCCGCGCTGCGCCGCGAGGCCGACCGGCGCGGCATCTTTCTCTCCGACGAGCTGATGCGCTGGGTCATGCTGCGCCACGCGCGCGACCTCGGCTCGCTGATGGGCCTGCTCGACCGCCTCGACGTCTACGCGCTCGAGCGCCAGCGTGCCGTGACCGTGCCGCTGCTGCGCGAGATGCTCGGCAGCGAGGCGCCCGCCGACTGAAGCCATGGACCTCTGCCTGTTCGACCTCGACCACACGCTGATCACGCTGGACTCCGACCACGAGTGGGGCGAGTTCATGATCACGATCGGCTGGGCCGACGCACACGCCCACCGCGCCACCAACGACGCGTTCTACGCGCAGTACCAGGCGGGCCGGCTCGACCTCGACGCCTACATCGACTTCGCGACGCGGCCTTGGCGCGATCGCTCCCAGGCCGAGCTCGCGCAGGCGCAGGCGCGCTTCATGCGCGAGGTGATCGAGCCGGCCATCCCGCGCGCGGCGCGCGCGCTGGTCGAGGAGCACCGTGCGCGCGGCGACCGCGTCGCGATCGTCACCGCGACCAACGAGTTCGTCACCGCACCGATCGCGCGCGCGTTCGACGTGGCGAGCCTCATCGCCATCGAGCTCGAGCGCGATGGCGCCGGCCGCGTGACCGGCCGCATCCGCGGCGTGCCCTCGTACCGCGAGGGCAAGGTCGAGCGCGTGCGCGAATGGCTCGCGGCCGACGGCCTGTCGACGGCCGATTTCAACCGCATCAGCGTCTACAGCGACTCTCCCAACGACCTGCCGCTGCTCGAGATGGCCACCGACGCGGTGGCCACCAATCCGACGCCCGCGCTCGAAGCGGTGGCGCGCGAGCGCGGCTGGCGTCTTCTGAACCTGAGCTCATGATCAAGAAACTCATCGACAAGCTGCTCGGCAAGGGCCCGGCCTCGGCCGCCGCGGGCGGCAAGGGCGTCAAGGCCAAGCGCGTGGAGATCGCGCGCGAGCAGCACGGCATCGACCTCGGCCTGGTCGACGAGCGCGCGATCAAGGTCGTCAAGACGCTCAAGGACGCCGGCTTCCAGGCCTACATCGTCGGCGGCGCGGTGCGCGACCTGCTGCTGGGCCTGCGCCCCAAGGATTTCGACGTCGCAACCGACGCAACGCCCGAGCAGGTCAAGCAGCAGTTCCGCCGCGCCTTCATCATCGGCCGGCGCTTTCGCATCGTCCATGTGGTGTTCGGCCGCGGGCGCGAGCACGAGGTGATCGAGGTCTCGACCTTCCGCGCCCTGGTCGACGCCAGCGCCGCCGAGCAGGTCGAGGGCAACGAGAAGACCAGCAAGAGCGAACTCGCCGGCAAGAGCCACGTCGTCGATGCCAGCGGGCGCGTGCTGCGCGACAACGTCTGGGGTTCGCAGGACGACGACGCCGCGCGGCGCGACTTCACCGTCAACGCGATGTACTACGACCCGCTGGCCGAGGTCGTGGTCGACTACTTCCACGGCCTGGCCGATGCCAAGAAGCGCGTGCTGCGCATGATCGGCGACGCCGCCACGCGCTACCGCGAGGATCCCGTGCGCGTGCTGCGCGCGGTGCGCTTCGCGGCCAAGCTCGGCTTCACGATCGAGCCCAAGACCCTGGCGCCGCTGCGCGAGGGCGCGCAGCTGCTGCGCAACGTGCCGGCCTCGCGCATGTTCGACGAGATGATCAAGCTCTTGCAGACCGGCCACGCGGTGCGATCGCTGGCCGAGCTGCGCACGCACGGCCTGGTCGGCGGCGGGCAGGGTCATCGCGGCATCTTCCCGATCCTTGACGCGGTGGTCGAGGCCGAGGGCAAGCAGCCCGAGCGCGATCGCTTCGTGCAGCTCGCGCTCGAAGACACCGATCGCCGCGTCGGCGAGGACAAGCCGGTCGCGCCCAGCTTCCTGCTCGCCTGCCTGCTGTGGCACGAGGTGCTGCAGCGCTGGCAGAAGAACAAGGCGCGCGGCGATGCGCCGTTCCCGGCGCTGCAGGACGCGATCGACGCGGTGTTCGACGCGCGCGTCGGCGACATCTCCGGGCGCGGCAAGCTCGGTGCGGACATGCGCGAGATCTGGTCGATGCAGCCGCGCTTCGAGCGCCGCGTCGGCAATGCCCCGTTCTCGCTGGTCGAGCAGCCGCGCTTTCGCGCCGGCTTCGATTTCCTGCGCCTGCGCGCCGCCGTGGGCGAGGTCGACGAGTCGCTCGCGCGCTGGTGGGAGTCGTTCTCCTCGACGGAAGACGAAGCCGAGCGTCGCGCGATGATCGACGAGGCCCGCAAGTCCGAAGGCCGCAAGCCCGCGGGCGGCCGCGTGCACCGCGTCGAGCGCGTGCGAGACGAGGCCGCCGCGTCGAACGAGGAAGGCGACGCGCCGTCCGTCGACGAAACCTCGGCGCCGGCCAAGAAGCGCCGCCGTCGTCGCCGCAAGCCGGCGGGGACCGGCGCTGCCACGGCGCCGCAGGGCGACTGAACCACGCGGGCCGGCATGCAGCGCGCCTACATCGGTCTCGGCGCCAACCTCGGCGATGCGCGCGGCGCGCTGGCCGCGGCGCTGCGCGCGCTGGCGGCGCTGCCGGCCACGCGGGTGGCCGCCGTGTCCTCGCTCTACCGCACGGCGCCGATCGATTCGAGCGGCCCCGACTACCTCAATGCGGTGGCCGCGCTCGACACCGAGCTGGAACCCGAGGACTTGCTGCAATCGCTGCTCGACATCGAGGCACGCCACGGCCGCGAGCGTCCCTACCGCAATGCGCCGCGCACGCTCGACCTCGACTTGCTGCTGCATGGCGAGCGGCAGCTGCACACGCACGCGCTGACGCTGCCGCATCCGCGCCTGCACGAGCGTGCCTTCGTGCTGCGACCGCTGCTGGAACTCGCACCGGCGCTCGAGGCGCCGGGGCTGGGCCCGCTCGCGTCCTACCTCGATCGCGTGGCCGATCAGCACATCGAGCGCTGCGAGATGCCGGTCGTTCCCTGGCCCTGACGAGACATCGGGAGACCGCGGTGGCGCAAAGCATTGCATGCACTGCCGCACTCGCCTGCGCGATCTCGGCCGCCACCGGCGTGGCCGCGGCCGCCGACGCGCCCGGGCGCGTGCAACAGCTCGGCTGGCTGGCCGGATGCTGGCAGCTCGAGCGCCGCACCGAGCGCGGCCCGCGCATCGTCGACGAGCAATGGATGGCGCCTTCGGGCGGCGCGCTGCTGGGTTCGAGCCGCACTGTCAGTGCCGGCGTGCTGGTCGATTTCGAGCACATGCTGATCCGCGAGGAGGGCGGCGGGCTGGTCTTCACCGCCAGGCCGGCGCGCCAGCCCGAGGCGAGCTTTCGCGCCATCGAGATCGCCGACGGCGCGGTCGTGTTCGAGAACCGCGAGCACGACTTTCCGCAGCGCGTGATCTACCGCCGCGGCGCCGATGGCCGGCTCGATGCGCGCATCGAAGGCGTGCTCGGCGGCCAGCCGCGCGCCATCGACTTCCCCTACCGCCGCGTCGCCTGTCCCGGCTGAGCGGCCGACATCGCGCCAACCATGACCGCCACCTCGCTTCCCGTACCGCTGCAGACCGTGGGCCTGCTCGTCGCCAGCAACGTCTTCATGACCTTCGCGTGGTACGGCCACCTCAAGAACCTCGCCGACCGCACCTGGCTGGTCGCCGCGCTGTTGAGCTGGGGCATTGCGCTGTTCGAGTACCTGCTGCAGGTGCCGGCCAACCGCATCGGCGCCACGCAGTTCAGCGTCGGCCAGCTCAAGATCCTGCAGGAGGTGATCACGCTGTCGGTGTTCGTGCCGTTCGCGGTGTTCTACCTGCGCGAGCCGCTGAAGTGGGACTACCTGTGGGCCGGGCTGTGCATGGTCGGCGCCGTCTACTTCATGTTTCGCAGCGCCTGACCGGCGGCCCGCGACCGGCCCGCGGGGCAGCGTGTCAGTCGTGTGACAATCCGGCCTGCGCCCCGGGCACCCCCGGGGCGTTTCACGTCTGCCACCGACCCCGATCCGCGAACCCTGGAGATCCCATGCTGTTCGGCAAGCTGCTGCCTCGCGAAGGCAACTTCTTCGAGCTCTTCAACCAGCATGGCCACCACATCGTGGAGGGTTCGCGTGCCTTCCTGCAGATGATCGAGAGCTACGGCAACCTCACCGAGCGAGAGCGCCTGGCCGCCTCGGTCGACACGGCCGAGCGCCAGGCCGACAAGATCACCGCCGAGGTCAACCGGCTGCTGCACAAGACCTTCATCACGCCGCTGGACCGCGAGCAGATCCACTCGCTGATCAACGCGATGGACGACATCCTCGACCTGCTGCAGGACACGACCGAGACCATGAGTCTCTACGACGTGCGCCGCATGACCGAGGAGACGCTCAGCCTGGGCCAGCTCAGCGCGCGCTGCTGCGAGCGCGTGCAGCACGCGGTGGCGCTGCTGCCCAAGCTCAGCCAGCCGACCGCGGTGGAAGCCGCGCTCAAGGCCTGCGAGGAGATCGACCACCTCGAAAGCGACGCCGACCGCGTGATGCGCTCGGCGATGAGCAAGCTGTTCCGCGAGGAGCAGGACGTGCGCGAGCTGATCAAGCTCAAGGCCATCTACGAGATGCTCGAGTCGATCACCGACCGCTGCGAGGATGTCGCCAACCTGATCGAGGGCATCGTCCTCGAGAACTCCTGACCCCCGGGCGAAGGGCTTTCTGAGATGGAAGCGGTCCAGCTCGGGTTCTGGGTCGTCGCGCTGCTGGTGCTGCTGGCGGTCGCGTTCGACTTCATGAACGGATTCCACGACGCGGCGAACTCGATCGCCACCGTCGTCTCCACCGGCGTGCTCAAGCCGCAGCAGGCGGTGGTGTTCGCGGCGTTCTTCAACTTCGTCGCGATCTTCATCTTCCACCTCTCGGTGGCCAAGACCATCGGCAAGGGCATCGTCGAGCCGGGCGTGGTCGATTCGCACGTCGTGTTCGGCGCGCTGTGCGGAGCGATCGCGTGGAACGTGATCACCTGGTACTTCGGCATCCCGTCGTCGAGCTCGCATGCGCTGATCGGCGGCATCGTCGGCGCGGTGATAGCCAAGAGCGGACCGCAGGCGCTGATCGGCGCGGGCATCGGCAAGACGGTGGCCTTCATCTTCGTCTCGCCGCTGCTCGGCTTCGTGCTCGGCTCGCTGCTGATGGTGCTCGTCGCGCACCTGTTCCAGGGCGTTTCGCCACTGAAGATCGACCGCCTGTTCCGGCGCGGCCAGCTCGCCTCGGCGGCGCTGTACAGCCTGGGCCACGGCGGCAACGACGCGCAGAAGACCATCGGCATCATCTGGATGCTGCTCGTGGCCAGCGGCTATGCCGCCGCGAGCGATGCCTCGCCGCCGTGGTGGGTGATCTGGACCTGCTACATCGCGATCGGCCTGGGCACGATGTTCGGCGGCTGGCGCATCGTGAAGACCATGGGCCAGAAGATCACCAAGCTCAAGCCAGTGGGCGGCTTTTGCGCCGAGACCGGCGGGGCGCTGACGCTGTTCCTCGCCACAAGCCTGGGCATTCCGGTCTCGACCACCCACACGATCACCGGCGCGATCGTCGGCGTCGGCTCGACGCGGCGCATGAGCGCGGTGCGCTGGGGCGTGGCCGGCAATATCGTGTGGGCCTGGATCTTCACGATCCCGGCATCGGCGCTGATGGCCGCACTGGCCTACGGGCTCAGCACAGTCCTGTTCTGAGCCGGGCCGCCGAGGCGAACGGGGCCGCGCTCATTCCAGCGTCGTGCCCTCGGTCTCGTGGATGAAGGCCGACGCCACGACGGTTGCGGCCAGGAAGGCCGCGATGAAGGTGACGGTCGTGACATAGCCCTGCGTCGCCAGCACCGCGCCGATGGCCGCTGGCGCGATGGCGTTGGCCACACGCTGCGCGGCGATGCCCCAACCGTATCCGATGGCCCGCAGCTCGGTGCCGTAGAGCTCGCCCATCCAGGTGTTCCACACGCCCCACGCGCCGAGGCTGAAGAACGACAGTCCGAAGTTCCACGCCATCATCGTCGTGATGCTGCCCGAGGCGGCCAGGCCGAAGCCGCAGATGGCGGCGCAGGCCACGAAGCTGACCATGACGCGCTTGCGGCCCCAGCGCCCGGTCAGGAACGACGCGGCGATGTAGCCGGGGAACATGAACAGTGCAGACAAGGCCATGAAGCCCAGGCCTTGCGGCGCATCGAGGCCGCGCTTGGCGAGCAGCGTGGGCATCCACGAGGTCAGGGCCCAGTAGCCCCACGAGAACGTGAAGTTGACCACCGTCTGCAGCAAGGTCACGCGCAGCTGGTGGCCGCGAAACAGCCCGAGCAGGCCGGACCCCGCCTCGGCGGCCGCGGCCTGCGCCGGCGCGATGGGGCGCTGGTCGTGATGCGAGGGCCATGTGGCACCCCACAGGCGGCGGATCACGTCTCGGGCCTGGATCAGGCGCCCCTTCTGCTGCAGCCAGTACGGCGATTCCGGCACCCACAGCCACACGGCAATCGCCCACAGGCCGGTCAGCGAGCTTGCCCGCACGGTCCAGCGCCAGCCGGCTTCCGAGAAGGCGTGCACCACGCCGATCGAGATCAGCAGGCCGAGCGGCCAGCCGGCCGCCAGGTAGACCGCGGCCTTGCCACGCACGGCGGCCGGCAGCAGCTCCTCGAAGTAGGGAAAGGTGTTGACCAGCACGCCGGCGAGGGCGAAGCCGCAGATGAAGCGCAGCGTCCACAGGCTGCCGGCGTCCGGTGCCATCGAGCTGGCAAGGCTCACGGCGCCGTAGCTCGCCAGGCTCCACATGATCGAGGCGCGGCGGCCGAAGCGGTCGCTGATCCAGGCCCAGGCAAACGCGCCGGGGATCATGCCGAAGAACAGCGCGCCGAGCAGCGAACCGAGCACCACGTAGTCGATCCCGAGGTCCTTGGTCACCGAGGGGCCGCACAGGATCAGCGTCATCATTTCCCACGACTCGATGACGAAGGCCATGAAGAGCACCAGGCCGGCCTGCCAGTGCCTGGCCGTGACGGGCATGCGTTCGTACAGCGCGCCGATCGAGATCGCGGCGGTTCCTGGTTCCGAGTGGCTCATCGTCTCCCTCCATCGATGCGGATGATCTTGTTTAGTCTAAGTAAAAAATTTAGATCAACCATCATCGAAAGCGGCATTCAACCGGGCTGTCCGTCATCTCTCTTGCTTCGTTCTCTCTTCATTCCCAGGAGAATCGAGGTCCTCGGTGAAAACACCGAGAGGCCTGTCAGTGTTTTAGCTTGTCTAAAACTTTAGCCTTCCTAAAATCATTTCCCACGGAACATGACCGAAGACCAACCCAGCATGAACGCCATCGACCGACTGGGAGAAAGGCTTCGACACCGAAGGCTGGACCTCAAGATGACTCTCAAAGACGTCGCCCAGGCGTCCGGGCTGTCCATTGGCTTCCTGTCGCAGATCGAGCGCAACCTCACGGTGCCCTCGCTCTCCTCGTTGGCCAGCGTGGCGTCGGTGCTCAAGACCACGATCGCCGACCTGTCGGTCCAGCCCAGCGAGCCGCATCCCGACACCTACGGCGCCAAGCGCGTCTCCTATCAGCTGCCTGACGGCCGCGTGCGCTACGAGCGGCTGTCGACCGTGTTCGCCGGCAGCGTGCTGCATTCCGTGAAGTTCATGATGCCGGTCGGCTACCGATCCGAGACCGTGTCGCACGCGGGCGAGGAGATGGTGTTCGTCCTGTCGGGCGACATCGTCTATCGGGTCGCCCAGCAGTGCTACGAGCTCACGGCCGGCGACAGCCTTCATTTCGACGCCAAGATTCCGCACAGCATCGAGGCGACCGGCGGGCCGAACGGGCGTGCCGAGGTGATCTGGTCCGGCACGCTCGACATCTTTGGCGACCATGAAGTGGCCCGATCGAACGGCCACGCCAGTGAACTTCGGGGGACCGAGTTCAACGACCAGATCGTCCCCTGACCCGCGCGGGCTCGGCCCGCACCTGAATCACGAGAGCAAAAGGATTGCGCGGTTTCGACCGCTGCAAGGGAGGAGGTTTTTCTTGAATATGAAGGATGGCGGATCCATTGATCACGCATTTCTGGCGACGGTCACCGAGGGGCTGTCGCAGGCGCAATGGCCGGTGGTCTACCGGTGCATTGCCGACTTGTACGCGCATGAAGTGGGGTACCGACTGATGACCATCTCGGCCATCGACATCCAGGCCACCGCACCGGTGCGGCGACTGTGGAGCTCGAACGACGCGGTCTTCCCCGTGGGAGGGCGCAAGCCGCTGGGTACGCAGGCCTGGCGGCGCACCGTGCTGGATGAACTTTCCGTGATGGTGTGCGACGGCGAGGCCGAACTGGCGGGCGCCTTCGACGACCACACGATGCTGCGCGATCTGGGTTGTGCCTCGGGCATCAACGTGCCCATCGTGGTTGCGCGGCGGGTCGTCGGGTCGGTGAACCTGTTCAACGAACGCGGCTGGTACACGCCGCCGCGGGTGGAGCGGGCGAAGCAACTGAGCGCCTGGGTCTACGCGCCGTTGCTGGCGAGCTGCCATGTCCGCGAAGAAGCCTCGGGAGACCGTGCATGAGCAAGAAGCAAATCCGCGTGTGCACCGACGTGGGTGGCACGTTCACCGATCTCGTCTACTTCGAGACCGACGAGGCCACGGGAGCGCAGACCCTGCGCACCGCCAAGGCCGACACCACGCCGCCGAATTTCGAGGAGGGCATTCTCGACGTCCTGCGCGAAGGCAAGGTGTCGGTGCGCGAGATGTCGGCCTTCGCGCATGGCACGACCGTGGTCATCAACGCGCTCACGGAGCGGCGCGGCGTCAAGACCGGGCTGATCACCACCCGCGGCTTTCGCGACACGCTCGAGATCGCCCGCGGCGCGCGCCCGGACTTCTTCAACCTGCAGTACCGCAAGCCGGAACCCTTCGTCGAGCGCTACCTGCGTCGCGAGATCGGCGGTCGCCTCGACGCGCGAGGGCAGGAGCTCGCGCCGCTCGAGCTCGACGGGCTCGGTGCCATCCTCGAAGACTTCCGCCGCGAGGGCGTCGAAGCCATCGCCGTGAGCCTGCTGCATGCCTATGCCGATCCGAGGCACGAGCGGCTGGTCGTCGAACGCGTCCGCCAGCTGTGGCCGGAGGTCTCGGTCGTCGCCTCCCACCAGATCACGCGCGAGTGGCGCGAGTACGAGCGCACCAACACCGCCGTGCTGTCGGCCTATGTGCAGCCGATCGCGCACCGCTACCTGACGCGGCTGAGCGACCGCCTCGTCGAGCACGGCTACGGCGGCCCGATCTACGTCATGCAGTCGAACTGCGGCGTCGATACGCTGGACCATGCGCGCATCGCGCCGATCACGATGGTCGAGTCGGGGCCCGCCAGCGGCATGTGGGGCGCGGCGGCGCTCGGGCGGCTGATCGACGAGCCCAACGTCATCGCGCTCGACATCGGCGGCACGACCGCCAAGTGCTCGCTGATCAAGGACGGCCAGGTCCAGATCAAGACCGACTACTACATCGAGCGCGACCGCACGCATGCCGGCTATCCGATCACGGTGCCGGTCGTCGACCTGGTGGAAATCGGCAACGGCGGCGGCTCGATCGCCTCGGTGAGCGAATCGGGGCAGCTGCGCGTCGGCCCGCAGTCGGCCGGCGCGATGCCGGGGCCCGCGGCCTACGGACGCGGTGGACAGCACGCCACCACGACCGACGCCAACCTGATGCTCGGGCGCATCAATCCGGACTACTTCTGCGGCGGCAGCATGCGTGCCGACATGTCGGCCGTCCACGGCGCGATGAACCGCCTGGCCGACCGCCTGCAGCTCACGCCGTTGGAAGTGGCGCGAGGCATCGTGCAGATCGCCGACTTCAACATGGTCAACGCGCTCAAGCTCGTGTCCATCAACAAGGGCTACGACCCGCGGGACTTCGTGCTGGTGGCCTTTGGCGGAGGTGGCGGCATGCATGCCGTGTCGCTGGCCCAGGAGCTGGGCGTCAAGGAAGTCGTCGTGCCGCGCGGTGCCGGCGTGTTCTCGGCATGGGGAATGATGATGTCCGACCTGCGCCGCGACCAGTTCCTGACCAAGGTGCAGCCCTTGTCGGAGCCCGGCGCGGCCGCGGAGGCCCAGCGCCTGATCGAGGAACTCGAGGGCAAGGCCGTCGAGGACTACGCGGCCGACGGCATCGCGGCCGAGCGCGTGAAACTGCAGTGCGGCGTGCGGCTGCGCTACCAGAACCAGGAGCACGCGGAAGAGGTTGCGCTGCTGGCCGGCGAACGCTTCGATCGCGACATCGCCGCCGTCGTCGCGCGCTTCCACGACCAGTACGAGCGCAAGTACACCTACCGGCTCGATGCGCCGGTCGAGATGGTCGGGCTGCACCTCGCCGCATTCGCCGAGGCCGGCAAGCTCGAGCCGCGCCGCCTGCCCTTGTTGGACCGACCCGCCAGCGATGCACGCAAGGGCCGCCGCCAGGTCGACTACGGCGCGTCGGGCATCCACGAGGCCGACATCTACGACAGCCTCAAGCTCGCTCCCGGCATGAGCTTCCACGGGCCGGCCGTGATCGAGGACCCAGGCACGACCATCGTCGTCTTCCCGGGCAACCGCGTCCACATCGACGCCTATGGCAATACGCGTATCAGCCACCTCAATGGAGGCCAGCAACATGTCCAGTAGCGCCAGCGCATTCACGTCCGAGCTGATCCAGAGCTCGCTGCAAGCCATCGCCGCCGAGATGTTCGAGTCCATGCGCCTCACGGCGATGAGCCCGATCATCTACGAGGTGCTCGACATGGGCACGGGCATCCTCAACGCGCGCGGCGAGATGGCGAGTTCCGGCGCCGGCATCCCGGTGCTGGTGGGCGTCGTCGACAAGGCCGTGCGGCGCATCGTCGACCTGTACCGCGAGCCGGGGTCGATCGAGGAAGGCGACGTCTTCATCACCAACGATCCGGCCTACGGCGGGGTCACCCACCTCAACGACATCATCCTCGCGATGCCGGTCGTCGCCGGCGGGCGCCTCGTCGCCTGGACCGCCAACAGCGCGCACTGGAACGACGTCGGCGGCATGGTGCCCGGCTCGATGGCCATCGATGCGACCGAGATCTACCAGGAAGGCCTGCGCCTGCCGGCGGTGAAGCTCATCTCGCGCGGCAGGACCATCCAGCCCGTGGTCGACATCATCAAGGCCAACTCGCGCATGCCCGACTTCTCCGAGGGCGACCTGTGGGCCGGCGTCGCGGCTGCGCGAGCCGGCGAGCGGCGCCTGAAGGAGATCGTCGAGCGCTACGGCGTCGATGCCTTCCTCGGGGCGGTCGAGCAGTCGATGGACCGGGCCGAACAGGTGTCGCTGCGCGCACTGAAGAGGCTGCCCAAGGGCTGCTTCAGGCTCGCCGAGGAGCAGGACGACGGCAAGGTCTTCAACGTCGCGATCACCATCACCGACGACGAGATGACCGTCGACCTGCGCGACAACCCCGACAGCATGCAAGGCCCGGGCAACATCTGCCGAGACGCCACCGAGATCGCCGCGCAGATGGTGTTCAAGTCGATCACCGACAGCGGCTCGCCGGCCAACGGCGGCACCTTCCGCCCGCTGAAGGTGCTGACGCGTCCGGGCAGCCTGTTCGACGCCGCGACGCCGGCGGCCGAAGGCTTCTACTTCGAGACGCTGATTCGCGTCTACGACCTGATCCTGCGCTGTCTGTCGGCCCAGTGCCCCGAGCTGGTGTGCGCCGGCTGCTATTCGTCGAACTGCGTGACCTTCATCGGCGGCCTGCATCCGGACACCGGCCGCGCGTTCACGCTCGTCGAGCCGGAACTGGGCGGCTGGGGCGCCTTGCACAACCGCGACGGCAACAACGCGATGTTCTCGCCGATCCATGGCGACACCTTCAACTGTCCGGCCGAGGTGGTCGAGACGCGCTACGGCGTCTACGTCGACAAGATGGAGCTCAATCTCGAGCCCACCGGCGCGGGCCGCTACCGCGGCGGCCATGGGGTCGTGATCGACTACCGCGTGCGGGCCGACGGCGCGACGCTGACCTGCGGCTACTCGCGGGCCAAGGTCCGGCCGTGGGGCCTGGCCGGCGGCGGCGAAGGCTCGCCCAACTACGTCGAGCTGATCCGCCGCGACGGCACGCGCTCGCGCCACACCTTCGACAGCAACATCTCGATGAACGAGGGCGATGTCGCCCGCATCGTCACCGGCAACGGCGCCGGCTACGGCGACCCGAAGCAGCGCGATCCGCAGGCGGTGCGCCGCGACATCCGCGACGGCCTCATCACGCCGCAGGCCGCGCGCGCCGTCTACGGCGCTGCCATCTGAGCGCGCACCGGCCATGGACACGCCGCGCTCCCCCGGTCCGCTGGTGACGCGCCGGCGGCGCGAGGCCTTGGCCTCGCGCATGGCTGGTGCCGGCCTGGTGCTGATGGTGGGCCACAGCGATGTCGGCATCAACTACGCCGCCAATGCCTACCCGTTCTGGCAGGACGCCAGCTTCCTCTATTTCTTCGGCCTGCGCAGGCCCTCGCTGGTCGGCCTGATCGATCTCGACACCGGGGAAGACGTGCTGTTCGGCGACGACCCGCATCCGCACGAGTGCATCTGGAGTCCGCTGGGCCCACCGATCCGCGACGAGGCTCGCCAGCAGGGCATCGCGTCGTGCCAACCGCTGGAGCGTCTGCCGGATGCCATCGAGCGTGCCCTGCGCAAGGGCAGGGTCGTGCACTACCTGCCGCCCTATCGGGCCGACACGGTCCTGCGACTGCAGGCCCTGCTGGGCCTGGCCGCGCCCGAGGTGGCGGCGGGCGCCTCGACCTCGCTCATCCAGGCCGTGATCGCGATGCGCGAAATCAAGACGGCCGACGAGATCGACGAGATCGAATCCGCGCTGCGCATCACCGCGGCCATGCATGCGAGCGCGATGAGGCATGTCAGACCCGGCGTGGCCGCTGCCGAAGTGCTCGGTGCCATCGATTCGGTGGTCGCGCACGCGGGAACCTGCGCTGCCTACGCACCGATCTTCACCGCGCGCGGTGGCATCCTGCACGACGTGCCGCACCACGGCCCCTTGCCGGCGGGTGCGCTGATCGTCAACGACTCGGGCGCCTGCTCGCCGGGCGGCTATGCGTCGGACATCACCCGCACGCTGCCGGTCGACGGCCGGTTCGTGGGCCTGCAGCGCGACATCTATGCGCTGGTGCTCGCCGCACAAACGCGCGCGAAGCAGGCCATCGCGCCCGGCGTGCGCTTTCGTGACGTGCATGACCTGGCCGCGCGGGTGATCGCCGAAGGCATGAAGGAACTCGGCTTCCTGCGCGGCGACGTCGACGAGATCGTCGGCTGCGGCGCCTACGCCCTGTGCTTTCCTCACGGACTCGGCCACCAGATGGGCCTCGACGTGCACGACATGGAGTCGCTGGGCGAGGACCGGGTCGGCTATGGCCCCGGGGAGCGGCGCAGCGAGCTGTTCGGTCCGCGTTTTCTGCGCCTCGCGAAGGCCTTGCGGGCGGGCATGGTGTTGACCGTCGAGCCCGGCATCTACTTCAACTCGTCGCTCATCGATGCCTGGCAGGCCGAGCGGCGATTCGAGCACCTGATCGACTACGCCGCCTTTGCCAGGAATGCTGGATTCGGCGGGGTGCGTATCGAAGACGACGTCGTGGTGACTGAAGGGGGTTGCCGGACGTTGGAACCGCTCATTCCGAGCGCCATAGCGGATGTCGAGGCAGCGATGAGCTGACGCCTGACTCGCCCTTCGCATCACCGCCCCGGCGGTTTGTGGTCCTGGATTCAAGCACCAGGCGCCAGGGGTGTGCTTTTTTCTCTCAGAACCAGGGAAGAACGATGGAGGCCTTGATGAACCCGAATCGCGGAAAGCGCAGGTACATGAAAGACCATGCGCGCCATTGTGTCACTGCGCTGGCCTGGATGTCGGTGGCCGCCGCTGCCTGGGGCCAGGCCGCGCCCGCACCCGAGCCGGCTGCCAGCGAGCCTGCGCCTGCCGCGCCCGCCCCCGCGGCGTCCGAGCCGGCGGCAGCCGCTGCAGCGACCACGAAGCCGACCGCGTCAAACGAGGCGGCACAACTCGATGCCGTCGTCGTCACGGCGCGCAAGCGCGCCGAGAGCGTGGTCGACGTGCCGTCGTCGGTGAAGGTGTTCTCGTCGAAGACGCTCGAGAACGCAGGCGTCACGCAGATCCAGGACTTCATCGGCCTGACGCCCAACGCCTCGATCGTCAAGTCGCAAAGCGCCGGCATCTCGTTCATCACCATTCGCGGCCTTTCTCAGGTGCGCAACGGCGAGGCGCCGGTGGCCATGGTCGTCGACGGCGTGGCGGTGCCCAACAGCCGTTCGTTCACGCTGGAGCTCAGCGACTTGCAGGACGTGCAGATGCTGCGCGGCCCGCAAGGTGCGATCTACGGCCGCAATGCGCCGGGCGGCGCGATGGTGATCAACACGCGCCAGCCGACCAACGAGACCACGGGCTTCTTCCAGGCCGGTGCCGGCACGGGGCGCGAGTACAGCCTCAAGGGTGCCGTCAGTGGCGCGATCGTGCCCGACACGCTGGTCTATCGCATCGGTGGCAGCTTCGTCGACCGCAAGGGCTACTTCGACAACGTCAACCTCGACGAGAAGATGGACCCGTACCGCGACGCGACGGTGCGCGGCCTGCTGCGCTGGTACGCCACGGACGCCGCCACGGTGGACCTGCGTGCGATGCGCGTCCACACCACCGGCGGCGCGAACAACTTCCTCGCGCAGAACATTCTCTACACGCCGGCCGGATCGTGCACGCTCGATCCCAACACGGCGTTCAACGGGCCTGCGCCGGATCCCAACCGCTATTCCGAACGCTTCTGCAACTCCTACATCGGCACCAACGACCGTGACATCACCGACGTCTCGCTGAAGTTCGACTACGCGATGCCGTTCGCGACGCTCACCGCGATCGCGAGCTACAACACGGTCGAGGAGTTCGAGTCGGGGACGCAGTACCCCTATACCGCGACGCCCAACCTCTTCGGCTTCCTCAACGGCTCGCAGTCGCAGTACTCCGACGACGTCTCCCGCAGCCTCGAGGTGCGGCTCGCCTCGCCGGAGAAGCCCGGCTTGCGCTGGATGGCCGGCATGCAGATCCTGCGCACCAAGGGCTTCATCTCGACGGCCACCGGTCGCGACGATGGCCAGGGCATCGTCCGCATCGAGCGCGATCCGCGCTTCGGTGCGACCAACAACCCGACGCTGTCCTGGCTGGCGGACACCAACCGCGACCGCGCCACGTCGGTGTTCGGCAACCTTGAGTACGACCTGACGCCCAAGCTGGTCGGCGCGATTGGTATCCGCTACGACAAGGACAAGCGCTCACAGGACGTCGACCCGCGGACCAGTCCCGCGATCGACACCTGCAACACCGGGACGAATCCCGGCAGCTCGGCCGATTGCCACAAGTCCAAGGACTTCAGCAGTACGCAGCCCTCCGCCTCGCTGCGCTACAAGATCAGCGACGAGACGCAGGTCTACGCGACGGCCGGCAAGGGCTTCCGCAGCGGCCTGTTCAACCAGAGCGGCGTGGCGGAGGCGGCGGGCCTGCCCGGCGTCTACGACCAGGTCGGCCCGGAGACGACCAAGTCGTTCGAAGTCGGCTTCAAGGGCGAGTACGACCGCCGCCTGCGCGTCGAGGCTTCGCTGTTCCGCAGCAAGGTCAACGGGCAGCACTACTTCCTCTTCATCCCGTCGATCAGCGCGCAGGTGCTGACCAACATCGACGAGGTCACGCTGACCGGCGGCGAACTCGAAGTGGCGTACACGCCGATGCGTGGCCTGGACCTGTCGGCCGGCGTCGGCGTGACCAAGAGCGAGATCAACCGCTACACGCTGAATCCGGCGGCCGAGGGCAACTGGGCGCCGTACGTGCCGCGCGTGTCGGCCAACCTGGCGGCGCAGTACCGCTTCCCGATCGGCAAAGGGCTGGCGATCATGACCCGCGGCGATGTGATCTCGAAGGGCAAGCAGTACTGGGATCCCGAGAACAACGGCGCTCGCGACCGCGTCAACCTCGTGAACCTGCACCTGGGGGTCGAGGACGAGCAGGGCACGTGGTCGCTCAAGGGCTCGGTCTACAACGCCACCGACAAGAAATACAACGAGGAGTTCGTTGCCGGCGGCTTTGCGACGCCCGCCAATCCGCGCGTGTTCCGCGTCGAGTACCGCTACAAGTTCTAAGCCTCTCGTCGGCCGCCGCGCCGATCGGCCGGCGGCCCATTCATTCCTGATGTGATGCGCCGCGTGAACGCGCATCTTGTTCCCGACGGAGTCTCATCATGGCGTTGTTGCGCAGCTTCATCCAATCCATTGCGACCGTGACGCTGGTCCTGTCGCTGGTCCCGGCCGCGTTCGGCCAGTCGGTGTCTGCCGACGCCTCCGGGTCCGCGCCGACTGCTGCGACTGCCGAGCCGGCCGCGGTGCCCGCCGCGCCCAACCTCGACAGCGCGCCCGCTCCCGCGGCCGCCAAGGTCGACAACCCCTACGGCCTCGAAGCGCTGTGGAAGGGCTCCGACGCGGTTGCCAAGGCGGTGCTCATCATCATGGTGATCATGTCGATGGGCAGCTGGTACATCATCATCGTCAAGGTCATCGAGCAGGCCAAGATCGGCGCGCAGGCCAAGGCCGCGGCGGCCAAGTTCTGGAACGCCGGCTCCATCCGCCAAGGTGCCGATGCGCTGGACAAGACCAGCCCGTTTCGCTTCATCGCCGAGAACGGCATCGACGCGACCAAGAAGCACGACGGCCTGCTCGCGCACGTGGATCTGAACACCTGGGTCACGATGGGCATCCAGCGCGCGATGGACCGCGTGCAGTCGCGCCTGCAAGACGGCCTGGCGTTCCTGGCCACGGTGGGCTCCACCGCGCCCTTCGTCGGCCTGTTCGGCACCGTCTGGGGCATCTACCACGCGCTCACCGCCATCGGCGTGGCGGGCCAGGCCTCGATCGACAAGGTCGCCGGTCCGGTGGGCGAAGCGCTCATCATGACCGCCATCGGCCTGGCCGTCGCGGTGCCCGCGGTGCTTGGCTACAACTGGCTGGTGCGTCGCAACAAGGCCTGCATGGACGACGTGCGCGCCTTCGGCAACGACCTGCACAGCGTGCTGCTGGCCAGCGTCCCTACCGCCGTCGTCAAGAAGGCCGCTTGACTCCTTGCAGTTGATAGGAGGTCCTCACCATGAGACAAGCCCATGAACCGGGTTCGAACGCCACGGCCGAGCCTGTCGAGCACTACCTGCTGTTGTGGCAGCGCGC
Organism: Caldimonas sp. KR1-144; assembly: GCF_049446155.1. Taxonomy (NCBI): domain Bacteria; kingdom Pseudomonadati; phylum Pseudomonadota; class Betaproteobacteria; order Burkholderiales; family Sphaerotilaceae; genus Caldimonas; species Caldimonas sp. KR1-144. The sequence goes on from NZ_JBMSEE010000002.1 coordinate 770,848, forward strand.
CGGCGCAGGCTGGGCCAGCCAGGAAGACCGGCGGGCCGTACTGGCGCCCGGGGTCGCGGTGCTGATCGACGAGCGCCGGCCCTATGCCATCCACTACGGGCCCGGCGAGCACGACGAGGTCATGCTGCAGATTCCCTGCAACCGACTCGAGACCCACATCCGCGATGCGCAGGACCTGACGCTCATCGCGATCGACAACGACGGGCCGGCGGGCAGGCTGCTCGCTTCGATAATGAGCCTGCTGCGTGACGCTCGCGTGAGCGCGCCATCGCGGACGAAGCTGAGCCTGTCCGAAGCGATGACCAGCGTGGTCGCCGCGGCGCTGCGCGAGCTGCCGGGCGCCAAGGTCCGTGAGCCGTCGAAGCTGCACGGCTACTACCTGCGCTGCGTGCAGCGCTACCTGGACGAGCACGTGCGCGAGCCCGACCTGTCCGTTGGCCGCATCGCGGATGCGGTCGGCGTGTCGAGCGACCACCTGGCGCGGCTCTTCAAGGCACAGCCGCTGCCCGTCTCCGGCCTCGTGCGCAAGATGCGCATGGACGGCTGCGGCCGCGACCTGCGCGATCCGCGCCTGGGCCATCGCAGCATCGGCGACATCGCCTTCGCCTGGGGCTTCGGCGACATGGCGCATTTCAGCCGGACGTTCAAGCGCGCGCACGGCATGCCGCCGAGCGAATGGCGACGCGGGGCCGAGGCTTGACGGATCGACCGAACGGAGTCTTGCCATGGCCATGAACGTCGGAAGCGCCGACGGGGACGAAGACCAGGTGGTCTCGGCCATCAACACCACGCCGCTGGTCGACGTGATGCTGGTGCTGTTGATCATCTTCCTGATCACCATCCCCGT